>JAUYSP010000078.1 GCA_030696305.1 Legionellaceae bacterium | reverse complement strand
GAAGTGAAGCAATCCAGATCGATGTGACTTAAAAACTCCGATATCTGGATTGCTTCGCTAACGCTCGCAAAGACAATTATGACTGTATAATATCAAAATTAATATTTTATGCTCAATAATTTATAATGGGACAGCCCTAGGAGAACGAATTATGTTCTGATCATTATCGAGTATTGTTGAGTTGATATGACCGAGTCAAAATCATATTTGCCAATGATGGCATTTCGAATTTTTTGGTCACTCTATCGTAAATATACTGGTAAACATTAGAGTCTGCTGACAATTCATATTCGACGTCCCGCAGCTTGTCCGTGGGATCCAGCTGGATCTATAGCTGTGCAATAGAATTGTGTATTGAGCAATCTTTCTGAATCCCAAGGCCAAGCCGCAGGGCGTTGGCCTTGGGAATAAATTGTCAACAGACCGTAGTGCTTTAGCCCGCGGGGCGATTTGGCGTGTTTAAAGTGATTTCTTCGTCTTCCTCAACAAGACCTATCCTTTTTATACTACTTAAATCGCCTTTAAATGCATTTTGCGCTTTGAATTTTGTTTCAACTTCTTGTTGTTGTTTCAGTCGTGCATCTACATCTGCTTTGACTTGGCTGTCATCGCCTAAATTCAATTTCTTTAATACCTCTAAAGCATCCATATTATGGCATACATGGTCTTTATTATCGCTACCAAGGACAGTCATTTTAATATTTTCAGGACTAATTCCTTTCACACGCGATGCTTTGTAAGCCGCCAAAACCATTTTGTTTCTTAACTCTTCTGTTTCAGCGTTGATAGTCCAGTCAATTGAAGGAACTTCTTTACCTTTGGCTAATACCTGTTCCACTATATCATTAAAGTCTTGTTGCATACGCTCTGGTGTTGCCACGTGATATGGGAACCAAAGACCAGGAACTTCCATGGTAATTTTGTCTACTTCACCTTGTGTTTCTTCTATTTTTATTTTAGTACCACTTGAAGTTTTTGATTTTGGTTCTACTTTGCCCCAAAGTTTTCCTGCAAATTCTGCCTTTCTCAATTGCTTTTCGGAAATATTTTTAAGGCACCGTTTTTTTAGTTCATCGGGTGTCGGTTCATTGCCACCTACAGTACCTGTAAAGGGTTGGTCTGGTAGTTTAAAGTTATGATGCTTTTCTAAATACTCAAATCGACCAATGCGCACTAGTAAATCAGACTCACATGTTCCTTTTGCGAATTCGGCTTTTTTAAGTAGTCCATGCATTGCTGGAGTATCTTTGCCATTGCTGTCTTTACCTGCAGGTTTACCTGCAAATGCTTGATTGAGTTCGTCTTGAGCCTTTTGGTATGATTCTTCTATCTTTTTAACAATATGTTGTTTTTGCAAGGTAATTTGTTGCTTAGCTACTTCATCATGAGCAGCTAAATTAAGTAATTGTTGCATATGTTTTTGGAACGACGTGAAGGGCACGGATGGTGTAAATGTAAATAATTCATCAATCTTTTCTAAAGCTTCTTTGCGATCTGCAGCTAATTCGTCCTCAGCTTTTTTATGTAGCGCCTTAAATGCCTCTATAATTTGTTGGGGTGTTTGATATTTGCTAGAATCAGTTTTGCCTATTTCTTTTGTAATATCTTTAAATCCGGATTCTATTTCGATGAGTTTTGTCTTCGGAATGTTAGTAGCTATTTCTTTTTCAATCTCATTGATCAATCTAGCTTGATCGGGATTCGTCGCACTTACCTCAATGGCTTTAGCTAAATTCTCAATAGAAGCAATATCGATGATGCGATCGCCAGTTGGTTGTTGAGCAAGCAAGGCTTCTGCACTCGTTCTAATGTGTTTGGCAGCATTTTTTGTGAGATTTGTAAAATACTTTGTTAGATTATAACTCTCAGCATATTCGTCTAATTTCTCATGTTGTACTTTGTACGTTTGAGTTAACAGTCCATTCGGGTCATTACTGTGGAGTAGCCTACCGATACCACCCGCTATAGGGACATTTTCAATCAGCGTATTGGCAGCAACGTTTTTAAAGTATTGGCCAGTGTAGCTCAATCCTCTTAATGTCTGTTTTCCAGCATTGCCCGCTAATCTACCAGGATATGTCGAGCCGACATAATTAGCTGCCGAAGCCATTCGGCTCATTACAGTTACTGTCCCTTTTTTTTTATTACCCGCCATAAAGACCTCGTCTACTTAGTGATCACTATGTATATATTGTAGCTTAAAATGCATTTTTGCACCAGAGCCCTAGAAACGAGAGAGCAAGTTATATTTATTGTATCGCTCTAGGGTCTGTAGATTGTTTACAGACCCTAGCTAGAGTCGGAGTTAGCAAAATCTATCAACTACAATTTTTTACCACGCTGCAATCGCAGCATCGCCAAATAATTCTTGAGCTTTTTCTTTTACCTCAGGCGAGTTCATTGCCTTAACAAATAATAAAAGCTGTGCTTTTTTCAAATTATTTTTCCGAGCAACGATTAAGTTAGCATATGGTGAGTGTTTATTTTCTAGAAAAAGAGCATCGTGTGACGGACTCAGGCCTGCCGGGATTGCAAAATTAGTATTAATAACAGCTGCATCTACATCAGGCATTACCCTGGGTAGTTGAGCGGCATCTAATTCTTGGAATCGTATTTTTTTATAATTATTGCTGATATTAGCTAATGTCGTTCCATGGTTGTTTTTTAACCGAATTAAGCCCGCTCGTTGTAAGAGTAATAGTGCACGCCCTTCATTACTAGGATCATTCGGGATAGCAATTAAGCCATTGACTGGAATATGTTGAAGTGCTTTATATTTTGTTGAATAAATACCTGTTGGATAAATAAAGGTTTTACCAATTGCTTCTAATTCGTATCCATGTGCCTTGATTGCAGCTTGAAGATAAGGAAGATGTTGGTAAATATTGGCGTCTAAGGTACCATCTTGTAGTGCTTCGTTGGGCAAATTATAGTCGCTAAATTCCACTATTTTAATAGTTAAACCATATTTTTGTTGCGCAACTTTTTGAGCGACATCAACTAATTCGGTTTCAGGGCCAGCGATTGTACCGACAACTAATGTATTGGGTGATGATTTAGTTCCACAGCCAGTTACAATGAATGTTAGTATGCTTATGCAAATTAACCATTTGATTTTATTGAATAAAAAACGATGAACCACCATAACCTCCTAAGATTTATAAAAACGCTGTGCCAATCGATCGCCACCGAGTTGTAATAGTTGAACAATAAGTACTAAAATGGCGACGGTTATAAACATAACAGTGACATTAAATCGCTGATAACCGTAACGAATGGCTAAATCACCTAATCCACCGCCACCAACAGTACCCGCCATTGCTGAATAATTAACCAGTGTAATGGCGGTTACTGTGAATGCATGAATCAAAGCCGGTCGTGCTTCGGGCAACAAAATATGTCGGATCATTTGCCAAGTCGATGCACCCATCGCATATCCGGTTTCCACCAAACCGCTTGGTAAACTTTGATATACGTTGTCAACTAACCGAGCGAAAAAAGGCGCTGCGCCTAGAGTTAATGGTACGATTGCCGCATTAATTCCTATAGATGTTCCGACAATTATGCGGGTTAAAGGAATTAAGGCTACGAGTAAAATAATAAATGGAATAGAGCGACAAATGTTAATAAATCCTGAGAGCAGTCGATTAATGGCGACATTCGGTTTAATTTTTTTACTGGTATACAGTATTGTCCCTAAAGGTAGGCCGATCAGTGCAGCAAATAGGGTACTCACTATCACCATGTAGACAGTTTGTGCCGTTGCTATGCCGATATCATAAAACATCGTGGGTGACATATCCTAAAACCTCCACTGTTAGATTTGATTGTTCGCAGCGTTGAATGAATGATTGTAACAATTCATGATTCGCATTTAATTCAACGATTAATACACCACAAGTTACGTTATCAAAGCTATCAATGTTGGCAAGCAAGATATTGATATCTAGATGTAAATCGCGACTGGTTTGACTAATAAAGGGAACTGTAGCTCCTTCACCTTCAAAGAAAAGGCGTAATAGGGGTTTTTCTGTGGGAGTCGACGACAATTGTTGGCTAAGGCAATGAGGCAACTGCGGGCTGAGTTGAGAATACAACATGCTGCGAGCAGCGCTGTTTTTATTACTAAACACTTGAGCGAGGGCCGTTGTTTCAATAATGCTACCTTTGTCCATCATGGCTAACCGATGACAAATACGTTTGACCACTTCCATTTCATGAGTGATTAATACAATGGTAATACCATACAATTGATTGATTTTTTTTAATAAGGCAAGGATAGCTTCGGTGGTCTCTGGATCTAGTGCAGAAGTTGCTTCGTCACAGAGCAATATTTTAGGCGAACAACTTAAGGCTCTTGCAATTGCCACACGTTGTTTTTGACCTCCGCTTAACCTGGCGGGATAGGCATGTATTTTGTCCTGAAGTTCAACCAATGGTAGTAATTCATTTATTTTTTCGCGAATACTTATTTCATCGATACCTTGAATGCGCATTGGTAACGCAATATTGTCATATACTGTTTTGGAGTTTAATAAATTGAATTGTTGGAAAATCATCGCCATTTTGTGTCGAGCTTGGCGCAATAATTTGGCGGATAGGTTGGTGATTTCTTCATTATCGATTAATACGTTACCTTGATCAGGACGTTCTAATAAATTCATGCAGCGTAATAGAGTTGATTTACCGGCACCGCTTCGGCCAATAACACCAAATATTTCGCCTTCTTGAATAAATAAGTTGACATCGCGTAAGGCAACATGGCCCGCGTAAGACTTTTGTAAACCAGTTAATTCAATCATTATAAGAACCCAATTGATGTGGTCATGTGCTTGGGCGGGGGATAATTACCCGCTTTAGCCGTATTTTTAAGCGCCCGCAAGCTGAAATCAAATCGGCGCACAACGTTGTTCAGTAATCAGTAAATAGTAGAGAGTCATATTGTCATTGCGAGTATCTCAGAGATGAACGGCAAGGCAATAAGACCCTCAAGATTATACATAACTTATTTGAATTAACAATCGCTCAATTCAGGTCGATTTTTAAAATAAGTTAAAGATTCTGGATTGGCTAATGAATCCAGATTTTTTACTGTTTCTCCTTGCACGGTTTGCCTTACTGCAATTTCGACTAATTTGCCATTAATTGTACGAGGTATATCAGTCACTTGCAGAATAAGACTGGGTACATGACGAGGCGATGTATTGGTGCGAATGGTTTTACAAATTGTGGTTTTTAGCTCGTCATCCAACACATTATTAGGCATTAGCTTTACGAATAACACAATACGCGTGTCATCTCGATAATTTTGGCCTATTACGACGCTATCTACTATTTCAGGTATGTTTTCGAGCTGGCGGTATATTTCTGCAGTGCCAATTCGTACACCGCCTGGATTTAAAGTGGCATCGGAGCGTCCATAAATAATTAAACCATCATGCATGGTGATCTTTGCAAAATCACCATGAGTCCATACATTAGGGAATTGAGTGAAATAAGCATTTTTATAGCGCGTTTGGTTTTCATCTTCCCAAAATCCGATTGGCATAGAGGGAAAGGGTTTGGTGCAAACTAATTCACCGGCGTTATTTTTAGTTGAATGGCCCGAGCTATCGTAAATTTCCACGCTCATACCAAGTCCTATGCATTGAAGTTCGCCAGGATAAACCGGTAAGATGGGATTGCCTAACGCAAAGCACGATACAATATCCGTACCTCCAGAAATAGATGAAAGTTGCACATTGGCTTTAATATGTTGATATACATAATCGTAGTTATGAGGCAGTAAAGGTGAACCCGTGGATAAAATAGTTCGTAAAGAAGGCATGGAAAAATCTTGAGCGGGAGTCAGTTGTTCCTTTTCAATACAGGAAATGAATTTAGCGCTGGTGCCAAATACGGTAATGTTTTCATCATGAATTATTTGAAATAAATGCGTTGGATTAGGATGCGTAGGTGAACCTTCATAGAGTGTTAAGGTGGCTCCCAATGCTAATGTCGAAACCATCCAATTCCACATCATCCAACCACATGTCGTATAAAATAAAAGATTATCTTCTGATTTGATGTCTGTATGTAAACCGAGCTCTTTGATGTGTTGTAATAGGGTTCCACCAGCGCCATGTATAATGCATTTTGGTTTACCAGTAGTACCCGATGAAAAAAGAATATAAAGTGGGTGAGCAAAGGGCAGAGAAGTAAAAGCAAGCGTCTCCGCAGGTTTTAGAAAATCGTTTAATGCGATTGCTTTTGGTATATTTTGAATAGCGATTTCTGAATGAATATGAGGATAAATAACCAATTGCTTGAGACTCGGTATCATTTTACTAATATCATTTATTTTGGTTTGTGCATCATGGAGTTTACCGCCATAACTATGGCCGTCGCAGATAAACAGGACGGATGGCTTGATTTGCCCTAGGCGATCAATGATGGCTGCTGAACCAAAATCTGGCGAGCATGATGACCATATGGCGCCAATGGATGCTGAAGCTAGCATGGCAATGATTGTGAAGGCTACGTTGGGCATCACACCAGCGACTCGATCCCCTGGTTTAATGCCAGATTCTTTTAAAGCAGCTGCACATTCACTGACTCGAGTTCGTAATGCAGCATAAGTTAAAACTTCACGTTGTCCTCGCTCATCCAGGCTCACAATAGCTGGATGTTCATCATTACGTGACAATAATTGTTTTGCGTAATTGAATTGTGCACCAGAAAACCAGCGAGCATCCAACATATCAGTATAGTGATTTAATATATTTGTAGCGGGCGTGTCGAACGATACTTTAAAAAAATCGCATAATGCCTGCCAAAATAAGGCAGGATTATCAATAGACCATTGATGTAGCGCTTTCCAAAGACTGACTGTGTCGCCATGGTCGGCATGTTGAAAGAGGTTGGCCTGCCCACAACTTAGGTGTTTAATTTCATATTGTTGTGCAACAAAATCCATGAAATGCCACATATTGGTAGCTTCGGGATGATTGGGTGTCCATAGTGGGGTAGTCATTATAAATTCCTTATCAACTTTGATTTGAGAAGATAGCATATCTGTGGGATAATTTTCATCTGCATTCCTCCTCAAAGATAGGTAAAAACATGGCAAAAATAATGGATGATAATAAACAAAAAGCACTCAGTGCAGCACTGGTACAAATTGAACGTCAATTTGGAAAAGGCTCAGTTATGCGTATGGGCGATGATAGTATTGGTCGTGATATTGAAGCAATATCGACTGGTTCATTAGGTCTTGATATTGCCTTAGGGATTGGTGGTCTACCTAAAGGACGTATTGTTGAAATTTATGGCCCAGAATCGTCAGGTAAAACAACGTTGACCTTGCAAGTGATCGCTGAATGTCAAAAATCCGGCGGCACATGTGCGTTTATTGATGCTGAGCATGCCCTTGATCCAAATTATGCACAAAAATTAGGTGTAAAAGTAGATGATCTTTTAATTTCTCAACCAGATACTGGTGAGCAAGCACTCGAAATTACTGATATGCTCGTTCGATCAGCCGCTGTTGATATCGTGGTTATCGACTCGGTTGCTGCATTAACTCCAAAAGCCGAAATTGAGGGTGATATGGGGGATTCGCATGTTGGTTTGCAAGCACGTTTGATGTCTCAAGCATTACGTAAATTGACAGCAAATATTAAGCGCTCTAATACATTGGTTATTTTCATTAATCAAATCCGTATGAAAATTGGGGTAATGTTTGGGAGTCCTGAAACTACAACGGGTGGTAATGCGTTAAAATTTTATGCTTCAGTGCGTTTAGATATTCGTAGAATTGGTTCGATTAAGAAAGGCGAAGAAGTGATGGGTAGCGAAACGCGAGTGAAAGTCGTGAAAAATAAAGTAGCTCCGCCTTTTAAAATGGCTGAATTTGATATTTATTATAACGAGGGAATTTCTCGTGAAAGTGAAATTATTAATTTAGCGGTTCAACTAGGTTTTATAGAAAAATCAGGTGCTTGGTATAGTCATAATCAGGAAAAAATTGGCCAAGGAAAAGAAAATGTCCGGATTTATTTACAAGATAATCCGGCTCTCGCTAATGCACTAGAACAACGTATTCGCGCTGAACTTTTGGTTAAAAAAGAGCCTACTGCCGATGCAAAAGCTAATTTAGTTCCTGATTTAATTGATGAGTAAAGCTTATGTGAGCGCTGTTGCCATGCTTGCGAGACGCGAGCATGGTGCTGATGAGTTGATGCAAAAACTAGCGCAAAAAGGGTATGATCAGACCGAGATTCAACTTGCATTAGACGAATGTCAGCGTTTGGATTTACAAAGTGATATCCGTTTTGCTGAAAATGTAACGCGTGCACGTATTCGACAAGGATATGGTCCTGAGCGTATTCGACAAGAATTAAAAAATAAGCGAATTGAGCGTGAGTTAATAGATAATGTCTTGGCTATTGAGCAAGATAATTGGGTATCTTACGCAATGGATGTACGTAAAAAAAAATATGATCAAGCAGCGAATTCCTCTTATTCAGATATACAAAAGCAAAAACAATTTTTGCTTTATCGGGGATTTTCAATGCATACTATCGCTATTGTTTTCGATTCGTAGGTGAGACTTTAAAGCCCAACCTACTAGGGCCTGTTTACAAGTCATATTTCGACGTCCCGCGGGATCTAGTTCGAACTGTAGCTGTGCATAGAATTGTGTATTGAACAACATCTCTGGATCCCGCGGACAAGCCGCGGGACGTAGGCCTTGTGGAAATGAATGTCAACAGACCCTAACTATTGGAGTTAAGAACGTTTTATGAATAGTTCTGAAATCAGACAAGTTTTTTTAGATTATTTCGCAGCTCGCGGACACCAAGTCGTACCAAGTAGCTCACTTATTCCCGCGAATGATCCCACCTTATTGTTTACTAATGCGGGCATGGTGCAATTTAAAGAGACATTTTTAGGCCAAGAACAGCGTGCCTATGTACGTGCTGCTTCTTCTCAGCGTTGTGTTCGTGCTGGTGGTAAACATAATGATTTGGAAAATGTAGGGTATACAGCGAGGCACCATACTTTTTTTGAAATGTTGGGTAATTTTAGCTTTGGTGATTATTTTAAACGTGAAGCCATTCAATATGCATGGACTTTTTTGACGGAAATTTTGCATTTACCTGTCGAAAAACTATGGGTTACTGTATATCAAGATGATGATGAAGCTGCGGATATTTGGCTTAACGAAATGGGTGTGTCTGCTGAACGGTTCTCACGATGTGGTGAGCAAGATAATTTTTGGTCTATGGGCGATACTGGACCATGTGGACCATGCACAGAAATTTTTTATGATCACGGTCCTGAAATTGCCGGAGGTCCTCCGGGAAGTCCAGAAGCGGATGGGGATCGCTATATTGAAATTTGGAATTTAGTGTTTATGCAATTTAACCGTGATAAAAACGGTGAATTGCATCCTTTACCCAAACCCTCTGTCGATACTGGAATGGGGCTTGAACGTATTGCCGCTGTGGTGCAGGGCGTACATAATAATTATCAGATCGACAGCTTCCAGCATTTAATTAGGGATATTCTTACATTAGGCAAACACATAGATCCCGAACATCCTTCTCTAAAAGTTATTGCTGATCATATACGTGCCTGCTCGTTTTTGATTGCTGATGGGGTGACTCCGAGCAATGAAGGACGTGGTTATGTATTACGGCGAATTATTCGTCGAGCGGTACGTCATGGACATAAATTAGACTTACCTATGCCGTTTTTCCATACGTTAGTTAGTTCGGTCGTTGCAGTCATGGGCGATGCGTACCCGGAATTAGTAACACAGCAAAAGCATCTCGAACTCATTTTATTGCAAGAAGAGCAACAATTTGCCCGTACACTTGAGCAGGGTTTGAGTCTACTGAGAGAGGAAATACAACGCACAGGCAAAAAAACCATCTCTGGGGACGTCGCATTTAAATTGTATGACACCTATGGCTTTCCATTAGATTTAACTATTGATATTGCCCGTGAACAACAGATCGTTGTCGATACGGAACGATTTCAGCAATGTATGCAACTGCAGCGGGAACAATCACAGTCTGCAAATCAATTTCAAGTAGATTATTCAGCCACTATACAATTAGCAAGTACGACAACGTTTCATGGTTATGAGCATGATAAGTTTAATAGTAGTGTTCACGCGTTATTTATAAATGGCAAGCCAGTTGCTCAGCTGAATAAAGGAGATAAAGCGATTGTCGTGCTTGAGGAAACGCCTTTTTACGCAGAAAGTGGCGGACAGGTTGGTGATCAAGGACAACTACATGGTGATCATTGGTGT
The DNA here is from genome assembly GCA_030696305.1 of Legionellaceae bacterium. Classification (GTDB taxonomy): domain Bacteria; phylum Pseudomonadota; class Gammaproteobacteria; order Legionellales; family Legionellaceae; genus JAUYSP01. The sequence continues at coordinate 18,614 of JAUYSP010000078.1, read as the reverse complement.
TTTCAAGTGACTGACACTCAACGACAGGGTAATACGGTATTACATCATGGCGAACTAATCGACGGTGAGTTGACTGTTAATCAGGACGTGATCGCAACGGTGGATAGTAAACGTCGAGAGGCAATTCGATTAAATCATACGGCTACCCATTTATTGCATGCAGCATTAAAAACGATTATTGGAGTCCATGTACAACAAAAAGGCTCATTGGTGGATGCTGAGCGGGCACGTTTTGATTTTTCTCATTTTTCTGCTTTAACAGCGGAAGATATGATACAAATAGAAACGTTAGTAAATGAACAAATTCGTTTGAATCATCCTGTAGACACCCATTTGACAACGATTGATGAAGCTAAACAAGCAGGCGCTCTTGCTTTATTCGGTGAAAAATATGGCGATACGGTACGTGTTTTATCTGTTGGAGATTTTTCCAAAGAATTATGTGGTGGTACACACGCCAGACGCACTGGTGATATTGGTTTGTTCAAAATAATTTCGGAATATGGTGTAGCGAGTGGTGTACGACGAATCGAATTTTTAACTGGCGCCTACGCATTAGAATGGGTAAATGGCCAACTTAATCGATTAAGTGATATTGCTATTAAATTGAAAGCTCAACCTGATAATGTATTAGATAAGCTGTCCCAGCAATTACAAACGATGAAACAACAAGAAAGAGAGTTGGCTCAACTGAAGCAAGCTATGACAGTGCAATCGGGTAACGATATAGCAAATGAAAGTCAGAAATTGGGTGATATTCAGTTACTAGTTAAACGATTAGATCATTTGGATGCGCAAGGCCTACGAAGCATGCTCGATCAATTAAAGTCATCAATGGATCAGGCCGTGATTGTGTTGTATGCAATCGCCGACGGCAAAGTGAGTGTGGTAGCGGGCGTGAGTAAATCGATTCTTGGTCGTGTGCCAGCTGCGGGTGCATTAGTAAAACATGTCTGCGGTAAAGGCGGCGGACGAGATGATATGGCGCAGGGCGGTGGTCCTGTTCCTGAAGATTTAGAGGGACGAGTTGCATCAATTGCTAAGTTGATTCAAGTTTAATTTGTTTAAGGAGAGAATGTGGATGCTTTAGTGAGTAGCAAAATTAAGCAACAGACACAAGAAGCACTCATTAAATCGCATGCTATGCTAGTTAAGCGGATAGCCTATCATATGTCCGGACGGTTGCCACGTTCGGTGCAATTAGATGATTTGATGCAAGCAGGCATGTTAGGACTATTAGAAGCAGTGCGTTCCTATGACGAAAGTAAGGGCGCATCTTTTGAAACGTATGCTAGTATTCGCATTCGGGGCTATATGTTAGATGAGGTACGGCGAAATGATTGGGTACCACGTTCAGTTTATCGAAATTCTCGTATGATTTCACAAGCCGTGCATACAATTGAAAATCGACTAGGCAGAGAGGCTACTGATCATGAAATTGCTAAAGAGTTGGGTCTAAGTCTTACGGAATATCATGAGATGTTAAATGATGCCAATGGAGCGCATTTATATGGATTTGATGATTTAGGTGTTACGGATGACATATTAAAAGATGATGCCCATGGATTGGTCAATGAACCACATGTTAACTTGTTACGGGCTGACATGAAAATGCATTTAGCCGATGTTATTGAAGGATTACCAAAAAGTGAGCAAATGATGCTTTCTCTTTACTATGAGCATGATTTGAATTTAAAAGAAATCGCAGATATTTTAGGTGTGACTGAGTCGCGGGTATCGCAAATTCATAGCCAGGCTACACACCGAATTAAAGCGAGATTGGAGAATAAGTAGTATGTTAGAAGTAAATCAAATCACGTTGATGATTAGCGATTTAGATAGTCGTCTACAAGCGCTTCGGGGGTATCTTTGACTTTGATACCAAATACGAACGCTTAGAAGAAGTAAGTCGGGAATTAGAAGAACCATCTATTTGGAATAAACCTGAATATGCTCAAACATTAGGGCGGGAACGAGCTCAATTAGAGTTTGTGGTGCATCAAATTCAATCACTAGAACAATCACTCAGTGATCTAGCTGAATTGTTTGAGATGGCGCTTGAAGAATCAGATGAGTCAACGATTCACGACGTTGTGAACGAAATGAATGTCATCGAACAGCAAGTAGCCGCGCTTGAATTCCAACGCATGTTTTCTGGGCAAATGGATAAAGCAAATGCTTTCTTGGATATTCAATCTGGATCGGGTGGTACAGAAGCCCAAGATTGGGCTGAAATTATCTTGCGAATGTATTTGCGTTGGGGAGAGCAGCATGGGTTTGTTACTGAATTAGTGGAGTGTTCAGCTGGTGATGTCGCCGGTATTAAGAGTGCTACCATTCATTTTCAAGGCGATTATGCATTTGGCTGGTTGCGAACAGAAACGGGTGTTCATCGATTAGTAAGAAAATCACCTTTCGATTCGGGAAATCGACGTCATACTTCATTTGCGTCTGTGTTTGTTTCTCCTGAAGTGGATGATGATATTGATATTACAATTAATCCAGCTGATTTACGGATTGATACGTATCGTGCATCTGGTGCAGGTGGTCAGCACGTTAACCGAACCGATTCAGCGGTGCGAATAACTCATATGCCAAGTGGTATCGTGGTGCAATGTCAAAATGATCGGAGTCAGCATAAAAATAAAGATCAAGCCATGAAACAATTACGCGCCAAGTTGTATGAACTGGAGATGCAAAAGAAAAATGCAACTCAGCAGGCATTAGAGGAAGCAAAATCAGACATTGGTTGGGGCGCGCAGATTCGTTCTTATGTCTTAGACCAATCTCGAATTAAAGATTTGCGTACGGGTGTAGAAACAAGTAACACCCAAGCCGTATTAGATGGTGATTTGGATCAATTTATTGAAGCCAGTCTTAAAGCAGGAGTTGAAACCGTATGAGCGTTGTAGAAGAACAATTAGATGAGAGTGAAGTATACCAAATTCGCAAACAAAAATTAGCCAGTTTACGTGCGCAGGGATTTGATTTTCCAAACCAATTTCGACGCACTGATTTAGCCGCAGATTTGTCTAATCAATATGCCAAATTCAGTAAAGAAGAACTTGCCGAACAATCGATTTCAGTCGCTGTGGCAGGACGGATTGTTTTACGTCGTGTTATGGGGAAAGCAAGTTTTGTACACATTCAAGATGTATCCGGACGTATCCAAATTTATGTTCGTGAAAATGATCTCCCTGAGCAATATGAGCAATTTAAACATTGGGATTTGGGTGATATTATCGGAATAAATGGTCATTTATTTATTACTAATACGGGTGAATTGACGCTACACGCGACCGCTATTTCGTTATTAACTAAATCATTGCGTCCTTTGCCTGATAAATTTCATGGTTTGGCGGATCAAGAAGTTCGGTATCGTAAACGATATGTTGATTTGATTGCAAACGAAGACAGCAGGAAGACCTTTTTAATTCGATCTAAGCTGATTCAATCGTTTCGACGGTTTATGGATAATCATCAGTTTCTAGAAGTAGAAACACCGATGATGCATCCTATTCCAGGCGGTGCATTAGCAAGACCTTTTGTGACATATCATAATACACTTGATATGGAAATGTTTTTACGCATTGCCCCAGAGCTTTATTTAAAACGCTTGATTGTCGGTGGTTTCGAGCGGGTATATGAAATTAATCGTAATTTCCGAAACGAAGGCATTTCACCTCGTCATAACCCTGAGTTCACTATGGTTGAGTTTTATCAAGCCTATGCAGATTATACGGATATGATGGATTTTACTGAAAAACTGTTACATTTCTTGTGTGATGACGTATTAGGTACTCGAGAAGTCATGTATCAAGGACAACTGATTGATATGAATCAACCTTTTGTGCGAATCAGTATTCCCGAAGCTATTTTGAAGTATCATCCAACGTTGTCTATTGATGATATTGCAACAGAAGAGAAATGCCGTAACGTGTTGAAAAAATTAGGTTTTGCTTATAAGGATACGGATGGATTAGGTAAATTGCAGATGATTATTTTTGAAGAAACCATCGAGCATCAATTAATTCAACCAACATTTGTTACTGCTTATCCGACAGAGGTTTCTCCTTTAGCTAGACGTTCTGCACATGATCCATCTGTTACTGATCGATTTGAGTTTTTTATAGCGGGTCGAGAAATTGCCAATGGATTTTCTGAGTTAAATGACGCAGAAGATCAAGCTGCCCGTTTCCAAAAGCAAGTAGAAGATAAAGATGCGGGTGATTTGGAAGCCATGCATTTTGATAGTGATTATATTGAAGCATTAGAATATGGCATGCCACCAACTGCTGGTGAAGGCATTGGCATTGATCGATTGGCGATGCTGTTTACTGATTCACCCTCAATTAGAGATGTGATTTTGTTTCCGCATTTACGTCGGTAAAGTGGTAGATTTGGCCCTTTAGGCCCGATTTAACAGAAACCATGGCTTCGACTAATATTTAGTCTCTCGAAGCAAATGATCCAAAAGATTGTCAATGATTGCAATTGAATATTATTTGACCGATTAGGAAGAAAAATATATAATCAAGTACTGTAGTCAGATTTGAGAAAAACAATGGAAAATAAAACAGGAAAAATGATTTGGGATGCGAATACAACTCCAAGCAATGCATTAAGCATGGCGAAACATTTTGCTAATGATCATCTTACATATTATGACACCTGGATTAATGTTTTAGATTCGGTATTTTTGGATACATTGGCTAATAATGATCAGTCTTGTTATTTACGGATTATCACCGCCTGTGTGGTTATCGGCGTGGATTGTCCAGAAAATATTACAAAGGCTTTGGAAGCTAACGCTAACAAGGGTCTTTCCTTTACAAAATCAAGACAACAAGCGCTCTTACACCACATTAATAATTTGTTGGATTTAAATATATACGAAGGTGAACAAAGACTGCTTACGAATGTGTTTCAAATGAGATTTAAGGATATTAATATTTTTGTAGAGACCGTTTGTGTGTCAAATCATTATGAGAAAGTTATGGGTATTTTAGAAAAAAGAAATAGCCAAAGCTTAGAGTATCTCAATGCATTTGGTCGAGCACTACGTTCTTTTCGTTTGGTTCCTGACGATGATGGCACTAGACTCTTGACTTTATTGGAAGCGGATGTGAAGTCGCCAATGCTTAATTATTATCCTTGGATCGGTCAGGAAAATCGCGACCTTCGTTTTGAAAAAAGAGGTGATCCATTAAAAAATATGTTATTAACTATTGATTTTGAACAATCAACAACGCTTCCTAATGGTGAAACATTACGTAAATTAGCAGTTAAACCTATAACATTAAGCTCCGAAGCCGAGCTTGGTTCACAATTAGTAAACGATGGAACGGTTCTTGGGTATAAAGATTTTCGCCGATTAAGGTTAAATGAAGTTGCCATGGTGCGTGAGGCAATAAATTGTCCTGAACTAAATGAAGAAAATATTACAGTGTGTATGGCGTTTTTTTTAGACCATGTGGTTTTTTCTTCAGATCTATCCGATCCAATTTTAGGATTAAATTCACTGATTGACCAATTTAAAAAGCTGCAGCATAGAGAGTTAAAAGACACATTAAGTATTCTTATTCAAAAAGCTAAGGTTGGGCAATATTTTTACTCATCTAATATGCTGGCGAATCAGTTAGAAAGTATGCTTATTTATAGAAAACCAGATCAATCTTATCCAGTGGAGATGTTAGATGCATCTATTAGCCCTGGATCAGAACGTGTGAAAATGTTACTAAGTAATAATTTCGGTGACTTGAAACAAACAACAGAATCTATACCAACAGAGTGGATTTCTGATTGTGAGGAAATAGCACAATCAAGCTTAGATTATAGATACAAAGTTATAATGATGAATATTTGGGTGCGTAGCCCTATCATGGCATATCCCAATATACAACATATCCAAAATGCATTATCAGCTTTCGTTCAATTATTGTCTCAAAATGCGCCTGAATCTTTGATAAAGTGTTTTGAAGAGGAGTATACACAGGTGGGGCTAGTGGTCGATCTGGTCAATCGAGGTAGAGCTCATAGGCCTCATCTATTTTTGCGTATGTTTATGAAATTAAACCCGTTTTTAGAAAATAATACTTTAAGTAGTTATTGGTGGAATACTGTGGTTGGTCTTGCCGATTCTTGGAAAAATACTCCGGAATTATTTGAAGAATTATATCCTTCAGATATAGTCCTTGGTGAGATTGACGTTATTCAAAAAAGTTTAACCAACAAGACTGATCAACGCTTAGTGTGCTCAATTATAATGATATCAACTCAATTGCAAACGTTGAATGGTTCTTCTGGTAAAAAAATATCTCAAAATATTACCGACCAGCTTAGAAGTATAAAAAAATCTCTTATTCATTGGGCTGTTGACAATGTGGAACAATTAGCGATTGCGTATTGTGAAGAAACGAACATGCCTACAGTGTCAGAGTTATCCATCTTGTTAAGCACTGGGGGTGAGATTAAGTCAGTCGAACAATTAATTTCTAGCTGGCAGTTGCTCCGTTCCGCAAATTTACCTGCGCCGGTAGTTGAGGGTGCGCCTTTCGCACAAATAAAACCCGTCTCAGTTGATACACCTGCGTCTTCAGATCAGCTAAGAACCGATGTTATACCTCAGCCATTTGAAAACAGCAATACTTCTATTCATACAGCTACGCCTGCAACACCACCACACGCAAATTGTTATTCATTTATTCTTCAGGTCTTTGATGATATTTTTGCTGCGGGGAAATATCTTCTGGTTCTTCTTTTATCTATTCCTCAAAAGCTCTATAACTTTGGTCAGTCAATGAGGTTTTTTCAAGATTCTACTGTGTCTGTGAGCTCTCAAAATAGTGAATCTGGTTTGAATAATCCTTTCGGTGTTTAGCTACACATTACCCGCAGCCTACGCTAATACGTCCCGCTGCTTGTCAGCGGGATCCAGTTTTCCATCAGTATATATGTATCTTTATCATACCTAATGACGAAATAAAAAACAGATTGATTGAAGTATTGTTTGTTAGTGATATAATTAATGTATATTGTTAATGAGTGTTCCTATGCATTATGAATGCTAAACTATTTGGACATATCTTAACTGGATTTTCTTTAAGGGGTAGTTTTTACCTTGAAGGAAATACTTTTATGATGACGCTTGATTATCTTGGTCGATATTTAGAGCAATTATTAGTGAATACTGATAATGAAGCGCAAGTACGACAAGGTCTGATTGAGCTCAATAAAGCTTTTCAAGCCATGATTGTGCTTGAAAAAGACATCACAAAACTAAATACATTGGGTAATTTAAATGGTACGCCAGAGGCGATTGCTAAAGATGTATTAAATCTCGAGAAAGAAGCACGTCTTTTTATGCCGGGTGGGGATGGTGACTTGCGAGATGCTCATGCTATGGTATACGAATTTAAACGTGATGAAGACGCTCTTTTATTCTCTGTTTATAATTCTGGCGATGGATTAGAATATCACGAGCAAAAATCAAGTAAAAAACAAAACTTATCCTGTCCGGTGCATACCTATCGTGTCTTACATTTTTATTCAGCTACAACGGCAGAACAACATACAGCAAATGAAATTGCGCTTGCGCGTTTTATTAGCCCATTAATTGTTGCAAGTGTTCCGGCATTGCGCGTAGCCGATAGGTCTCTTGATTCGAATTCGAAGCGTATGTATCAGGAAGTATTTCCGGCAATTATTCATTTGGGTGGTAAGCCGATCGCCGTTGGCGACTCAGTACCTGCACACGCCTGGACCATCGCGCAATTGTCTGGTACGTGTACGCAAGAAGTGTTGTATCGAATCTTGGCTGTATATTTCAAATCATCATCTGATTATCAGCGGTTTATTTATCAGTTTAAACGATATGCGCTCGAGGAATATCTGAGCGATCTTAATGATCCGCATAAAAATCTTGAGCCAGGTATGACAGATCCAGGTGTTCTTAATCAACTTAGTGTTGCTATTGAGGAACTTTTAAGAACACTGAATCAACCCGATGTGTTTACGTTTGATGAACAAAAACAGGACTTAGAAACATTAAAACAGATCAAGCAAAGGCTACCCGTATCACAAGTGTTTTCTACTCCTCAAATGTCTATCGCATCCTTTCAACGAGATCCAAACTATCATGTTGTGGTGCGACAAACAAAGGATATTAATCCTTCTCCGTATGTTACTCAACACACGCCAATGAAACATCTTATCCCTATTCAATACCTTTTGAATCCTAAATACAAAGGCGATTTATTGACTAAACTAGATAGGATTTGTTCTCGCTGCGAAAAGTTATTTATTGGAAATCAATATCAAGCAATTATTGAGCAAATTGAATTAGTGTTTAATGAGTTACCTCTTCCTGCGAATTTAGATGACGTGGTTGATTATTATCGTGGCATCGATACGTTAGCAAAAGCGAGGCATTTTTCTCAAAAAATTGCCAGATTGCAAGAACTACATATGAGTGCTCATACAAATCTTTATGGACATGATGCTATTGAACCCAGAATGATGGTGACCCAATTAAGTGCGCTATGTATTATTGATTGCGTTAATAAGCAATGCCCATTAACAGGCGACAGCTCAGAAACTGTGTCAATGATGACACATGATATTTGCCGTATCATCAGGTTTCACAAATCTGATCCCTATTTGGTGACCAATAGTCCTTTACTTGATAAGCGATTTCAGTCCATTAAAACCCTTTATTTTGAACATCAACCTCAGGAAAAAATAAGTGATGCTTATTATCTTACTTATTACAAACGGATCCTCAATACACAACCTGCATTAATTGAATTGTTAGAAGCGGCTTATAAAAAAGAAATTCATTTAGCCAATATAGAACAACACGATGAACTGCGTCGGCAAAAATTAGAGGCACTTTATTATTTCACAAGTCACTTTGAAATCCTTGAAGGCATGCCTCTTTATAAGCCATTGATCGATAGTTTTTCCTATCAATTGGAACTTGAGCATTGCTTTGTAAACGTGTTGCGAATTTTCCAAGATAAATCGTGCTTTGGAAACTATGTTTCTACTCTAACGATTGGATTTAAAGACGAACTCAGTCATGAAGTCGTGATCAAAGGACCTTCCCATAACAATGTTTATGCTCGAGCTAATGAACGTTTATTACGTCATAAATACAATTTGACTCCTCGCTCCATTTGCGAACGAGCTCTTGCATTTGACCATGAAATCATCAATCACAATTGGTGGACCGGCTGGAATCGAAAGCCAGATGATAACCCGCTGACATTAATTGCATTGACAGATGCTACTCAGGATGAGTTTCTTTACAAAAATTATTATATATCATCAAACGCTCAGCTATTTAATAAAGACAACGCGGATGCTCGAGAAATATTTCAGTTGCGTAGTGTTCCTAACTTGCAGTTGGCTTTAACGGTTGATTATTTTGCACGTCCCATGAATATCAAGAAATTAGCTAGCAAAGACATGCGTAAATATTTAGAAGCCAATATTACCGAACGCTTATCAGTAGATCTCACATTAAATCCTTCTGTTGTAGATAAAATCGATTTATTAATTACACAAGGGCTCGAGTATCACGCTAACAATAATTTGATTAATGAGTTGATGATTGATTTTATTCGGTTGAGATATTTGGTGGCTTACTCGGCAGATAGCATTTCCCTCAGTCCATTTGTTAGGCTTGTAAAATGCCAGGAGCACATATCAACGTTTTTAAGTGAGGAGAATGGCGTTGGTATAAAAGCCAGCTTACATCGATATCAATTTTTAACCGCTATGGCGCGAGTTCAACTAGGTGACAACTCACCTGAGCTCCTCTCTTTAGCACTATCTTCCTATTTTTTTATTCAGGCACAGCATTCAAATAATGAGTTGGATACAGCAACTGTTGCTCATTTGAATGAAGCTATTCATAATTTTAAACGATTTGCCCAAAATAATTCAAAAAATTTGAAAGCCCGTTTAGTCCTTAAAGTCGTACAACCTATTGTAACTGTGTTAGGTTCTAACGCTGTTATCACCGGGAAATATCCAATTTTTCAAGCAAAATCACCTAAATTACCAGATTATACCATTAATGTGGAACATGGTTTGGTGTATAGCAAATCTTGGATTCGAGTTCCTATTCCTGCGGATATTTTAAACCATCCATTTCTTAAAGGGGTTGATTTGCAGAAAGGAGCCGATTGTTTTCGATCTGGTGATGGCACTGTTTTTAGAATAAAAATATTCCCTGATCAGGATCTACGATGGATTACTAATTCAGGCCAACTTGAGCCCAAATATACGCTACAAAAAAAATGGTGCATCAATCATCGTAAGCGATGGTATGAGTTGCATCACCTTTCAAAAGCACAACAGCAAGCGCACTATCTTCAGAGCCAACTCGTGACCTGTGAGCTGCCGGAGATCTTGCGTGAGCGGGATGTACAAGCATGGGTAAGCTGCGATGATCCCAAAGAAGTACTCTTGACACAAAAAAATACACCTTATTTTTATTATACAAATGAAGAAAATAAACACGTTGGAATCTTTAGACAATTAGATGAGAAGGGATGTGAAACAGAACATCAATTATGTCTTCCTGATCCAGGGATAACTGCGTTATTTAAATACGTTGAGGGTTCTGAATTTATTACAATGACGAGAGCTGATTCAACTCACGTGACTATTTATCTGGGGCGTTACAACCTTACTTTAAAAGGAGTTTTGTCATCTGAGGGAGTCTGGGAATTTAAACAAGCCAATAGCGCTTATGTACTGATACCGGGTAAACGTGTTATCGCTGACCATATTTCATGTCTCGTATGGTCAGAAAATACCGATCAGACAGATGAGATATGTTTGCTTCCTGTGCAGCCTTTTATTAATACAAATCAACGATCAACTAAGAGTGAGTATTATCACCTACAACAAGATATTCATGCCCAAATTCAAATTCAAATTTCAGAATCAGAGAAACGGAGAACTGCTCTATGGCAATATACGCATAGTGAACGCTTTCTTATTTTAAAACTAAAAGACGGACATCCCTTTGCTGAAAACGCAAAAGATGCTTTATATTTAGCCTATCTTTACTTGGGGTCAGAACAACCACAAAAAGCATGGGACATTTTAGATCATTGCGCAAAATATTTGGGCGGACTTGAGGGTCAATACGAGGAATTAGTTTTTTTATATTGGATAGTTGATGCGTTGCCTTATCAACTTAATAATCAAGATAAAAAGGCCATTAAGGAAACAGCTGATTATGTGGCTTGTAAATTAAAAGCACTTGCCTTATTGGCTCATTATTATCAATTGGGTAAAAACATTGTTCTGCCTAATGAACCGCTTGATTTAAGCATTGATAATGAGCGAATTAATCTTAAACAACGCAATGATGTTACGACATTCCATCAAAATATCAAAAAGACAATTTTTAACCTCTACACTAATTATCAAAAAAGATTAACGTATTTATCGAAGCCTTTTTATCTGAACGACACGGAGCGAAAAGATCTGCTTGATGAATATCATCTTCATGCTAGTAGAAGCACTGAGGCTAAGGGTTCTTTGGGATATGATTGGTTACAACTTACTTTTAAATCTCTTCGACAAGAGCAAGTGCTTTTGCGTGCGAAAGAAAAGCGCAGTGTACTAACCCAATTTGAAAAGGCTCGCTTAGCCGAAATAGAACACATATCAAATGCTCAAAACGTGGTGTATGGCGCTACGACTGTTGAGGTATGTCATTCGATTGATTTGACTAATCTCAGTAAGCCTGTATTTATACCCCATATTAATTTACAAATAAATCCGACTCAAGATCTTTTGCTGCTTACGAACGCAATTGATGCACTTTCGCCACAACTTGATGATGATATGTTTTTTAACTATTTTTCTTATTATTATCAAATTGCTTGCTGTCATGGACCAGATATTCTTTACCAAAAATTATTTGATTTTTGTCAAGATACTATCCTTGCTACCTATCAAATCGATGTTGGTAGTCATCGAAAGTCCATGATTTATTATTGTTATGTGTTATATCGGATCGCATCTGATAAGGCCATTTCATATGATGAATTTGTTAGTTTACCTGCAAAAAATCTTACTGATATCATCGCATTTGCGCAAAAACGACCATCACCATCTAACTTAGAAATACCTAAACTTGTTGAAAGCAAAACAGTATTTATTGACAACATATGGAATACATTAGATGACGTGCCTGAACACATTCCAATTGTTCCTTCTACCCCGGCTAATCTAGAACCATTCACTGTTCATCGATTAATACAATCGGTGGATGATTCAAGTGCATTAATGGATTTTTACAGTCAATATCAATTGATTATAAACAAGTTACGGCTTGATCTGAGTGATCTCAATCCAGATTTCCATGGTCAGGATCAACTCTTAATTCCCGAAGAGCGTCAAGCGGGTAAAATAAGATATGCTGCATTATCTGACCTAAAAGAACAAGCTGCTCGTTCACCACTATCTAAACCTACGGTGCGCAGGGCATTAGCTTCGCGTACGGGCGAATTTTGTGCGTCGCTGGCTATAGAGTGCGAACGGCACCGACAGATTGTTTTATCCTTAGCTAACGAAGGATCAAAAGATCCCCATGAATCGATTCAGCAACAACTTGAAATCGAGGCGAATCAGCGTTCTCTTTTTGATATGAATCGATTATTAGTGCTTTATTTTAAAGCAGATCAGACGCTCTATCGTTTTGAAACGGGACTGGACGATAATAAAATTGCACAAATTCATATGTATCTTAGTCATTACGTTGAATTTTCGATACGATATCAACAATTGAAACGTTTACAATCACAACTCATAAAAATAGATAAGCTGAGAAGTGGCGCGGAACATGTTCAGGGTACTTATCAACTGGCTCAGATTTTATTTTCTGATAATGTCGTCAATTCGCAAACGGAGCCTGAACTTGCGTTACTTCAATACCACGAAAATATTTTATTACGACCCCGTCAAAAAGAAGCGCTTATAACGTTGCTCTCACAACAAGAAGTTGTACAGGAATTGCTTCCTGGAGAAGGAAAAACAAAAGTAATTACCCCAGCGCTAGCTAAACAAAAAGCCACTGGTTTAAATTTAGTTGTTGTCGAAACCCAATGTTCTTTATTAAAAACAGCTCATGCGGACTTAAATCAAATATCTCAAAAATTATATAATCAAACGGCCCATCGTTTTACCTTTAGCCGCGAGGATGATTGTCACTCAAGTCGTTTAAAACAAATTTACGCTGTCTTCATGGATATTATTCATAATAAGGATTACTTAGTTACGACAGGCGAATCTATTCAATCGTTGGAGCTTAAATATTTAGAATTACTTTACAAAAAAATATCTGATGATGATTTTAGGCGGGTAGAATGGACTCGGCAGGTTGAATGGGTGGAAAAATTGGTTTGTTTGTTTCGGCAACGTGCGGATGTGCTGATAGATGAAGTTCATCAAGGCTTGTTACTTAAGAAAATACTAAATTATACGGTGGAGGAACAACGGCATATTTCAAAGAAACTCATTCATGATTGCCTTGCTCTGTATCAATTTTTGGACACGGTTATCACCGAGCCTTACTTGCTTTCCGAAAGTATACCGCAGCGTGAACTAGATCAGTTAGCCAATAATTTAGTGCTTCTTTCGCACAGTCCCTTATATGAGTATGCTCAATCATGTTCGTCTGAGCAACAGCAGCTACTTATTGCCTATTTAAAAAATGAGGGTTTGGAAGTACCTTTGTTTATCATAGAGGCAAACGATGCCATCAAAAATACACTGGCTTTTTATAAAGAACAAGTGACTGAGTTATTGGCTCAAACTTTAACAAGACGATTTAAAGTTCATTATGGTCCATCTAATATTGATACGACTTCGTTAGTCGCTATTCCATTTCGAGCAAATAATCAACCGAGCGAGGGTTGTGAATTTGGTAACTATCTGGAGTCCATGAATTATACTATTCAATCTTTACTCCATACTGGATTGAATGAAAACTTAGTTAGAGCGATTATCAGTCAATTTCAATCGGATGCACGAATCGAATTGCGTCAAACAAACGCACCAATCACCGAGCTGGACAATACGCTTACGGCGCGTGGGTTTATGAAGATGATTCAGCAAGAGCAAGATCTTCCTAGTTTGGGTCAAATTAATCTCGAAAATAAATCGCAATTTGTACGTCTATTTGAGAGATTACGTTACAATAAAGCGTTTATCTATGAGGCCTTGAAAACACGTGTTTTACCTCAAATAAATATCGATGCTCATGTACTCCATAGTAATGCATATAATCACGTGGATATGTATCATACTTGCCAGGGTATTACAGGAACACCATGGAATCATACAACGTATCATTCTCGGTTGTCTTTTGATAAAAAAACGTCTTTGGGAAGTAATGGATTTATTATTGAGGTTCTAAAGAAAAAGCAACCTGAAACGGCCATACGTGCCTTAGATTTTGTTAGCATTAATCAATTTGTTGAGGGCTTATTTCCTACAACGCCTTTATCCATCCGTGCTCGAGCTGTTATTGATATTAGTGCTCGATTTCAAGGTATTGGAAACCAAGACGTCGCCGATGCATTGGCAGATTTTGTGACCGACCATCATCATCGTTTTATCCCACGGATAAAATACGTTTTATTTTACAATCAAGAGGATATGTTATGCGCTCTTGATGTGGAGTATAAAAAGATCGTTCGATTAAATTCAACCGATCCCGTGGAAATTGACCGACAGTTGGCTTGTTCTCCAAAAGCTCGAATGAGTTTTTTTGGCAATGCTAATACGATAGGTGTTGATTTAAAGCAGGATGATTTGGCAACAGGGATAGCATTAATCGATGAGAAAACCACACTCGATGGATTTCTTCAGGGGGTGATGCGAATGCGAGGACTTGTTGAACTTCAAGGTATTGAGTTGATTGTTCCCAATAAATTAGCCAATCAATCTCTTGATGAGTTGATTGATATGGTAACTATTAATCAACAAAAACAACTTAAGCTAGATAATTTTGAAGCTGCCTATGCAAAAATGGCAAGTCTTATTCGCAATGATTTCATTCAACGATTATTGTCGCAAAAAACCATGGAGGAACGTTGCCGTTTAGCGGACTTTTTTAAACCTTACTTTATCAAAACGTCAGAATTTAATTTGTTTAAAATCTATGGTCATTTGAATCAAGAGCAACCGACAGATAGGTTGCTTGAAATGCATAAAAAACAAATTTTGGCAGAATGGCGTCATATCTTGGAAGATGCCCTTACCAGTGCACAAATTCCAAACTTAAACACGGAAGAGATCGTTCTTGATGCAGCTATGAATGCGATTATTGCACAAGCGATTCCCGTTTGTGAAAGATGTTATAGAAAGCCAAAATCATTTTTTGGTAATGAAGTTGAAACGAAGAAAGAAACACATATTGAAATGTTAAAAGAACAAAAACAACAAAGTATGTTACCACCCCTTTTAAAAGAGGAGCCTTTTGTTTTTATTCCCAATGTTATATTTAATTATCTCTCTTCGCCCCATGTTAAATCCTTGAATGCTTTATGTGCGAGCATTCAAGGAAGTAAGGTGACGGAAATACCGATGTTCTCCGACACTATATATGCTAGTAAGAATTTTTATCAATGTTATGTTGGTCAAACTGAATTTTTGAGTGGTTATCAAAAACCGGTCTTAACTCTTTTCTTTCATCGACAGCTCGATGGCACGTTAAATTGCTTAATAATAAGCCAATTAGAGGCATTGGAAATCAGTGCCACTATGTTGCCTGATAGCAAAGATATGTGGCTTAGTACAACGAGTCATACGGTTTTAAGTGGTTATCGTCCTGACGATATTCTGAATCATCCAAAATATCAATCCATCGTGACACAAATTCGGTTTTTTAATGGCGAACTCGAAAAATTAGTCGAAGAGCCCGGTGCTATGCTTTGGTTTAGTAAGGATCTTCAGCAAAAGATATCATTTTTTAAACGGTATCTTTTGCCTTATCGTACAACTTTGAAGCACGATTTTGATGCTTTTCAACAAGATTTTTCACAAACAAGTCAGGTCTATCAAGACATCACCAAACGTGCTCCGAATGAAGATCTGAGCATGCTGGATTGGCAGTCTGAGTATTTAGAGCTGAATCTTTCAGAAGAAGACTGTGTGGTATTCCAATCACTCTCAAATGCTATAAATTACGCTAATGCGCATTGGCAAGATGGAAAACTGAATAGCATCAATTGGCAAAAAGATTATTCACTGACCTGTCGTGCGTTGGGTTTTATGGAATTTTACCTCGATGAGTTAACACAATTGCGTGATCTGATATCTGATTTACAAGTTCAAATTGAGCATGTTGATGATCCACAACCGTTATCTCGTATTTTTCTTTTAGAAAAGCACCAAATGACATTAAAACGTTTTACCGATGGGGTTATTAATGTATCAAGCGAATTTTGCTTAAACGAGTCCGGTCTTGACGCTCTACATCGGTTATTGAAACTAAAATTATTTGATAAAAATAAAGCATTTGCTAAGACATTGTTGCTGGCCATGATACAAAACCCATGTATCGATGAGCAGATGATCAAAAGGTTCATGGATGAATCACAACATGATCCGGATATATTAGTCGCTTTATTTAAAAATCATGGGGCACAACTCACGCTCGAATTTTTTCAAACACTTCAAGGTTACCCACAAACCAGTGCGTCCTTGATTGCTCAACTTTTGAATCCGCATTTTAAGAAAAGTCAGCTTAAAGACATAATAAAATGCAATGAGGTTGATGATTCCGTTTTATTGTATATTATTTTACATAAAAACCCGGGTAATGATGTTCTAGAACGTATTATTGCTACAAAAAAATTAACCGCACCGGTTATTGAAGCCATGCTCAGTCTTCCACAAATGAAAGAGTTTTGGTGGATTAGCCAATTAATTGAAAAACTTACTGATTATTCAGATCTGTCAGATATCCTCACAAATCTTAGTCAAGAAACGATCGGTAGATTAAATAATAATCCTGAATTTACATCGGTTATGAGCAATTCATATAAGCCCGATCGTGGAGATCCAGTCGCCACATTGGCACAGGAACGTCAAGTGGGACTTGGTATAACGGATGTTGTGAGGCAAACCGGAGCGAATTGTAAAATAGTATCGATCGCAACGGTGGAGCATTATTATGCTAAAAAACTTGGCTATCAGCCAATTCCATTGCATAAAAAAGATGGCGCTCATCTTTTATCTATTCGTGAAATATCCAAACAACATGGTTCAATTCAAGGTGAGTTACTTGAAATCGCACAACTGGGTGCAATACTCAATGATATTGGCATAGACTCAGAACTAATTGATTATAATAATCAGATTGAGTTGTTTAAAGAAGTTCTTATTAAAAATATAGCAGCGGGTAATGCTCCTATTGCTTTTTTCTCCGTCACTGGATCTACAGAAAAATACGGTGGATTGCCTTCGTTGGAAGGGGCTCCTGAAGAGTTTGAACATGCCGCCGTTATT
This sequence comes from Legionellaceae bacterium, assembly GCA_030696305.1. GTDB lineage: Bacteria > Pseudomonadota > Gammaproteobacteria > Legionellales > Legionellaceae > JAUYSP01. The sequence continues at coordinate 1,073 of JAUYSP010000078.1, read as the reverse complement.
AATCATTATGATGCGGACACTGGGGCGCTTGAAATCATACATTGGGGAAAATCGTATATAACAACGATTGATGCTTTTTATGATTCCGCGCGAATATTACCAGACACAAGAACCCCGGAATACTATGAACCTGTTTCATTAGAAAATCGCGTGAATAAAACCAGAAAATATGAGCAACGTAACGTGACTAAAAGTCGAAGCAAGGACCCTATTATTAAGGCATCATTAACACCGAGCAAGCATAGTGGGTTTCGTTGTAAATTACTTATTGTTAAAAAACCGACATTGGATCAAATACAAACTAAGCGACACGCGTTTCCAGGTAATTTTACTGAAAAGTTTAATCGTATTTCTGCCGCATTAAAGGACACCATCTCTTCTTCTCTTATCATAAGGCCTGATGATGAGGTTTTATTAGCTTGTGAAAAATTATTGACAACACTCGAGAAACTTGTTCACACGAAATGGTTGTTTGATAGGCAATTCGATTCGATCATACGTGTCGTAACGCATAGCCAGCGGGTTATCGATGCTTATTTAACTTCCGATAAAAAAAGGTTGTCCAATGAGTTAGCGGAGATTAATCATACTTTGCAAAGTCTGAGTGCTACGATTTCACTCCGTTGGGAGCCTAAACTGTTTCATCGAGCCTATCGAAAATTTACACATGAGTCAGATGTGAAAAAAATATTTACAACATTACAGTTTATTCTCAATAAAAAACACGCCTTGTCCGCAGTAGAGTCCGTTTCAAAGAAAAATATGATAGAGATCTTAGAGATACATAATAGTCCTCAAACCAGTTTAGTTTTAATGAAACGACTTAAACATCCTTATTTCAACGCTAACAATATGAGAGATATCATTCAACATGAGGAAGCGAATGAGGAGGTTTTACTTTATATTTTAAATCATTGTAAGCCTGATGCTGCGGCGTTATCGGATATTATTTCAAGAAAAGAATTAACGCCCAGCGTAGTGGCATTATTGCGTACTCATCCAGCAATGAATAAAGAGCTCTTGGCTCAGCTGAACGACAAATTAGTAGAGATGCAAGCTGTTGAGTTAACGTT
>JAUYSP010000071.1 GCA_030696305.1 Legionellaceae bacterium | reverse complement strand
ATATTAAGTCAGACGAAACCGAGCGAGAGCGTCTTTTGGGGCAGGTTAAATGGGTTAGCCAATTGCCCTGGTTACTGTTAGTTCTCTATTGGTTATTAAACATCAGTAATTATCGGGTGAATTGTTATCGATTGCATAGTTTTATTTCCCTGGCAATTTATGAAAAAGAGTTGAGTGAATTTACGCAAGCAGATCAAGTAAAAATAAAAAGCTTAGGTGGTTTTATCACGGAGGATTTATTTGCTACTCAGTTAGGTTATGACTTAAGTTGGCCCCATAAGAAAAACCCTGACTTATTCACTACAAAGAAGCGTTTTCTTTTAATTCACTCCGAACCATTTAGTGAGGCGCTAACTCCGTTTTTACCTGCCGAGTTGTGCTCCCATGTATTAAAATATCCCAATGAACGACCGAAATTAGATATTGAATCGAATGATTCATCGAAAATTTATTCATCTTCTTATGGCTTAATCCAAACAACACAGAATCGAGCAGAGCAGGCAAGACTTGATGTGGAGGCATTCGAAGCGTTTCCGTTTATTGTAACCCAGGAAATGTTGGAGCCACTTCGAACATTGCGTTTATCACGAGGTATGGGAGAGCTGTTCACACTAAAAGAACTGAAATTAGCATATAAGCAATGCGCGTTACGTACTCATCCTGATAAAACGGGGAGTCAGAATACCGATGCGTTTAATGCTGTTACCGAGGCATTTGATAACATTATCGAACTTATTAGTCTTTCAAAAACCAACAAAGGCGATTTAAGAAAGTTGGCATATCACCTTGCTGCATTAAAAAGATCTGTAAAAGAACTCGCAGTCCGTATTGATGCGTTTACGAAGAATATTGAGTTAAGGGAGAGTCAACTTAATGAAATAGATGCGCGTATTAATGAAATGGAAGCACGTATTTATAAAATAAATGAACCAAGAGCAGAAATATTAGCAGAATTAGATAAAGAGGTGGGGTTACCAGCGATAACCGAAGAAGATATAGAAGGTTGCCTTAAAGATCCTGATTATTTTAATAAGAAATATGCTGCAATGGGAGAGGATTTCCAGGAAGATTGGGCATCAGTGGCACCCGTGAGTATATTTATTTCAACAGATGGTAGTCATACAAGTACTTCAGCGGCCGCTGCGCATGTTGAACATTTAACTGAGAAACGATTATGACACAAATAAGATGAATGTAACCCCAGGGAAAAATCATGAGTGACTATAAATAAAACTATCCGCCAAAGTTCCGCGCTTTATGCGCGGGATCCAGGAATCAAGCAAGATCGCTGGATCCCGCGGACGAGCCTCGGGACGTCGCGAATTCGGCGGCACTAAATCCCAACCCCCATTGCATCCACCACTTGCGAGGTGTCCTTCATTACATCTTTTTGTGAATTTCTTGCTGAAAAAATTCCTCCCCGCATTGTGGGACTTGATGCACGCGATGCAGTCATTATTTTTTCCTGCTGAATACAATCTCGCAACTCACTATTTAAACGTTTACGACGGCCTAACAGGTTATTTATGTTTGCTTTTTCCGGCAAAGTATCAGGATTAACAGCCCAAATACTGGGATTCTCTCTAAATCGCCCCGTATAAAGATCCATTCCACCACCTACAAGAAATGCTGTTGGCGATGTATCGATGCATTTATATGCGGGATTACATTCTCTGCCAGCAGTTATTTTATCAACTAAAACAAATAATACATCGTCTTTAACACCAACCGATTTTAAATAGTGTTTAATCGCTTTGGCTGTTTCACCCCTATCAGCCACATCATCCAGAACAATAACATACTCTCCTCCCAATTCTCCTTTGGGTAAGGAATCGATTTGCATTGTCTTCTGCTCAACCCCTTCATAACTACGCGTACGCATTGCTGTATGTTCGTATTGAATAAAGGTGTCGCGATTGAGTTCTGGCATTTTAGACGCTATGGCATTATGAGTCGCTTTATTTGCTTTTACACAGGTATCAAACGCCATTGTGGAGAATTTTATTTGCAATGCTTCAAATAAAGAAACACCTAACTGATCGGTCTCCAATTTATTCATATTATAAGCATCAGCAAAATACAATTCCGTATTGTATGAAACAACACAGTGCGTCGTAGTTTTTAAATCGCATAAATCATTATAACCAAGTTTTTTTTCACTGGGGCTTAATTTTAATAAACCACAACGATTCTTCAACATGTGTTCATTATGCTTTCTTAACTCGGCCGATACCTTACCAGAAAAATAACTTGCACCATCTAATACGGAAATAAAAATCGGGTTTAATTCATGGGTATCTTCAATTAAGCGACGGACTTCATTACTGATTTTTGCATCAATTGCTGCTTCGTCAGCAATTAACTCGAGGCCTTCTTCGACTTTATCTTCAATTTGCATCAGATTAACCTTGATATCAGTCAATTCTGTTTTAATTTCCTCAATACGCTCTGAAATAGATCTCATGATATTTCCCTTAATATAGAACTAAATTGTGGCTAGATACTCAGCTATCTGCACAAAAAAATCAAGTTTTATTTAAAGGAAAACATGACAAAACTAGGTTGGTTCGACACAACCAACCTAGATCATTTAATTACAAACACGTTCATTGATGCAGCCACCGCCCCTAAAACAACGTTGGATAACAGAGCACCCACGGCCATAATAGACAGCAGCTGGAACACCAATTATAACACCGGGGGCTGCCCATCCACTCCCATAGTATCCCCCATGGTAGCCGCCGTAATAGGCGCCACGCGTATAATTACCGTGATAATAACCACCATGGTAATAACCGCCATGATAATAGCCTCCGCCTCCACGCCATGCATGACTACTCATAGAAAAAAACAATCCAACAACCAGCAAGGCCGCTCGGATAAAAAATTGATAGCGACTTTTAATATTCATTTATACACTCCCTGTAATCCGAATTCATTCAAAGTATAGACTATATTTTGATATATCTGGATTAAAACAGAGCGTAAAGTCGTAGCAATATGAACATGTTTGGTAGAGGAAGTAGCCTAGTCAGCTGCAGCTGACTCAAGCAACTCTTTTGCATGCGAACGACTTTGTTCTGTAATCGTTAAACCACCTAGCATACGGGCAATTTCATCAATTTTTGCATGATTTTCTAATGGGGTAATACGAGAAAACGTTTGTTGATTATCAACGTATTTTGCAACTACAAAATGGTGATGCGCATTTGATGCAACTTGAGGTTGATGCGTTACACAGAAAACTTGCAATCGATCACCTAATTTTCTTAATAATTGGCCAACTAATGCTGCTGTAGCCCCGCCTATACCCACATCCACTTCATCAAATAATAGGGTAGGTGTAGTGCCACGTTGTGCGGTAATCATCTGAATACCTAAGCTAATTCGTGATAGCTCACCACCAGAAACAATTTTTGCTAACGAGTCAGGCAGCATACCGGGATTAGTACAAACTTTATATTCCACTTTATCTAAACCATGAGCATGCATTTTGTCTAAAGCACTTACTTCTATCTCGACAAATCCTTTAGGCATCCCTAACTGTTGTATCGTAAGCGTGATTTCTTTGGATAACAAACTAGCTTGTTTAATTCGTGATGCTCTTAATGTCAAAGCTGCTTCTTCATAAGCTGTTACTGCTTGTTTATGCTCATGCTCCAACTGTTGTTTTTCAATTTCACTATTATTAAGGCACGCTAACTCGTTCTGTAACTGGAACGCATGAGCAGCAAGTTGTTCGACATCCACATGGTATTTGCGTGCAGCATGATGCAACGCACTCATTCTTAACTCAACTTCTTGTAACCGCTCAGGATCTAAAAGAACTTGATGAGAAAAGGCGCTCATTTCATTAAATGCCTCATCGCATTGAATTAATGCCTGATTCATCAAATCCAGCGCGTTTTTAACATGGATATTGTCTTCTGGTAATAACGTTAAATAATGTATGGCATCATTTAAACTTTGCCGAACATTGGGCTGGTCATCTGTTTGTAATAAATTAGTAATGATCTGTGTGTGCTCTAAATATTCGCGCGCATGATGTAACAATTGATGTTCGTCGTGTAATGCTTTAACTTCACCTTCTTGTAAATTAAGTTGATCCAATTCGTCAATTTGGTATTGCAACAAGCCAAAGCGCTCACCATGCACCGTTTGGGCCTGTAATCGCTCTAATTTATCTTGCAGTACATGACACTGCCGATAGCGTTGCTGAACCTCATTTAACAATGCTGAATGGTTAGCATATTGATCTAGTTGCTGGCGATGCGTGGCATGATTTAATAAAGATTGATGTTGATGCTGGCCATGAATATCAACGAGCATTTCACTTAACTCCTTTACTTTTTGCAAAGGAAATACGATGCCATTGATATAGGATTTCGACCGACCCTCAGCAAACATCACCCGGCGTAAAAAAATTTCGTCATGCTCGATAACCACATCATGCTCAAGTAACCATTGGGCGGGCAGAGAAGCAGAACTTAAGGTAAAACTGGCTTGAATATCACACGTATCAGCACCCGCTCGAATCACAGAAGTGTCCGCACGGCCTCCCAAAGCAAGCATCAGCGCATCGATCATAATCGACTTACCTGCTCCTGTTTCGCCGGTAAAAGCGGTCATTCCCGCTGAGAAATCCAGCTCGAGTTCATCAACAATAGCGAAATTTTTAATACGTAAGGAAGCGAGCATAATTCATCCTGTTGATCCCCAACCTAATTTAATTCTTAATGTATCATAATAGTGGTAATCAAAAGGATGCAATAGACGCAGGTGATTGATATATTTTTGAATGATTATGCGCTGTCCTGGTTTGACTAAACACGACTCATGACCATCACAACTAATTTGTAATTCATTTTCATTGCTTTCACTAACACATAGCTCAACGATTGATTTCCCATCAACCACTAACGGGCGGGAACTCAAACTATGAGAAAACATAGGAACCATCACCATGGCATCCAATTGTGGATGCATGATGGGTCCACCGGCAGACAAAGCATAGGCCGTAGAGCCCGTGGGGGTAGCTAAAATGAGGCCATCAGCTCGGTAATGACTGACGAATAAATTATCGATATAAACATCAAATGTAATTAATCGTGTTTCATTACCTCGGCTTAAAACAACATCATTTAATGCTTCATTCTGGCCACAAAGCGTTTTATCCTGATAAAGTTGCATTTGCAACAATGACCGGGATTCTTCCATGTATTGACCAGCTAACACAGCACTTAATTGCGTTTCAAAATCATGCGGAGACAAGTCAGTTAAGAAACCCAAATGACCTCGATTGATCCCAATTACTGGTACATTCACCTTAATCGCTAAGCGTGCAGCAGATAATAGACTACCGTCACCCCCAACTACCACGATTAAGTCATGTTTTTCGTCTAAATCTTCCCGTGCCAACACAGGAAGATTTAGATCAAAACATGCAGCAGTATCAGCATCAACGTACGATTCCACGGCTTGTGTTTGCAAAAAAGATATCAAATGTCGAAATGTTTCATTGATATCTTGATTGGCGCGTAATTGACGCGCATACAACATAACCCGTTGAAATCGTTTTTTACCCATAGCTTTTAGGCATCCTCGCTATTTGAACGTGAAGTGCGTTTACGATCGTTTTCTTTCAATTCTTTTTTACGCAATCGAATCGATTTAGGTGTTACTTCAACCAATTCATCGTCGTCAATAAATTCTAACGCTTGTTCTAATGTGTATTTAATAGCTGGCGTTAAAATAATATTTTCGTCCGTACCCGATGCACGCATGTTGGTTAATTGCTTTTCTTTAGTGACATTGACGACTAAATCATTATCACGAGCATGAATACCAACGATCATGCCTTCGTAACAAACAACTTGTGGCTCAACAAATAATCGCCCACGATCTTGCAGATTAAACAGTGCAAATCCTCGTGCTGTTCCCGTGCAGTTAGCAATTAGCACACCATTATTTCGTTTTCCGATTCGTCCCCGTACAGCAGGACCATAATGGTCATACACATGATACATTAAGCCAGTGCCTGATGTAGCCGATAAAAATTCTGTATGAAAACCGATCAAACCCCGAGTTGGAATTTGATAATCAAGTCGCACACGTCCTTTTCCATCTGGAACCATATTTTGGAGTTCGCCACGACGCTCACCAATTTTTTCCATAATAGCGCCTTGATGACCTTCTTCCACATCAAGAGTTAATCGCTCGTATGGCTCTAATTGCACGCCATCTTCTTCTCGCATAATAACTTCAGGTTTAGATATAGCTAATTCATAATCTTCGCGACGCATGGTTTCAATAAGAATCGATAGGTGTAATTCACCTCGACCAGAAACACGGAATTTATCCGGATCTTCAGTATCATCGACACGTAAAGCCACATTGTGAAGTAATTCAGTTTGTAAGCGTTCACGGATCTTTCTACTGGTAACAAATTTACCTTCTTGACCTGCAAAAGGAGAATCATTAACCTGAAACGTCATGCTAATCGTTGGTTCATCAACTGTTAGCGGAGGCAATGCTTCAACTGTCGCTGGATCACATATAGTATCCGAGATATTTAGTTGATCGATACCTGTCACAGCAATAATATCGCCAGCGCGGGCATCTTCAATTTCCACGCGATCTAAGCCCTTAAATCCAAGCAATTGTAATAAGCGACCATTACGAATATTGCCGTCTTTATCAATAATTTTAACCGGAGCTTTTGCTTTTACATGGCCTCGGCTAACACGACCAATTCCAATAGTGCCAACATAAGAAGAATAATCCAGCGAGCTAATTTGCATTTGGAAAGGACCTTCGGCATCAACATTAGGCGCTTCCACTCGATCAACGATCGTTTGTAGCAAGGCATCCATGTTAGTCGCCTCATCTTCCAAGTCCAATTGAGCATAACCATTGAGAGCAGAAGCGTATACTACTGGAAAATCTAACTGTTCATCGTTAGCACCCAAATTGTCAAATAAATCAAACACTTGGTCCATAACCCAATGAGGTCGTGCACCAGGCCGATCAATTTTGTTAATCACCACAATCGGGTTCAAACCACGAGCAAATGCTTTTTGCGTTACGAAGCGTGTTTGCGGCATGGGACCATCAACGGCATCCACCAGTAAAAGCACACTATCAACCATCGATAAGATACGTTCCACTTCACCACCAAAATCAGCATGTCCTGGTGTGTCAACAATGTTAATTTGATAACCGCTCCAATGGACACAGGTATTTTTCGCGAGAATCGTAATACCACGCTCTTTTTCTAATGCATTCGAATCCATTAGCCGTTCAACTTTGGGCGCACGCTCATTTAGCGTACCCGTCTGTTGTAATAATTTGTCTACTAATGTCGTTTTTCCATGATCAACGTGAGCGATAATGGCAATATTGCGGATTTTTTCAATCATAATAACCTTGTAAATGATAATGGAACTTGAGGTTGTCACATGCAAATAGATCGGGTGACAATTCAGGTAGATTTTTTATTTGACTCAAGATTATACATGAATCACGTTATGCTTAAAAGACAAAAAAAAATAATCTCCGTTAGCACGGATCTATCCCTCAACTAGCCATATGAAATCATTAACTTCATACGCTATTCTCTGAAATCTTTGTAGGGCTGTCCCATTATAAATTATTGAGCATAAAATATTAATTTTGATATTATACAGTCATAATTGTCTTTGCGAGCGTTAGCGAAGCAATCCAGATATCGGAGTTTTTAAGTCACATCGATCTGGATTGCTTCACTTCG
>JAUYSP010000067.1 GCA_030696305.1 Legionellaceae bacterium | reverse complement strand
TCCAAGGACATTTCATATTTACCGATGATAAAATCATCAATCTTGATGAGATAATAGGTAAGGTTCTTTTGCGAAGGTTAAGAAAAATCGAAGTGGCCAAAAACTGCCCGGAAATTTCTGAGGTTTGCGGCTAGCCCCCCTATTACTGGCGTTTTAATGTGGAGTGGCTGCATGGTTTCTCCTCATGATAAATCAAAACGTTGCCCCAATTGGCATTTCTCTGCATTTTCATACACTTTTTCTGCAATACCGATGTCTTGAATCGCAAGACCAACGGATTTAAAAACCGTGAGTTGTTGTTTTAATTTAGACTCTTTTGTTTTTAATAGCGAGCCTAACTCTAGGACTGAAGCAGCATCTAGAAGGCCCGCTTCAATGGCTGCAATAATTTCACCGGCTTCGGCAAAAGCCGCTTCATGTTGGTCGACAACCGTGGTGGCGTGTTTAAAAATCTCAGGTGCAATTTCATGCATGGTTCTTGAGTGTGAACCAATCGCATTGATGTGTGCGTTTTTTTTTATATTTTCAAGGTGAATAAGAGGCTCTGTACTATTGGTCGCTGTACAAACGATATCAGCGTCACACGTTGCCTGATGAATATCATGACATACTTGTGTGTCAAAGCGATGCTGTATTTGACTTGCAAATGCTAACGCATGCTCATGGGACCGAGACCAAACAGAAACACGTTGAATAGGGCGCACATGTGCTATGGCCTCCAGCTGAGTTAACGCTTGTACACCAGAGCCAATGATGGCAACGTGACTTGCATCCTCTCGCGCCAGAATGCGAGTCGCTAAGCCTGAAATGGCGCCAGTGCGTAATGCAGTTAAATAGCTTGCATCCATGAGTGCTTTAGGCTCACCCGTTGTCGCATCTAATAATAAAATAACCCCGTTAATGGCCGGTAAATTGCGATTAGCATTATTAGGGAAGAGCGAAACCACCTTCATACCAAGCTGACGCTCTTGTTCAAAGAAAGCAGGCATGATATGAGTTGTCGCACGTTCGTCTTTTATTGCAACAGTCGTTCGTAATGGCATGATCACCTGTTTATTTGCCAACTGCAAAAAAGCATGTTCCATGGCATCGATAGAATCCCCCATGGTGATGCATTGTTTTACGTCGGTTGCTGATAGGAATATGATGCTCATCGTGCCTCCCAATTTTTTAATAATTTCGCTATTCGGTTAAGACCTTCTTTTAAAATACCCTCTGGACGACCGAATGAAATTCTAAAGGCATTTGAGCTTCCAAATACTTCAGCTGGCATCAGTAGAACTTTATATTCATCGAGTAACTGACGACAAAAGTCGGCAGAGTCCCATGTTTTTGGTACATCAATGTATGCAAAGGGCGTGTTTTGTGGATTAATTAAATGCAGTTGTGGCCATTGGCACAAGAATTGTTTTACTATATTTTCACCCTGTTTAATTAGTGCATGGTAACTATCAATATGAGCTTGATAGGTCTTAAGCACTTCAATGGCTAAATACTCACATAACGATGAATTGGTGACCGTTGTGTAGCGCTTGTAATTGACCATGTCATTGACTAAAGATTCATCACCGATAAACCAGCCTACCCGAAGCCCAGGATAACCATAAATTTTAGATAAACTACTGACCGCTGCCGTCTGTCCTTCTAAATGTACGATGCTATCTGCGTAATTTGTGAGATACTCTTCATCATTCAGTAAAAATATCCTTCTTTCATGACATAAGCGGGCAAGTGCCTGCAGATCCTGTTGTTTGACCACGGTTCCTAATGGATTGTTTGGACTGGTTAAAATGATAAGCTTTGTGTTGGATTTTAAATTATCAATGATGGTATCCATATCGATTTGATAATTATCATCTCGGTTTAAATGTATCTTCGTCACATCACAACCTATGTGAGCAGGAACCTCCCATGATTGTTGCCAACCAGGAACAAACGTTATCGCATGATCGTGCGCAGATAGAAAAGATCGATAAAATAAATAGAGCGCTTCTTGGCTCCCGTTTGTAATGACGATTCGTTGCGCATCAACTTGGTACATTTCAGCGATGAGCTGACGCAACTCTTGTTGTCCTACATCGATGCTGTAATTTAAATCATAATTTTTACTGAATTGGATGTCATCAATGTGATGCGGATGAATACCACTTTCCGCTAAATCAATATCAAAATGGCCATTCGCGGTGGAGAATAACCATTCTTGTATTTGATAATTCGCTATTTTTTGCATGATGCTTCTCACTCGCTGGGTATAAAAATAGTGCCTTGCATGTACATATGACAGGTTCCTGTCAGTAGGACTCGATTATCTTTTATTTCGCACTCGAGCGTTCCTTGTCGCTTTAAGCCTTGAACCGCATGAATACGGGTTTTATCCAATCGATTGCACCAATAGGGCGCGATAACACAATGTGCCGATCCGGTTACAGGATCTTCCGGCACATTGCATGCTGGATAAAAGCAACGTGAATAAACATCTCCACTTGATGAGGGTGCTGATAATATGATTCCTCGACATTTCAGTTGGCTAATGGCCAATAAATCGAGTTGGATATTTCTGACGTCAGATTCCTGCTCAAAGATACAAAGTAAGTCGAATGTACTTTGATAGATTTCTTTAGGTTTAATGGACAGAGCATTTAACACCTCATCGGTAGGTGTTATTTTTTGATAGGGTAGTGCTGGAAAATCCATTTGCAATTGGTTATTGTGTTTGGAAACCCGCAGTTCGCCACTGTTGCTTTGAAAAAGAATGGCCGACCCTGGATGCTTTAGTTGATTAAATAAAACAAAAGCACTGGCGAGTGTTGCATGACCACATAGATCAACCTCTGTATTGGGCGTAAACCATCGAATGCGGTAATGGTCATTTTCCGGCACAATAAATGCGGTTTCAGAAAGGTTGTTTTCTTCAGCAATGGCTTGCATTTGTTTATCAGTAAGCCAAGTGTCCAGTGGACATACTCCTGCAGGATTGCCGGTAAAAACAGAGGTTGCGAACGCATCAATTTGATATAAAGTCAGTTGTTTCATTGTATAATCCCCACTATGAATTATGTCATTATACAATGCCATGCTAATATATAGCAAGCTATATTTATAGGAAGGTCTATGTACACATCAACGTTAATTAAAAAAGCAGCTCGATTATTAGAAAAAAAAGCGAACCAGTTATTGAAGCCTTATCACATCACGCATGGTTATACGTATTTTTTAATGGAGCTGTTTGAACAAGATGGATTGACGCAAACGGCATTGCAACGTGCAATTGGTGTTGAGCAGCCTACGGTTGTGAGAACATTAGATAGAATGGAGCGCGATGGATTAATTGAACGTAAACCAAGCCCTACCGATAGACGTGCGTTTCATATTTATTTAACGGATAAGGGCAGGGCGTGTGAGCCGATGGTGAAGGCTGCTGCCAGTGAACTCAACCAATCTTTATTACAATCCGTATCAACAGAAGAGCAAACCCATATACAATCATATCTGCAGCGGTTGATTGATAATTTAGAGGAAAATTGAAGGCTACATGATGACAAAAATATTGGTGAGCGCCTGTCTGCTTGGTCAGAAGGTTCGATACGATGGCGGTGATTGTTTACAACATCATGCGCGTTTACAAGCGTGGATAAAAGCGGGAAGGGTGATTACGATTTGTCCGGAAATGGCTGGAGGATTACCCACGCCAAGACCTCCTGCTGAAATTCAAGATGGTAAAATGGGGAGTGCGGTATTAAATAGAGACGCTGTTATTAAGACGAACACAGGTCAGGATGTAACGGATGAGTTCATTATTGGTGCTCAAAAATCGCTTGCCCTCGCGCAGAAGCATCACATTCGAGTTGCCATCTTGAAAGCAAAAAGTCCTTCTTGTGGTTCAAATGTTATTTATGATGGAACTTTTTCTCGAAAACTTATTCCTGGCATGGGTGTCACTGCCACTTTATTAAATCAGCATGATATTTTGGTTTTTGACGAGGATCATATTGATGACGCGTTGGATGCTGCGGAGTCTTTTAAGTCAACGTGAAGGTTAAGACAATCCGGTTGGGTTGATCGGGCGGTGGTGTTTGCCCCTGTATTGATGTTAAGTTAAATTTTTAGTTGGAAAATAACGAATGAAACTAAATTTAGTGAAAACGGCAGATGAGCTCCGAGCATGTTTCCCTGTAATGGCACAATTACGAACGACATTGACAGAAGATAAATTTTTTACTCAAGTCAGCATTCAACAAAAAGAAGGCTATCAACTTGCATACATACAAGTTGATGGAGCCATCGTTGCTGTCGCTGGTTTTCGTATAATGCATAATCTCGCATATGAAAAATTTTTGTATGTGGATGATCTCGTAACAGATGAAAAAAATCGATCTAAGCGTTATGGTGATAAACTATTTGATTTTCTTATTGAGTTTGCAAAAAAAGAAAAGTGTAATAGATTTCATTTGGATTCAGGTGTGCATCGATTTGACGCGCATCGTTTTTATCTGCGCAAGAGGATGGATATTGTTTGTCATCATTTCGGCTTAAAAGTCAGTATTGATTAGTGTGGCGCATCATCCATTGTACGAGGATTCAGACTAGGACGGTGGCCGCGGTGAGCTTCATTATGATGGTCTTTTTAGGTGTTGTTGTGTATTCGATTTTCATCATCTATTCCTTCACATCAACACGATCGTGGTGTGAGTCGGGTGATGATATAACTAAAAAATTGGTATCTGTTGCCGTGGTATTTTTAACTTGATGTTCGACGCCGGCAGGCACAGAGATCCCTTCATGTGCCTTAAGCGTAAATTCTTGATCATTCAGTTGCATGGAAAGTTCACCCGATAAACAATAGAAGAATTGTTCTGACTGTTTGTGATAGTGTCGAGTTTCTGTTGCATTGGGTGGCATGCGTTCTGAAATGACGGTGAAATGTCCATGTTGTTGTAACCACCAACCATCACAGCCATCACCCCAAGTAAAGTGAGGTGAATGATGAATGGATTGAACGGTTGATGGTTTTTTTTGCCAACATAGCGGACGTTTTTTACTAAACCATAAAATCAGATCATCATCCACGCAGGCGCTATGCCCTGGTTCAACGAGCTGATAATTATAAGTAACGCCACGCCCATCAGGTTTATAGCCTCGGTCGACATAAATTTTAATGGCTTGCCCATAGTCAGCATAGAGCCCAACGCCTATTCCTACCGTATCATGCTCTTTAAAGGCCTCTTCTTCAGCACTGGCTATTAATAAAGATCCAATGCCTTGCTTGCGAAAGGAGGGTAATACATTGAGATCCATAATTTCAGGGATATTCAACATGTGGAAGGGCTCATAAGCCGATTTCCATGTCAGTGTGACGTAGTCTGCCAATTAATGGCCAAGATACGCAAGCCAAACACAACGTTCGTTTTGATGTTGCTCTTTAAGATATTGCTCAAAAGTTGAAGCAGGTTTTGGCCAGGAAGCTTTTGCAAAGGCATCAACAATGATGGGGATATCTTTTTCAAGCATTGGTGAGAGTGCGATGAGTGATGTCATGGGTATAAATTACTTATGATGGTTTTCTTCTATTGTAATAGATAAGTACAGGTGTTGCGAGATTTAGGAAGACCTGTTGCAACTATCCGATGAGTAGTTGTTTGCGAAGAAAATAGAATGATGAATCATTGTCATATCCATGTCGCACAAACTCAATTTCAAAGCCCAATTTTTTATAGAAATCCAGTGCTTCCCAATCAAAGGTATTTACGTTAGCAAATGTACAGTTGTGTTGAATGCCAAATTGTTCGGCCATTTTGACGAGCTCTGCACCATAGCCTTGATGCCGTAAATGTTGAGATACCCAGAGTGTATCGATATACAGCGCGCCGTAGAGTGTACATCCAAAACAACCGCCTTGGATTTGATTATCTTCATCACGAATAAAATAGTGAAAAAATTCCAGTGGTTTTTGATTTTTTTGTGTTTTTGCATGCGCCATAATCCCATCATGAAGGATTTTGATATCTTCTGGGTTTGGGTGTGATTCATATTGAATGTTTAACCGTATGCTCATATTTTCTGTGTCCATTGAATGTGTATTGTGCAAAAGTATGATTAATCGTGTTTCACTAACTCACGCTATTTTCCATGATGGCGATTTGTTTTTCATCGACATTAATTTGCATTATTCGCCCATAGGGTAAGGTCATCATGGGGTCGGTGTGACCAAAATCCATGTTCGTGACAACGGGCAAATCGATGCGATCGAATTCTTTCAATATTTTTAAGATACCGTGATCAAATTCTTTAAAGTCAGATGACTTCATGAGATGCCCACCTGGTTTGCTGAATATTATGCCTGCCAATCGCTTAATAATATGTTGCGCACCCAATCCACGTAAGAAACGTTCCAATTGACCCGATGGCATACCTTCTTCGGAGGTTTCTAAAAATAGGATGGCATTGTCCCAATCAGATAGGTTAGGCCAAATCTCAGTGCCCATTATAAATTGAAGTACTTCTACGCATCCTCCTATCAAATGGCCTTGTACTTTTCCAGACCCTTGTATAAACCGCCAAGGTTCAGGCGAGTTGAGTTTGCGTAAAATAGTTTGATTGGTTTTAACACCCCAATCCAATAGCTCAGATGTCCATCCATCCTTATTTTCCGGCAATACCCCGACTACATCGCTTGAAAATAATATTTTATTGATGCTATCGATTGTGTAACGATGCATGTTTACGTTTTCAGCAAAGGCGGTCAGAACAGCTGGTCCGTAGAATGTGCCTAATCCAGCTTTCCTACAAATAAAGTGAGTGACGGTGCTATCGGAAAACCCAAGAAATATTTTCGGGTTATTTCGAATGACATCATAATCAATATAAGGAAGCATCCTGATGGAGTCATCACCGCCGATCATTGAAAATATACCTTTAATCTCAGGATTGGCAAATGCATCCATCAGGTCGGAAGCTCGTGCTTGTGGATTTTGATATATCCACTCGGGATCACGCAGAGCATGCTTGGTTTCAACAACATTTAAACCGAAAACATCCTGTAACCGACTTTTTCCTATTTCATAACGATCTGGCAACAGCCCCGCACCACCCCAAGATAAAGTGATTGTGGCGATGGTATCTCCAAATGATAATTTGTTTGGTTTGATCAGGGTCTGCATAGGATAGGTTTCGTGATAACAGAAGTGATTGAACAATATGATATTTAAGTTGAGTTTTCAAGCCACCTTGTCGCTAGGACCGCGGGTTTCTAATATCTTGATACTCCTGATAAACATCATGAATAATCCGTTGAACATCCATCCCTTTGACAGGCCAACACAGCGCTTTCCAAAATGTCCATCCTAATGCACGTATCCAGGTATTTTGATCTAAGACAATCGATTTTTTAAAGGTCTCTCGACTTTCACCGGTAAAGAAATTCCATGCAATGGCTAAATCACAAGCTGGATCTCCAATGGATAATAGTCCAAAGTCAATGACAGCACAGAGCTTGCCTTCACGAACCAAAAGGTTGCCGGTGGCAATATCACCATGAACCCAAACGGGCTTATTTTCCCAATCTGATGCTAGCGCATCATGCCAAAGTCGCGCGGCTATCGTTCTTTCTCTAGAATCTTTAATTTTGGGTATCGCCATTTGCATTTCATGGTCATAAGCGGACAAAGCGGCACCACGATGAAAATTATGAGTGCCGGCTTCAGGACCATTTGTTGAATCTATGGATTGAAGCTCAGTTAGAAACTGTCCAAGATCATGTGCAAATTGATTCATATTAGAAACACGTTGAATGGATGCTGTTTCTCCTTCAATCCAGCCATTAATCGACCAATGCCAAGGATACTCAGCGTTTGGATGTCCTAGTGCCACGGGCGTGGTAATTTGATAAGAAAGGTGTTTTGAAAGCTTAGGCAGCCATTGATATTCTTTTAAAATTTGAGGGGCATAGTCTTCATTGCTAGGCAAACGAACAAGCATTTCTTGCCCTAAATGGAATGTTCGATTATCCCAACCATGAATGGCAACAGGATTAATCGGCAAGTCTCTCCATTTTGGGAATTGTTCAGCGATTAATTTTTTTACTAACAAAGCATCAATGTTCATAGGTGATTCCTAAACCATTTATTTTTATTTCGTTTTAATCTGATATAATACGCCTATACACCAATGATAATCAAAAATGAGATGTTAATGACAATAAAATGCGCGATTTTTATTGCCGTGAGTTTAGATGGGTATATCGCTCGAGAAGATGGCTCTATTGATTGGCTGATGAATGCAAATGAGCTCGCTCCTGAGGGCGAAGATGGTGGTTATCAGGCGTTTATTTCGAATGTTGATGCGATTATTATGGGGCGTCATTCATTTGAAATGGTGAAAACATTTAATCCGTGGCCGTATACACTTCCTGTGATTGTATTAAGTCAACACCCCATCGACATACCGGATGCATTGAAAAAAAGTGTCACGCATTCATCCGAAACGCCTGTGGAATTAAGAACGCGATTATCACGTCAAGGGCATCAGCATTTGTATATTGATGGCGGCATTACAATTCAACGCTTCTTGAGGTCTGGATGTATTGATGAACTGATTATTACGGTGATTCCCGTTTTATTAGGTCAGGGGCGGCGTTTATTTGGTGAAGTTGAAGAGGATGTTCGTTTGCAATTAATTAAGTCGCATACGCTGAATGGTGGTTTTGTACAGATGCATTATAAAATTATATAGGCCCAACATGATTAGCATAGAATTATTAAAACAGCATCAAACAGATGTACCCATTTTGGCTAAATTATGGCATGAATTATTAGGAAAAATATGGGCTTCAGATGTTTCAATTGATCGTGTTGAGCAAAAATTTTATGAGCATTGTAATGAAGACAAACTCCCTTTGGCATTTGTTGCAAGAGAAAATGGTCAACCCATTGGAATGTGTGCATTAAGAGAAAATGATGGCATTCGTCCTGATTTGACACCGTGGCTAGGTTCATTGATGGTTGATAAAAGGAGTCAGCATCATGGTGTTGGTCAACGATTGGTTGATGCTGTGAAAGTGAAAGCAAAGGCAATGGGATTTGAGACATTGTATTTATTTGCATTTGATCCAACCGTTCCTGCTTATTATGAGCGTTTGGGTTGGAAGACTATGGGGATGGATGAATTTAAAGGCCATCCGGTCACGGTCATGATGATTGGGTTATCTTAAATCATGCATTTTGAGATTCATAACATGCAACCTATCGAACATTTGACGCAATGGTTGCAAAACGAGCATTCGGCCGGGGCGCCAAACCCACAACATGCTGTGCTCTCTACCGCAAATCGTGATGCGGTACCACATTGCCGAGTTGTAGCAATTCGTGAGATGAACGATCAAGGATTGTTGTTCTTTACTCAAAGAAATACAAAAAAAGTCGCAGAAATAAATATGAACCCTTTTGCTTCGATGACGTTCTGGTTTGAGTTATTGTCACGTGAGGTGATAATTGAGGGAGTGATCGAACCACTGACTGAAGTCGAAAACGAACAGTATTGGCAAAATTATCCGCGCGAAGCACAAATCAGATTTCATAGTTATGCTCCTACATCTGCACAGCCGATTAGAGATAAGCAAGAGTTGGAGGAAAAAAGAGAGCAGATTCGGCAACAATACACTAACCAGCCTGTTCCATTGAGTCCCTTGTATTGTGGATTTAGACTAAAACCAACGCGATTTATTTTTTATGCTTATCGGTCTGATGAACTATCAGATGTTTTTGAGTATGCTTATACCAATAATGAGTGGATTGCACAGGTGCTATCACCATAATCAGAAAAAACAAATGATCTACGTATTAGGTAAAATACGTATTTACATTGACTAGTACTTAAGGCTTTTTTATGAAGACACTCATTATAATGATGGTATATGCATTAATATTTATGCTGTCGGTCGCCTATGCTAAAACGGCGACTGATATGGCTGAAAATAGAACAAAAAATCATTCAATTGATCAAAATAAAGTAATACATTTTGTTAAGAAAACTGAAAACTATATTAAAAAAAATGGAGTAAAAAAAGCAATTATTGCATATAGAAAAAGCTCAAATAATATTTTTATAGGGGATTATAGTGGAATGTTTTTTGTTTCCCCATTACATCCAGAATTGATTGGAAATAACGAATTTAATTATAAAGATTCTTTCGGAGTATTTGTCGTTCAGGAGGAAATTGAGAAAGCGAAAGCTGGTGGAGGTTGGCTTAAAGGGCGATGGAGAGAAAACCCCAAAACAGGAAAATATCAGTGCAGAAAAATCTATATTCTTCCTGTTCCAGGCAATTATTATATTGGTTCGTGGTATCACTACTCTTCAGATAAACCGGGAACTTGTTTAATTTAATTGAGAACATTCAAGACAGTAAGAATTTCCATAAGCAAACAATGAATAAAGCAGCACACTGAATAATGGTTCACTTCAAAAGTGAAAAATGGGGTTATTATTTTTCAGATAGTAACGCTAATACTTTCTCAGGCGGTCTGGCGATGATCGCTTTGTTACCGCTCGTGACGATAGGGCGCTGCATCAAAATGGGTTCTTCCACCATCGCTTGTAATACTTTGCTTTCATCGGCAAGTGTCAGGTAGAGTTTTTTGAAAACAGGCTCGCTATTGCGCACGAAATCTTTTAAATCAAAATGGGATCGTAATTGATTGATTTGTTCTAGATTCAGGGGGGATTTAAGATATTCGATGATGATGGGTGTTACCCCATGGCTTTGAAGTATTTCTAATGTTTGTCTTGATTTGGAGCATCTTGGGTTGTGATAAAGAATAAATGGGTTCATTGTTTTGTATGTCTCCGTATAGATAAGTATTCAAGTGAGGCAGCATTTTTTTCTCGTTGAATGAGGTTATTTAATACATTCATAGATCAAGACTTCATCCTCTGTGTCCGGGCAATTATTTTTGTCAAATGCTTTAACTGCACGCACGTGCCTAAAGCCAATTTCATGCAATATCTTGGTTAAAACTGCTTCATCACTATAAAGTCTAATTTTATACTCTTCAATTTCTGTTTCAATAATCTTGTTGTGCGCAACGAGTTCGTATCGACCTATGGCGGTGCATATGTCATCCGATACCGATGAGCAGTAATTGGCTAATATCATTTGCTCATTTGATAGATTCCAAACAGAACCGCGCCACACGCCAGTAGGAGTAGGTACTGCTTTGAGGGTTTCAACTTCAAACAGTAAAATACCATTCTCTTTTAAATGTTCGAATAATACTTTAAGCGAGCGTTTGATTTGATCGTGTTCAATGATTAGTCCAAATGAACCGGTCGGAATAAACATCAGTGCATATCGTTCAGGTATTTTTAAATCTTGAATGAATCCTTCCCACACGTTGATTTTGAGTTTTTGCGTGTCTGCTTTTTGATGAAGTGCGTGAAGCATATCTGGGCTTGCATCAAAACCATGTACATCAAACCCCTCTTTCAATAGTGGTAATAAGAAACGACCACTACCACACATGGGCTCTAAAATCGGGCCGCTTGCTGCTTTAACATAGGAACGATAGAAAGCATATGCTTCATCCGGTGGCGTGGGTTTGCTTAAGTCGTACACTTGTGTGCAAAGTTTTAAGTAGGTATGGTTAGACATTTTTATCCTAATTATAGTGTGTGCTCAGCTGGCTTAATCCGATCCAAATATTTATTAATCAAACCATCAACGAGCTTTTTATCAAAGTCAGGACAAAAACGTGGATAAGTCCGATCAAGGCCATAGGACCATTGCTCTAATTTATCATGATTATAAACCAACATTTCATCGATTATAAATTTTGATTGGTTTGATGCATCCGGATGCAATCCAATCCCGCCATCGTAGAACTCACCCCAAGGCAGTTTTACCACAACATGATCGCACTCTTCACGGTCAAGGGTCATGACAAAACAGATGTGCACTTTATCGTTAAATCGGTCATTCCATGCATCATAAAAGAGTTTAGCGAATACAGCGCATGGTCCATAATTAATACGGGGTATGTCCTCATGAAATCCCAATAACGCGTTAATATCATCTTTTAATTCCGTGAGGATGCGCTGAATTTGTATGGTTTTTTTCATGCTAATCGGATTTGTCATGTTCATCCCTAAAGAGGTGTTAATCCAATGAGACGTATAGGTGCTTCTGTTCCGCCTACCGTTAAAATGGGTAGTACCATGCTATAACTACCAACAGCAGGTAATTGTTCAGCATATGCGATATTTTCAACAAGGTATTTGCCTGCACCCAGTAGCGCACGATGAACGGGATAATCGCTATCTGCTTTATCGGCAGAGAAGGTATCGATGCCTAGCCCTACAACTTCACGCTCCAATAATAAAAGAGCGGCTTCTTTTGAAATAGAAGGAAATTGTAAGTCATTACGATACTGTTTGGGCTGATGCCAGTATTGAGACCATCCGGTGTAAATGATGACAAAACTACCGCGAGAAATTTTTCCATATTTTCGCTCAAAGGATTGAATAACAATGCTCTCACATACGTAAGAGGCATCCGCTTCTTTGGAAACATCAATCACGACACAAGGTGCAATCAATTCATTGAGACTAAGTTGATCTACGGTCTTTCCACCTGGAATACAATGGGCCGGGGCATCCATATGCGTACCAATTCCTGCGTGCATTTGTATTGTTTGAACACGAAATTGAGTTGTCGTACATTGTTCATAATCGATCGTTATTTTATGCTGAAAGCCACAGCTTGCATCCCATGAGGGTGAATCGGGGGAAATTGGATGCGTGAGATCAATCACGTTAAAAGGAAAGTGTGGGATGGTTACGTTGCTCATCATTCACTCCTCTCAGCCAATGAAAAGGTAGTTTTTAAATCATTGAGCATTTCTCTTACCGTATTTAATGGCAATCCCATCACGGAATAGAAACAACCGTCAATACGCGAAATAAATTGCCCGATATAGCTTTGAATGCCATAGCCGCCGGATTTATCTTTGTAATTGCCACTGGTTAAGTAGTGTTTTATTTCACTGTCCGTGATGTTTGAAAACGTCACGAAGGTTTTATTCATTTCAATTTTTTGATAATCGTAAAAAGTGATGCCGACACTGGTGATCACTTCATGGGTTTTGCCGGCATAGCGTTTTATCATTTGAAACGCATCGTGCTCATCAATGGGTTTACCTAAAATCACACCATCTAACACAACTTCTGTATCGGCACAGAGTACCGGCATAGGTGTCAGTTGGTCCTGTATGATTGTCTTCCAAGCAGCATCCAGTTTTTCTTTCGTGATACGCTTAGAATAAGCATCCGATGCTTCATTCGGAGCAACAATCTCAGGCGTATCAATAGGAAGAATTTCAAATTCGACTTCCATTTGTTCTAGTAATTCACGCCGTCTAGGGCTTTTTGAAGCTAAATATATTTTCATGTATGGGTAATAAAAGTGACAAAAAATTATTTTAACACGCAGAGGCAATATACTCTCTAAAAGAATCAGCAAGTCGATTAGGCCTGTTGGAATAATAAGATCGAAAAGCTTGCAGGTCGACACTCCTCATTAAACGATAACATCCAAACGCCCCAAAAATAGGCCATAGTTTTTGTGCCAACATAAATCCCTCTAATAGGTGCTCTTTGCTCACTAGTGGTAACCACTTTTCAAAGCAAGCGTTTTGAAGTTTATCATACGTTTGGTCGCCTTTTTTGATGTCATGATGAACCGTGGCTGTATAAAGAAAATTATGCAAAGAAAAAAATGGATGAGAGATCACGATTTCACCTAAATCAATCAGCGTCATTTTTTTTGTGCTTGGATTATACAGCATATTGTTGGTGTTAAAATCGAGTTGCACTAATGTTTCAGGGATCTGATATTCGGATAATAATGCGTATTGATCTGCAACCTTTGGACTTAAATCGCGTAATATTTTAAGCTCATCATCTGTCATCCCATCCGCTTTTAAAAAGTCTGCTTGATTAATAATGTGATCATACACTTTAGAGAATTTATCCAATCGCCAATCAGGGACGCCTAATGCAATAAGGGATTGAATATGTTTCTCTGTTGACCGTTGAATTCCTGTAAATTCTCTAACGGCCTGAATCAATAAGTCCGGCTGCAATTCATTCTTTAGATAAGCGCGTAGATTCAGTCCGGCATCTTTCATTAGAAAACAATGGAGCTCTTCGTTAATGTCAATCACAACCGGTACGCTGGCATGACATTGATCCATTAATAATTGAATGATTTTTGGATCTAACGATATATCCGGTGGCATTTGTTTTAAATAGATGTCGTGTTGCGACGTTGAAAATCGAATCACATTAGACCAAGGTGTTTCGATTAAAATTTCAGGTGCCTGTTGTAGCGTATATCCATGTGAGGCCAGAGAAGTAGTTGCCCAGTTGATAATAGGTGTTTGAGTATTCATAAATCAATCCTGAACAAGTTGTATCCTGCTTTTTAAGGTCGAAACGCCTATTTTGTACAATGCCTGTGCCTGAGAATAGTTGTTTAATGTTAGTCTGCTTGATTAGAATCAAAACTTCAAGTTGGTCATTAGGTGATAGTGATTGGTCGTCATCAGTTTAGTGCCTATGTTATGATTGTTTTTTTTGGATTTAATTTTTTTATGCCCAACATGTTTTTAATTGCTTCTCGTGTACTTCTCATTTTTCTGTTGGGACATGCTTGTCTTGCTTCGGCCATTACGCCAAATGTCGCGTCGCTTTCGATATGTAACGAGCAGTTGGTGACAGAGAGCAAAACTTCATTTTATGACAAATCTAGGAATCGCTTAATTCCTGTTGTAATTTATTCAAGATGTGTTTTAGAAAATCAATTGAACACGGGTGCGTTTAAAACGCCAGTTGTTATCATTAATCACGGATATACAGCTAAAAACACCGAATATTCTTTTTTGGCGAAATCCTTAGCGACCAAAGGTTATTTTGTGGTAAGCATTCAACATGAGTTGGCAGGTGATCCGCCATTAGCACAAACCGGTAATTTATATGAACGTCGAAAACCTGTGTGGGACAACGGCGTGAAAAACATTCGATTTGTCATTCAACGTCTACATGCATTACGATCTGATTTAGATTTGAAAAAGGTTATGTTGATTGGTCACTCAAACGGAGGTGACATGATCATGTTGTTTGCAACACAGTACCCTCACTCTGTTTCAGCTCTAATTGACCTCGATAGTTTGCGAATGCCTTTCCCTCGCACAGGGAGTTTTCCAATTCTAACCATTCGAGCCAATGATACGAAAGCGGATGAAGGCGTTCTTCCTCCTCAAGAAGAGCTTGTAAAAGACAACATCACGGTTGTTGAAATGAGGCAAGCCAAACATATTGATCTGTGTGATCGAGGATCATTGTCAATTAAGAAAAAAATAAACCAAGTTATCTTGATTTTTATTAATCAACACAAGTAGGGTCGGTGACATGAGCCCATTATTTTTTATTATTTCTATCTAATTTAGAAGGTTATTTGTATGCCTCAGATTACATTAAAAGTTTCCAGTAATATCGATATTAACCTTATTAATTTCAAGGATATATTTACGGCGATTCATGTTGAATTAGGTAAGATGCCACATTTGGATATAACTACGTGTAATAGTGGCGTGCTGCAGGAGGTTTATTCATATATTGGGATTGGTGACGAGAAAGCAAGTAAAGTGTATTTAGAAGTTTTGTGGTTAGAGAGTGAAGAAAGAGCTCCTCTAAAACACAAGCTTGGTAAACAGTTAATGAACATATTAGAAACTATGCTGGTGCCTCAAATAATAGACCAAGGCTTAATTTGTATTCCCAGAGTACGAATAGATAATTTGGGGATAATTAACCTGAATTATCACATTGGAGAACATGGCGTTTTGTCACATTTGGAATCACAATAATTTGATAGTGGATGATTTTTATGCGCTGGTGATTGAACATGAACGTGATCATTTGGATGGAATATTATATTCAAGGCGTATTAAGGATTTACAGTATTTTGGTTATTAAGATGAGCTTGCGGATATTATCTGGCCAAAATAAAGCGATTTGCATAAGACAAATTGTATTATAATTAAGAATCAATCAACCCATTTTACGGTGCATATGTCACACGCATGGAAACAAACGATTCATATCAACGAAGATATCGCGGCCAAATTGCTCAAACAGCAACATCATCTGAAAGTGGATTCGATTTTACATTTAGATTCTGGCTGGGACAATGTCGTTTATTTGGTTAATCAAAATCTAATTTTTCGATTCCCACGGCGAGAATTTGGCTTGGCGTGCATGCATAATGAAATCGCTTTGTTACCTATTATAAAAGCTCACGTATCGTTCCCATTATCAGCGCCTGATTGGATAGGGACTTCATCTGATTTATATCCGTATGCCTATGCGGGATATAAAATGCTTCGTGGTATCGCTTTATGTGATGCATTTGACACACTGATTGATGATGCTCAATTTGCAATGATCTTAGCGGGTTGGATTAAAGCGTTGCATAGCATCTCAGTCAATTCGGAGTACATGGATTTAGTAGAAGGGGAGTACGAATGGAAAGTGGATGTAGTCATCGTACGGCTGGATGTAAAAATAACCTTGAACGATATGAGTCTTACTTTTTACAGGCAGGTTTTACGAAAGAGGCTTTATTAGAGGTGATTATGCACCTTGAACGGTTACACTTTACGCCGGTTAAACAAGCTTTTGTGCATGGCGATTTGTATAGCCGCCACATCATGGTTGATGCTATGACTCGATTGCCTTCAGGCCTGATTGACTGGGGTGATCTGCATATTGGGCATCCTGGTATTGATTTAGCAGCAGGGATGGTGTTCACGGATTCGGCATTGGATATTTTTTTAAAAACATATGGCGAGATTAATAAAGAAACGCAACAGATCATGACGTTTCATGCTTTTTGTCATGGGATGAGTTTTTTGCCGTATGCTTTTGAACAAAATAAAGCGTCGTTAAAGCGATGGGCAACCTTGGTGCTTGATAACGCTATGAAAAGAATCTTGGCTAAGAATGATTGAAGGTTAGAGTACGATTTGTCTGGATTAACTGACAGGATGCTGCTCTAAAATTAAAATACAATGTTGTTTGTCGGTGCTGAAATTGGTCATCTGAAAACCTGATTTTTTATAACATCGAATGGCTTGCTCATTCTGTCTTTCAGGATCAATAACAATGGCTTTGTAATTGATTAGAAATTCCGTAATAAATTGATGAATGATCTGAATGCCTAAGCCCTTCCCTCGGTTATGATTATCCGCAATAAATAAATCCATCCCAACCATTTCATGAGCGAGGTATTTTTTAAATAAGGGGCTATCACGAGTGATTCCTTCAGGTAAGTGCGCGTCTAGGCAATAATATTGGATAAAGCCGATGTCTTGTTGTTCATATTCAATAATAAAACTAGGAATATGATCGAGATTGGCTAATCTAGGTTTGTATTTTTGAATCATATCCTCTAAAGAGTAGGATTGATTTTTGGCATACAATTGACGAATCATGGGCTCTTGAAACCAGCGATGCAATTGCTTTAAGTCATCAAATGCTAAGGGTCTGAAATTAAATTTCATGATTTCGTCTGTATACACATTCTCGTGATGATATTTTATTACATTCTCTCATGTAACGATATGACCTTAAATTTCCATTGAATTTTTTACCAATTCTTGTTGGATGATATGATAGGCTGATGGTGTAGGATGAATGAAGTTGTAGAATAGGTAATGACCAGGGTTTCGATCAGCGTCATTAGCTTTATTTCCGCAATAAGTAATTTGAGAATTCTGGTATCGCGTAACTTTTGTATTACTGTGGTGAAGATTAAATTTCAAATGATTAGGGTATCCAAAAGCCGCAGGGTTATTCATCATGCTTGTTAATAAAGGGGTAGGATTCCATATGTAAATATGTGTATCTTGATGTTTGTTTTTGAATGGCGTCAGTTGTTTTTGTGTAGAATTGGACTGATCAAATAAGATCGTGTTCCATTCATGACACATATTGTGTAAGCGGGATTTATTTTCAGTGTTTGCAAACACGCCTAAGATATTTTCAGGGTCTGCTTGAGGGTAAGTTGACAAGGGTGTTTGCGAAAGATCCATTAAGCCGATAATTAAAAAGTTTCTAGCACCGATATCATACAAATTATTCATACTTAAAATAATATTATTGGTTCCATCAATCAAGGCCTGATGAACGGCCTCATCTGACCAATGACCACTTATCGCGGATAGAATATCATTGGTTCCGGCCCAAATAATATAAAGTGTATCGGGCTTTGCGTGATGAAATGTTTTATAGTTTTTTACAGAGGTTAAAATCTGCGCGGTGGTATATCCAGCTACGGCATAATTGGTGCCACCGTCATTAGATGCGAGAATATTTTTAAACTCACCGGCATTAGCCCATGTTGAATTCGTGTATTTACTTTTGTCATCATTATGATTGGTTATTGGAGCATTAAAATAAACGCAATTTTTAGAAGTGGTTGTGTAATTTCCAACGTCTGTAAGGCTATCTCCAAAAATTACATAATGGCTAAAATGCGGAAGACTACTTTGAACAGGTTGAATAAATAAAAAAGAGCTAAAAAAACATATTAATATTTTTTTCACGATACATTTCCTTGATTATTGTTTCTATGGGTAGAGTTTTCCTTATTATAATGACTGTCATGGCATAGTGACGCCGAAATTCGGGCATCAATTTTTTAGAACCAGATTTAGCATGTTGGACGTTAATCGGCTTGGTAAAAAGTTAATCGGGTGTTCAAGTCGCCAGAATGCAATTCAAATAGATGGTTGTCATAGTCGTAAAAATACAATGATTGGCCTTCGGCGTCGTGCCGTTCCCGGCCTTTTAGTATGGTTAATCCTAAGGCTCTAATTTTTTCTTCAAGTACAGGCAGGTGATATTGTTCAACATGAAATGCAATATGATTATAGGTTTTTTCAATCGGCTCACCTTCCATGATTGCAATCCAAATGTCACCTATTTTGAAGAACTTTTCTTTTGAAATAGAGTGATTTTTTTTGTCGCTAGAATAGATCTCATGCGCACAAAAGATACTTTGCAGCATATTTGCTGTTTTTAGCAGGTCTTTGCAAATAAAAGTGATATGACTAAGGCCTTTGATGTGCATTTTTTAATCCTTAATGATTTTAGCGTTATCTTGTTTTTCAGATAATTCGAAGTTTATATTTTTTTTATGTTCGTCAATATATTCGATGTCGGCTAAATAGAGCTTGAGGTGCTCCGCTCTAATACAGTGGTCCTCTTCTGATGTGTTGAGAATATACTGAACCAAACTTTCTAGACGTTGAATCATGACGTCGCTTATACCCCGTCTGTCTTCCTGAGATAGGCCATAAGCATTGCAGAATATAAGGGCTCTTTTAATCTGGCTTGTTATGTTCCCAAATCCATCATGGTTATTAGGATTTGTGAATGGCGCCCAACGATAGAGTGCATAAGCAATATCGCATACTCGTGGGCCTGGATGACAAGTATCAAAATCAATGATTCCAATGGCTTCTTCACCATTTAAAACGACATTATAGGGTGCAAAATCACCATGGCAGATGACTTCTTTAGGTTTGCGGCTGGGCAATTGCCAACATTCTGGATCGATTTTAAGTTGTTTTAGAAAACATTGCGATGCATCGTGATATCTACGAAGGAGTTTGGCCGCCGAAATAAGGGCATTGATGGATGCCGCATTTCTACTCAGTGGATAATTACTGACCTCTCCATCGATGAAACTAACGATTTCTAATCCCGATGAATCAAAACCTAATGGGATAGGGGCTTCAAAAAAATTTTCTTCACGTAGAGATTGCAAAAACTTTTGAACTTTTTTTGTCCATGGGCCCGCTGGACGATGGACTTCATTACCTATACGAATAATTTTGTTGTGGCGTCCGCCATCGAGATACAACGGATGATCAGGATTTGTCATGGATTTCCTTCGCTCTGTTCTAGCAGCCTTATCAAGTCGATATCATTTGATTGAATGTCCACAATCTTATGTCGCGATTTTTCACCTTTTTTAAGGGTAATTTTTGATTTAGGTACTTTCAATAATAGGCTTAAGTATTTTATTAGAGCCATATTAGCCTGGCCTTCGATAGGTTGCGTTGCTAATTTAATTTTTAGCGAGCCTTCAAATAATCCCATGATTTCATTCTTTTTTGAGCCGGGTTGTACATACAGTTTTAATGTGATGACATTACTGCTTATTTGGTAACACGTCGATTGCATTATAAATCACTTAAAATTTATTTCTATAAAGATTGTGTATGTATGAAACTAAATACTTCTGCTGCGACACCGCGACAATTGCGACATTAATTGCAACTAGATGTTTTATATTAATCGTTTTTGTCGCAATTGTCGCGGTGTCGCAAGCCTGTCATTGGTGATTTTCAACTTGTTCTATCATTTTGGCGATTGTCATTTTCAGAAGAGGGCGTCACAAATTTCAGAAGGCGACGTCACAAGGTATGTGTCATTTTCAGAAGACCAATTCATTAGACATTGTAAGTAATATGTTTCTACCATTTAAGTTGATGAAAAGTAGAATTAACAAATC
>JAUYSP010000066.1 GCA_030696305.1 Legionellaceae bacterium | reverse complement strand
TGATTCAGGGTTGTCCCATTAAATAGCCGTCTTTGCGAACGAAGTGAAGCAATCCAGATAGATGTGACTTAAAAACTCCGATATCTGGATTGCTTCGCTAACGCTCGCAAAGACAATTATGACTGTATAATATCAAAATTAATATTTTATGCTCAATAATTTATAATGGGACAGCCCTAGATGTTGATTTTTAATCCTTTGTATTCCGAGCACGTTGGCAAGGGGGGGATGAGGGAACGTGATCTTGTTTACTCCATTCAAGCGGTGTATGAAGTGATAAAGTAAGCGCGTGTAATCCCGTTTTAAATTCAGAAGCTAGCAGCGCATTTACCAGGCGATGACGAGCTATTCGCGATAATGAATCAAACTCAGTGGAAACAATAATCACCTTGAAATGAGATTCAGACCCGGCGGGGACTTGATGTTGATTAGACTCATTTTCAATTTG
This sequence comes from Legionellaceae bacterium, assembly GCA_030696305.1. Classification (GTDB taxonomy): domain Bacteria; phylum Pseudomonadota; class Gammaproteobacteria; order Legionellales; family Legionellaceae; genus JAUYSP01. Next base: position 38,947 of record JAUYSP010000066.1, on the reverse strand, counting down.
TAATAAATTGGGTTTTAAGGCCTGAGATAGGGCATCATGTAATCGTTGCGCTCGTAGCATAATAAAATCGATAGTGGATTTTGATTGGAATGGTGTAGTATATACCCATTCGTCTGGAATGAGTATTACAACTTATTGACCCAATGGAGAAATACAATGAAAAAAATGCAAGGTTTTACCCTAATTGAATTGATGATTGTGATTGCGTTGGTTGGTATTTTAGCAACAATTGCAGTGCCTGCTTATCAGCATCATGTGGTCCGTGCCCGTGTGACGGAAGGATTGGAATTAGCATCTTCGGCTAAATTAGCAGTGGCAGAGTCAGTTGTTTCGAATAATGGCATGCCAGAGGGTAATATTGCACCTGGATATACAAGTCCTACTGCGACCGAAAACGTGGCTTCTATTCAAATTAATCATCAATCTGGTGATATCACGATAACGTATACAGCAAAAGCAGGGAATGGCACGCTTGTCTTAAATCCCATAGTTCAGCCGACTGGTGAAATTGTTTGGAGTTGTAAAGAAGGTACCCTATCACCGAAATATCGGCCGTCAATTTGTCGATAAGGATTTTTAAAACGTAACGCCTCAGGTACCGCAGCTATCTGACCGGGGGGGTATGAAAAACGACTTCCTGCAGATAGTTGCGGGAAGTCGCCGTAGCTGATTTTGATGGGAAAACTTAAGTTTTTTTCGCCACTAATTGATTCTTCAATCGCACGTAATCAGGTAAACCATCAATATATGGTGGATAAGCTTCCCCTTGAATTAACGGCGCTAAATAACGTCTGCAGGCATCAGTGATCCCCATTCCATCCGAACTAATGAATGATTCGGGCATTTTCTTTTCTTGATTAGCAACATCTGCTAACGGTACGTGACTAATAGACCAACGGTAGGGTGAATCCTCTTCGCGCACAATAATGGGCATGACAGCGTTATGTCCAGATAAAGCGAGCTCTACAGCTGCTTTTCCTAAAGCATACGCTTGTTCTACATCAACCGATGACGCAATATGTCTAGCGGCACGTTGTAAATAATCCGCTACGGCCCAATGGTATTTTAAATTGAGTTCTGTTTTTATGAGTTGAGCAAGAACAGGAGCAACGCCACCTAATTGAGCATGCCCGAATGCGTCACGTAATCCCGCGTCACTTAAAAATTGTCCATCTTGATTCCGAATACCCTCAGAAACGACCACGACACAATAGCCATATTTTTGTTCACATTCACTCACACGTTGTAAAAAACGAGCTTGATCAAAAGGAACCTCAGGAAATAAAATGATATGAGGTGGCTCATGATTATCAATACCTGCTAAACCACTCGCAGCAGCAATCCATCCAGCATGTCGGCCCATTACTTCCAAGATAAATACTTTAGTTGACGATGCGGCCATGGATGCGACATCAAAACCTGCTTCTCGAGTAGAAATAGCAACGTATTTTGCTACTGAGCCAAATCCAGGGCAAGCATCAGTAAACGGCAGATCATTGTCTACTGTTTTTGGGATACCAATACATGTAACGGGGTAACCGATGTCTTGGCTCATTTTTGCGATTTTATTTGCTGTGTCTTGAGAATCGCCCCCGCCATTATAAAAAAAATAGCCGATGTTATGTGCTTTGAATACTTCTAATAAACGGGTAAATTCTGGACCGTTATCTTTTAATTTGTAGCGACAAGAGCCAAATGCTCCTGATGGTGTGTGCATTAGTTTGGCTATAGCGGCATCGCTTTCGAGAGATGTGTCAATTAACTCTTCATTTAATGCGCCAATAATGCCATTTTTTGCTGCATATACCGTACCCATTTGTTCAGGATGTTGGCGTGCGGTCTGGATTACCGCGCACGCAGAAGCATTGATTACCGCGGTCACCCCGCCTGATTGAGCATACATTACATTTTTCATATCGTTGTTTCCTTAACTTAGTTTCATGCGATAAGATGCTTTGTAATCAGTGATCACTGCATCAATTTCTTCGATTAATTTTAAAAAAATATCTTGGACTTCATCCACATGATTAACATGCAAGACCCGTTTTTCTAAATCGGCAACGTGTTTTTGTAAGCGACTGACACCGCAAAAACAACATGCCCCATGTAGTTTATGCGCTACTCGTTCTAGCTCAGTGCGGTTGTTTTGCTGATAGAGTTCTAAAAATTCGACCCGATTGAGTTGTAACTCTTCCACAAAACGGCCTAAAAACTCTGCAGCAAGCGCTCGATTTCCGGATACTTTTTCAATGCACAATTCCCAATTGATAGCGGGATTTTCAGCTTTTTCAAGAAGCTGCAATAAATGATGTAATAAATAACGTTCATCAATTGGTTTTTGTAAGCATAAATCAATTCCTGCTTCTTGGAGACATGTTTGTTGGATATCATGGCAATTTGCACTAATTAAGATAATTGGCGTTTTTTGATTTAAAGTGGATCGTTGACGAATAAATGCTGCTGCTTCTAATCCATTCCGCTTGGGCATTTGCAAATCCAGCAGCAGCGCTGAATACTGCTTTTGATCACACGCGTAAATCGTTTCTTCACCGTCGTTTACGGCATCTACATCGGCACTTTCACTTAAAAGTGATTTCAAGAGCATTTGGCTAATCAGATTATCTTCCGCGATGAGTAAATTGGCGTACTTTGCGCGTAAATTTGTTCTCAGATGTTGCAACGTTTGATCTCGATAGATACCTGGGGCTGTCGCCAATATATCTTCTTGATTATGTTGCAATTCCACAGCCGATTCTTCTGCCCAATTTGCCGGTGCATTATTGAAAATTGGATTGTTATTTTCATATAGGTTATCGAATGTTTCTTGTTTGGGAGAAACTGAAATGGATTCGATGAGTTGATGAAGTTTTTGTAAATTTGGCGGCTTAAACAAAACTCCCAACGCACCCAATGCTTGATAATCTTGAATAAAGGTTTTAGAAACCAGGAAGCAGGGTATTGTTTGTCGCTGTAAAATGTCTGCGACAAATCGTTCAGAGTTGGAGTTAATACTGATCAATGCTAATTGACAATCAGGATGATCATCAAATACTTGGGTCAATTGATTTAAGCTATTTGTAGCAACATACTGCACGCCTAAATAACCTAAGCCACTACATAAAGCCTCTAAGTGTAAGGGATTGTCGTCAAAACAAATAATTTTCATCTTAGCAAGATGACCTAATTGATGTTTTTCTGCCTCATACGCGGCTAATTTTTCTAATTTGATATGAACTGTAAACATAGCCCCTTTATGAGGTTCACTTTCAATGGAAATATGTCCCTGCATATGTTCTACCAATCGTTTGCAGATAATCAAACCTAAACCTGAACCACCGTAACGGCGTGTTGTAGTTGTATCCGCTTGAGTAAATGCGGTAAATAGCGTGGATTGTGTTTCAGCCGACATACCAATACCTGTATCGCTCACTGAAATTCGTATAGTGTAATTTGTATGAGATTCTTCCACGATTTCAGTTCGAATTAATACATACCCATGATCAGTAAATTTGATGGCATTAGTGATTAGATTCGTAATAATTTGTTTAATTCGCCACGGGTCACCTAACATAGTTTTGGGTACATTGATCGCCGTAATTGGAATAAGATCAATTCCCTTTTGATGTGCATTAGGCGCTGTTAAGGCAAGAACTTCATCAATGCAAGCGCGAATGTTCAAGGGAATGCAATCCAGACGTAATTTACCCGCATCTATTTTTGAATAATCTAAAATATCATTGATTATGACTAATAAATCTTGTGCCGAAGATTTGATTGTTTTTACATAGTCTAGTTGTAACGCATCTAATTTAGTATCCAACAACACGTTTGTAAAACCTATCACACCATTCATCGGTGTTCGAATTTCATGACTCATATTAGCTATAAACTCTGATTTTTGCCGACTTTTTTCTTCAATTTTCTTTTTTTCGAGTAATAGTTCAATATTTTTTTCTTCGAGTAGTTCTAAGCTTTGTTGTAAGTCATTCGTAGCCACTTCTATATGTTGATTTAATTCATTAACGACGTTTAAGTATTGTTGTTGCAAATGAGCGCATCCTTGCTCGATGATGCCTAATTCGCCAGCACTTGATACTTTAATTTGTGTTTCAAATTCATTTCGTAGAATTTGCTTCATACTGCGTCGTAGACGGGCAATAGGGCGATACACACCTCGTGATAAGATATAATGAACGCAGAGCGCTATGAATAAGCAAAATAACGTGATGCATATGGTGATGATGTACATGCGGTAGCGATTGAGTTGAATAAATTGATTATCCAATTCAACAGATAACCATCCTAGCGCATCATGCACTGATTCTATGCGTATTGGACTAAATAGTTTGTGAAGTAAGAGCTCATGATCATATTGATAGTTATAAAAAAAAGCACATAAGAGTGCGACTAATAGGACGGGTATTAAGGTAATGATTCGAAGTTGATATTTTATCCCTAAGTGCTTCATATAATCATTTATGCTGGCGGTAAAGTCGGCTATCATATCACACATACTATGAAGTGCAATTTGGCGGAGATTTTTCATGCAAGTTAGAACGCGTTTTGCCCCAAGTCCTACTGGGTTTTTACATGTTGGTGGGGTGAGGACTGCTCTTTTTTCTTGGTTATATGCAAAGCATCACCAAGGTCAGTTTATTTTACGAATTGAAGATACGGATCGCGAGCGTTCGACTACCGAATCGGTCCAAGCTATTCTTGATGGCATGCATTGGCTTGGTTTAGATTATGACGAAGGTCCATTTTATCAAACCCAACGTTATCCGCGTTATATGCAAGTTGTGGAGCAGTTATTAGATGAAGGTAAGGCATATCGCTGCTATTGTAGCAAAGAACGGTTAGAACAATTAAGAGCTCAACAACTTGAAGCTAAAGAAAAACCACGTTATGACGGTTGTTGCCGAGATAAAGTGGATTCGCCATCAGATAATTCATCGTATGTTGTGCGCTTTAAAAATCCGGCTACTGGTATCGTATCCTTTGTTGACGAAGTGTACGGTGATATTCATGTAGATAATCGTGAGTTAGATGATTTAATTATTCTTCGCTCGGATGGCAATCCCACATACAACTTTGCGGTGGTTGTGGATGATTGGGATATGCAGATTACTCATGTTATTCGTGGTGATGATCATATTAATAACACACCGAGACAAATCAATTTATTCCAAGCTTTAAATGCCCCAGTCCCTGTTTTTGCTCACCTACCCATGATTTTGGGTGATGATGGCAAGCGCTTATCAAAACGCCATGGTGCGGTGAGTGTGTTGCAGTTTAAAGAAGCCGGATTTTTGCCGCATGCATTATTAAATTATTTAGTCCGGCTCGGATGGTCTCATGGAGATCAAGAAATTTTTAGCCTGGATGAAATGATAGCCAGTTTTGATTTGCGCAATGTAAGCAGGGGAGTATCTAGTTTCAATTACGATAAACTGCATTGGTTAAATCAGCATTATCAAAAATCTGATTCTCCAGCTAGTGTTGCACAAGCGTTAGCATGGCAATTTACTCAGCGTGGTATCGACATTAAACGAGGCCCTGCGTTAGAAGACTTAATTTCAGTACAAGCAGAGCGCTGTAAAACATTAGCTGAGTTATGCGAAAAAAGTCTTTATTTTTATACAGAGACTATTAAATATGATGAAGAGGCTATCAAAAAACATTTACAACCTGAGGCCTTAACGTTACTCACAGCGTTGCATAATCAATTAGCCACTTTAGACAATTGGCAACGCGATGACTTACAAACGTGTATTAATGATTTAGCAATGGCGCAAAACGTTGGCCTTGGCAAAATTGCACAACCGCTGCGTGTTGCGATTACAGGAAACACAACATCACCCTCTATTGATGCAACATTGGCGTTAATGGGTAAAGACAAGGTATTGCAACGATTGCAATTCGTACTTAAATAAGGAGAATGTATGTTAATAACTTTTTCATGTGATGCTTATGAAAACATTACTTTATTTGGTGATGTTGCGAAACGCTTATTAGTCCTGATGGGACACAGTGGCACAATTCCTGGCGCTATTTTAGCTGAAGATGTACCTACAGCTTTAGCTCATTTACAAAAAGCGATTGAGCATGAAAAACAACATGACTTATCTCAACGTGCCAAATCAGACGATGATGAAGATGAGATCAGTTTAGCCATGCGTGCGGTGCCGGTGATTGCGTTATTGCAAGCTGCAGCAAAGGCTAAATGTGATGTGCTTTGGAAGTAAGCCCGATCAAATAACCGGATGCTAAGTAATTAAATTGTTGCTGCTTGGTGGCTTGGAACAGTCTTTCTCTCAACATCCGTTGATTTATCTTGGCGAAATATACTTAATTCGCTTATGCTCTCATTATTATTCTGCAAACTTTGTTGAGCTAATGTCATACAAGGAGCACTACTACCGATAGCTGAGCGCTCCCCAATGCTCGCACGACGTTCTATGAAACCAGCATCTAACAAGCAATATAATAATTGTGTTAATAAAATAATAGCTGCGATGGAAGCAAGATAGATAGGTAGGACCCATATTTCGGGAAAAAAAATACATATCGTAACTATAGCAGCGATCAACAGAATTTCATAAATCCAGCACCAAGCTAAGTTCAAGCGATAATTATAAAACTCGGTTTGCTCTTGTTGATATAAACACGTATTTAAATTTTTGCTGAGTGATTCTAAGTTATTTGGAATAATCTGCTTCAACGGCTCTAGTTTCTCTATGGCCATCAAAACATCTAGAGAGTTTTTATCCTGTTGATCTGCAAGAAATATACCTCGGAGAAACTCACTCAGTGCCCTCTGAGAGATTGTTTTATCTTCTCCCTCTGGTAACTCCCTAATCACTTGATTAAGTGCCTGGAGCAAATTTATTGCGGCCAATATTGTATTTATTTTTGCATTTAATACAGTTTCATAAAACCAATCATGTTTACGTAAAATCATACTTCATCACTCTTAAAGTGCGCTAAGGACTAGAAGTTTGACATGATAAAATCAATTTCCAAAAAATACAAGCAGATAGGTGGGGTATTTGTCAATTTGAGTTTTTTCTAAAGCATACCAGTTATTTTTTACTCAAAGATACGTCGAAACTTGATTTTGTTCTTTAATTGAACTATAGATGTTTATTATAGATCTTAATTAAAACAGAGAGTTTGTATGACGATCAATAAGTATGGTGCGTATGATTTTGATTATGCAAGCGCTAATTTCGCGTTGCCGGACGTACTTTCCCAACTGAATCATCAACAAAAACCCGTGAATTTAATACTAAAACCGCCTGTTTCACAGCAGGATCTGCTGGATTTAGTCAGGCATATCAACGAGCACTCGAAAGAATTAGGATTTGCCCAACTGTCAATTCATGGATTAGTTAGTGAAGACCTACCTCAATATCAAGCTCTTTTCACCGCGTTAAATGGCACATCCCTGCAACGGTTAGATTTGTTTTTTGAATCAGATGGATTGACGAGTGAACAAACTAAAATACTGTTAGCTGATGAATGTTATAAAATAGCGCAAACAATTGTTTATCCCCTTAATTTATACACTACTTCAGGAGAGGATTTATTTAAGGACCCTATTTTTTCTGACGTTAAAACACAGATTATTAATCGAGTACGGGATTATAATCAAGGTGGTCAAGCAAAAGTATTTGAACGCCTTGTTACTGATAATGAAGATACGAAAGATGCTGGGGAAGAGATTAAGTTAAAGCAATGGATGCGAGATGTTATAAATAAGAAAAATACCAAAAATAATCCAAAGACTCGAGATTCGTTGAGTCAATATGTCACTGTAGAACTTACCCAAGTAGAAGAACAACAACAAAAACAAGATGTCGTAGTAAACCAAGTTCAGGAAGCTCAGCAAATAATTCAACAAGAAACAGTCGAAACTCAAGAACAACAAGAGACAACCTACACAGAGGAACTGATTGATTTTAAATTGTTTAAAGAGCGATTTGCGTCTCGATATCAGATTGATGAGGCGTTGTTAGAAATCATACGACATGAACATTTTGCTAATATGCCTAAAGCAATAAAATTTTATACGCCGGCAGCGGCTGAAGCATTAGCTAAAAATGCACGTGCATTTGCGACTTTCAATGCCAGCAATCCACCCACCATTTTTAATTCAAAGCCTTTAAAAACCGCCAACGGTGAATTGGTTTTGGATGTTTCGCATGGTGATCAACGAGAAAGTAATGCTTTTACTCCCAAACCGATAGCATATGATGAAATATCTTTTTTGGATATCGAATTACCCAAGCAATGGGTTGATGAGGCTGCAAAATACGCATTAATCGATTTATCTAAAAATCAATTGAATAATCTATGGATTAAATACGGTGATGCTGGTGTGGCAAAATTGTTTACAGCACTAAGTCACTGTGATGAATTGCACTCGGATTTATCGACCTTTATCATCCAACATTATTTAAATCATTTTCCTCATTGGAGTTTTATTGGTTCAGATGAGGGTGATTTTTATAAAATTTTAGACAAAATAAACAACTTTGGTTCAAATAAACTTGCCTGTCTAAAAGAATTTCTTGAAGCGACAGATGGTTCTCCATTTGATTTAGGTGATCTAGTTAGTGGTTTTGATACATTTTGGTCTGAATGGGAGAAGTTGGCTAAAAAAGATGACGTGAAATTAGACCAAGTATTAGGTCGTTGGACCCATAAAAAATCAGGGAATCCGCTCGTTTATATGGAGCGATTGCTAACCATTTTGAAAAACGCAAGGGATTTGAATGAACAAGTGAGTTTGTTCGATGCTGATCTGATACTTATGGAAGTTTCCAGTTCTAAGCCAGATGCGGCTTTATCGATGTATCTTAGCGAATCTAGTGGGCCTAGAATTATTAAGCGCGGTAGAGATTATTTGCTGTTCAGCAAATCAATAGATGATAAATGGGAGCTAACTACACTTGATAGAGATACTATTGAAAAACAAGACGATTTGGATTTTGAGTATGTAGATAGTTTAGGCCACCCTAATACTGGGAACTTGTTGAAATTTGACAAGAAACATCAACCCCTTTATGACCATATTATTCATAAGAAAGCGCATTTAGCTCATGTTCCAATCTCTTTAGGTAATTACGATGGATATTATGCTTCGTTATATGAAGAGTTTAAGCTTATTCGAAAGGTGATGGGCTTCAATTATGATCCTGAAGAACAAGATTCGCAAGCGTATCTTCCTGAGGGAACAATTTATAAATCCTATTTGAATGAGTTGGTAAAATATGAACTTAGTGAGAGTGGTTGGAGTGTTGGCGAGGATGTAATAAATCAAAGATTGTTATTTGCTCAAAAACTGTATCGATACATCGGGCAGCAATCAAAAGCGATTCGCCTTAGTAATTTTGTGATTCCTTATGAATTAAAACAAGCGTCTGTAAATTCAGATATGGGATTGGTTGGCGTATTGTTTTTGTTTTTTGTTGCGCATGCAGGGTATCAAGGCGATAAAGATATTGGGTCATTTTTAGAAGATATGGATAAGTTGTTTGAGATTGAGGAGTTAGTCCCCGTCATGTTCAAGGAATTAATCACGCTGTTAGATCAAGGTACTTTTTTGAATGAACAAGAGGGTAGAGCAATTTGCGCTTCGTTGTCCCAACTTGACTCGGCTGAATCAAAAGCTTTTAAATTTGACCCATGTGCATATGTTGGGAAATTATTCTTAAATTTAAAACAAAATAAACATGCTACTTTAAGGCTGATTGATCATTTAGGCAAAAATCGATTTCACTTTGGTTACGCGCTAGATACAGGAGAATATCTGGGTCAAAACTCAATTATTGCGGCATTCTATCATGATGATTTACTTTTGTTTTCTCGTTTGCTTGGAAACGAGAAAACAGAAATGTTTTGGGCAGGGAGTACAGATACAGCCGCTATCGATCGAGTTAAACAACAATTAGTCAATATTGCCAAAAAAAAACGACCTAATAATTTAGGTTATGCGTTTAACGTAATCATGTCTGCACGCAATAATTTCACTTATCAGCAATTTATCACTGCATTTGATGCCATAAATGAACTCACTGAGATAGCTTACTCCTCAGTTGATGAGATATTAAAAAAACAGGGGTTCAATCTTAAATCCCGCAGTATACCGGCAGTTTTTAATGTTGATTCAACCGAGATAAAAAATATCATTATTTCTTTATTATTACATTTAGAATCGGGGGATCTTCAAATAGCAGATATATTCAAATCACCTTATCAACAGTTGCCAATAAAGGTATTGCGGGAAAAATTAGATGAATCGTGGCGTGCGAACGGTACAAAACTAACGTATTTACTTGGTTCGGTATTAAATCCCTTATTAATTGCATTAAAAGATGCGCTTATTGTAGAAGACTTTAAAGTCTTAGCCATTCCTGCTTTAGCTGGGCTAGGATATGTGGTTAAAAACTTCTCTGATTACAGTCAAATTAATGATTTAGATAAAATAGAAATTATTCGCCGAGATACATCAAAAATGGTGACTATGCTATTGAACATAAAAGAACGACCTAATTTTCTTAATAAACAAAATGCTATTGAACGTACTTTGGAAACATATACTTTCAAAAATTACGACTATCAAACAATGTATGAATTACTTTCTATGTTAGATGGCATGCCTGAGCGTGATTATAGTGAGATTTTGAAAGGATATTTAGACGCTTCTAAGAGTTTTAATAATGAACAACGGCAGTTATTATTAACTCACATAACGGCGTTACATGAACAAGGCTTGCCCTCAAATTATATTCAAAGGTTTATTTCAAAAGCTCAATATCTCCAAAATAAATCAGAGCAACAAATAGCCCTATTGGAACATATTCTTGCCGTTTTTTCAGCTGATTCAAAAGATGTCTTGTTAGAGTGGGCTATGGATAGTGAGAAGGGATATATAGAAACGATTGCCCTCACGTCTGACATCAAAGAGCACCGGCCCGCCATTCTTGGGCTGTTCAAATCGATGGCCGATCAATCTCCAAGTCCACTATCACAGTTTATAAAGTCGATAGGTGATCTTTCAACTAAAAAGCAAAAAATTATTACCATTTTGGCAATGAGTCAATTGGCTACATCTAAGGATAAAGCATACACGGAGCATTTAGGTTTGTTAGCACAATTAAAAGAGCTCACTGAAAATGAATTACAAGCGCTTAATAACTTATTGGAGCATTCCAATATTAATCTTCATTGTTTAGATAAAAAATTATCGACACGAGATAAACAGAAATCGTTCATGCAATTTATTGAGGAATTCGAAAAAGCACCTTTTGAAGAGCGTGATGCCAAGGTATTGGCAAAGCAATTTGATACCAGTCAAGTTGAACGGGTGGTGAATCAATTTGGTGATCTAAATAATGATTCAGCATACCCTTATCAATACCGAAAGCAAATGATGGAAGCGTTTCTTTTCATCAATCGTGCGGGTTACGATTTACCTGTATACAATAACAAGCCAGCCAAAGATCTCAGCAATGAAGAAATAAAAACGTTATTTTTAAAAATAAAAAATAATAATAAGGAATTAATCCATTTAAATGATTTTCAAAAACGTTTATATGCACTAGGTTTAATACGAGAGGCAATGTACCGAGCTACCGGAGAGTTTCCTTACTCAACGCAAATGCTGTCTTTGATTGATTGTATGATGCATGACGGCGATGTTATTTCCAATATTGATACAGGGCAGGGTAAAAGTTTAATTGACTCGATGAAAGCGTCGCTTTTATGGCTCGAGAGTGCTCGGGTTGATATCACTACCTCTTCTACTGTCGATGCGCAAATCTATTTGGAAACGTATAGACCATTTTTTTCTATGTTAAATATCACCTGTGGGACAAAACAAATTCAAGCGACCTCACCCGTTGGTACTTATGTTCTTGATGGTATTAACGTGGGTACTATGTCTCAATTAGCATTATTCTTCGCTAAGGCAAAAGTAGATGGGACTGAGATAGGGGCCAAGGATGATCGCGTTTCATTAGTTATGAATGAATCGGACTATACTGTGTTAGATGACCGAACAGTATATCGTTATGCAGTCACAAGTGGGCCTGATTTAATTGGCAAAGGAAGTGAGTGGATATATTATGCGGTGAATGAGTTCGTTACATCAAACTCTTTTAAAAACGATACAGGCATTGCAGAAAAAAAAGATATTGCTAAATTAAGAAATCAGCTAAAGAAAAAAGCAAATGAATTAAATGTATCCCAAACATATGTTAACAACCTATCAGATAAAAAATTGCGCATGCTGATCGAATCAGGAATCGTGGTTAATTATGGTTTTACTGAAAATGAAGATTATGTCAAAACAACTCGAATGGAAAAGCAAAATGGCAAAGAGGTAAGCGTACCTTACCTCAGTATCATTATGAAGGATGGTAAGGTTAATCAAGAAACGCAATATGGCCGCTGTCAGCATCAATTGTTACATGCTAGACAAAATAAATTAGATGCAGAGGAAAATGAAAGCAGTAATCAACATCGTTATCCTATCAAACCTGAAAGCCGAACATTAATATCGTCTAATAATAAAAATATGATTGACTATTATCGTTCTCACAAAGGGTTTATTTGGGGCTCATCAGGAACGGTCGGCTCTAAAAAAGAAATTGCTTGGCAATATCGAAAATATGGTTTTAAATTTTCTAAAGTGGAGCCTCATCAACATAAAATTGCTAAACGCTATCCGGCTGTGCTGTATAAAAATCAAGATGCGCAGTTCAAAGCGATTCGTGCACAATTAAAAAGAGAACGTCGCTCAAAGGGATATACGGCGCCATGTCTTGTGTTTTTTAAAAATATTACTCAAGCAAACGCATTTAATAATACACTTAATGATTTTGATACGCAGCTTTATACTGGCGCAAATCAGGATGAATTCGGTGTTATTGTAGCTGCCGCTAAATCCGGCAGAAAAACCATCACTACGACTGCATTAGGACGAAATACAAACATTAAATATGATCGTCAGGTCGGTATGGATGTGATTGAAACGTTTGTAGGTCATCGACGTGGGCATGTTCAATCAGCAGGTCGTACGGGTCGTGAAGGGTCACCAGGGCATGTTTATTGGTTATTAAATAAAGAAGAATTAGGGCAGGAAAGCATTCAGGATGTGCAACAAAGAATTAATGCTATCCAGGATAAATTAGAAGAGAACGCTGAAAATCAACGAAGTTACGATGAGGATCTATATAACATTTTGGGTTATTTATTACGCGAGTTAAAATCCAGCGCTGTTACAATTGATAACGAGTTTTTTAAAACTAAATGGGCTGATTTTAGTGAGAAATTAGAGAGTGATTATTACCTGGCACGAGCAAAAGATGGCTATAACTTGACTGATTTTTTAACGAATGTCATTACAGAATTCAACGAAATTACCCAAGCTCAATTGGATCCAGTGAAGGTTGAAGAAGAGATTACCCACAACTATCAACTCAGCAAGACACAGCCGTTAACTGTAAAAAATGAAGTCAAGCAAAGTGACTGTACGCCGGCTGATATTATTGCTTATCATTTTATGGAAAATGGAAATCAGACAGATTCCAACGTTTCTGAGCAGACAAAAGCAGGTATTAAGGACCAATTAAAACAACTTTTTTACTCTCTAGATAAAAAGGATTTTAACAGGATTAATAAAGCATACATTAGTTTCCTTCAATCAGATGCGAATAAATCGCTTATTTCCGAAATCAGACAAATACATACCGAAGTTATAGCCGAGTTTTTAACGGAACAAAAAGCAATCTCAGAGCAAACCAAAGGCCATTGGATAAAATACACCAAACATTTAAATAATATGTTAAGTAATCGTAATTATTTATTACTATTTCATGGGTTAATGTGTGGCGCCGCTAAAGAGTCAAAACCGGGTAATTTAAAAGATATGGTGAAGCAATCTATCGATACATTGCTCACTGAATACATTGAGTATAGTTGGTTTATTAGTTCAAAGAGTAGAGAAGAGGCGAAAAAATTACGTACGGAGATATCAATGGCAACGAATCTCGATGACATTGTTTCTAAATTAACAGAAAAAAGAAATGATAACTTAAACAATAAAAATACATTTGGTTTTTTTGGGAAAGGGAAATTGGATGCAACGCTCAAGCACGCTGTTGAATTGGCTAAAACAATGCGTGATACAAAAAGTTCAACAAGAGAATACAAGAATAAATTAGATAGCTTAGAAGAAGAGTTGGGAGAAAATCCTACGTTAGGAGGCCGATCAACAGGTATGACTGGCCGTACGGGGAAGTGAAGGATAATTATAAACAAATTTGGGGGCACGATCTGACGTTCTAAAAGTTGCGATTTTTTATCATCTGTAACACCTGTTGCGCCGCCAGTTGTTCTGCTTTTCGGCGGGTTTCAGCTTTGCCTTGAGTAGATAAGGATAACTCAGCTACGGTACACGTAATATGAAAAATTTGCTCGTGTTCTTCGCCAATAATTTCAGTTAAAACATATTGAGGCAGCGCTTTCTTTTTACTCTGTAGGTATTCTTGCAATTGGGTTTTAGCGTCTTTTAATGTATCGTTTAGTGAGCCATCGTTCAAACGTGTTTGATATAAATCTAAAATAACGCGTTGGCACGCTTCAAACCCGTCATCCAGAAATATAGCAGCGAATAATGCTTCCAAGGCATCTGCTAAGGTAGATGCCCGACGAAATCCGCCACTTTTAAGTTCGCCTTGACCTAAAAATAAGTAATCGCCTAATTCTAACTCTTGTGCAATTTGCGCTAACATTTCTCCCTTAACAAGATAGGCACGCAAACGACTGAGTTGACCTTCACTTTGATTCGGGAATTTTTCAAACAATGTTTTTGCAATGACCATGCTGAGAATCGAATCGCCTAAAAATTCAAAACGTTCATTATTAACACTGCCCATGCTTCGGTGTGTTAATGCTTGCTTTAAATAAGCCTGATTTTTAAATTGGTAATTTAGGCGTCTGCATAATCGAGGTAATTGTGAGTTCATCATAGTTATTTGATTAATGGATAATATGCCCGAGACGATCCCAACGAATGGAATACGTTTTGCTATTCCAGCTCATCCAGATTATAAACGCTTTGCCGCGAATGTATTGATCCTCAACAAAGCCCCAATAACGACTGTCAGCACTGTCATCTCGATTATCACCCATCACAAAATAGCTATTTGCTGGGACTTTCACTTCGAAATCAACCGCCGGTACATCACTGTGTCTATAGATAGCATGTTTAACACCATTCAAATCTTCTTCATATTCGGCGACAGCATTTCCAGAGCTTTCATCGGTTGTGTATTGAACAAAAGTTTGCTTCGCTTCGACACCGTTGATCGTTAAGATTTTATTATGATAAGAAACGGTATCGCCCGGTCGACCTATTACTCGCTTAATATAATCATACGAAGGATTAGGTGGCCATCGGAATACAATAATGTCTCCTGTTTTTGGTTCAGAAACCGCAATGACTTTCTTTTCCCAAACTGGCAAACGGAACCCATAAATAAATTTATTAACCGCTAAAAAATCGCCTACTTGCAGGGTTGGTTCTAATGAACCGGATGGAATTCGAAAGGGTTCTATTAAAAAAGATCGAAGCAACAGAACAATAAAGAAAATAGGGAAGAAGGAACGTGAATACTCAATCATTCGATTCGGTTTTTGTTTTGGCGAGCGTTTTTTCGCCCAAAATAAAACGTCTAATAAATAAATTAGCCCGCTGATAGCAGAGAGTATGACAAGCCATAATGCAAAGTTCATTGTTTAATCCTTATTTCTTTTTATCCGTCTGAAAAACCGCCATAAATGCTTCCTGTGGAATTTCAACATGTCCCACTTGTTTCATGCGTTTTTTCCCAGCTTTTTGCTTTTCTAATAATTTACGTTTTCGACTGACGTCACCGCCGTAGCATTTTGCAATCACGTTTTTACGTAATGCTTTAACTGTTTGTCGAGCAATGATGTGTCCGCCAAGTGCTGCTTGAATAGCGACATCAAACATTTGACGAGGAATAAGTTCTTGCATCTTTTCAGTGAGCATTCGGCCGCGGCTTTGTGCGGCACTGCGGTGCACGATTAATGCGAGTGCATCCACTTTTTCACTGTTAATTAATACGTCCATTTTAACTAAATCCGCTTCTTCGAAGCGTAAAAAGTTATAGTCGAGCGAGGCATAACCACGACTGACTGATTTTAACCGATCAAAAAAGTTAGACACCACTTCACTCATGGGCAGATCGTAGGTTAAGGAGACTTGACGACCGCTATACGTCATGTTGACTTGTACGCCTCGGCGTTCTATACAAAGCGTGATGATTGAGCCTAAATAATCTTGGGGCACTAATATATTGGCACGCACAATGGGTTCAAACATTTTTTCGATTTGTTGGGTGGGCGGAAGCCGTGAGGGGTTATCGATTAAGACGGTTTCACCTTTAGTATTGATGATTTGATAAATAACGGTAGGAGCAGTGGAAATTAATTCTAAATTGTATTCACGTTCAAGGCGTTCTTGGATGATTTCCATATGCAACATGCCTAGAAAGCCGCAGCGGAAACCAAAGCCTAGTGCTTCGGAGGATTCAGGTTCGTAGAATAAAGAAGCGTCATTCAAACTTAATTTGGCAAGTGCTTCTCTAAATGCTTCAAAATCATCAGAACTAATTGGAAATAAACCGGCGTATACTTGTGGTTTTACGCGTTGAAATCCGGGGAGGGGCGTAGTCGCTGGGTTTTTTTCGAGTGTTAAGGTATCGCCAACAGGCGCGCCTTGAATTTCTTTGATACCTGCTACCACATAGCCTACTTCACCAGCTTGCAATTTGTCTTGGGGGGTGCGTTTAGGCGTAAAAATCCCGACTTGATCCACTTCATAACTCCGACCCGTCGACATAACACGCATTTTATCGCCACGCTTTAATGTGCCATTGACGATACGCACGAGCGATACCACGCCCAAATAACTATCAAACCATGAGTCAATAATTAATGCTTGTAATGGTGCTTCGAGCTCACCTGTTGGTGATTTAATGTGAGTTACTAAAGCTTCCAACACATCTTGGACGCCCAGGCCGCTTTTAGCGCTGACTCGAATGGCATTATGAGCATCCAAACCAATGATGTCTTCAATTTCGGCAATGACGCGATCTGGTTCGGCTTGAGGTAGATCAATTTTGTTTAATACGGGTAATACATCTAATGATTGATCAATGGCGGTATAACATACCGCAACAGTTTGAGCTTCCACGCCTTGAGCTGCATCCACAACCAAAATAGCGCCTTCACATGCTGCAAGTGAGCGTGAGACCTCGTAGCTGAAATCGACGTGGCCTGGCGTATCAATAAAGTTGAGTAAATACGTTTTTCCGTCGCGTGCGGTGTAATTAAGTGACACACTCTGTGCTTTGATGGTAATGCCGCGTTCACGCTCAATATCCATTGAGTCGAGCACTTGTGCTTCCATTTCACGATCAGATAGACCGCCACAAAATTGAATAAAACGGTCTGCTAACGTCGATTTGCCATGATCAATGTGAGCAATAATGGAGAAGTTACGAATTCGAGATAAGTCGCTCAAAAGAAAATGCCTATAAAATAAATAGCGCTATTCTAGCCTAGTTTTGCCTCGAGGAGTAGAGTTTAGACCCTTGATTATGGTATATTATCTTCAAGCTCGCTGGATTTGAAGGGAAAATATGTATCGTTTAGTAAAATATTTTATCTGTTTCTTTTTGTTTTCCTCGTCATTTATTGCTCATGCAGATAGAAATATGCTCCATCAGCGCAATGTGAAGTTATTTATCCGTGAGATGGTAAACCAATATCATTTTGATAAAAAACAACTAACAGCGATTTTAACCGAAGCGACTTTTCAGCCTAAAATTATTGCATCCATGGAACAACCTTATGAAAAGAAAAATTGGGATGTATATAAATCGTTATTCTTAACTCAAGATCGCGTCGAATCGGGCGTTCGTTTTTGGCAAGAAAATAAACAAACGCTTGAGCAAGTCGAAAAACAATACGGCGTCCCTGCGGAAGTCATCGTTGCTATTATTGGTGTTGAGACGCGTTATGGAAAAAATCAAGGAAACTATCGCGTTCTAGACGCTTTATCAACTTTAGCTTTTTATTACCCTAAACGATCTGAATTTTTTACTAAGGAATTAAGAGAATACCTTTTACTCTGTCGTGAGCAGCATGTGCCGGTAACTCAATATATGGGATCCTATGCGGGTGCGATCGGTAAGCCGCAATTTATGCCAAGTAGTTATCGTTTCTACGCTATTGATTTTAATAAAAAAGGTAAGGCTGATTTAACTAGCGAAGATCAAGATGTGATCAGCAGTGTGGCAAATTATTTTGCAAAACATGGATGGAAAATGAATGAAGTGGTTGCTGAGCCCGCACGTGTTTATGGTGATGCCTACAAACAATTGAATATGAATAGCCGATCTCCAAACTATGCTTTCACTCATTTGTTAGCAGCCGGAGTAAAACCAGAAGTCAGCAAAATGCAACATCCAGGTCAAGCAGGAGTGATTGAGCTTATGACCGATAATGGTTCCGAATATTGGCTAGCGTATCCTAATTTCTATGTGATTACTAAATACAATACAAGTCCACAATATGCGTTAGTAGTGTATTTGTTATCTCAGGAATTGCGTGGAAAGCTGGTATAAATCAGGCAATGTAACTCATCAGGTTTTGGACAAATGGCGTACTCCTGGAGAGTTACACAAGAGTAAGGACGACTTGTGGATACCTGTTTTTTGTTTGCGGAATCGTTTGATGATGAAAATTGTTTAAGTCTTCGTTTGGACGGACAGGGGCAAGTCAAAGAACCATTACTCCGACGAACGGTAGACGAGTTTCGCTCGATACAAACCAATGCCAAAACAATCGTTGTTTTACCCACTAGCTTGAGCAGTTTACATGAATTGGAATTATCCTGGTTATCTGAGCGCAAAGCACGCGCAGTGATTCCTTATGCTTTAGAAGAGCAATTAGCCCAACCTGTTACGTTGCTTCAAGTCGCATTCGATCGCCAACATTACCAGCATGATCGCTATTTAGTGGTTATTGTTGAAAAACAAATTATTATGGATTTGATGACTCGGCTTGCCCAGTTACAACTCAATTTTGATGTAATTACGTTAGACTGGTTTGCGCTTAATTTAGGTGAAGCGTGTGTTGTTGAAAATAATGTTTTAATTCATGATGTTACATTTAAAGGCGCCTTAAGTGTCGATTTGTTAGATAATTATCTTAAAACACAGGCGACGGATGAACCGATACAAACTCAGACTACATTTTCTCATGTTTTAACCTTCAACGATAACATCCCATTACCCCATGCTGATCAATTCACTCCTATTGATGAGCTGTCTAAGCATTGGATAGCAAAGCGATTGATTATGCAAAACCCGATGAATTTATGCCAGGGTGAATTTCAGCATAATACGAATCAGCAGCAGACCAAACGCTGGTATCAGTTTGCAGCACTTACAGCAGGCGTTTGGTTCTTAAGCGTCTTGCTGATGAATGGTGTGCTTTTATTTGGATTAAAGCATCAGCTTACTGATTACAAGGGCAAAATAGCGAGCGTGTACCATGAATTTTTCCCTCAAGCACGGCAAGTGATTAGTCCACGGTTTCGCATCGAGCAATTGTTAAAACAAAATCAAGTTGGAACTGACGCCATCATGTGGGCATTATTGGAGAAATTAACCCAAGCTGTCTTTCCAAAGGGGGTAAAATTTACTGGGTCAAATAATGATGGTATGACTATTCAAACCCTACGTTTTCAAAATAAAGTACTCTCAGTAACGTTGTGGTGTAGCGATTTTGCCACCTTAGAGCAGCTGGAAACACGCTTGCATCATGAACACGTGACCGTTCGGCAAACCAATGCCGCAAAGCACGACAATAAAGTGATGGCTACATTGGAGTTAACATGACTATCGAGGGCTTGAAAAGTTATTGGAATCAATGGAATGATCGCGAACGTGGTTTAGTGGTCATTGCCGGAATATGCTGTTTACTTTATATCTGTTACGCAGTCATCTATTCCCCTTTGGCTTCAGCGGTGGAACAGGCTCAAGTACAATTGACCGAAGATCAATCTACGTTACAATGGATGCGTAAAGTAAGACAACAACATATCAATACCCAGGTGCCTCAATTATTAGGTAATGGTCAATTGCTCAGTGCGTTGGGCAACGAATTAAATCATTCATCGTTTCATCAATATGCTTATCAATTAGAACAAACCGGTTCTGGCGATATCCAATTAGCATTTGAGCAAGTGCCTTATAATCTATTTGTAGTTTGGTTGAAAAAATTAAGCAAACATTATGCTTTTTCAATCAAACAACTTACCGTCGAGCAAACCAAGACCTCTGGCGTAGTGAAGATTTTAGTGGTTATTTCAGCGACTTAAGTCAATGCGCAACATGGATTGGGCAGCCAATTTTTAATGAATCCTGTTGTGCGCTCATCTCAGTTTAGGGTCATTATCGATTGTCTTATTTACTAAATCCAATAAATTTTCACTTTCGATATGGTGCTTACCAGTAAAAAATGAATAGATATTTTTATAACCAAAAATCGTTTGAAGGAATTGAAGCCAGCTTGGATCGAGTCGAGATACAGACATCAATTTTCGATTATCTTTACGAGAAACACGGCCTTCTTGCACTTTGTCTTTAAATGTCTTAAGTCGATCAACATTCTCATATTTAATTAGTTCTTTTTGAGCATCTTCAATAAGACTTTTTTTAGCCTGTGTTAATTTAAAATCTTTGAATCCGTGGTTACTATCTAGATGCTTGAGGTATCGATCACAAGCAATATAACAATACTCGGCTTTTAAATCAGGCTGATCAGCCATGTATTCAAATAGGGTTTTCTTTACGTCCACTTTTATTTGAGCAATTTCAATCCAATCCTTTGGTGGCAAAATACTAAAAAGGTCTTGAATGAGCTGCTTGTTCTTAATTATACTCAAAAATTTATCAGGATCGTTAGCGCTCATTGCTTTTAGTTGTTCAACAGTCAAAAGAGTTAATTGGTACTTTAGAGGCAACGTTGATCGTATACTTTCATCTAATTTCTCTAAAATTTCCTTAATGCATTTATTTTTATGCATTAGAGCGCTTTTGTTTTGATAAACACGTAAATACGTATCCCCAAACGCTACTGCAAGCTTATCCAATAGCTTATCTTTATTCAGTACCTCATATCTCTCCTCGCGGGGTAGTGTGTCTAAAATATCGACGATAAATTGTTTAAGAGCCAGTTGATTCGTGAAGTTCTGAGTGTATTTTCCCCAACATTGGGTTTCTGTGGCTATATCATTCGCTACAAGCTGCTCCAAAACAGTGACGTTGTCAGTATTTTTCAACATCAGTGCTTCTGATCGTTGTTCTTCAGGTAAAAGCTTTAAAATGGTGTTTATTAACTTACGTTCAACCCTAACTAAAAGACTATGACCATTATCCTCCAGCGCCAGTGCGCTAATTCGTTTGTCCGGAGGCAAGTTCTTTAAAAATGTGATTAATTCATTACTGTTTAATAACAAAGTCTTAAAAAGACTAGTGTTTTGTTTCAATATTTCAAAACGGTTCTCTACAGATAACATCGTTAAAATGTCATTCCAGTTGGCAGGTGAAATATTCTTCAGGAAAGAAGCATTTTTATCTGCTACTAAAAAATCATACAGCTGATCTGGAGATAAGGCACCGAGCTGTTTTTTGATATCTGCAAAATCTTTAATATGCGGTAATCTCTTTTTTAGATACTCTATCACCAAGTCTAATCCAGCTTGCTTCATCTTATTAGGCAAGGCATTCAAAGTAACTTGGATTAATGTAGGATTATTTTCTATAATATCAGGAAGGAACCTATAACCATGTCTATCCTGGAATTGCAGCACTTTGAGGCAGTCACGTGGAGGTAAGAGAGTTAAAATCTCACTTATAAAATTCGGGCTCATAGATTCTATAAGCCGACGATCTCCGAAATAAGGAAATGTGAATGTTAGTACAGCATATCGCTCCGATTTAGGTAGTGCATTTAAAAAAGCCTTAGATAGACGGATGTCCGTCGTTCCTACATTAATCAAGAATTCTGAAACATTAAAAGTAGCAGGTGAATCGGCTAATTTTTTTAGTGGGATAAGTGAATCTAGGGGGACATTCGGCTCGATTATCTCATAAAAGAATTGAGCTAGTACCGCCGGTGACCACAGAGTATCTTCCGTTATCATTATCCATTTCAATATCAAAACATATAGGTCCGTTGGGCTGTCATTTTTAAATTCTTTCTCAAATATATCTTTACACAATTTTAAAAAATTCGTTACATTCTTATTTTCACCTTGAGAATTATTCTCAAGCGTTGAGATAAGTTTATCAACTTCGTCCTTAGTTACGCTGGGAAAGTTGGGTAAAAGCAATTTTAATCGTTCAAGTATGGTCATTATTTAATCCGAAAATATACCTATATTTAATTGTATTATAAAATAATAATTTGTAAATTGAAAAATTAATGTGTGCATTATTATTTCATCTATATTGCCTTCTCGTTTTCCTGCATTTCTGAACTCCTACCTTCGTTTGCTCGAAACAAATACATAAAGTTCTTATTGAGGGCAAATAAACTTTATGTTAAAATAAAGTACATTTATTTGAAACAGTAACGCCTATCAGTTTCATCTTGATTCTATTTTATTATGCAAAAGATGATGTAACAGGCTGTTACCTTCAACATTCATCGAGGCTTACATGCTAACTAATTTTAATTCTATTCAAAACACATTACTAAAGGAAATTGAATCAGGATTAAGATCGGGTTGGATGCATGCTCGCAAAGTTGATATTGATGAGCATATGCAGACATTCAATTTGAACCTTGCTGAAAAAGATAAAGAACAATTAGATGAGTATAAAAGAACACAAGACACTCATAAACCTATACTAATCGAAGATGAACGACAGCGTTTGAAGCGCAAAATTGCTGAGCTCGAAGCAGCGGTTCCTAAACTCCCGGGCAAGAAAAACACTGATTTTGATAGGCATGAAAGCTTCGAAGTGACACGATTAAACTCGGAACTAAACTCTGTAGAGACCACTATTTCTAATCGTCTAACCCAACTGTTTAAAAATCAGGAAAGTGCAATCCGCTTAAAGACCCAAAACAAAATTACGCAGGAACAGAAGCAGATTACTGATAAGTATGACAAAGAATTTACTGTGCTTTGGGATAACACGTTTAAGTCTATTTTCACTGCTCAATTTCAAGCATTTTCTCCGATGGACATTCAAAGACAATTGCTTGAAAGACATCCCTGGTTAGACAAAGATGTCTCGAACAATAATCACACGTTGATTACTCATTTTTTAATTGAAAAATTAAGGTGTTGTTTTATTGAATGTTTAACCGAACCTAGACTTTTTTCATGGAGTAGTATTGATGTTCGGTCGCATCGACGATTTACGTGGAAGGCGATAGCCCCGCTATGGTTAACCCAGACTATTCAAGGCTACCCGCTCTCTAATCAGTCGTTTTATGATAATCGTGAGTTACCAACGAGTTTGCCGGCTCCATTCAGTCGAGGCTTTACTCGCTTTGATTGTTATCGTCTGATCATTAGTCAATACCGAGGAAATTTCCTTCCTAGAAAATGCCACGGAGAGATTTATTGCACTGAAATTGCCCCAATGCATCACACTGAACTAACGACCTTGTCTGTGGCTGAAAAAAACACGCTTCAAACGATTTTAGTCAATACAGCCACTGAGGATGAACCAGCGTGGATTTTATTACATAAGAGACAGAACAACTGGACATTATATTTGCCAAAGTTTTTAGAAAAAAACACAACTGTTTTGGATAGAGCTGGTTGGTCTTACGCTATTGAATATGTTAACTATACTAACAATAGCTCATTAAGTGACATGTCTTTATCACCCCTTGTGCAATGGCATGCAGTTTTACTTGCGCGAGTGTTACCTTGGTGTCGATCGCCGTCACAACCGACCTTATTGCAATATCGCGCAATTGTTCCGGTGACTTTATTATTGCAATCCGTTTTGGAGGCTACTTGTACGGGGTCGCAAAAAGATTATAAAACACTGTCCGAAAAGGCATTTGCTAATCGCGCTCCGTTTTCAGTCGATGATGCTGCGGCGCTATATTACAAGAATTCTTCCTCAGCACCAAAAAAGCCAGAAGCATCAGAACACCTATTAAAAGATCTAGTCACCCTAGTATCAACGCAAAGTGCAGCAGCTGTTATGAACGCGTTTGATCTAAACCTCATGACATTCAGTGATTCCCTAAAACGACAACCGCCACAGTTTGATACGATCATGGTGAGTCACCAAGCAACCTTACAGCAATTAAATCAGGCTTTGAAATTAATTTACCATCATGGGATTTCACGATTAGAGGTGTCTAAGTGTGCTGGGGTAAAAGAAAAGCTCAAAGATTCAACTGCATTAGTTCGAAAATTAGTCGAATACGATCTGCAATTAACAACTATTATTTCCTCTGCATCTCATCGTAATGATTACGAATACCTGTTTTATTGTGCAGCCCGTAATCGTTTTTTGGCTAGAGTTAAAACGATTGATTCAACGGTTTCGGTTAAAACACTGATTACTAGTCGTCAAGGAGCATGGTCAGAAACTGGTAAGTATATTGTTGAGTTCTTCCAAAATAATCCCTTGGACTTGGCGATCGTAAAGCATGTTATTGCGTTTAATAAGACGTGGCGTCAGCAGGGGTGTGTGAATGAATGTCGACCAAGCTCTGAGGATTCAATAGTTTGGCCATTTGTCCAAATAGCGCAAATGGGAGTGGAAGGTCTGAATGTTTTATTTCAGCAGTTAACTATCGTTTATGTATATTCATGGAACCCCACTTATAAAGAACCTGCTCCCAACTTGTCTTGTACATTTGATTTAAATGGTAGTTTGTTTGAAACACCTACTACCTATATAACGCATTTAACTACGAAAATAAAAGAATTTAGCAAGAACGGAAGCAGCACCTGCGCGCCTTTATTTACAAAATTGGGATTAATTTTACCTGATCAATTCGATGTAGCAGCGTTAGTTGATTTAATTCAAGCATTGCATGAACGTAAAACAAAATATGCGGATGAAATCGAAGAAGTGGTGTTGTATAACTTAGTTAACCCAAGCGCTCAAAGTCGTGCTTTGATAACGACATTGACTCAATTAGCGGCATCCCTCAACACAAGGCTTCAAGTGTCTATTTGTATTCCTGAATGGGATATCGAAGCATATGATGATGTATCGAAAGGTTCGTTAAAAGCTGATTATAAGGCTTTGCAAAATCAAGTAAAAAATAACATTCGATATGCTCGACATAAGGAATTAAATACAAATACGCAAGCAATTTATGATTATGCTCGTGGCGAATTAACCTCCGAGCTGACACTCAATGATCACTTAGCGCAACGAAGTCAATTATGGGAAGGAAAAGATGTTATCTATCCACTTACCTCTGAATCTCCGGGCATTCAACAACAATTACAGCGACAGGTAATCCAAGAAGTTCACCAAGAAGTGCAACAACAGCATGAAACAGTTAAAGAAATCGTTCGAGAAATATTGCAATATACTGGAGACGAAACGAAGTTAATTACTCGAGAAACCATTGATAAGGATACAGAAGCTTTAAAGCATTGGGAATCAATTCCTGAAGGAACAAAACAGCATTTAGGATGGGAGCCAAACAAGACATTAGCCGAGTTGTTTTCTTTGTGGGTTGGAAGTAAACACAATGCTGAATTTGTGATACACCGGATTGAACCAGCTGCGATAAGAAAACTCATGGATTTTTCCCCAATCTTTCGTTTTGGTATCGACTGGGAGCGAACACCAGGGTTTAGTGTGGCTCGATCAAAAAAAGATGGCGCTTTGATTCTGAGTTATAGTGAGCGGTTAGAAAAACAAGATTTATTGAAACAAAAGCAAGCCATAGCGGAGGGCAAACGGGATCCATTTGCAGTGCAAATGAGGAAAGTAAAACCAGCAGTAGCGTTCCGTGGTGACTATCGGCAATTTAATCCATTTGCTCCCCAAACTATTGTTCCTCAGGATGCAGCACAAAGTTTACAAACATTTTGGCGTCATTGTGCAACAGAAGATCAAAATCCCCAACGCCTTGCAAATAATGCACAATGGTTAAAGAAGCAAAATATCGCTGGTGATGCGGCAGATGCCTCTGTTGTTTTGCAACGTTATCATGCCACACAGCAGGTTAAGTTATCGTTAACTGAGACCGATCAAGTTACGCTTCTGAAAGCTTGGGCAAAGACACAATGGCCGAATAGCTCAGCCTTTATATCCGCTTTGTTTGACCCTTTTTCTGCGAATGACATGAAGGCCTTGGGTCAATTGTTTTATCATTATGATATTCAAGAAAAAACAATCGATATTCCAAAGAAAAACACGTCGGTTCTAAATGGTACGATACGTTGGTTATTCATAGCAAAACAAGTGTTTGATACCTTTCCAGAGCATTTTACCACCTGGAAAAACCGGATAATGGAACCGTTAAACGATTGGTCAGAAGCATTGGACAAAGGGGAAGTCGATGCATTAGCACTGAGTATGCAAACTTTAAAAGATAATAGAGATTATCAAGCTATTTTATGGGGGTTGATTGATGCGCACGGGGTAGCAGTCGGTGCCGTTAGCTATCCTGAAATTTGGTATCCTTTTGAGGCTGTGCTTAAATATCTTGAAGAGCATAACTTAGTCCTCAACAAAGATAAATTTTCCGCCTATTTTAAACGGGTTAACGCAACGCACGAATTCAATGCCACTCAATTTTTAAGACGCTTGCATTTTGTGTTACAGCATGTTGCGAATCAGCACGATAGTCTTGAAATTCAGAAGAAAATTTTAGACTCCATTGATCTTATTGATTGGGGTCATGATGGTTTGGATTATGCTTGTCGTCGTGAAGGTTATGCTGATTGGGATGCGTTATATCGGTTTACAGGTCTTAATTCATTAATAACTCATAATCCAAGACCAAGTTATACCGTAACCTGGGACAACATTGAGCCTAACACGATTGAAGAACCCATTGCTTATGCAATGCGTTATGTTGCCAAGCGTTTAAAATTGGATCAAAAAAACACGAGCGATTTTAAAGCGATTTTGATCTCAAATGAACGTCATTTGAACGCGTATGATGGCAAACCCGTTTTACGATTATTGACCGCCTCGATCGCTCTGGGTATTGATAAAATTAACGAACTATCATCCTCCCCAGCAACCGCTGAGATAATTGGGGCTTTGAATAATTCCAAGTACGCAGCGATTTTAGTACAACTCAATGATCTACTTCGCATGGATCAAACAGAATTAGCGCCAGGTACTTATCAGGTCCGTTGGTGTGATTTGCAATTGTTCTTAGATGTTCTAATCGACAATGATTTCTTAACACAATTTAAAAATCAGCGGATTGCATTTGATTTAAATGAAGTCAATGCATTGGGTCGTGCTTTGCATTGTTATGCGGTTAAGAACCTGGATCAAAAAGAATCATTAAAAAAACTGATTAAATACTCGTTACATAATGCAAGCTTTGACCTGCCACTAGTAAAGTGTCATCCATGGATAATTGATAACGTTGAGAAGACAAAAACATTCGGTGCAATTCGATATAATAAAGCCGATCCGAGTCAGTCGGGAGCTTCTATTCTAAATGCGTTGACTAGTCTATTCTGGACTAATCCTCTAGATATCTTTAAAAAGCAATTAGCGTCTATTGATTTTACAACAACAACCTATTGGCCTACCTATGACGAGTTAGTAGTGGCTTTTAAAGAGATTGCAGCAAATGGTAATAATCGCGCTAAAATTGTTGCCGATTGGCTTAAGCGCGGTTGCGCCATCGTAGATCAAGGCGCGCCATTTCGACAGTTAACGCGTGAGGAAGTTACAGCCACAATTAACAACAAGCATTTAAAATTGTCCGCTGCATTTAAAGAACAAAATAATTCCTTATTTTCTTGTTTAGTTCCCTATTTAGCTATTCGAGTCGATAACAATACTAATTTAGATCATCAAATTAAGCCTTTGTTAGCACTGTTCGCTCGTTTGGATAGTAAAACGCATTATAACGAATTAGGACGAGTACTGGGCTTATTACTTGAGACGGCGCGTAACCCTAAGCGATACTATTCAGTTGAGCAGTTAACTTCATGGTTAAGTGCTTTATTTAATGAAAGTGAGTTTGCTACTAAACATTACCCAGTAGAGTTTCTTGGTGAATTATTAACGGATGCTGTGAGTGCTGAGTCTTCGAGTTTATTAAATCAGAATTTATTGTATTTAAAAAAGGAGGATGATTCTTCTTCAAGCTTACGACGTATTTTGGCAGAAGTTGCTAAGTCTGAATTATTTTATCAAGTTAAAAAAACGTTGGTGAAATTAGCAATACAATTAAAAAATGATTCTGAGTTAAATGATACCTATCATGATGTAAAGAGATTATTAAGCCCTAAAACACCCAGATCTTGGAAATGGGAAAATAAATTGTGTAACTTAGTTACTCAGTTGTCTGGTCAAGGCAAACTCAAAACACATATTAAAACGATTCAAATCCTATCATTTCAGGCTGAGCTCAGCGGCAAGCTGAACAATCTCTGGGAAAGCACTCAAATTAAATTGATGGATATGTTAGCTCAAGAAAATATTACTCATGAGACTATCCACAATTATTTCCCTGATACAACCAAGGCTAAATGGCAATACACTCGAATGATCGTCATTGCGGCAATGGAGCAATGGGATGCGAAGTTTGTTGATATTTTGGATGATAAACTGACTAAATGGGATATTCGAGAGCTTCAGCAATTGGCTGAATATTATAGTTCAAAACCCACGCCGACGTTATCCGAGCTTAATGCATTAATTCAGTATTCTAGTCTCAACACCGCTAAATCATTAATTTATCATTTTGAAACACAAACGCAAGCTTTCAATAAGCGTTCTTATAGTATTGCCCCAGAAGACGTAGCTAATATTCAACGTGTTTTAGCCGGATTTAAATTAAAAGGTAAAGGTTTTATCCCTGATAATGAGCAAAAACAACTAACAAACTTATTATATTATACCAATACTTACAGTCAATTTGCTGAGCTCGATAGCTTACCGAGCGAAAAACTTATTGAATTATTATATTCCCAAATAGCCGCTCAAAAAAAGCTAGTTTCTGGCGATGATAAAAATCAAGCAACCGCTCGTGTGCTTGCTTGTATGCGCGAAGTGTTATTACGTAAAACGGGTAAGTGGGCTAATCACACCCAGATGCTGGATTTGCTCTATGGAGCCCTGCATAACGATGAAAGCTTATTACATCAAGTGCGCACTGGAGAAGGCAAAAGTATCATTACGGTGATGCGTGTTGCGTACCGGGCTTTGAATGGCCAAGTGGTTGACGTATTTAGTTCGAAAGACAGTTTATCATCACGTGATCATGAAGAGTTTGGGATGGTGTTCGATGCGTTTGGGATTCGTCATAACCATATCACCGAAAAATCGGATGCCAGTGCTTATCATAGTACAGTAGACGCCAACGGTATTGGCGCTGTAAATTACAGCACGATTGGTAATTGGAGTTTATTCTTATCGGGATTAGTTTGGGAGAATAAAGCCAATATTGATCTGAAGTCGCCTCATCGTGTTGCGTTTTTGGATGAGGGTGATCACATCATGCTTGATGAGAACACTCAGTTCAATTTTTCTGATAAAGGGGAATCTAATTCCCTTTATAACTTGGACGAATGGGTCTATCGAGAAGCGTATGATTTTTATTTGGCTCATAGAGAAACGTTCGACAATTATTTGACGGGTATTCCTAGCGTCCATCGGAATCATGAATTAAAAGCGCTCTGTGAAAAATTGCAAGAGTCAGAATCCCAAATGGCTCCTAAGGAGTCCTTATTTTTCCGCAACTACATTATTCCTGCGTTGCCGGATCCTAAAACGAATGAAATGCCATCGGAGCAGGCACTTGAAATTCGAGATCAGCAATTAAGACAATTATTAACCGCCGCTCATATTGCCTCGGGTTTAAAAGAGAATACTCATTTTTGTGTCATGCCTGATCAACAAGAGGTAAGTGGCGGGGCGAAAATTGCTACAAAATTTGCAAAAGTGGTCATCAACAATCAAGTCTATCATGGATCAACTTATAGTGATTTGGTGCAGCAGTTTTTACATGTGCGTTTGAATAAAGAAGCAGTGAAACAAGGGAAAACGCCCAATTTCTTTGTCGAACCAAACAGTGAGATCGCATTGTCGTTGAATGCGCGCTATGTATTAAAAAATTACTATACGCATGTGGAGGCCTGTACAGGAACTGGCGGGAATGAAGCTGATTTAAAAGTATATGAAGAGGAATACAATATTCGCCGGGTGATCAAATTAGCCACCCATGAAGAAATAAAAACAGAATTTTTGCCACCTGTTTATTGCAAAGAAACGCTAGCACAACAATCTGCGCGAAACGGTAAACATATACCTAATCAAGCGCAAATAGCAAAGATTGTTGAATCTATTTTAGCTAATCCAAATCAGCCGATATTGATTACCTGCGAAGATGACAATGCAGTCGCGGCCACGGGAAAAGTTATTCAGGACGCTTTGTTGACCACTCAAGGTTATAAGGTAGACACGGATTTACAAGATACGAAAGGTGTCATGCTCAAAAAATTTATTATTGATACTAATAATAGCGGCCGTAGAGAAGCTGATATTTTACCATTTACAGGACGTAAGGGTTCAGTGACTATCAGCTCACGGATGGGACGTGGTACAGATATTAAACCCTATGATAAAAAAGTCGGGTTACGCGTCATACGAACTTATCCGATTCACCCTCGCGTGGCGAAGCAGGAACAAGGTCGTCAGGGTCGTAACGGAGCAAATGGTGTGTGTCAGGAGATTCTTGATTATGATGCTATAACGAAGGAATACGATGCGTATGGTCAATCGCGGGAGTATGGCGCTCGCTTGAACCTTTTGTTTAAAAAAGAGCTAGAACATTTAAATAAAAAATTGGAAAAACATCAACAACTTAAGAAACAAAATAAACGAATTTGGGCTCACATTACTGAAAATCGAGATGATCAACTATGTTATTTAAGGACCCGTGCACTCCAACATTTGAAGCAACAAATCAAGCAAGAAAAGAATTTATTCATCCGTCGTAAAGAAGATTTGATTGCTACGGCGACTGGCAATGTCATGGAGGTTTTACCACAATTATCCGGTGCAAAAGAACGAGATAAAATAAAAGATACCTGGAAAACGTGTCGAAAAGCAATTGATGCTGCTTGGGATAAACGCTTGGCTAATAAAGAATCAGGTGATTCAGAAGCGATTTATGGCGAATTTTTCAAAATAGCTCATCGCCATTGGCAGTCATTTTGTACACATCATCCTGATTTAAATGGTTGGTTATTGTCATCGCTGGCAGGTGCTGTTGAAGATGTGGATAATTCGACAGGACCGGCAGCTGATAAAAAGCTGATTAAAAAAATAAAAGATAAATGGGAGAAGAAACTCACAGACGGTAAGTTAGTGCCAGGCGATAGAGAGAAAATGGAGTCTGATAACAATTTACTAAAAAAGATGCAAATACATTATCATCCTAATAGCTTAAGGCGAGCAGCAGTGCTTGCTAAAATGACACCAGATGAAGCCACTGACATATCACGTAGCATTAGTGATTTAAAAGCCCTGTTAGCGGAGTGGATCTCTAAGTTTGATCAACACTCAGTTACTCCAGAGAATGCCACAACTGAAAAACCGCCTGCTGAAAAAACGCAACGTGATGATATGCCTAATGTTGTGTCATTTTATCAAGCCTGGTTAACAGGTGCTCAGGCTAATTATTTTAACAAAGACAAAAAAATTAAACTTGAAGTAGGCAATGAGCTATACGGTAAACATGGTGAAAGGATGAGTGAACTGTATAAAACACTCGAGGCCTTCAGTTGTCATAATATAGCCTTTGTTATGGACGAGGCTAAACAGACAGCTCGTCGTTGTGCATTATTTGAAAAATTAACGGTTCTATTTAACCAATATCCAGCGTCTTATTCAGTTTCTTCAACAACCTGGGCAGATCGGATTAAATATTTCTCCATGGCAACGAATCCTAACATTCGGGATAATTATGTAACGTGGCTAGCAATATTTTTTGAGGCAGTGCAAACAAGAACTCCTTATGCATTGAAGTCGGCAAGAGAAGTAGTCGTAATGGATTTGTTATTTGTATTAATTCCTAATATTTTAGAAAAAAAGCATATTTTGAAGAATGATGCATCAGTAACATTTATTAAGCGCTTTACCGAGCTGATGTTTACACGTTATGTTGACTCGTTGGATGAGCACTTTATTGCTATTATTAAGAACTTATTCGCCAGAGATGAACAGGTGACTGAACTATTAACATTACATACTAATCAAGCAGATTTGGTATATATCTTAGATATGTTATTAGAGCATAAAAAGAATCCTGAGTTTAATCAAAACCTTAGCGCCTTTGTTACTTATGTTAACAATAATTTTGACGATTTGAATGCTAAGCCTGACTGTATCAGACCTTTGATTGCATCACTTTTTAAACCGAAACAATCAAGTTTTGTGCCGGCGATCAACAAGTTAAAACCGCTTGTTATAGCGGAGACATCTCCTGCAGACATTGTAAAGTTTTTGAGTCAACGGCCGGACTATACGGAAGAAGTATATGATCGCTTTGTATCAGTGATATCTCCTGGACTAGAAGCGCATCAGACTATGGCGTTGTTATCTCAACTTCCGCCTTATGTCAGCTTAAACTATCTGATTGAGCATTTAGTCGATGTGCCGGGGAAGTATGATTTACGTTACCTAGAAGAGCGAATTAAGAGTATCAGCAAGACCGCTGAAATCTGCAATACGTTTATGCGTGAGCACGGCGTTATTTCAGCAACGGATGTTTTTGCTTCGCCGCCTAATCCAGATCAGTACAAAATATGGATAGATCATTTTTCTTCCATGTCACTGGCTCAGAGTCAATTATTTTTTACGGCGATGTCTACGCTGAAATCGTCTTCCTTAGATATCCTTTCTTGCTTAGCTACAGCATATAGTAAGAGGTTGGTTGAAGGCGCAACATTTAATCAAGCGATTGATTTACTTGCTAAAGTGCAAGGGTTACCCGCAAAGCAGTTACGTTTTGTTGAAGCTGTATTTAAAAATGAATTTGATGCTGCAACATTGACGAATGATACGAGTCAAGCGAGTATTACCCGCTTGGATCAATTCGTTAATTTAATCAGTGTGGATCATGATAATTTGGCCTCGCTCTACGATCCGATTTATTTGTGTTGGATACAATCGGATTATGATGATGACCTTTACACGAACTTATCTCATTACATTCAATCGATTAAATCGTTGCCTGCGAATGATATAGCGTTTATCGTTTGGCAATTTGAGCAGGTCAAAAACCGTGGGTCATTGGCTACAGATTTGGTTTCATTAAATTATTTTGTTCGATTATTAAGTGACAATAAGCTAAATCCACTGAGTAGAGACGAATTAGAATCGCTTACTCGGGCATGGATCGCTTATGATTTTAAAGATTCGTTTTTAGATGACAGCGTAGCGATTTATAAGCTTATCGCTCAATTAGAAGATAAAACAAAATTGAGTTGCTATCGAGATTTTTATAAGACATTAGATAAAAATCCCAAAAACAATCAACGTTATCTTGAATTGTTGACGGCTCTTCAGCCGCATGCTGAATCCTTGATTTTGAATACAGAATCAAAGGATAGTGGTGTTAGCAATATATTATTTTCGCGTTATGTGACTAGCTCGGAAATTAAAACGCCTCAGGATTTAAGCCAAGCACTTGATGTGATGCAACGAGCGAGTAGATTAAACAAAAATCAAAATTATGACGACTATTTTTCTGCTGTCGAAAAAAATCAGTTGGCTAGAATTCAGATAATGCAGTATCTGAATCAAGGATTGCTAGACTTTTTGGGCCTTGATTTCAAGATGAAATGTGATCAAAAGTATAGGACCTTGTATAATGTATCGACTCTGCCAGTGCAATCTATCCCTTCGATGCATAGCGTAGCATATCAAGGCATGCTTCATAAGTGGTACCAAGGCATTTGTAACTTTATGCAGGAGCTATTAGCCATAACTCAAGCACCTTTTGCTGCTAATCAAGCGAAACCAATGACGGCCAAACATGAGGAGTATGTTGATTATTTTGCTAAAAAACAAGCAACCTATGCTTCGTTTTGGTTTACTGCGAATAGAAGTCGACAAACTCAAGCAACGTCGATGTTTCAGAATCTAAACAAGGAAGGTTTGAAAAAACAAACCTTGGGTAGTTACTATCACCAGGTATTTAAAGTTATTTTTGAGGCCCAACAACAAATAATACGTAACGATATTCAGCTAAATCAAGGGCGTTATTTCACGAATATTAACGGCAAAGGTCATAGTCGTTTGTATGATATCACTGGCGAAATGCTTACCACATTACTTCGGGATTATAATGCTGAAGTAGCATCCCACAGCATTTCGCCTGATGAGTACAAACAGTTTCATGAGCAGTTAAAAAAGCAATTACCTTTTCATATTGCTCAGCTTTTACGGGCGCTGCCTGAATGGCATGGACTTAAGACCGGTATTCAAAAGATTGAGCGCTGTTCCGTTGAACTGGATCCATGGTCTAATGTCGCGATGCGACAAAGCTTAAGCAATCTTTTAAATGGCGCTTATCCTGAGGTACCAAAACATTTGCGCCATATGGTTGAAAATGTTCAATGTTTCCTTGATTTAAGTAAAAAAACGCCCTATAAGGATGTTGAATCCTTGGCGCAATGTGCGATGTGATTTAAAGATCTAGTCATCGGTTATTACAACTGGACTTTAGCAATTTTCGCAGCGGTGAATGAATCACCGCTGCGAAAATTCGCGAATCATTTGTCTTTACTGTAAATCCCGTTGTACATTACTCCATGCTTTGATCCCTGCGCCTTGTTTCACGTCCTCAGGTAATGAATTTAGTTTTTCTTGTGCAGCCTCATAAGTTGGGTAGGTGCCGTACAATCCTTTATAATTACCATTCTGTGTTCTGACTTCTGCAGAACGTTCTGTTTTTGGCGCTTTATATAAGGTATTTGCTACGCGCGATGCTTTGCTATCATCAGCTAATTCAATTGTATACGATTGGGGGTTTTGGCTAGCTACCCAGTTTTTATCAACATCCTTTGATGTCTCAGGACTCCCTGCACTCATATGATATGATTGGGGAACGACTACATTTTTGGAGCTGGTTGGCTGATACGATTCTTGTTTGGGTGCAGCTATAACGGTGTCATAGCCTTCCGGGTACAGCATGGGTTGAGAGGGCTCTGATGTGCCAAAAGGATAAAAGCTGGAAGAAGAGCTGTCTGTTCCATCAACCATACAAGCAGATAAAATAAGTGTAGATAAGGTAATACTTAATATTCGAATTGGTATATTCATGGTCAGCTCCTCAGATATATGCCTTAAAGCGGGTGTCAGATACAATTAAAGAAACCCGATACTAGTAGTATCTGCAAAATTCAAATAAACTTTAGGTTAGTTGAGAATTTATTTTCATTATTCGGGTTTTAAGGCACTTATGTGGACTCATCGTCGCTCAGGTCAAACGCATCAAAGGGGTAGTCAGGATCATCGCGATCCTTATGAGCGCGATAGAACACGAGTTATTCATTGCCCTGCATTTCGGCGGCTACAACGTAAAACCCAAATTTTAGGGACAGATGAAGGTGATTTTCATCGAACTCGCTTAACTCATTCTTTAGAAGTAGCATCCATCGGGAGTAGTATTGTCCGTAGCCTGTTGATTAATCATCAAAATGATATGTTGGCTAGTCTTTTGCCTAATGATGATTTAATTAACGTGATTTGTTTATTGCATGATATTGGTCATCCACCTTTTGGTCATGGTGGGGAAGTGGCTTTAAATTACATGATGCGAGAGCATGGTGGTTTTGAAGGCAATGCGCAAACATTACGTTTGTTAACAAAAATAGAAACCAGTTATGGCGAGTTTGGCTTGGACTTAACGCGCAGAGCCTTACTTGGTACTTTGAAATATCCTGTGCCATGGTCTCGGGTCGTTGCGAGCCAATTACCTAAAGTTGACGGTTTACACGGTAAAACCATTCGAATTAACGATTGGCTGCCGCCTAAAGGGTATTTTGATGAAGAGCAAGCTGAGGTTGATTGGCTACTAGATCCGTTTACTCAAGCAGATAAAAAATTATTTCAATCGTTAGCCGTAACGCCACATGCCAAGCAACATGGCAAAGCCGCTTATCATTCGTTTGATTGTTCGATTATGGATATTGCTGATGATATTGCTTATGGGGTACATGATTTAGAAGATGCAATTCACTTGCGATTAATTCACCGGGCCCATCTGGATACGGATACTTTTCGGCACATTCTCTCAGGGACTCCATTTGCTAATCAGCAAGAAACGTTTTTAGATGGTTTATTTTCTCAAACGTTGTATGCACGGAAAGAAGCAATAGGGGAAATGGTTAATTATTTTATTTCTGCTATTGATATTGCGGTTACGCACGATGGCTTTGAAAATAATTTACTAAAATATAATGTTGTATTACGCGCGGAGGCGAAAGCCTTATTGAATTATTTAATGACATGTATTTACCAACATGTGATTGACTCACAAGAAGCCCGCACGTTTGAATATGGCGGGCAAATGGTGGTTCAGCGGCTATTCGAAGCGTTTAGCTCTAATCCTGAAAATCTGCTTGATAAAAAAAATAGAATATTATTCCAACAAACCAATAATAAACACACCTCTTTACGGGTTATTTGTGATTACATCGCGAATATGACAGACGAATATGCGTATCGAATGCACGAACGATTATTTGGATTTAATACCCGGACTATTTTTGAGCGTTTGTAGCATCATGATGTATCAAGTCATTATTATTGGTGGAGGGCCAGTTGGTTTATCAGCAGCGATTTGTCTAGCACAGC
The DNA here is from genome assembly GCA_030696305.1 of Legionellaceae bacterium. Lineage (GTDB taxonomy): Bacteria > Pseudomonadota > Gammaproteobacteria > Legionellales > Legionellaceae > JAUYSP01. Next base: position 1,772 of record JAUYSP010000066.1, on the reverse strand, counting down.
AGGGGATTAAATCTATATTGATAGAAAAAAATCCAACTACGACCAATCATCCTAAGGCAAGGGGCGTGAATGGTCGTACTATGGAGTTATTTCGCTCGTGGGGGTTAGAAGATCGTCTGAGACGCTACCAAATGCCGCAAGAGGCTCATCGCTTTACTTGGATAGAAGATTTTCAAGGAGCAGAAATAACGCGCATACAAACTACAGCTGATTATACGCTATATAGCCCAACGAAAAGATCGGCTGTCGCACAAGATGTTGTAGAGCAGGAATTATTTAAAAAAGCACTAAGTCTGTCCTTGGTTGATTTAAGATTTAATACAGAGATGTTGACTTTAGCTCAAGATGAGAAACAAGTTCGCGTGGAAATTATCAATAAAGAAACTCAGCAAAAGGAAATTATTGATGCTCCATACTTAATTGCTGCGGATGGTGCTAACAGTCCTTTAAGAAGTCTATTTAACATAGAAATGGAGGGGGGCGATAATTTGGGTGAATTTTGTAATATTTATTGCGAAATGAACTTGGATAAGTATGTTAAGCATCGCCCTAGTGTTGGTTTTATGTTTACCCGTCCAGATTTGCGAGGCACTTTTGTTCTGTCAAAAGATTGCCAAAGGAAGTGGCTTATTTGTGTTCGTATAGGGGCGAATCCCAATTTAACCAAAGAGTCATTTACGGATGATTTTTGTCTTGAATATGCAAAAAAAATAGTCAATGACACTGCTATTGATGTTCGTCTAATTAACAAGAAATTCTGGACGATGGCCGCTTTAATTGCGAAAAAATATCGAGTTGGAAGAGTATTTTTTGCTGGAGATTCGGCGCATCGCTTGCCACCAACAGGTGGTTTTGGCATGAATACCGGAATCCAAGATGCGCATAATCTAGCTTGGAAACTTGCTATGGTCATTAAGGACCAAGCTAACGATGCGCTATTGGATACTTATTTTATAGAGCGGGTACAAATTGCAAAAACTAATACTGCTTACAGCGTCAGTAACGCCCGAAGATTTGAGTATATTTTTTTTGCGTTGGCTAAAAATGATCTTTCTGCTTTTAAACAAGTTTTAAAAGAGCAAACGCATCAAATTAATAATATTTTACTGGACTTAGGTTTTATCTATGATAGTGAGTATCAAACACAAGCAATCTACAAACCAACAGCGAAGGTAGGTGCCAGAGCCCCTCATTGCTGGTTGAAGACGAAGAAGGAACAACTATCGATTTTAGATCTATATAACAATCAATTTGTTTTAGTGTGTCATCCCGATGCGCAGTATTGGCATAATCGATACCACGGGTTTCCGTGTAAAATTGTTACCATTGGTAAAAATGGTGATTATATAGATATTCATCAAGATTTTCTTGAAAAATATGAAATTTCCAAACTAGGCGCCGTTTTGGTTCGACCTGATGGACATGTTGCCTGGCATGCAAAAGATGAGCAAACAAAAATGGTAAATTTGTCATGGTTAACGTTTTGATTACATGGAGATTTAACACAGGTATAAAGGGATTCGCCCGGAATCTCTGAGAGATGGTCATGCAATTTGATCTGATTAATCTAATTTGGTAGCCTAGCCTAGCATAGTCAATAATTATATTGTGTAAAGGATCAATTGTGAATGTTCTCTGTACGGTACGATTTTTAAATTCGTCGTTGCGAGGAGCATAGCGACGAAGCAATCTAGCGACCTTCGTGGGTGCATCTGATTTATTGAAGTAGCTCACTGATTCATTGATAATCCATATTTTTTCCGCCAAGAAAG
>JAUYSP010000064.1 GCA_030696305.1 Legionellaceae bacterium | reverse complement strand
AGATAGCCACCGGACCAAATCGCCCGTCTTGTAAAGTCGACCTTCCCCAAATGGATTAGCGATAAAGCGCTCTTTCGTCAGCTCTGGCTGATTTAAATAACCTCTTGCAACGCCTGCTCCACCAATGTAAAGCTCGCCCACCGCGCCGATGGGTTTCGGATTGACGCTCCCATCTAAAACATAAACCCTGCAATTCGAATAAGGCTTACCAATCTTTTTATTGATAAACTCATCTTTTTCTATTATTGAGACACCCACTGTGGTTTCCGTAGGGCCATATTCATCTAGAATAATTTGGACATGTTGTCCAATGGATATCAGTTGAGATGCCGTCACTGGCTCTCCGCCTAAAAAACACCGCTTTATGTGTAGTTGTTCTGATGTTAAAGAAAGCGCTTGAGATAAATAAGACGGTGTGGATTTAATAAAATCAATTTTATTAAGTTGTAAATGAGCAACATAATTAGCTGCGTCCTCTAAACTATCACCATAAACAATTATTGTTTTACCTAAAAGTAAAGGCACAAGTGTTGTGGTAACCGATAAATCAAAAGCAAGATTGGTTGAAAAATCAAAACGATGAATATCAATAGGAAGATAACTTGAAACAGCACTGAAATAATTTACGACACTTCGATGCTCAATCATCACGCCTTTAGGCTTCCCTGTCGTACCAGACGTATAAATCACATAAGCTAAATCATCAGGACCACTCAACGGTTTTATATTTTGTTTAGACTCCTGACGATACGGCTTATCTTTCAAGCTATTATCTAAAACCAAATTGGCTTTCGTATCAGCAAGAATATAGTCAATCCGCGCTTGCGGATAATTGGGGTCAATCGGCACATACGCACAACCGGCTTTTAGCACACCAAGAATCGCCACAATCATTTCCAATGAACGGTCCATGCAAATAGCAATGAGTTCACTCGGATTTTGTTTACGGATATATCTAGCTAGTTGATTCGCTTCTTCGTTCAATTGTTTATAAGTCAATTGTTGGTCTTCAAATACAACCGCTATATTATTAGGCGTCTTTTTAACTTGCGCTTCAAACAATTGATGAATAGTTTTATCTTTAGGGTAGTCTTTTTCAGTTTGATTCCAGTCAATCACTATTTGCTGATATTCAGCTTGAGTTAACATTGGATACTTACTTATCGCTTGCTCTTGATGAGTCAGCATGGCATTTAAGATTTGTTGATAATGCCTTATAAATCGCTCAATGGTCTCTTGTTTAAAGAGCGATGTCGCGTAGTTAATCTCACCTTTAATAGAATGAGGCGTGATGTACAAAGCAATACTTAGATCAAACTTTGCCACGTCATAGTTTAGCGAAATACTCCCTTCTTCTGTGTCATCATCTACATCACCATATTGAACGGTATACATCACTTGAAACACAGGATGCCTCGAGGTGTCTCGCT
>JAUYSP010000063.1 GCA_030696305.1 Legionellaceae bacterium | reverse complement strand
AAATGGAAAAAACATGTCGGTCAAACAAACCGCCATTGATATTATGGCGAATAAGCGTAATGGGACGATCTACACATGGGTCACAGGTGATTTGATCAAACGAGAATATGAGCATAAATACGCAGATGTGGATAGCTTTACTAAAAAGCATGGATGTAAACATCTTGTGTACTCTGAGCTTATTGAGGACATGGTGAGTGCCATAGCTCGAGAGAAACAACTTAAAGGCGGCTCAAGAAAAAAGAAATTGGCTTTGATTGAGAAAGTAAATCTTTATTGGGATGACTTGTATGAAAAACTGATGTAATCATTGGCATCTGTAAGGTCACTAGATTGCTTCGTCGCTACGCTCCTCGCAACGACGGCTTTAAAAATCGTACCGTACAGAGATTAACCTTATGAAGAGCCGGATTTAGACCATATTCCCAGAATATAATTTCCGACGAATCCATCATACACTTTTTATCGATTGTGAAATATAATAGCGCTTGGACTGAATGCGAGCATTATTGGTTATGAAACAAAATGCAGATTTAAGCGAATAATAAACAATGTCTATTGATTCGTTATTTTTTATCATTGCTCTTGGAGCTATCGTTGCCGGATTTGTACAAGGATTGTCCGGATTTGCTTTTGGCATGGTCGCTATGTCTTTCTGGGCTTGGAAAATAAATCCGGAATTAGTTGTTGCAATGGCCGTTTTTGGTGCATTAACAGGACAAATTTTAGTAGCCGCGACTGTACGAAGAAAATTTCATTTAAAAGTACTGTTTCCTTTTCTAATCGGTGGACTTGTAGGCGTCCCTATTGGAGTAGTTGTTCTCCCATATCTTGATATCAATAGATTTAAATCGTTGTTAGGATTCATTTTAGTTATATGGTGCCCATTGATGTTAATAACAAATCGCTTACCTCGTATTAAAATGGGAGGACGCGTTGCTGATAGTACCGTAGGTGGTCTTGGTGGTATAATGAGTGGATTAGGTGGTGTTGCAGGAGTGATTCCCACGCTCTGGTGCATATTGAGGGGCTTTGATAAAGATACTCAACGTGCCGTTATTCAAAATTTTAATCTTGCAATGTTATTGGTGACAATGATTACCTATATCAGCACTGGCATTGTAACCTCTAAGATGATTCCAATATTTACCATCATTGCATTCTCTATGTTAATTCCTGTATACATTGGAAATCGTTTATATAACCGTATTAGTGAGCCGCTTTTAGAAAAGTTGTTCTAATTTTGTTATCAGTATCGGGCTTAGCATTACTTTTATCTTCATTACCAAAACTTTGGTAATGGGAATGCATCGTCAATTTAGCCAAATTACTGCGGCTGCTAAATAAATTCCTCCAAGAAAATTTCGGGCTTTTTTGTCATATCTTGTTGCTATTGCCCTATATTGTTTCAGTTTTGCGAAAAAATTTTCTATAAGATAACGCGCTTTATATAATACTCGATCATATGACCGTTGTTGTTTACGATTAGACTTACAAGGGATAACGGCAGTACAATTTTTTTCTTCCAACAGACTTAAAACTCTTTCTTCAGCATCATAAGCCTTGTCCGCCAGTAATGCATCTGCTTCTATTTGATCAATGAGTGCGTCAGCACCTTCAAGGTCGTGTAACTGACCTGCCGTAAGATGAAATGCTATGGGATTCCCAAGAGCGTCGCACACGGCATGAATTTTGGTGCTTAGTCCACCTTTACTTCGTCCAATGGCTTGATTTTTACCAGCTTTTTTTGAGCGCCAGCACTATGTTGACGTGCGCGAACGATAGTGGAATCAATCATGGGATATTCATTGTCAGCATCTTCTGCCAACAAACTAAAAACCAGTTCCCAAACTCCTGTCTTACTCCAACGAGTATGCCATGTGTGGATGACACGGAAATCGCCAAAACGCTCTGGTAAATCTCGCCAAGCACAGCCAGCTCTATACCGAAAAAGTACCGCTTCTACGAAAAGACGGTTATCTTTTGCTGTTACTCCAACCGCATCTTTACGGCCTGGCAATATATCTTTGATCCGCTCCCATTGGTCATTCCTTAAACCATATCTACGCATCCTGTTACCCTATTCGCGTTAAAAATAGCAGGGTAAATGTTTTTTTAACAAAATCAAGAATGATTTAATTGATGACACGCCCTAGTTTTTTCATAAAATCATCCTTGTCTTATGCACCTATTATATTGTTTTATGGTTTGATCTAGCCAGTCATTTTAGCCGGGCAAGAGCGTCAAGATTTAAATTCCTAACACCTTTTCCCTATATTCATTATAAAGTCCAGCTTCTCATCTTTTTCGAGGGATTGAAAACTTTGACTTGAACTCCTTATCTTATCAAATTCAGCGGCAGATGTTGCATAATTCACATGTTTTCTGGAGCACCCCGCGCCTATTCTTGAGACATCTTCTTTTAAATGTAACATCCCTAACCCAATGCAACGAATTTTCAACAGGCTAATGACCTCGGATTGCGTGACTAATTTTAGATTCATTAGTCTAAAGTGAGCTCACATAATAACGTACTTCTTGTGTAACGATATTATAATGTCACGAGAAGATATAATGCAGGAGGAGGTTTCTTCTACGAATTGATTCACATTAATGGTAACCGAGGAGATTACTGGGATGATGAGTCTTGAACAGAAAAAAGCGTACTTAGAAACGATAAGAAAGTGGTACAAAAAGTCTAAAATAAAACAAAAAGCAAAGATTTTAGACGAGTTTTGTTCAGTATGTGAATATAACCGAAAATATGCCGTTCGCTTGCTTTGCAAAAAACAAAAGAAAAAACGAGGTCGTCCTGGCCGCAAACCAAGATATGACGCATTAAATATTATGAGGCCGTTAAAAGCGATTTGGTTTGCAAGTGATCAGGCCTGTAGTAAAAAACTGAAAATAATTATACGTGAGTGGCTGCCTCATTATGAAATTGAACAAGGGTTACTTGATGATTTAGTTCGAGGACAGTTATACAGTATCAGCCATCCACGATAGATTGCGGATAGTTTTGTTTAATTACACCCTACATGTCCATTGCTGTTAGCGGCATGTTTGTCAGTTAAGCGTACTGGATCTAAATCTTCATGCCATATTCGAATTAGGCATCGATTATCAATTGGATCAAACGCTGTTCTACTGTGTAATACTTTGCAATTATCTAGAATGAGCAGCTCGTTCTCTTTTAATTTAAATCGATATTGGTTCTCAGGATTGTGAATATAGTCATTAATATAAGCAAGTATCTTATAACCGGTCTCGGAAGTTTTAACATTGAACATAACCGGCCAAAATAGCATTCCAACATTTTTTTCATCAAGATTAAATAGTACCTGCTTTTTTATATTTCGACCGTACATTGTGTCGATTTGCATAAAATCTTTTTTAAAAAGTTGATCCACTTCTTGACCAAATAATTGCTGTAGGGTAATCAATAATTCGTTTACTTTGACAATCGTACTAACTCCTCCTGTGCCCGAGGACTTTATGCAAAAAAAAGAAACAAATCGAGGGAGCGAAGCGCTATCAGCGCCATCTGTATGTAATGGCTCAGAATACGCACTTGCCGTGTATGTGTTAACGCAGCCTTTTACATCTGTGTTGATAATTTTGGTTAAATAACCCTCTCTTCCGCACGCCCCATTTTTGATGGGGAATCCTAAGGTTTTTTTTATTAACCTCAATGTGTCCAGCATGGAGTATCCCTTACAATTGACTATTGCGAAACCTTCTTCTTTGATGACAGAAGTAATTTCCTGTGGGTGATTTAATCTAAAATCCAGCACACAATTTGAACTGATCACGCGTCCTGAGTGCGCGCAATACGATTCGCTATTTACATGATCATGGATTGTCTTCAATATTTTAATCATAATATTTATAGCAACGACAATTGAACTGAACTCAATCTACTATATTTAAATCTCCATTGTCAAAAGTATTTTTCTTGGGCGCCGATGAGGCATAGGCAGCGGTAGTACCTGAGTAGTTACGAATATTTTGGATAAAGATGTGGTGTTAGACTTACGAAACCAAGTCCATTGCGGAATGGGGGCCAAAATGACCGATCCTTTGAGTTTAGGTAAAACTTTATTGTAAAGGTACTAAATTGGCCAACTACGGCGAACTAAACTTAGATGATAACACCTTAATAATCTTCGCCATATGCTCCAATTTGAAATAGTAATTCGGATACAATTATTCAAACCTGAAATTTGAAAAAGGCCAGTAATTATGTAACCTTGGCTTGGTAAATGCTGAACCACGGCCTGAGGGGCAGTATTTTTATCTAAAGATATAACAATGAAATTTGTTGAAGAAGGTAAAAACTTTCCAGCAAGGATGGTTCGTCTGTATTGCATTGATAAACCGCGTTCGGTTATGAGTAATTTCTTGCCATATTTGTTCGACCTGACTTTGGTGTTCTAATAAATGTTCTAAAATATAGAGCGCATGACTTGACACAGTAAGCTCAGGTTGCCAATTGGGTATGTATTGCGTGATTTCTTCAAAAAATTTCATATGATGGTAGCGAGCAAATACGCTATAACATTCATCGATCAACAATAAATGATGTTTTTAATGCAATATCTCGATAAGGCTTGTAATTCATTTTCCGTAAAACAAAATCCAGTTGGGCTATGGGGGTTAATGAGTGCAACAATTGCTGGTGGCGAAGCAGCAATTTTTACCATTAAATCCTTAAACGAAAACGTATCTTGTTTGTATTCACCAAATTGAATGTATTGAATATCCATGGTTTTTAATGTCGCATAATTTAACCAACTTGGATAAGCGGATATTGTAAAATAATTTGTTTTGTTTTTAAGCCCAATGCCTCGATGAGAATCTAGAACATTAAATCAGAGCCAGCGGATAAAGTGATTTTCGCTGGAGATATGTTTAATTGATGGGCTAATTTTTGTTTGCATTTGGTAATATGCGGATAATGTTGAATATTTTCACTCTTAATCGGGCGTATAGATTTTAATATTTTCGTAACGGTTGGATGCTTCAACTCACCAGACATTAAGGTAATTAAATCCTGATTTGGAATTTGAATTTTTGGAAGTGAGACATTTAGATTGGGAAAGGGTAAAAACCATATAGTAAAAAGTATTGTATGAGTATATTAAGAAATAGTAACATATAATTGTAAATGTAACATAAGTGGGTGGCGAATGGAAAGATACTTCACGGCTTGTGATTACATCAACCATGATGTAATCAATCGATACTGTCAGGATTATAATAAAACGCAAGAGTTCGCTCGAGATGTATTTAAGCAGCTGCTAAAATGGTTGCATATTTCTCAATTAACCCAATTTCAAGGAAGTGCTCTGGTGATGAGTGAAGCAATTGCTGAATTGGATAATATGTGGCACACTTTTATTCTTTTTACAAAAGACTATGAAGAGTTTTGTCTTACTTATTATAAATGTTTTATTCACCATTCACCGGTGACCACTGAGACGCCGAAATTAACTTTAGATGAATCAAAAAATTTCTATAGAAAGTATTTTACTTTGATTATTGAAGAGTTTGGTGAAAGTACACTTATTAGCTGGTTTAAAGAAAAGAAATATGCTTAATACAAGATCATCAAAATATAAGGAAATTAAAAATGAAAGATTTGACGTTTACTGAATTAAATAAGGGTTGTGAACAACTAACAAAAGATCACAGCCAGGGATATCTATCAAACAATAATATATTGGATTATAAAGAAAGTATTGACATGGATGAACTGATTGAATCTTTCAGTAAGGAGCAACCACTGTGCTTAAGATTTGGCCCAAAATTAAACGCCTCGTCTTAAAAAGGTTCTGGTCAGGAACCCGCGAAATTTCCGGACCTAAATTGGTTGACTACAACTAGTTTTTATCCATACTCCTATGGGGTATGGGTAAATCGATGTCTCCCCTTGATACCAACATCTTCACTCTGGCGTATATAACAGCCTTTCGGGTAGGTGGTACAAAAATTCATATTCGCATACATGCACTTTTAATAATCAATTTGCTTGCTTCTATTTTTTGCTGGGTTATTGCCTGCTTAGCGGTGCAAAAGAAAAAACATCTTGATGATCACGCTAATTCTTCTAAAAAATTGAACATTATTTCCGCAGTTAATTTAGGGGGAAATTTTGTGACGATCTCTCAGGCTTGGGAAGACTTGTTAGCAGTTTGTTTTTCCCACAAAAAACGATGGTTTTATAAAGACTATAAGTGCATACTAATTCACATATTAAAAAATACAGACCCTAGTTTATTGTGTATTGCAAGTTTGTACTGGATATGCGGGAGAATCCAAATATGGGGATTGAGTTTGCATAGAGTCATCGCTTTAAAAGTAGGCGTATTCATCTTTTTAGGCTTATTGAATCATGTTGTTTTTTCGGTAAATAATTCAAGTGAGAGCCGGCTTCGTGTAAAGCATGATGGTTCACTCGCGCATTTTATTCATGAAGTGTTTCTTCAAAATCCTGGAATTCAAGCAGCAGAAGCGAATCTTTATGCGCAACGGGCACGCGAAGTAGCGTCCGGAAAACCACTTTATAATCCAAATTTGGTTGCTCAGGTGCAATATGCAATAGAAGATCAGTCATTCCTTGGGTTTAGCCAAACGATCGACTGGAGCAATAAACGTAAAGCAAGGCATGCAGTGGGCGTAGCAAATTTGTTTGTTGCTAGAGCTCAATTACGCCTACAGAAATTGAAGTTAGCCACAGAAGTGATTGATGCGCTTTCGGCTTATGCGATACAAAGCAAACTAGTTGCATTAGAAAAAGAGAGAGTGCGGCTATTAAAAAATTTCGCAAAGTTAACCCGGGATAGGTTTAAAAAAGGTGATATTCCACGTGTAGACGTTGATCTTGCGCTATTAGCGCTCTCACAATCCATCACTCAATTGGCAACTGTAGAAATACGTAAAAGCTTGGTGTTGCAAACACTTCGTGCAAAATCAGGGCTATTCCTAAATAAATGGCCGGACCTGTCAGCACATTTAGCTTCATTAGTCACGGATGAAGAAAAAATGAAGCAATTCGCGTGTAATTATCCTTCGATAATCGTTTTGCGGGATTCATTTATGAGTGCTCAGGCCAGAAGTAAATGGGCTGATCGTCAACGAAATCCTGATCCAACACTTGGTTTACAAGGTGGTACATCAAAAGAAAAGAGTAATAAGCAACTTCTTATTAACTTGACGCTTAATGTTCCTATGTATGTTCGCAATAATTATCAAGCAGAAGCGCAGGCTGCAAAATTTGATGCAATGCGTGCGCATGAGCAATATGCTCAGGGCCTTTATCAAATTAAAGCGAATATTAAAACATCTGCTGAGCGTTATCAGATGCTTTATGAGGCTGTGCAGAATTGGTATGATGTATCGAAGGAACCATTAACGGAAGGTATGGTGTTAATCGAGCGTCTATGGAATGTTGGAGAGATAACAACGATGGATTATATCTTGCAACTTAAAACCCGTGTCGATAGCCAAATAGCTGGCGTTGAGTTAGAAGGGCAGGAGTGGCATGCATGGATTGAGTGGCTTCATTTTTCTGGGCAACTTTTACCTTGGCTTGCGAGGGGCGCATGACGCAAAAGGTGGCTTTTTTATTCGGTTGGGTGTTTTTTTTTCAAAGCATTGCTTTTGCAACCACGCACTCACAGTTTTTGGTGACATTAAGTGCGGGGTCTATTCAGGCTGCTGACGTACGGGTTACAGAAATTTTGCCACATACGATTGAAAGTCTCCTTAAAGCACCAGGAGAAGTGGTATCAAATGCAAACGCATCTACGAATGTGACTGTTCGTGTGCCAGCTGTAGTGCTTAAACGTTATGTGAATGAGGGGGACGTTGTTCAAAAAAACGCACTATTGGCCTCTTTTTCGAGCGTTGATATTGCGAAAATTCAAGCAGCGCTGATTTTGGCGGATAAAGAATTAAAGCGCGTAGAGTCTCTCGGGCGAGATGCTGTTTCTGCAAAACGGTTTACCGAAGCCAATGTCAACTTCAGACAAGTGAATTCAATTGCGCATTCATATGGGATGACAGACACGGATATTCAGGCTCTTTTAAATGAGCAGACTACGAACAATACTAAGGGTGAGTTTAAGTTATATGCTGCTCAAACTGGTCGAATTTCAGGGCTAAATTTTATCGATGGTGAACTTATTTCGCCTGGGCGAGTTCTTCTACAGATTATTAATGAAGAAATGGTTTGGGTAGATGCTAAGTTGCCACCAAATCTTTCTGATTCAGTGAAAATTGGTAATATAGCCTGGATTTCGCTGCGTGAAAAAAAACGTCTCAAGGGAACAGTGATTCAAGTACATCCCAGGTTAGACCCTGTTACACGGACGCGCGTCATTCGATTACAAGTTCAAAATCCTGAGGATGCATTACACCCTGGGCAATTTGTTCAGGTTGAGCTTGTGCGGGATCGCATTAAGGATGCAATTACTCTTCCTGCGGAAGCAGTCATTAAAACACCCGAAGGTCGCTGGGTGGTGTATGTTGAGAGATCCCCCATGCATTTTGAGCAAGTTGAAGTGAGTGCCGTAAGAAACGTTGGAGATAAAATGATGGTGGAGGGGTTAGCCCCGCAATCGCGCGTGGTTACCAAGGGTGCATTTTTTGTTTATTCGGAACTGAATAAACAAAAATTTGAACCACAATCATAGATGGAGGGCTTATGCTAAATGCTGTCATTCGACTAGCAGTTCGCAATCGGGGGCTTGTTGTTCTGACGCTACTTGCCGCGATTATTGCAAGCTTCTTCATTATTCCTTCGCTAAACTTGGATGCCTTTCCTGATGTCACGAATGTTCAAGTGGTTGTGAATACTGAATCTAGAGGTCTTGCGGCATCTGAAGTTGAGCAGTTGATCACCTATCCTATTGAAGCGGTGATGTATGCACTTCCTGATGTGCGAGAAGTACGTTCTATCTCGAAAGTAGGTTTGTCGGTTGTGACTATTGTATTCAAAGATAACGTTGATATTTACTTTGCGCGCCAACAAGTTTTTGAACGTCTGCAGTATGCAAAAACTAAAATTCCTCCAGGCGTTGGGGTTCCTGAAATTGGGCCTAATACGTCAAGTTTAGGGCAAATATTTCAATACATTTTAACGACAAATAATCCACAAAAATATGACAATATGGCGCTTCGTAGTCTGAATGATTGGGTGGTAAAGCTTTTGCTCGCTCCAGTCGATGGGGTTACGCATATTCTCTCATTTGGTGGACATGTACGACAATTTCAAGTCAATATCGATCCTGCAAAATTGCTGTCCTATCGTCTGACGGTGGATCAGATTGTAAAAACAATCGAAGAAAACAATAAAAATGCTGGGGGATGGTACCTCAATAAAGGTTCAGAACAGTTGGTTATCCGGGGATCCGGTTGGGTTAGAAGCGAGGAAAAAGGCTTAGAAGATATCGCAAATATTGCTCTTAAAGAAAAAGATGGCGTTGTTGTTCGAGTGAAAGATGTTGCACGGGTCACATATGGCAGTGAAATTCGCCAGGGAGCTGTGACTATGACAAGACGCGATGAGAATGGCACAGTGGTACCAATGAATGAGGTTGTTGCCGGAATTGTATTAAAGCGTATTGGCGCAAACACAAAAAAAACGATTGATGGTATTTATAAAGTACTCCCGACTGTTCAAAAAACATTGCCGAAAGGGGTTTCTCTTATGCCGGTCTACGAGCAGTCGCATTTAATTAGTGGGGCAGTTAATACCGTAGTGAAAGCGTTATTGGAGGCCTTTGTGCTAATTTTAGTAATGCTTTTTTTATTTTTAATGAATTTGCGTGCTACTTTTTTGGTCCTAATTTCTATTCCGTTTTCAGTTTGCCTCGCATTAATGGTGATGGCGTATTGGGGATTGTCTGCAAATCAAATGTCCCTGGGTGGGCTGACTATTGCAATTGGTATGATGGTTGATGGCTCAGTCGTGATGATGGAAAATATTTTTAGATGTTTGTCACAAGGCAAGGAAGCAATGGCCAAGCTTTCACGCACTGCTCAACTTCAGACTATTCAACAGACGATTCAAAATGCGGTCTGTGAAGTTGCGCGCCCTGTTTTTTTTGCTGTTATGATTATTATTGTGGTTTTTTTACCGATTTTTAGTTTACAAAGCATTGAAGGAAAATTATTTCATCCCTTGGCCATTAGTATTATCCTTGGCATGCTTGCTTCACTTTGCGTGGCACTTGTTGCTATACCAGCTCTTGCAACCTACTGCTTTCAACGGCCTTTCACCGAACGAAAAAATTACATTATGCCTTATATTGTGCGTTGGTATCGGTCACTATTAGAGACGGCGTTGATGCATAGTCGTTTTGTCGTGATTGGTGCGGTACTATTACTTCTGGCTTCATTATTGGTTATGCCCTTTTTGGGGAGTGAATTTGTTCCTGAGTTGGAGGAAGGAACTTTAAATATTCGTGTGACATTAGCATCTTCTGTAAACCTTGATACGGCTATCGATATTTCTAAAAAACTTGAACTGAAGTTGGCTTCTTTTCCTGAGGTGACTTATGCCTCTGGTCGTATTGGACGGCCTGAGCTCGGTTTTGATGCGGATCCAGTTTCAAATATTGAAATTTATGTTGGGCTAAAGCCGATACATTTATGGACATCCGCAAAAAATAGAACACGTTTACAAGTTTTGATGAAAGAAAAAATGTCGATTTATCCGGGTTTATTATTTACGTTTTCTCAGCCCATCGCAACACGAATTGATGATCTCGTGTCTGGAGTCCGAGCCCAATTGGCGATTAAACTGTTTGGTCCTGATTTAACAACACTTGCAGAAAAAGGCAAAGAAATTGAGCAGATTATGCGGCACGTACCAGGTACAAGAGACGTGGCCATTGAACAAATTGTAGGAGAAACGCAGCTTTTAATTACGCCTGATAGAGAGGCTTTAATGCGTTATGGTATCAGTGTTGGGCAAGTAATGTCATTTATTGCTGATGGCCTTGGAGGAAAAGAGGCCGGACAGGTTATCAATGGGAACGAACGTTATGATATCTATGTAAAGTTGGCAAATCCGTATCGAAATAGTATTGAGGCGATAGAAAATTTGACATTATTATCTCCGAATGGGGCCTGGGTTCGACTGAAAAATGTAGCGCATGTTGAAGTAGTTTCCGCACCACCACAAATTCGTCGAGACAATGTACAGCGCCGTGTTGTAGTTCAAGCCAATGTCGAAGATCGTGATTTGGGGAGTGTGATGGCCGAAATCAAACAACGGATTGAAAAAGAAATCAAATTGCCACATGGATACAACGTTGTTTATGGCGGTGTGTTTGAAAATCAACAGCGTGCACAAGCAAGGTTGATGATCGTGGTTCCGATTTCATTGGCCCTAATTTTCTTACTGTTGTACTTTGCCTTCGAATCGTTTTCAAGAGCATTACTTGTGATGTTAAATGTTCCACTTGCTTTAATTGGTGGTATTTTTGCTTTATTTTTTTCTGGCCAATACCTTTCTGTTCCAAGTTCGGTGGGATTTATTGCCTTATTTGGAATTGCAGTTTTGAATGGTGTTGTGCTTATGAATGCTATCAATCAAAATCAAGAGCAACAAATGTCAACACGTGAAGCTGTCATGAAAGGTGCTTTATCTCGTGTACGCCCTGTGTTGATGACTGCTTTTATTACCGCTTTAGGGCTTATTCCCCTGATACTCTCAAGAGGTATTGGTGCTGAAATTCAACGACCACTCGCGACGGTTGTTCTTGGTGGGCTTATTTCTTCAACAGCGCTGACTTTAATATTATTGCCGGTCTTATATGACTTATTTTTGAAAACCGAGCGGGCTTAACAATCAGTATTATGTTCTCATCGACCGGTTAATCAGTGAATTTTTTTGGATAAATTCTTACTTTGATAATTTTAGAACCCTTTACTCGCTCTATTTCCGAATCAAATTCAGGGAAGGCAATACGTTCTCCCTCTTTTGGCATATAACCCAGCCGTTGTAAAAATAATCCATTTAAAATATCAATATCATCTTCTACTTCAATTTCGTGATCCAGTGCTTGTTCTAAAGAGTATATTGAGCAAT
The DNA here is from genome assembly GCA_030696305.1 of Legionellaceae bacterium. Classification (GTDB taxonomy): domain Bacteria; phylum Pseudomonadota; class Gammaproteobacteria; order Legionellales; family Legionellaceae; genus JAUYSP01. The sequence goes on along the minus strand of JAUYSP010000063.1, from coordinate 9,791 downwards.
TTCCCGTCGCAGATATACTTCCATCATTATTTAATACCCAATCCACTTTGGTGAGATGGAATTCATCCTTAATGCGGCCAATGAGTACTTGAAGTAGATTATCTAACGTAATAAATCCCAAAACGTTAGCTTTTCCACTATAAACAAGAGCAAAATGAGGCATTCCTTCTCGAAACTTATGTAATAGGTCTAGTGCGGGTAGTTTACGAGAAACTTTTAGCACAGGTCTAAGAATCGACTTAAAGTCTTTTATCTCCGTTTGTTGATAAAGGATAGGTAAAATATCTTTTACATGAATTATCCCAATAATCTCTTTTTTAGCGGGATCATAAACAGGATAACGGCTATAACGATGCTCCATTATCATATCCATAATTTGATTTATTGGCTTATCAATATTAATCATGATCATTTCTTCGCTAAAACGCATGACCTCAGTGACTTTAAGAGTCGCTAAATCAAGCGTATGTTCAATGATGTCAACTTCCTCTTCAGTTAGTTCTCCATGTAAATGGCTCGCACTTAATAGTAGTTTTATTTCTTCTGTCGAGTGAAACTGTTCACTATGATGTATGGCATCTAAATTAAAAACTTTTAGTAAATAATTTGAGCAGGTATTGAGCAACCAAATAACAGGATACATTAGCCAATAAAAACCATAAAGAGGCAAAGCTGTCCATATAGATACTCGTTCCGATTGACGAATAGCAAGGGACTTAGGCATCAACTCTCCAACAACAATATGCAAAAAAGAAATGAAGGAAAAAGCAATAAAAAAAGCGACCAAGGTCGTTAGTGGAGGCGAACTGATCCCAATAAAATTCAACAATGGCTCTATGAGATATGCAAAGGCAGGCTCTCCTATCCAACCTAATCCAAGGGATGCGAAAGTTATACCCAGTTGGCAGGCAGATAAATATGTATCAAGATGTTGATGTACATCAAATAATATTTTTCCGCGTAAACCATAACTATTTTTGATTGATTCAACACGAGTTGCTCGAAGTTTCACCATACCGAATTCGGCTGCCACAAAAAATGCATTGAGCAATACTAAGGCTAAAGCCAACAAAACCAACAGAATATTATTAATCATTTTAAACCATCCTTTTAGCTCATTATTAAGCTTGTTTACATAATTAACTTCATCAAGCGGCGGCTTTAAAAATCGTACGGTACAGAGGTAGGGTTACAAACATTGACCACGATTGCCATATATTTTTTTAATATTAGCTTCTATTTGATTACGGGTTTCTTTATAAATATTGACCGGCTTGCCGTATGCATCTTCGATATCGGTATTAGTTCCGGTCGCACACTCAGTGAGCGTTCGAATGTTTTTTCCTTTTTGAGCAATCTTTAGTATGGCTTGCTTTTGTTTTTCGGTCATTGCTAATACCAAGGTTGCGTTACTTATATTGATTTTATCGACTTGCTGTGCGGTGTGATCTTTAATATTTATGCCTTGTTGAGCCATGACCTGAATGGCAAATTGTTCCGGTGAGGTATTTTTAGGGTCAACATTTACACCCGCTGAATTAGCGATAATATCAAGATGTTGTTTTGTGGCATAATAATTTGCGTAGTATTCTGCCATAACACTTCGACCTGTATTTCCGGTACAAACAAACAGAATTCTTTTTTCAGCAACTGCAAATGGACTAATTAAAATTGAAGCAAGGATTAAAGCGTATTTAAATTTTTTTATCATGATCAGAAGACCTCAATTTTATAAGCTCTTAAGGATAGCTAAAAACTCGCTGGGTATCACTTAAAAAAAAAGCCCCATCAGCGTAAACTGACAGGGCTTTTGTAGCTAAGACGAGTTGCTTACTTAGCTGCGGCTTTCTTTTCTTTCTCTTTAGCAATTACTGCTTCAGCTACGTTGCTTGGGCACGGAGCGTAGTGAGAGAACTCCATTGAGAATTGACCGCGACCAGATGTCATGGTGCGCAATGTACTGATATAACCAAACATTTCTGAAAGCGGAACATCAGCTTTAATACGGACGCCAGTTACGTTAGGTTCTTGACCAGAGATCATGCCGCGACGACGATTTAAGTCACCAATAACATCCCCTACATGGTCTTCAGGACTGTAAACGTCAACTTTCATAATCGGCTCAAGTAATTGTGGGCCGGCTTTGGGTATAGATTGACGAAACGCACCTTTTGCAGCGATTTCAAACGCAATTGCTGAGGAGTCAACGGCATGGAAACCACCATCGTTCAAGTCAATTACAACATCCAATACTGGGAAGCCTGCTAAAGTACCAGTACTCATCATTGAGCGGAAACCTTTCTCAATTGCAGGGAAGAATTCTTTCGGAACGCTACCACCTACGCAAGATGTTGTGAAAGTGAATCCAGTGTTTGGTTCGCCAGGAGAGATGATATAGTCAATTTTAGCGTATTGACCAGAACCACCCGATTGCTTTTTGTGAGTATAACTGTCTTCGATGGATTTGGTGATCGTTTCTCGGTAAGCAACCTGTGGTTGGCCTACGATTAATTCAACGCCATATGTACGCTTCAGAACATCCACTTTAATATCAAGATGCAATTCACCCATACCGCGAAGGATAGTTTCACCTGAATCGACATCCGTTTCTACACGAAACGTTGGATCTTCTGCAACCATTTTACCGATAGCAATACTCATTTTTTCGGTTGAGCTTTTATCTTTTGGTGTTACAGAAATAGAGATCACAGGCTCAGGAAACACCATTGCTTCCAGTGTGCATGGGTGTTTTGGATCGCAAAGGGTGTGACCAGTCTGAACGTTTTTCATGCCAACGATAGCGATAATGTCGCCTGCTTCCGCACTACTCAATTCATTACGTTCATTTGCTTGCATCTCAACCATACGACCAACACGTTCAGTTTTACCAGTAAATGAGTTAAGGATATTATCACCCTTGTTCAGTTTTCCTGAGTAGATACGGACGAACGTTAGCGCACCGAAACGGTCATCCATGATTTTGAATGCCAAGGCGCGGAATGGCTCTTCCGCAGAGACGATAGCGAACTCACCGTTTGGCTGCCCTTCCTCGTCTGTCAGTGGCTGTGGGTTTACTTCGTGGGGAGCAGGTAAATAGTCAATAACTGCGTCGAGTAATAGCTGCATGCCTTTGTTTTTAAAGGCTGAACCGCAATATGTTGGGAAGAAGGCCAATTCGAGTGTGCCTTTACGAATACAACGTTTAATGTCTTCGATTGAAGGTTGTTCACCTTCCATGTAAGCCATCAGCAAATCATCATCCATTTCAAGCGCTGTTTCAACTAATTGCTCACGATACATTTCAACGTCGTCAACCATATTGGCTGGTACGTCAGTAACGGTGTAGTTTTCTGGTTGACCTGTTTCGTCCCAAACGTATGCTTTACGATTTAATAGATCGACGACACCAATGAAATCATCTTCGATACCGATTGGTAAAGTCATAATTAATGGATTAGCACCTAGCACTTTTTTCACTTGTGCGGTTACTTTTAAGAAGTCAGCACCAATACGATCAAGTTTGTTTACGAAAATCAAACGAGAAACTTTTGAGTCGTTTGCATAGCGCCAGTTAGTTTCTGACTGAGGCTCTACGCCGCCAGAACCACAGAATACGCCGATACCACCATCGAGTACCTTCAATGAACGATATACTTCTACGGTAAAATCTACGTGTCCTGGGGTATCGATTACGTTGAAACGAGTACCCTTCCAGAAACAGCTTACTGCTGCTGATTGGATAGTAATACCGCGCTCCGCTTCTTGTTCCATAAAATCAGTTGTTGATTCACCTTCGTGAACTTCACCGATTTTGTGAATTCTACCGGTGAGCTTAAGAATACGCTCCGTAGTAGTGGTTTTTCCGGCATCCACGTGGGCGAAGATACCAATATTTCTATAAAGGTTTAAATCAATCATAAGAATCTCTATAAGCTAGGTTGAAAATAATGTTGTAATATACAGTATTTTATACGGGATTGGCAGCAGATCTAATGTCCGCTTGTGAGCGAACTCTGCCTTTAATTCCATTTGTATTACTAAGAGCGGTTTTTTTCGGTTTTTATTTTATCAAAAAAGCTAATTTTTATCAATTAATGACTTCGTCGCTGACACAGCTCGTCGAGCTTTTCTCTTTCTCAATGACTGTGCTTTTTACTCATTGTTATCATTCCTAAATTTATTGTCCGAACAGTAGTGGCAATATAGATCAACACACCCTAATATTATTATTAAAATTATTGAGGTAATTTCCATGGCAAGTTTTTATCATCAGCTTAGATATGATTTACCGGCTAGTATTATTGTCTTTTTTGTTGCTCTTCCCTTATGCCTTGGTATAGCGCTAGCATCAGGCGCGCCATTATTTTCTGGTATTATTTCCGGCATTATTGGCGGCATTGTAGTAGGGATGGCAAGTGGATCCGCATTAGGAGTCAGCGGCCCTGCTGCAGGTTTAACCTCAGTTGTATTGAGTTCCGTGCTGCAGCTTGGATCTTGGGAAACATTTTTATTGGCGGTTGTCATCGCGGGCGTTTTACAACTGATTGCTGGCTATTTAGGAGGCGGGGTTATTGCTTACTATTTTCCATCTTCAGTTATCAAAGGAATGCTAGCAGGCATTGGTTTAATTATTATTTTAAAGCAGATCCCCTTGGCGTTAGGTATAAATGCTAACACTGAAGACAACATGATTGAATCAGTGAATCATATTTTTTCATCGCTTATGCATCCCTCTCATGCTATTAATTTAGTTGTCACTATGATTACAACCATATCTATATTGATCTTAATTGGTTGGGAGACGTTTTTAACAAAAAAATATAAAATTTTTCAATTCATTCAAGGCCCAATGGTCGTCGTTTTAATTGGAATTGTATTTGTTTGGCTTGGTCAAAAGGGTATCTCTACATTTCAATTGGGTAACGGCTATTTAGTTAACATCCCTATTGCATCAAATCCCTTAGCCTTTGTTAGTCAATTTCATTTTCCGGATTTTTCACAATTAACCAATATAACTGTTTATAAAGTTGCTGGAATTGTCGCCTTAATAGCAAGCATTGAAACACTGTTGTGTCTTGAGGCCACAGATAAACTGGATCCGGAAAAACACATCACGCCAACAGATCGAGAATTAAAAGCACAAGGCTTGGGAAACATTATATGCGGGTTAATTGGCGGTCTACCAGTCACTCAGGTTATTGTAAGAAGTAGTGCAAATATAACATTTGGAGCAAAAACTAAATTATCAACTATCCTTCACGGTATATTACTATTAATTTGTGTAACCACGATACCTGCGTGGTTAAATATGATTCCTCTCTCGACCTTGGCAGCTATTCTTTTTGTTGTTGGTTATAAGCTTGCAAGTCCCGCTCTGTTTACAAAGATGTATCGATTGGGATGGGAGCAATTTGTTCCTTTCATTACAACCGTTCTAGGCGTTATTTTTGAAGACCTTTTGGTTGGAATCAGTATTGGCATGACGGTGTCAATATTTATAATTTTAAAGCATAATTACAGCAACTCACACACAACTTTTAAGTTTAGACAAGATAAGAAAAAAACAATTTATCTTATCTTGTCCGAAGAGGTTTCTTTTTTAAACACAGGAAGCATTCTGCATGAGTTGCGTGATATTCCCAGAGGTTCTGACGTTATTATTGATGCCTCGAAAACAACAGTTATTGATTATGATGTACAAGAAGCGATTCGCAATTTTATGATCAGTTCAACGTCAAGAAATATTACTGTTCATTATCTTGAGAGTAAAAAGTTACATTAAGGTTTTCCTAAAAAAAGAACAGGTAAACTAGGCTTAAAAGTAAAGTATATTTAGCAACGTAATAGATATAGCGATTACGACTTTTTATGTACTTTCCAAGTAACCGTATCTGATAGATATACCCAAACAGTGTGTTGATCCACCCGACTTGTTCTGTGGGCGTGTTTTTGCTGGCCGCAGCTTTCATAATAGTACGGCTGAACACATTATTAAATTGTTGAGCCATCTTATTTTTTAGGGGACGCTTGATATCGCAAAAAAGAATGATTCTGTCTTTATCCGTTTTATTTTCAGCCCAATGGATATAGGTTTCATCAAACATCACATCTTCTCCATCTCGCCAAACATATGGAATACCATCCACGTGAATGCGACATGCTTCGGAATTAGGGGTGATTAAACCAAGATGATAACGTAACGATCCAGCATATGGATCGCGGTGTTTAAATAATTGGCCTTGCTTAGGTAATAGCGTAAACATTGCTGCATTAATATTAGGGAGTTGTTGAATGAGCGCCAGTGTTTTAGGACACAATGTATATGCTGATTGGAGAGGCTCTCCATACCATTTCAAATAGAATCGACGCCAACCTCGTCGAAAAAATGAATTAAATCCAATGTCATCATATTTTTCGGAGGCAGTAATATAGCCCGCATCATAAAGTGCTTGCGCCTCAGCCTGAATAGTTTTCCAATTATCTCTTAAAATATTTAGTTCTGGAAAATAATCTAAATCAACATAAGGTTTTTGGGGAACAGCCGAAAAAAGATACATAATTAGATTAATTGGTGCTAGAAGACTTGAATGATCAAATAATTGCCGAAGTGGGCGTAGTTTTATTTTTCCGCGAAAATGTGTGTAGGCAATAGATATTAAATAACCAGTAAATGCAACATGTTTAATATGGAATAGTGTGGCAAATATCATAGTAAACTCAATAGTATTGTTTTATAACTAATGCCGTTTTCTAGTACAAATTTTTTATTTATTTTATTTTAACTAAGTCGAATGGGTATGGCAATAAAACAGAATTTGCTAATAAGCAAATTTTAAATAGGACTTTTTTGAGGTTGTATCATGTTTTTTTGAAGCTGCCGGTCGGTAACAGGCGGGTAAGCCGGTACGTAAATGACCGCGCTTACCCGGGCCTTTTAGACTACATAGTACGTTGACATATTTTATCTGCAAGATAACCAATGGCTCCCGCATAATAAATCGAGTTGTTATAACGCAAAATCATTTTGTAATTTGGATAGGCCAAGAAAATGGGGCCGCCGTTGGGTTGAACAATGCTCGCTTGCAAATTAGGATATGGCAAAGGTTGACCACTTTCTGTTCTGACCCCTAAAGCAGTCCATTCACTAACAGGTTTTATTGTTGTTTTACCTTCAAGCTTCATATCAAAATTTGCCGGCAACTTTACCAAAACAGCCCACGGCTCACCTTTTTGCCAACCATTGATTTTCATGTAATTAGCAATAGAAGCAAATACGTCGGGTTTTGATTTCCAAATGTCCTTACGACCATCACCGTCGTAATCTACGGCATATTTTACCCAACTGGATGGTAAGAATTGCGGTTGTCCGGAAGCGCCAGCCCATTCGCCTTTAAAGTCTTTTAAACTAACGTGTCCGTCATTTAAAATATGTAACGCTAAAAAGAGCTCTTTTCGAAAAAAATCTTTGCGATTGGACTCATACGCTAAAGTAGCGAGTGATTTGATAACGGGGAATGAGCCCATGTAACTGCCATAACTGGTTTCCATGCCCCAAAATGACATAATAAAACAGGGATCTACGCCATAACGCTCACCAATTTCATCAGCAATCACCTGATGGCGTTTATATTCTCGGCGTCCTACGGTGATTCGATAAGCGTCAACGCGTGATTTTAGATATTTTTCATATGTTAAGCGATGTTCTGGTTGTGACCTAGCTAAGCCCTTAACTTGTCGACTGGGCTCATTAATATCAGCAAATGCTGTATCGAAAACGATAGGCGAAATACCTTCTGCTAAGGCTTCTTTACGTACCTCTGCTACCCAAGGTGCCCAGCTTTGTTGGGGAGCTGAAATAGCAGTTGAAAGAAAACAGAGGAGCAAGAGGGATAATAAACTGTTTATTTTTTTCATAAGTAATCCTTAACTTATAGCTGATGGAATTCATAATTATTGTCATTGTATCCTATCTTTCGTACCAATGTCAGACCTTACCCGGGCAGCAATGTAAATGAGCGATAATTCATGATAAAATGTTCGCCGAACTGATGGTGTATTTAATAACCATCTCAAGGCATGATTTACAACATATTAAAGGAAAACATTACGTGAAAGTCAGTATTATCACCCCATCATTTAATCAAGGGCAATTTATTGAGCGAACCCTGCAAAGTGTTGCTGAACAACGAGAAACAATGTCACATGATGTTGAGTTAGAGCATGTTGTATTTGATGGTGGAAGTACGGATAACACGGTTGCTATTCTACGTGATTTTAAGCCAGCTGTTAGATGGACCTCGGAAGCGGACAATGGGCAAACTCATGCTGTTAATAAAGGCTTGCTTGCTACTGATGGTGAGATTATTGGTTGGTTAAATTCAGATGATATCTATTATCCTAGTGCCATTTCGCGTGTTTTAGATGTATTTAACGCCCGACCTGATGTAGATGTGGTATACGGTATGGCTGATCATATTGACATTGCGGATCAAGCGTTCGAATCATATCCGAGTGAACCATGGAATTTTGAGCGATTAAAAGAGCAATGCTTTATTTCGCAACCAGCTCTTTTTTTTAGACGTCGTATTTTAGAGCGATGTGGATTGCTAGACGAATCGCTGTCTTATTGCATGGATTATGAATTTTGGCTTCGCTTAGCCAAACAAAATGTCCAGTTCGCCTATCTTGAAGAAAAATTAGCTGGCTCTCGTTTATATGGCGATAATAAAACCTTGGGCTCACGTGTTGCAGTTCATCGAGAAATTAACAATATGTTCAAACAGCATTTTGCTTATGTACCCGATCGTTGGATTATGAATTATGCCCATGCAGTAGTTGAAAAGAATTTAGTACGTGAGCGTCAGCCTTACCAATTTGTTACTCGATTGCTTATTGAATCAATCTCAGCGTCCTGGTCCTGGAATCGCCGATTTGCTTCCTTATTAAGAACTAATTTTTTGCATTGGGGTGTGTTATTTCTGAGAACTAAACTATCTAAACGGTGATCTGTCTAGCAGGTTTATTTATACTCTCCTCTGAAAACAGAAAATTTTGTGTCGTTAATAAAGACGCGCGCATTGTCGTCATTCAGTTTATAAATCAACTCAGTGACCAATGTTTTATTTGCCCCTAAAGCGAGCGCTTGTTGATAATCTTCAAGTGCAGCGGAATAATAAAAATTTTTCTTCGACGATTTAAAATAACTGGAAGAAGCGGCTAAAGCCGTACCGGATAATTCTTTGATGAATAATGCATGTCGAAGTTGGCCTCGACCCAGCAATACCGCGCATTTTATTTCCTCTGTATTGCCCTCAGCTTGTTCAAGTATTTTTGTATATAAACGTAATGCTTTATCCAATTCGTTATTGGTTCTCATTTTTTCAGCCTGGCGGGTAAATATATGTAACACATACGATTTAATATATGTGTCATCATTTATTTCAAGCAGATTCTGTAACTGGGAAGCAGATGTGGTTAATAAATCGGCTTCGACTGAAGGGGCCGTCATGATTTTTGGAAGTATCCAAAGTGTGTGGCGGAGGATTTCTTGATCCGTACTTGAAAAATTCTCTTTAAGATAACTATACCCGTTGAGATGAATAAATTGCACGATATACTTTTCATCATTTGTAAAAATTGAATTAATTACCTTCTCTGTACGGTACGATTTTTAAATTCGTCGTTGCGAGGAGCATAGCGACGAAGCAATCTAGCGACCTTCGTGGGTGCATCTGATTTATTGAAGTAGCTCACTGATTCATTGATAATCCATATTTTTTCCGCCAAGAAAG
>JAUYSP010000061.1 GCA_030696305.1 Legionellaceae bacterium | reverse complement strand
AACTATGCAATCGATAACAATTCACCCGATAATTACTGATGTTTAATAACCAATAGAGAACTAACAGTAACCAGGGCAATTGGCTAACCCATTTAACCTGCCCCAAAAGACGCTCTCGCTCGGTTTCGTCTGACTTAATATCAACGGCTTCTTGATATAAAGTTTTTATACCTTCCGTTTTATCAACTTGTAATCCCCAAAACCTATGGTAGGTAAAACGAGATAATTGTTTTTCATTTAATGCTGGATAATGCATTTTAATTTTCCTATAAACGTGGTTGTATTATAAATTGTTATTACTTAATACTTCATTTATTGCTGTTTCGCCCTTATTAGCTACTGCTGGTTTCATAAAACGATGCTGAGCCGTAGATTGGACGTTTCTCGTTAATAACGAGTCTCGTTCTCTTGTAACAGTCTTTAATTGATTTTGAGAGTCAACTAATTGATTTTCTGTATTCTGTAATTGGGACTTCAGAACCACTACTTCGGCTCTGGCCTCATCACGCTCCCCAGTAATTACCCCTATTTTCTGTTCGGACTCTTTAAGCTCCTCATCTTGTTTTGCAACCACAGTTTTTAAACGAGATATCTCTTCTGTAATTAATCCTTGCCCTAAGCTTAACCAGTTCTTATCTAACGTAATGACAAATGTTTCTGAATCTTTTTCTTCAATGGTTAATAATGGAACTGATTTGAAAACATAACTATCAAAATACTGATGTTTTTTGAAGTTTGCATCTAGCGCCTTACGAATCATCGCTTCTGCTAATATTATTTCTACTTCTAAGGGCTTAGGGATTGTTGATTCATCATAAAGCAAATGAAAAACAGCATTCACTCGAAGATAAATATCCTCAAAATCATTTCTTTTGCTATAAGGAACTCTATTTTTCATGCGGAGTAGGTACCCTAAATAATTATCTAGCTCAGGATAATGTTGACGAATAAAATTTTGATAAATTGACTTCATGGCATCAGGATGGATTTTTGCATCATCAAGTAAAGAATAATTCACCAATTTAACTAAATACATATCAGTTATTTTCTTGCTAAATAGGAGTTGCTGTACACGTAAATAATTGGGAAGATGCATTTTTTTATATTCTAAAACAGTCGCTTGTAATGTTGCCGGAAGATTGTTTTTTGTACCATCTTGAACTACCGGTTCAATTAAAACCTGCCCTCCCAATTTATTAGCTTGTATTTGCTCTAGCTCTTTTAACGCTTCAGCAATAATTTTGTAGTTGGGGGTATTTGTTCTGCCATAGAGATGCATTCTAGCTAAAACATCACCATATATTTCCATTAATTTTTGATTTGCCTGTTCAATTATTTCGGGTAGTTGTTTAGCATTTGCTCTAATGTCGTCCGTCAATTTATATATTTTTTTTATTATTTCCTGACGATCTTTATTATCATTATCAATTTGGTTTAGCCTAACAGAGCAGGGATCTGCGGCATCACAGTTTCTTTCTTGAGCGTAAAACTTATAATCCTCGAAATAATCGCTCCAAAATTCCTTATATTTTGTTTCATATGACTTAACGTCTGCATCAACGCTATATAACAATTCCTCTAAAGTGGCTTTACCTGCAGGAGACCCATAAATCCACGTCTGGCCATAAACACTGGTCACAAATTTTGAGGAATCCATGGATTGACGTGAATGATACAATTGCGGCGTTAATTTATGAAGGAGTCGTATTGATTCTAAATATTTTTTTGCTTTTTCCTCTGCAGTAGGAGCTTCCGGTTGTATTAGAGCATAGTTTTCTTGAACATCGGTCTGATTTTGTATTAAGTCAGGTTTTCGACCAAATGGCCAGAAGCTGTAGCTACTGTCCTTGTGCACCTTTAATAACCCAGTTGCCTTTTGAATCTTCCTTCTTCCTAAAAATCTACGACTTTCCGGTTCATCAGTATTCCCTTTTATTTTTACTACGGGCGGTGGATTTATCGTAGTGACAAAAGGCCAATGTCCCCATTGAGGCGAGAGCGGATTACGCAACTCGGGTTTTAGTGTACAAATTTCATCATCGGGATGCTGGTTTTTTAAGTGATCATTTATTTTATTTACATTCAGTATTTCTGTTGCATCGAATGTTGCAGTATTAATCCCCATTAAAGTTAAATCCTTATACAACCAATCGCCTAATCCTGTTTCTCTTATCTTAATCGTTTTTCCATCAGCCTTTGTGGGATTTTTAAATTGTTCCACATTCAACCGATTTTGCGGCGCTTCGTTAATTAACAAATACAACATATTTAATGATTTCATAGAAAGTATTAATAAATTATCACTTAACTCTCCTGCTAATTTGTTGAAGTTTACCAGTTTGGAATGATTAACCAAATGCTCATGATAGCTTGTCATTTCATTGATAAGCCGTTGAAGAAAATCTTTAAGATTATCTCGACCTCCTGAGCGCCAGTCCTTATGAGAAACATGTTGTATTATTAACTTGCAATATTTGATGCGTTTCTCAAAAGCATCCATGATCTTATCACCCACATCCTCTTCTTCAGGCACGGTATGTAAAAACCAACTGATCATTTCTGATAGAAACATAGCCTCTACACCATCATCTCGAGTATGCGCACGGGTCAACCAATCAAATTTATCCCATCGTTTACTAAGCGATTCTAAGTAACGAGAAAATAATGATAAAATACTAGCTCGTGCTATAAACTTAACTTGACCTTGTGAGCTTATTTGCTCAATTTTATTATCTATTGATATTTTTACTGACTGATAATCCATCGTAAACGTAGGACGTTCATCGCCTGTAAGCGCCCAATAAGCAGGGTAATCAATCCCTAATTGCATTTTATAATCATTTTTCAATAAATTGTATCTGCTCATTTCATCTGGGCTAAATTTATAGGGTTGTAAATACCAACCATAAGCTTCCTTAATTACCCAAACGCTGGCTACAGCGACACTGATTGCCCCAATACCACATGCAAGCTGCCTCATACTCACAGCAGAATTGCTAGTGTTAGTGTTAGTGCTAGTGCTAGTAGGTGGAATAAGAAGTGTATCGATTGTCATTATTTTCTCCTGAATATTCTCTATAATGGGATAATTCGGTTATTTGCTAAATTAGCATGTTAGTGTTTTCCAAATTTTGTAATTTTTTATTGATATAACACTGTAAATTTTCTGGTAAAAAAATATGATTTTCATGACAAAAATCATTTATTTTTTCAAAAATTGTCTCGTAGTGATTAACATGGCTCATCGAGCAATCTAACCCTTTTTGCAGCAACTGCCTTAATACGCTTCCGTTAGCATTAGCATCCGCAATACGTCGAATTAAAACTGCAAATGCAGTTAATCTCATTTCATCATTACATAAGGGGTGTGGTGATAGTTTTTTACTTAAAAATTCGATATCCTCAATTCGACTGGACGTTCGACAATACACTTTAATTGCGTATAAAAGGCCAAACGAAAAAAAACCGTTTCGATTATAATTTTTTTCATAATTTTGTTGATAGAGTAAGGGAAGACGCTCGGTATGCCTGATTAAACTAAACGCTGGTGAAGCAACTTTTTTACTTAACATGTAATCTGATAATTGTCCTAAAGTTCCCTCAAAAGCTTGAGTCGTAGCTAATAAACTATTTACAATTTCTCGAGTATCATCTAAATATAAAGGCGACTTAATTAACTCCTGATGAATTATATTTAAATACTGATATAAATCTGAGGCACAGTAAGTTAAAAAAGCTATTTTTTTTTCTAATGTATTAGGACTTTGTTTAGATAATGGAGATGAATAAAATTTATCTGCGTTATTTGCATTAATATATCGTATGTGTTTTTCTTTTTCATATTCAAAAGTATCTAGCTTTGCTCTAGCTGCGGAAGTTATTTCGCCTGAAATTAAAATATGCTTTCTAATTAGTGGCATCTCAACATATTTTTGTGTAATAGAATAATAGCGTTTAATTTGATTTAAAATGGTGAGCATCGTATCAAGCTCTTGTTGATCATGAGACATGGCTGCTCCTTAATAAAATGGGTTGTATTCTCTTCGAAAATACTTTAATCGAGCGAATTTTATATTTTTTGAGCAATCATGTCGTGCGTATTTTGATTAATACTTCGTAAGAAATGTCTTAAAAATAACCAAGAAATATCTTACAGTAAAATTAAAACGCATGGTTCGGATGGAAATTTATGAAAAAACTTAAGTTATAATGTACTAACAGCATGTATAGATGATTAATTTATAGCAAACCAGCAATGAAGCTAGAATGACATAAAGGATAGGGGCTGTTGACAATTCATTTCCATAAGGCCTATGTCCCGCAGCTTGTCTGCGGGATCCAGAGATATTGCTCGATACACAATTCTATTGCATAGCTATAGATCGAACTGGATCCCGCGGACAAGCCGCGGGACGTCGAAATATGAATTGTCAACAGACCCTATTAAACACTTAAATAGGTTTTTCTCTCTTGCATGGTTTCAATACTATTGAGTACTGACTGACGGCAAAGTTCTTGTAACAAGGGGATAGAGCTGAGTGGCCGGCCGGAATGTATTGCGTAAGCAATCATAAAGCTGTCTTGCCATGTTTTTTCATTAGGTCGAGGGCGAGATTTTAACCACAAGGACACCCATAAAAAGTGGAATAACCATTGATCTCGGTGTAGTTCCATTTCATCTTTAAAAATAACATCAATAGCTGTATCAAGTTTACAAACCTTAACGCCATTGACAAAGCTTGAGCATTGATTGACCAATTTGTCTACCGAGGCGTTTTCTATAAACCATGATTCAGCAAAACGTTTTTTGTGTGACCAATTTTTAGAGCGTTTTAACGAGGCTTCAACAGCATCTGATGTGAAAGGATTAATTTGCACACTGAGCTGTTGTAATACATCGTCTGGGTTTATTTTTTGAGGAAAAAATTGTAGTCCTAATTCTTCTTGAATTTCTAACAAGTGTAAATTAGGCATATCGCCTTGTTCAAGCATGCAAGCTAAAAAATGATTGGTCATTACATTGAGGTAAGATAGATCCATATCGCGCAATACAAGACTATCATCAAAGGTGTCATCGTAATAGTGACGAACGTTTGCGGCGGAAATTACGGGGGTGATCCAAGCGTCTTTAATGCCTAAAGTTTGTTTGAATAATAACCCACATAATTTATTTTTGCGGTTTTCCCTTAAATGGATAAAGATACCTTGGGCTCCGCCACCATCAATTTCACTGGCCTTTAATTTAATTATGTTAGCATGAGTAGTTTCTCGATGAAAAACCACTTCTTTTTTTCGTTGTATTTTAATCCAGTTATCGAATTGATCGTGATAGTTCGCTGGATACCACAATTTAATTTTTTGCAGGCGAGAAAGAGAAATAGAGCTTAAGGTGATGGTTGACATAAGCGATTCAAGCGTTTCGACCACTACCTCACGGACCTCTATTTTGGGGTGAAGTAAAGCTAAAAGCGCGATATCCTGCCCTTCTTCGATGCTATATAAATCCAGGATTAAATCAATAAAAAAATCCGGGGGCATTGCATAACTTTGAGCGAAGAAATTTTCGGCAATATCAAATACGGAAAGATCCGATAGCTCTAAAATTAATTCGCGAATTGAATTTAAATGTGTGTGTTCATTGTCAAATGTAATGTCGCTTTCATCATTAGCAAGTAAGAGGTAAGCATTTTTTAATTCGTCGGATAACTCGACATGAACTTCATAAAAAGCATTTAAAATAGGGAGCCAAAAACTCAGGGTGTGCGTTTCATTCTGAATGGTTTTCGCTAAATGAGACATTAATTGATTTAATAATTTATCTGCTTGTTTATTTTGATTTTCACTGGCGGATTGCAATTGCGAAACACAGACATCGAGTACATAAATACAAGCCGTATAACTAGAAGGATTTTTTTCTATATGAGACTCATCGAGTTCATTAATAAAATCAATAACTTGAATTGAAATTTGTGGGTCTTGGATAAAATGAGCATAACATTCAGGATCAATGTCTTCATCTTGCTCAATGAAATCAGCAATTGTTTTAATCAGCGATGTTAAATTATTCATTATCATATCGATTTGACAAATGGTCTGGGATTTCTGTGTTCATCTATTGCCACAAAAATAAAACGCCCTTCGGTTACTTTAATTTTTTCTTCTTGTGTGGTCAATGTCTCAGTCCATACTTCAATGTCTATTGTAACAGACGTATTGCCGCTGCTAACTAGACTAGCATAGCAACACACTAAATTCCCGACATGAACAGGTTTTTTGAACGACATCGAATCTATGGCAACGGTGACTACACGTCCTTGTGTAATTCGTTTTGCCAAGACACCGCCAGCCAAATCCATCTGCGAGACCAACCAACCGCCAAAAATGTCACCATTCGGATTGGTTGTACATGGCATTGCTAATGTTTGTATAACAAGCTCTCCATGGGGTTTATTCATCAGGCAGTGGTCCGTTTAAGCTTTGACAACGCATCAGCCATAGCGGTGTTAAATACAGGTTGCTTTTGTGTCATAGCCGGCTGTTTTGCTGGTTTTTTAGGAGTTGATTTTGTCTGGTGATGTTGTTGTTTTGCCTGCTGCGTTGGTTTTTCCGTTCTAACTTGAGCTGTAGGTTTTTTTTCATCCTGAAGCCTCATTGTTAAACCAATTCGACGACGTTCTTTATCCACTTCAATCACTCTGACTTTGATAATATCCCCGGCTTTAACGATGCTGTGTGGATCGCTAATAAAACGATTCGTCATCGCAGAAATATGGACCAAGCCATCTTGATGTACACCAATATCTACAAATGCGCCGAAATTGGTTACATTACTGACAATCCCCTCCAGTTCCATTCCTTCATGTAAATCCTTAATATCTTCAACCCCTTCTTTAAAATGTACAGTTTTAAATTGTGGTCGAGGATCTCGTCCTGGTTTTTCAAGCTCTCGTAAAATATCTTGAATGGTCGGTAGACCATGTTGTTCAGTAACGTAATGAGCTGGATCAATTTGTTGTAATTTTGTCGTATTTCCAATGAGTTCATTTAAGGTCATTGAGTTATCGGCTAATATTTTTTCAACAATAGGATAAGCTTCTGGATGAACGCCTGATGTGTCTAGCGGATTATCTCCTTGTGAGATGCGAAGGAACCCAGCAGATTGTTGAAAGGCCTTGTCTCCCATACGAGTAACCTTTTTTAATTCGTTTCGATTAAGAAATGGACCATGTTCATTTCGATACTCGACCAAATTTTTAGCGAGTGACTCATTGAGACCTGAAACCCGTTTTAAAAGCGCTGTTGAAGCGAGGTTAATATCAACACCAACTGCATTCACACAATCTTCAACTACGGCACCTAACGTACGAGATAAACGAGCTTGGTTAACGTCATGTTGATATTGACCAACACCAATGGATTTAGGTTCGATTTTCACTAATTCAGGTAGCGGATCTTGTAAGCGTCGAGCAATTGATACTGCTCCACGTAATGACACATCCAAATCTGGAAACTCGTCTGCTGCTAATTGAGAGGCGGAGTAGACGGATGCGCCTGCTTCACTGACTAATACTTTTGTTAAATTTAAATCGGGATACATTTTTATCAATTCAGTAACCAAACGCTCGGTTTCTCGAGAACCAGTACCATTGCCTATGCTTATTAAGCTGACGTGGTATTTTGCTGCAAGTTTGGCTAATGTAGCAATACCTTCATGCCATTCATTTTGAGGCGCCATAGGAAAGATGGCTGTGTAATCCAGGACTTTGCCTGTTGCATCAACTACGATTACTTTTACGCCAGTACGAATTCCTGGATCTAAACCGATTGTAATTTTAGGACCTGCCGGAGCGGCTAACAATAAATCACGTAAGTTAGTCGCAAATACGCGAATTGCTTCTTCGTCCGCTGTCTCGCGTAACTGCGAAAGTAATTCTAATTCAAGCTTAGGCATTACTTTTGTAGCCCAAGTTAATCGCACAGTTTCTATGAGCCATGAATACGCCGGGGCTGCTTCGTTTGTAAGATTAAAATAGGAAATAATACGTTGTTCACCATAGCTAGGATCTTTCGGTAGAGTAATCGATAATTGGAGGACGTTTTCCCGACGTCCACGTAATAAAGCTAATACGCGATGAGACGGAATTTTTCGTAGTAATTCGGTATAATCAAAATAATCAGTAAATTTATTATCTTTTGCTTTTTTACTTTTCGTGCCGCTTGATTTGAGCATGCCGTGTTGCCAGATATATTGACGTAGCTCTCTTAATAAATCAGGTTCCTCAGCAAACTGTTCCATTAAAATTTGTCGTGCGCCTTCTAATGCCGCCTCAGCGTCTGCGATACCTAATTCTGAATTGATAAAAAGTGCTGCGTGCTCAAGCGGAACAATGCTTGAATCATTGAGTAAGGCTTGGGCGAGTGGTTCTAAACCGGCTTCTTTAGCTAAATGCGCTTTAGTCCGTCGTTTGGGTCGATAGGGTAAATATAAATCTTCCAAGCGAGTCTTTGTATCTGCATCTAGAATAGCCTTTTCAAGTGTATCCGTCATTTTATCTTGTTCACGAATACTTGCTAAAATTACCGTACGGCGCTCGTTCAACTCTCGTAAATAATAAAGACGTTCTGATAAAGTACGTAATTGCGTATCATCAAGGCCGTTAGTGGCTTCTTTACGATAGCGCGCAATAAACGGTACAGTCGCCCCATCGTCTAGTAGTCGAATAGCAGCATCCACTTGAGCTACAGTGACTTTAATTTGCTGGGCGATTGGAGCTGATATAGATAATTGTTGACTCATTTACGTTTCTCACTCTACCGTTACTGATTTTGCTAAATTTCTGGGTTGATCAACATCTGTCCCTTTTGCAACTGCCACATGATAAGCCAACAATTGTAAAGGAATCGTGTATAAAATCGGATCTACCCATGAACCGCAAGAAGGTATTCGAATTAACCGAGCACCACTTGCTTCCCATTTTTCTGCATCATCAACAAAAACATATAGTTGACCTCCGCGAGCGCTGACTTCATGTAAATTAGATTTTAATTTATCTAATAACTCATCATTCGGCGCTATAACTACAACCGGCATAGCACTATCTACCAAGGCTAGTGGGCCGTGTTTCAATTCTCCTGCAGGATATGCCTCTGCATGGATATATGAGACTTCTTTTAATTTTAATGCACCCTCGAGTGCAACGGGATATTGTACACCTCTTCCTAAAAATAAAGCATGTGATTTGTTGACGAATGTTGCTGCCAATGATTCAATTTCGGTATCAATGTTCAATACGTGCTCACAGCAAGCCGGGAGACGTTGCAGTTGGTTAAAGGCTTCTGTTGCTCGAGCATCTTTACTCAGTGCTGTGGCGAGCATTAAAAACCCAGCCAATTGGGTGGTGAATGCTTTTGTTGAGGCAACACCAATTTCAACGCCAGCTCGTGTTAGAAACGCACAGTCAGCCTCGCGCACAAGCGTGCTGGTTGCCACATTACAAATGGCAAAAGTTCCTAGATAATTAGATTTTTTTGCTTTATTCAGTGCTGCTAGTGTATCGGCTGTTTCGCCCGATTGGGACACGGCAATGAATAATGTATTATCGGGAACTACAACATCACGATATCGATACTCACTGGCTATTTCGACTTGAGTTGGTACGCCAACTAGTGATTCAAACCAAAATTTGGCAATAAGGCCAGCATGATAGCTGGTACCGCAGGCAATAATATGAATCGCTTTGACCTGATTAAATAAATTAATTGCTTTATCACCAAAGCTTGCTTTAAGCACTTCTAAGCTAGCCATTCTGCCTTCCATTGTATCGGCCAATACTTTACTTTGCTCAAAAATTTCTTTAATCATGAAATGGCGATAATTGCCTTTTGTTACAGCATGGCAATCATCATTTAAGTGTTGCGCTTTACGCTCGGCCAGTTCCCCGTTAGCAGCGTATATTTCTACTGTATTTTGTGTTAATCGAGCACTATCACCCTCTTCGAGATAAATAACCGATTGGGCAAAGGCGCGCAAAGCGAGTGAATCGGAAGCGATAAAGTGCTCATCTATACCTATACCTACGACCAAGGGACTGCCTTTGCGAATGGCTATTAATTCCTGAGGATTATTTTGATGAATCACCCCCAAAGCAAATGCGCCATCCATTTGCGCAGCAGTTGCTTGTACGGCTTTTAATAATGACGATGTTTGTTGGTAATGATAATGGATCAGGTGAGCGGCAACCTCGGAGTCTGTTTCGGATGTAAAAATATAACCAAGTTGTTGTAAATAATGGCGAAGATCATCGTGATTTTCGATGATTCCATTATGTACCACGGCCACTTGATCATGCGAAAGATGAGGATGCGCATTTCGCTCAGATGGCCGTCCGTGAGTGGCCCATCGTGTGTGTGCTACACCAATACAGCCAGCAATAGCCGTTTCGGTCATTGCATCGGATAATGCTTGCACCTTTCCTTGCGTTCTTATGCGCCGTAGCCGTCCTTCATTATTGATGACAGCTATACCTGCAGAGTCATAACCACGATATTCGAGTCGTCGTAGGCCTTCTAACAATATCTTACTAATGTCTCGCTGAGATACTGCTCCGATTATCCCACACATATTATACCCCTCATTGAGCTCTGCTTTTTTTCATAATTCGTGAGTGATCTCGCTGCCAATCACGGTCTTTGATACTATCGCGTTTATCATGCGATTTTTTACCTTTGGCTAACGCCACTCTTATTTTAATACGGCTACCCTTCCAATAAAGTGACATTGGAATAAGTGTATACCCTTGGCGCTCAACACTACCAATTAATTTGTTTAACTCATTTCGGTTCAATAACAATTTTCGAGTTCGAATGGAGTCTGGATTGGTATGTGTAGATGCTGTTGGTAATGGTTGAATTTGCGCTCCCAATAAAAATGCTTCGCCACGTTTTATAATAATATGGGCGTCGGATAAGTTTACTCTTACTGCACGCAAACTCTTGATTTCCCAGCCTTCCAACACCAATCCAGCCTCAAATTCTTCCTCAATAAAGTACTCAAAGCGCGCTTTTTTATTTATGACAATGGTCGCGCTATCTTTTTTATTTGCTGACATTAGGTTCTACTAGTTACAGAATGGATTGTATTAAGATATCATGGCCATAATCCCAGATCAAAAAAGGATAAGGATAAAACATGGAGTCTTCAACTAAGAAACAAAAATTGTTTGTGCTTGATACCAACATACTGATGCATGATCCCACAGCTATATATCATTTTCAAGAGCATGACATTTATTTACCGATGGTCGTTTTAGAAGAATTAGATCGACATAAAAACGGCATTTCTGAAGTGGCGCGCAATGTTCGACAAACGAATCGTATGTTAGTTGAGTTGATGAGCAATGCATCTCATCAAGAAATTGTGGCCGGATTACCGATACCAAGCTTCTTATCACACCATAATATTGCTAGCAGTGGCCGTTTATTTTTTCAAACCGATGAATTTGCAGAAAAACAAACGATTTCATTACCAGGGCATAATGTAGACAATACGATTTTATCTACAGCGTTGAATTTGCAGAAAAAATATCAAGAAAAACAGATTATTATTGTATCTAAAGACATTAATTTAAGAATTAAAGCCGGTATTCTTGGGATTCCTGCGGAAGATTATTATACCGATCAAGTATTAGATGACGTCACGTTATTACATAGCGGTTCGCATATACTCGAAAATGATTTTTGGGATACGCACGGTAAAGATATGGCTGCATGGAAAGAAAGCGGCAAAACCTTTTATCGGATTAAAGGCCCCCTAACTGCCGAATGGAATCCTAATGATTGCATTCGGACAAAAGATAATGAATTTCGGGCCATTGTAAAAGAGATCGATGCGGACGGTGCTGTAGTAGAAATGGCTCGAGATTATTCAATAGAAAAACATGCTGTTTGGGGTATTACGGCACGTAACCACGAGCAAAATTTTGCGTTAAATTTGTTATTAGATCCAGACATAGATTTTGTCACCTTACAGGGTTCTGCCGGTACGGGTAAAACGTTATTAACTATTGCTGCTGGTTTAACACAAGTACTAGATGAGCGTCGTTATATCGAAATTATTATGACTCGTGTGACGATTCCTGTGGGCGAGGACATTGGGTTTTTACCTGGTACGGAAGAAGAAAAAATGACGCCTTGGATGGGCGCATTAATGGATAATTTGGAAGTGCTGCATGACACGCAAGAGGGTGGCAGCTTTGGCCGTAATGCAACTGAAGATTTATTAAAAAACAAAATTAAGATCCGCTCATTAAACTTTATGCGAGGACGCACGTTCTTAAATCGTTTTATTATTATTGATGAGGCGCAAAACTTAACGCCAAAACAAATTAAGACATTAGTTACTCGTGCGGGCCCTGGTAGTAAAATTGTATGTTTGGGAGACATTAAGCAGATTGATACCCCTTATTTAACCGAAACGACGTCTGGTCTTACATTTGCAGTGGATCGGTTTAAGCGTTGGGAGCATAGTGCTCATATGACCTTAACCCGAGGCGAGCGATCTCGACTTGCGGACTATGCAGCAGAACATTTGTAATTTTAATAGGAGTAATTATGAATTCACGTGCAATCACTTTTGATGATGTATTGCTTATTCCCGCATACAATCATCATGAATCTCGCCGAATTGTGGATATCAGCGTATCCGATCGTTTGGGTAAATTATCGCTACAGTTGCCTGTTATGAGTTCCAATATGGACACCATTACTGAAAGCAAAATGGCTAATTTCATGCATAGTAAGGGTGGAATAGGCGTATTGCATCGTTTTCTCAGTATCGAAGAAAATATTCAGCAATTTAAAGCATGCCAAGGCAGTGTTTTTATTTCGGTAGGATGTTCACAAGCCGAATTAGAACGTGCAGAGGCACTACGTGATGCCGGTGCAGATTTCTTTTGTGTGGATGTGGCGCACGCTCATGCCAAGTATGTGGGTAAAACATTGAAAAGCTTACGTCAAATTTTAGGTAGCCGCTGCATTATGGCTGGTAATGTTGCCACTTATGCGGGCGCAGATTATCTGTCGTCTTGTGGAGCGGATATTATCAAAGCAGGTATTGGTGGCGGTTCAGTATGCAGTACGCGAGTCAAAACTGGATTTGGTGTGCCGATGCTGACTTGCATTCAAGATTGTGCTCGTAGTGATCGCTCCATTGTTGCAGACGGTGGCTTGCGTACTGCAGGCGATATTGTAAAAGCAATAGCTTTTGGAGCGGATTTCGTGATGATTGGTGGCATGTTAGCAGGTACTGATCCCACGCCTGGAGAAATCATTACTAAAGCCGATGGCACACAAGTAAAACGTTATCGCGGCATGGCATCGAGAGAAGCACAAGAAGGCTTCTTGGGACAAATGCACGAATGGAAAACCGCAGAAGGTGTTTCAACCGATGTACCTTATCGTGAAGAAGCAGATAATATCATTGCAGACATCGTCGGTGGTTTGCGCTCAGGTCTAACTTACGCAGGGGCTAATTCAATTAGCGAGTTACAACGCAAATTAAACTATATTGAAGTTACACAGGCAGGACGAATTGAGAGTTTGCCGCATAAATTGATGGGGTAAGTTAGGTGTGTCTATCACAATTTATTGATAATTTCGTGGTTCGCCCAGCAGCGGGCGGATTGCGAATCTTCATCTGCCATCCCTCGATTTAGAGCGCCTGCCTTCGCCATGTTGGGCCAAGGCCCAACCTACGTCTTATTGATCAAATTTGATGCGACAACCCTGCACCGGTCATGTAAATCTACTTCATAGATCTGTTTAAATAAGATAAGATCCAACTTTTTATCTTCATATTTCCTTGGACTTATCATAAATGCGAAGTTTTATACGTAATCTTTTTGCTCGAGCTATTGGATTTGACTATCGGCAGATTCAAGCAACTCATGAGGCTCATCTACAACAAATTAATGACCTAATTGTGGTTCAGCGTCAACGATGGGATGAAATGATGATTTTACAAGGGAGAGATTTAGCCTTGAAAAATAGGGATCGCTCGCCTTTACCTCGTATACAAGATGCTGAATTTAGGGTTTTTTCACAATTTGGTGAGGATGGTATTCTCCAATATTTAATTCGTGAAACAGGAATAACTCCCGAAGAAACTTCTTTTGTGGAGTTTGGCGTTGAAAATTACTTAGAATCAAATACGCGATTTTTATTAATGAATGACAATTGGCGTGGCATGATTCTTGATGGTAGCAAGCAACATATGGATTTTGTTCGAGCTCAAACTATTTATTGGCGTCATGATCTAACTGCAGTCGAAGCTTGGATAGACCGTGAAAACATTAATCAGTTAATCGCAGATGCTGGTTTTAGCGGAAACATTGGAATTTTAAGTATAGACACAGATGGCAACGACTATTGGATTTGGGAACGAATTGAAGTTGTTAGTCCTGTAATTGTGGTGGTCGAATGGAATAGTGTATTTGGGCCAAACGAAGCTATTTCTGTTCCTTACGACCCTCTTTTTGAACGTGAAAAAGCACATTATTCACATTTATTCGGCGGCGCATCGATTGCCGCGTTTGAGTTTTTGGCTGCGCGTAAAGGATACCAATTGGTGGGATCAAATTCTGCCGGAAATAACTTATTTTTTGTACGAAAAGATCGTCTAGGTCGTTTGACGCCGCTGTCAGCAAAAGAAGCCTATGTCGAGTCGCGTTTCAGAGAATCTAGAGATGTTTCAGGCCAGCTGAATTTTCTTCAAGGGAATAAGCGAATATTGGAGCTTCTTGATCTTTCTGTAGTTGAAGTGACCACGGGTGATACGATCACCATTCGAGATTTATTACAACACGCAGATATGCCATCCGGTTCTGATGTATTTCCATCATGCTTGTAAACAGCGTCTCTATGCTCATGAGAACTAGGGCTGTCCCATTATAAATTATTGAGCATAAAATATTAATTTTGATATTATACAGTCATAATTGTCTTTGCGAGCGTTAGCGAAGCAATCTAGATATCGGAGTTTTTAAGTCACATCGATCTGGATTTCTTCACCTCGTTCGCAAAGACGGCTATTTAATGAGGCAATCGCCATGACTTGTTCGCGGCAGGTAGGCCGTCAGGGGGGTACTTGTAAACGCCTAGTTTTTGCTTAGAACGTAATAAGTACACACATTATCTTGGTCCGTTTTAATCTCCGCCTCTTCTCCTTCAGGTGTTTGCCCTTCAGCATGCACAGAATAAAAATTTGTTGTTAACGTGATCCCGTTTGTTGCTGTAAACTCACAATTTTTAAGAGAACCTGTGATAGTGGCTTGTTGACCCACATTAAAAAAATCAGGTTTAATGTCACAAACGTTATTGGCATAACGAGTCGTTATATTGAAGGCTCCATCAAATGAATTAACAATAACCATCTGTTCGCAGGGCATGTTAGGAAGAAACAAAACAATGCATGCGATGATCCCACCAATAACAATGGGCACAGCACAAATGGCTAAACATGCGGCAACCTTTTTTGTATCGTCGATATGACTGTTATGCTCAGTTCCATACTCTTTAAAACGATGTTGCTCTTCATCAGGATATTTTAATAGATAACTATCAATCACTTGTTCTAAGGCAACATTACGAATGAAAAGGTGATTGTGTTTCACGCTTGCACCTGGATACTCGTCAGGATGATCAAGAACATGTTTTTCAATAGTGCACGTGGAGTCATTTGTATTCGTATACGGGTATCTGTATAACTTATGCGTATGCTTACACGTCATTGCAGACGTATCTAATTTTTCATCTACAACCGCATGACTAACGAGAAGGTGCATAGGGGCTTCAACATCATCATCCGGATCTTCCGGAAGAAAAGGAGCACTCGCCACGTTTTTTCTATAAAACGACGGAGATTCATTATCACTGTCAGTGTCACTGGTATTAAAAAAAGCACCATATAAATTACTGAACATCACAATACACCTAAAAATAAATATGTGTATTTTACACTTTAATTTATCGGAAAGAACAATAATGTGTTATTTAGTGCGTGACGTAGAAAGCTGAATTGTCAACAAGCCCTAGTGAAGCGCAGAAGTACACTATATTATTGCCCCGTTACACACCTGCTGATTGCTCTGGTTTTGAAGGCACTTGGGCAGTTTGTTCGACGGCTGAAATTTTATTAATACTATTTTCTAAAGTTTGTAGATTAGGTTGATGATATTCAGCATAACTTCCTAAATCATTGATATTTTTTTGAGTTACATCCAGGATTAATAAAGAACGAGGATGGTCTTTGTTTTCTTTTTTTAATTTTTTTACTTGAGCCGAATCGTTTATGAAACGAGTTTGTAGCGCGGATTTTTTCTCTTTTAAGGAGGTCAAATCCGCTTGGAGTGCAGTGTTATTTAGCTTAGGATGTTTATCTAGCTCATCCAACTTATCTACAATTTCTCGTTTTACTACTTTGTACGCTAGTTTAAACTGACTAAAGGCTAGCTGCTGTAATGATTGAGCCTGAATTCTAATTATGGATGATATCTCATTCCAGACTGCATCTTGTTGATATTGTTCTGCTTCTGATTCCATTATTTTTCCTTTTAAAATTGGCTAAGTTGCAGCAAGGGTAGCAGCAGCTGCAGCAGCACCACCACTAGCTGCGGCAGTAGAGCTAGCAGCGGCAGCGGCGCTAGCAGATGCTGCCGCACTCGCACTCGCACTTGAGCTGGCGGCCGCCGCGCCACCGCCAGCAGCACCCCCCCCGCTTGTCGACGCGCCGCTAGTGGCAGCTAAAGCTTCGGATGGTGTTGCTGTGCTACCAATGGACTCCATTTGCAGTTCCATTTCCATATTGGATGTCGATCCTGATACTGGTGCTTCGGCTGTGTTGGTTGCAAGTTCAGTTGTGTTTTCTGGATTGATCGCATTCTCAGGTGCACTGTTTCTAGCTGATTCTGGATTGAGCTCTTGTTCTAATTCTAGCTCCTGTTCCAATTCTGGTGGTTCAGGTGTGTTTTCTGGGTTAGGTCTTGGTTCTGGCGCTGTGTGAGGCGAATCATTGGGCGACATGTCCATATCATTGGGTTCGGGTGATGAATTTCCATTTTCATTGTTTGATGGATTATTCGAGGGATTGTTTCGTTCAGCATACTTATGGGCTTGCTCGGCTTTATATTTTTTAATGTAATCCTTAACATAAGATGCCACGGATTCTTTGATGATCGCATTGATGAGCCCTTGAAGCATATCCGATTCATCTTTTTTTTGCTCACTGCCCATATTATTCTCCAAGAATATATTATGCTTATATCAGGTAATACGAAATAATACAGCATATGTGTACAATTATAGCTCTTTTTAACCACAACTGTGAATATAAATATGAATATTAATGATTTTAATTTTATGTGGCGAGGAAAGGTAGTACGTCCTTTGGATCAAAATGAGATTTCTTTATTGTCACCAATTGACATCAATAGAAAAGAGTCTGGTCGAGCGTTGTTATTACTTCATGGTTTTGCATCTTCTCCGGCGATTTATCGAGAACTATTACCAACCTTTACAATGTATGATGCTATAGTATGTCCGGTTTTAGCTGGGCATGCAGATAGTATAGATGCATTTGCAAAATCAACCGCCAATGACTGGTTAGAGACAGTTATCCACGCAGGTCAACTGCTTGCGAAACGCTATGAAACAGTAGATGTGATGGGACTTTCACTCGGTGGTTTATTGGCTTGTAAATTAAGTGAGTACATGACGATTAATCATTTGTATCTACTGGCTCCTGCATTGGTGTTATGTGGCCCTACTCGTGTTTTATTAACGTGTGCGCAAGTATTACGTAAATTGGGTTTAAAACGAATAACCAATCACGCAGGTAACTTCCATATAAAAGGCCATGCAGAATTAACTTACCGCCAATTGCCTTTAAAGGCAATTATTGAAATATTAACCTATGTAAGTACGAATCAATTTAAATTACCTCGTTGTCCTACGGATCTATTTCTTGGTCGTTATGATGAAGTTGTGGATTCCAGTGCGGTGGCTCGATTATTTGCGAACGATTTGAATACCAAAATTCATTGGCTAAATAACTCAGCCCATATTTTACCGTTGGATGGAGATATTGAGGCTATTGTGGATTGTGTAAAGCGTAATATTGAATAGTTTGACGAGGCTGTCTATTGGCTAAAGTCATGGCGAAACAAACACTATTTACCCCTCCTTTTGTTGAGTTGTTCGCTGTTTTTACCCTGTATAATGTTAACTTGATCATCAAATGTTAACCTTAGGCTCGGTTCATCAATTACCTAAACCACGGTACCATCGACAAATTATTCATTGATTTTATTGCCTTTTTATTTGATAGGACAAATAACCCGATTGTGTACACAAGCGTTTACCGATTATACCGCGTAGGTTCTTTCATAAATGGACGCTCCCATTCACGTAAATCGAGTACGGAGCCATTTTCGGCCATAAAATCTGCTTTCATGTCGGGTAAATCATAAAAATAGATGTTACTGGTACCTGTAGCGAGGGTATGTTGTGCTTCAACCACGTTAATATCTGCTTCAGAACGATCTTCTGTTTTTACGAAGGCACGTCTGGCTCGCAAGTAACGCCCATTAAAACGTGCATCATCACGTAATGCAGCATCAAAAAATCCGACTGTTCCAGCGAGTTGAACGCGAGCACTTTCTTTTAATCGAAGTTTTAACATATTTCCTTTAACCCAATAAAGGCTCAACCAACTATGCCCTTTCATATTGATTGTGCTGACATCTGCAACCCCGCTGAGTTGAACGTGAGCATTATCTGATAAGGATAATTGCATGGCGCTGGTTTGAATGCCTTTAATTTTAGTGTACCCTTTGCCTCCAAAAGCGGCTCGATGCAACACAAGTTGCCCGTCTAGCGTGGTGTTTCCGTTATTTTTAATATATAGATCAAGCGATTTAGAATAGAGATACTGCCCTGCTATAGCGCCTGACCCTTGATAAACGAATGATCGTAAATATCGAGATGAAATATCGATATAAACATGACCATACTTAGGATAATCTTTCTCCGCTTCAATCATTAATTCGTTATGGGTTACAAACCATTTAACATGAGCTAAATCCCGTGGATCACCATGAAAAATCACAGTGGGTTGTCTGCTATTTGTATGCAAATTGACTTCAAAATTCCCTTTTATTTTGACTTGATTGAATGAAGTAACAATTACATTTTGGTTTATAGGTGTATTGCCCGGAGCATGCGTGGATTTGGAATGAAGAAAATGAAATGGGCGAGCCGGTTGATGATGAAACCGAGCACAACTCATTAAAAAAGTCGATAGAACAAGTAAGGTGATGACTCGGTTTAGCATACAAAGTTCCAATCATTATGACTACGCTTGGTATACCTTAGATTAAATAGCGAGTAGGATCAACTAAATTGGCTTCCTTAAATCCCTTTTTTCTTAAATAGCAACTATCACATTCGCCACAAGCTAGTCCCTCAGAGGTTGCTCGATAACATGAAATCGTTTGAGCATAGTCGAGGCCAAGGGAAATGCCTAGTTCAATCGTTTGGGCTTTACTTAACCCGATTAGAGGCGTTTCAATGGTAATGGGGTTGCCTTCAATGCCTCTTTTTGTGGCTAAATTAGCCATGCTTCGAAACGCATCAATATATGCAGGACGGCAATCTGGATAACTTGAATAATCGATAGCACTGACCCCAATAAAAATATGGTCTGCATTAAGAATTTCGGCCCATCCCAGAGCAATAGAAAGCATGATCGTGTTTCTGGCTGGTACGTAAGTTATTGGGATGGTATTTGATTCGACATGATTAGGAACATCGTGTTGGGTATCAGTTAGTGCGGAACCACCTAATTGTCCGATAGAGGCTAAATTGATTATTTTATGTTCTTCTACTTGATAGTGGTTAGCGATTCGTTCGGCCGCATCTAATTCTGCACGGTGTTTTTGCCCATAGTCAAAGCTTAACGTGTAACACGCCATTTTTTTTGATTGAGCATAGAGTAGACATGTTGTTGAGTCTAGGCCTCCGGATAATAGGATTACTGCTTTTTTAGTCATGTGTTTTTCCTTTCAGAGCATTAGGTTCTGTGTACTTATCTAAAAACCACGCCCAAGCGCGCTACTATTAAAATTTATTGATGAAAAAAATGTGGTAACGTTCCCATTGTCTAGATAAGAGCGTTACCATGGAGAAGTATTACATCAATGAAGATAATTGGCAAAAAATACACATAACTAATAAGGATGTAAGTTAAACGGGTTTTGTAAATCTAGAGTTTTTCAACAAATGCTCGCATTTTTTCCACTAAGAAAACTGATCCTTCATTGGATAAATGATCAATGTCTCTATATAAAATCTTTTCATTCTTCATACCCCAACATTGTTTGTTATCGCACATATCCTCTACGGGGTCGTAAACCATAACATTTGGAAAATCTTTCAGTATCGAATGAACCATAGTCTTATATTTCTTAGTTCGTGACTCATATTTTTCGCGCGATACTGCACATGGCTCTCGTTTTTTAGAGGTTAAAACAACTGGTCGTGAATCCAGACAAGAGCGAGGATCAAATCCTAACTCTGGAACATCTAAAATAAAAAGTATCTTTTTATTGGCTCTTGAAAGGCGCTCTAAGGTGTTGCGCATACCATAGGCATAGACATCCCATCGATCGGTAATTTTTGGGTTGTTTATTAACTTGACGCCATCCCCAGTAACTCGTGCTGTATCCATGCCATTGAATGTTTCACCAGACAGATATACTGGACCCATAGAGGCAAGAATGATTCCTGTCATCTGATTATTTTTTTCAAAGCTTTCAAGAGCGGTGTTCATAGATTTGGCACATGCACCTTGAACAGACCTACTATCGTATCTATCTACATTAAAGAATGGAATACACCCACTCGCTGTGTAATCAGCAACATTGCTGCCGAAATATTTCTTCAAACCTGGGACGTAATGGGCTGCGTGTGAATCGCCCAAAAGCATAATCTTTGCATCGGTTGGTCTGCCAATGTCTTTAGAAAATGAAAACTGTTGCTTCATAATTTCAAACTGTTTGATTGATTCCCTAGATGGAAGTCCATTTTTCTTATCTGTGTAATAACCTAAGCTGCCAATCAAGCCCATCATTAAAACAAGGGTGAAGACTTTAGGCTTGTTCCTGCCGCCAAATCTAAACGGCTTTTCAATCACCAAATAGGTTACCCATGCTAAAGCGAACGAAGCAATCACTATTAAAATGCGAATGTTTCTTGCTGGGATATCGCTCTCCATTATTCTCGCAAAGGACAATAAGACCCAGTGCCAAAGATAAAGGGGAAAGCTTATTAATCCGATCCAAACCAGCACTTTGTTCGATAGGATTTTTTTATTAAACCAAGAGCTTTGACCCGCAGAAATTACCAATACGGATCCTAAGACAGGAATTAAAGCCCACTTTCCAGGAAAGATTAAATCTTTGCCGATGCGCAAAAAACCATATGCAAGTAACAGTAATCCAACAAACGAAGCTACATTCTTTAAAGTTTTGCTATCAAAATCTCTTTCATCTCGGAAGATTGCGAGAGTCAGAAATTTATCTAGCCACATCTTAAATTTTGAGTTAGCTTCTTTTTTATGAAGCATGACCCAAGCCAACAAGCTACCACTCATTAACTCCCAAAACCTTGTCTGTGGTGAATAAAAAGTAGCAATCGGGTCCTTCTTCACCCCCATCAAATAAAAAGATGTAATTGCAATAATAAGAGTTATGCTCAGTAAATTGAATTTACGTTTCCATGCAACATAGAGCAAGACTGGAAATAGGATATAAAACTGCTCTTCTACACCTAAACTCCATAAATGAAGCAAGGGTTTTGTTTCTGCTACGTTATCGAAATAACCAGATTCATTCCATAAAATAAAATTTGATATAAATCCAGCGCCACCTGCAATATGCTTGCCGAGCTGCTTGTATTCATCCGATAGAAGAGTAAACCACCCTAATACGTAGCTTACAGCTAGGACAAGTAGAAGCGCAGGAAAAATACGTCTGATACGACGAGAATAGAACTCCATGAAGCTGAATGTTCCCTTATCCAAGTTCTCGAAAATAATCGTGGAAATTAGATATCCCGAGATGACAAAGAAAACATCAACTCCAATGAACCCCCCTTTGACCCAATTTGGAAAAGCATGGAAGGCTACTACAGATAAAACTGCAATAGCTCTTAAGCCATCTATGTCAGGACGATACTTAGGGTGAGGGAGGTGTACTGTCATACGCAACCTATTTATTAATCAAGTAAGCCGGAGCGATTCAACACCCCCAACTCAGTTGGAGAATTCTCCTTCCGGTTGTGTGTAAAATACGGTTTAATAGATTTATATACCCGTTCAGCAAGCAATAAGTAGCCTGCGTTGTTTGGATGAATATGATCATGCATGTATTGCGGATTTAATTTTACATCATTCAGAACATTTTCGATTAATAAGGCACGCCTTCTACGCATCAGTTTTTTAAAATCGTTCGTATAAGAGCACTTCATATCACTAGGTTCGAAGGTTATTAACACAGCGATTGCACCGTGCCGTTGTATTTTATCAATCATAGTGTCTAGGTTTTTTAATGTTTCTTGTTTGGAAATATTTTTTTTACAATCATTATTTCGTTGAGTAACAATAACCATTTGTGGATTATGTGTTAACACATCGTGATCCAATCTCGCCAATTCATCGCGTGTCGTATTACCACTGATGCCTGCATTAATAACCGGCACACTTACCATTTTTCTCAACTGTGACGGATAATCATGTCCAGCCTTTGCGCCTTTACCCTGTGTTAAGCTTGCACCAAAACAGATAATCGGCGACGATTGCCGGCAACCAGCAGTAGCTACTGCCATGACAAGAATCCATAACGTGAGAATAAAACGTGCAAACACAATGCCCCCTGCCGAAGCATCAAACTTCAGATTGTACCCGCGCGCAGCATAACTTAATTTTTAGCGTGGAAACATCTGAAGAAAAGAATTGTCCAATAGAGAATACAATGTAACGCATCATGCTGCTATCTTCCATAATTTTATTTTTGCTGAGTAGGTGTATTTCTCCGATTGCTTAGGGCGCCATTTTAGAATGGATGAGATAAGTGTACAGAACCTAGGAGCGTTGCTTTGGATTTATCGGGGGTAAATCTTGTTTTCTCTTTTTATTCGTCGTTTTGCGTTTTGATTTCAAGGCGCAAAAACTTTCCCATAGTTTATTACCTGTCCATTCAACATTGTTTCGAGCGTACAGGACTGAGGATAATAGGGCTAATTCTTTTTGGAATTCCAGATTGCTTACGGGAATATCACTTAAATTCAAAATAGTCTTATTAGGCCAGCATGTTTTTGCCCAGTCCATTAAGGCTGCCCGTGCACGCTGAGGATCATTCATTTTACATGCGGCACGAAGAGGATGGGGTTTAGCCGGATGTTTTTTTGATTTTAATGTAAATTTTTTCCATAGCCATACAATTACAAAGAATAAAACACCAATAATCGCCATCCAGATTAAACTAAAGTAATTTTTCGCTGAAATAGTGGAATTTTTTATTTTCACAGCAGTTTTGGGCTCTTTAGTAGTAGTGATTTTCTTAGTTGATACGGAGCCAGCTTTAGCGTTTACTGTGATAGTGTGCTCGGGTGTGGTGGCAATTTCATACTGTTTTGTCTCGCTATTATACCAAGGTACTTGAATGGCTGGTAAAGTGACCTTGCCAGCTTTAGATAGGACATAAGTTACTGTGAGGTTGCTACTACCCCACAATTCGTTTTGTTTTAAATTGTTTTGAATTGAGGGTTTATCTGGATAGACGTTATATTGTTCGCTGTTGGTAAAGGCTAGCGATGGGAGTAGCTGGGCAATCAATCCTTGTGCTTCTAAGGTAATTGTGCGAACGATCGTATCACCCTCTAAAAAAGTGGTGGCGCTATTGCCATACGATTCAGTCAGGCGCACTTTTTTGGCTGGTAGCCAATTTTGATAGGTCTGATTAGGTGGCAGCGGTTCAACAGCGAGGCTAATTGATTTTGCGCGTAGCTCAACCCGTTTTGGAGAAAAATCGTCATATACTAATGCATTAAAAGAGGGTGGAGAGATGGATACATGCCCTTTTTTTTGCGGAAAAATCGCGTACTGCTGCTCTTCTACTTCATAAATTTGTTTGTTCATGACAGTTTGATAATGACGCCCGTCTCCAAGGGGAATTAATAAGGCATCCTCGATATGTGGGGGTTGATATTGCGCGTCGACTAAATGTTGACGATTTAATAATTTTACGGTGTAAATGACTTGTTGATTGATAAACGGTTTTGTTTGATCCACTTCGGCAATTAATAAGGATTTGTCAGCGCTGTCTGTGTTATCAGGATTGTTACTCGACTGGGTGGAACCTGGGGTAACGGTAACTTGACTGGGTAACGAGTGTTCTTGGCCAATTTGAATGGCGGGGATAGGTAATACGCCAATTCTTTTAGGTTTTAACACAATGCTCCATTGATTTATCGAGCGAGCTTGGCCATTTATCATGGTATACGATACGTGGCGTTCTGTACCTATAATGTTAAAATCCTGAGATAAAGGGGTTAAATCGGGTAAGGTGCGATTGTCGGCATCGAGCGTTAATGTAACTCGTACTAAATCAGCTATTGTAATCGTTGCTGGAGATATTTCGATTGCAACCGCGGCAATAGCGATATTCCAGCAGCAGGAGAATAATAGAAATAACTGGATGATCAAGTTTTTTGTTCGTGAATTTCCAAAATGTCGACTTCCCGCGGTTTGACCGCGGGATCCAGCGATCTCGGTATAACCATGGACCCCGCGGTCAAGCCGCGGGGCGTCGGTTTTCTCGTTTGTCAAATTTAAAAACTTGATTATCCAATATAAAGAAAATAAACGTCGCATCATTATTCACCTCGCTTGCGTAAATAATCACGTAAAAATTTTTCTCGTAATAAGCCGCCAGGATCATCAGGAATCATTTTTAACCATTGTTCTTTTGCTTGTTGCTCTTGATTATTTTTCGACTGTTCGGATTTTTTAGATTCATTTTTTTGATTTTCTTCTTGCTGATCTTTCTGAGCAGGATCTTGTTTATCTTGATCTTGTTTATCTTGTTTATCTTGTTTATCTTGATTTTGCTTATCTTGATTTTGCTTATCTTGATTTTGCTTATCTTGATTTTGTTTATCTTGATTTTGTTTATCTTGATTTTGTTTATCTTGATTTTGCTTATCTTGATTTTGCTTATCTTGATTTTGTTTATCTTGATTTTGCTTATCTTGATTTTGCTTATCTTGATTTTGCTTATCTTGATTTTGCTTATCTTGATTTTGCTTATCTTGATTTTGTTTATCCTGATTTTGCTTATCCTGATTTTTTGAGGGGGGTTGCTTTTTTAAAAGCGCTTCAACAATGTTTCGATTATGTTGTGCGTCTTTATTGGTTTTATCTAATTTCAATGCTTTATTGTATGCTTCAATTGCCTGTTTATATTGTCCCAAATGGGCTAAGGCATTGCCTGCATTGTAAAAATTATCAGCTTGTTTAGACTGAAGATAGAGTGATGAAGCTTGTTGAAAATCTCCGGCACGAAATGCGGCGGCGGCGCGCCAGTCGCTTCGTTTAAACGTTTTTTGTGCTTCTTTGTATTGCTTTTTATTCATCATTTGTTGAGCTTGAGAATCGCTGTTTTGCCACAAATCTTGCCAACGAAAGGCATGAGCTGTATTTAGAGAAAGGCAAGCACACAAGATAAATAGACGCTGCATCTTCATGTATGGATCCTTTGCAACCAACCGCGCCAAAATGCGGGTAATAATAATATCAACGCTGGAATGATAAACCAGCGCCCTTCATCCCGCCATAGTGGAATATCGTCCAAATCATTTGTTTGGTAAGTGGCTTTTGTGCGGGTTGATGCTAACCATTGTTGAATGTCACTATCATTATGAGTTAGTGTAACCACTTTACCGCGCCCAGCTCTGGCCAGGGGTTGGAAAAGAGGGAGTGCAGTTTTATCATCGAGCATTGGCATGATAGAGACATGAAAATGATGGTTTCCAAGATCTTGCGCTGCATTGACTGCTGCAGAGGAGGGAATGCGCGCTGTAAAAACTAATAATTCACCCGATTGAGAGCCACTTTCGGCTATCAGTGATTTAGCTTCTTCTAAAGCAAGTTCTAATTGATTACCACCAATAGGCATAATGGATGGTATGAGAGACGGTAATAGCGCGTCGATAGTCTGCCCATCGTCGGTTAATGGCGAAACGATGAATGACTGTCCGGTATAAGCAATTAAACCAAATTGTCCTGAATGACTCTGTTGTAATAAGTCGTGAAGTTTGAATTTTGCACGAGTTAGACGATTTGGTGATAAATCTTCTTCTAACATGTCATCAGACATGTCAAGCAATAACACTCTGGGTTGAATGTGTTGATAAGTTGGCACTGGCATACGTGACCAGGTGGGTCCTGCTAACGCAATAATTATGCATAAGCTACTGAGCATCAGAATCCCCAATGGCCAACCGCGTGTACTTTTGCCATGAATGTGTAATAAATGAGGCAATAAATGTGCATCACATGCATGACGCCACGTTTGTATAGCTGATTTTTGACTTAATAAATTATATCCAAGCATGACTAGAGGTAAGATCATCACAAACCATGCGGGTCTGAGAAAATGAAAGTAGCTCATGACTCACCTCCTCCAGATCGCGTTGAAAATGGTAACGTAGGTAATAAACTGCTTTGACGTGCAAGGACATATAAAAATAATCCAAGTCCAACCGCTAAAAACCAAGGATAATATTCATGTTGAGGCCGAATGCTTGCTTGTTCTTGCGACACGCGAGTCATTTTATCAATATGGTGATAAATACGCTGTAACGATTGTAGATTAGAGGCCCGGAAGTAAGCCCCACCTGTGATTTTTGCGATTGATTTAAGCGTGTCTTCATCCAAATCGGCTGAGCCATTTGAATTCAAAAACATACCGCTGAAGGATTGAGGATCAATTTCGGAGTGTAATCCAATGGTGTAAACTTTTATGCCATCAATACGAGCAAGTTCTGCAGCTTTTAATGGCGGAACAACACCCGAATTACTTGCGCCATCCGTCAATAAAATAATCACACGGCCACTAGTCGGCACATGTTGTAAACGTTTGATCGCGAGGCCTAATGCATCGCCAAGGGAGGTTGATTTTCCTGCTAAACCAACAGACGTATCGTCTAAACGCATCAGCACATTACGGCGATCATAGGTTAACGGTGTAAGTAAATAAGCTTGCTCTCCAAATAGAATTAAACCAACTTTATCTCCATGTCGGTCTTGCACAAATTGGTGAGCTGCCCGCTTGACTATAGATAGCCGAGTTGCACGACGTCCATTGAATTTCATATCATTGATACCCATGCTGGGTGATATATCTAATGCTAGCATGATGTTGTACCCTTCATGGGCTAACTGACGAGGAGGACCAATCCATCGTGGACCTGCTAGTGCAAAAACCAAAAAACACCAACTGATAAATAGTGGTAAAAAATATCCCTGCTTATTAATCGCTCGTTTTCCGTTATCAACAAGCGACATCATGTCATTAAAAAAGGGTGCTTTTAAAGCAACTGATAGTTGTAACGAGGCGCGGGGAAGTAGAAACCAGATAAAAAAAGGTAATGGAATAACGATAAGCGCCCAAGGCAAAGCAAATTCAAACATGGGTACTCCGTTCGGCGGTTTGATTTTCTATCCACTGTCGAGCAAAGTGAAACAATTGATTCAAGTTATGCTGATGAGGCGGTTGATATGGATATTCCAGTAAAGCTTTCCGAATGGAAGACCAATCCCTATCTTGTGCATTTTTTACGTCATGACTTAATAAAAAAGTTAACCAATCTTCTCCATGTAATCCGGCTATTTCTTCTCGCGAATAACGAGCTAGGGCTACACGCTTTAATAGCTCAGAAACAGCGGCACTAGCACGTTGGCTGTTAGGAGTCATGCGTTGTTCTTTTTCTATGGTGGTTAATACATTTAATGCTTGTTTTTTAATGTATTGTCGGGATAAATACCGTTTGGTTAAAAAAATAGCGCTTGTGCTTGTTATGATTAAAAATAACATAAGTATGTACCAACCTGGGGCCAATGGCCACCAATGGTTGATCTCAGCGGGTAAGTGAATATCTCTTAATTGCGTTAAAACAGATGCATCCAATGCGGCATTAAACTTATCCATGCGGTCTCCTAGGAAACGTTCGTTTTACTAAAGCCGAAAGATTTGTATTAGCTGTGACCTGTACATATTGAATTTTTAAGCGTTTGAGTTGAGTTTGTATCGAATTAATGCGTTGTTCGCAAGAAAATTGATAACCAAAACGAATGGAATCGATCGTTGTATCTAATAATAACTCTTTATTCCCATCTGTCATCGCATATTGCTGCGGTGGCGGTGGAGCAAGCTCCAGCGGGTCGCAGATATGATAAGCTAAAATGTCATTGTGACTACGTAAACGGTTCAGGTGCTGCTCCATATCAGGATTCATATTATAGAAATCACTGATTAAAACTAAAATGCTCCCTGGTTTGGCAACGCGTCGCAGCCGTAATAAGGCATGATTAAAAGATTGTGGATTAAATGATGATAATGATTTATCCACATCGAGTTGAGTATATTGACTCAAACTAGCTAATAGGGGGAGCACCCCTGTATGACGAGAGCGAGGCGTGAACTCATGATGGGCGCGTGGGGAAAATAATAACCCCCCGACACGATCACCCTGTTTAGCAGCAGTCCATGCTAATACGGCTGCAAGTCGGGCCGCGACTACCGATTTAAATGCAATGCGAGTACCGAAATACATTGAGGGATTAAAATCAGTGAGTATGACCACAGGCCGTTCGCGCTCTTCTTGATATACTTTAACGTGAGGTCGCCCCGTACGTGCTGTTACCCGCCATTCCATATGCCGAATCTCATCACCTGCCTGATAATTACGGGCTTCAGAGAAATCCATCCCCCTTCCGCGTAATTTGGATTTGTGTTGACCGGGTCGCAGTGCGTGCCCATCTGGGGGATAACGCACACTTTGAGCGTGGCTTTGTAAAGCAATTAAGTCGGATAATGTAACGAATAACCCATCCATCATTGCCCTCTTTTTATGGTACGGCTACCAAGCGGAGAAGTTCATTCACGAAATCATCACGACTCACGCCTTCTGCCTCTGCTTCGAAGGTTAATAAAATACGATGTCTTAACACGTCATGTGCGATGATATGGATATCCTCTGGTGTGACATAGTCACGGCCAGCAAGCCAAGCGTGAGCTTTAGAACATCTATCAAGGGCGATGGTTGCTCTTGGGCTTGCTCCAAAACGCAACCAACGGCTTAATTCGGAACTGTATGGGGTTGGATTTCGAGTAGCTACAACTAATTGCACGATATATCGTTCTAACGCTTCACTGGTATGGACATTCAATACTTGTTGACGAGCTTCAAATAAGGTGCGCTGCGGAAGCGGGTCTAACGTCAGTGTTGAAGGCTCTTTTTTATTTAACACGTTAGCGTTTTTTGCTTCTTGTTGTGCTAAGGCAAGAATATCATGCTCAACCGCTTCATCTGGATAAGCAATCGTAACATACATTAAAAATCGATCTAATTGGGCTTCTGGTAATGGGTACGTGCCCTCTTGCTCGATTGGATTTTGTGTTGCCATTACCAAAAATAATTCGGGTAATGGATAGGTTTTACTACCAATGGTGACTTGGCGTTCTGCCATTGCTTCTAATAAAGCCGATTGAACTTTTGCCGGTGCTCGATTAATTTCATCGGCCAAAACCATATTATGAAAAATGGGTCCAGGTAAAAAAACAAAAGAGCCATCTTCCGGGTGATAGACGTCCGTTCCAGTCAAATCGCCTGGTAACAAATCAGGCGTAAATTGAATGCGATGGAACGAACCCTCTACACCTGCTGATAGTTCTTTTACAGCACGCGTTTTTGCCAAACCAGGCGCGCCTTCAACTAATAAATGACCGTCTGCAAGTAACGCGATAAGGAGACGCGATACTAAGCTTGATTGACCGAGAATGCGGGAATTTAAATAAGCATTTAATTCAAGTATATGTTCTTGCACAGTCGGTTTGGTCATAATGATTACCTTACTATTTCAATATTATTCGCTTGCGGCCCTTTTTTTCCTTCTACTACGACAAAGGTTACTGCAACGCCATCTTGTAATGAGCGGAAGTCCCCTGGATTAGTAGCTGCTGCGTGAAAAAAATATTCGTTTTTATTTGCTACGATGAACCCAAAGCGCTTCTTTCTGTCAAAAAATTTAATAGTGCCTGATAATCTGGCTCCGGTATTGTGATTCGTACGACAAAAAAAACGTTTTAATTTTTGAATAATACTCATTAAATCATTCCTGTAAATGGTTGGATGTATACCTTTAGTGCGTAAATTACGCCTGCATAAGATTACCATTATTTATGGGGTTTGTGCAAAAATAACTTCAGCGTCAACTCACTTTTGCCCTAAAAATGTGGACAGATTAGAGCTAGATGGATTCGGGCTTAGCCTTTCAGCTGTATCAAGTGCTTCCAAGGTAATCCGCGCATCGATCGCTTCATTCGCTAGACCACATAAATTGTTTTTAAAAGGAGGATGTATTTTATTTTTGATCGCCGTAACTAATTGAATTAATTTTTGTTCACTAAATTTTTGTTCAATTATATAAAAATAACGGATGATACTAAATGAAAGTCGTTCTTTGTTTCTATCTTTGTACTCCTTGATGCTCTTTGATGTTGTAGGATCAATGCCTTTACTCCTAACCGTGGCATTTGCATTGGTTTTTTCAAGATAAATGTTAATAATTTCATCGACTTGTAAATCGACCAGATCCTGAATGCATTTTTTTTTCTCATCTTGAGATAGATCCAGAATATAAGGACCTTTCAACACGGCTCGTGAAGTCATTTCAGTACGTGAAGACAAAAAAGAAAGCGATGCGTGTGTGCTTTGTATCCGTTTGCCAAAAGGCTTAGTTGGTGTAATGACATGTAAAAAACAATATTTTAATATATCGCGATCGACAGGACTCAAATGCTCATAAGGGTGTTGGTCCTTTTCCAAAACCGAGGCTGTATAGGGACGGGTAACCTCATCAGTTAATAATATTAACTCTCTTCTTTGTTCCAGGGTTTTATTATTTGAAGTGGTTAAATCCAGTATTTTTCTAGCACAATCCCTTGTGCTGGGATTCAGTAGTAACTCCAAATAAGTTTTTTCATAACTGGAGGGTTGTGCCAGGTTTTCTAATATGATGATGTCAATGGCCTGTTTTTTTGTGGATTCATCAAATATTAATTGTAAAAATCGTTCTTCTTGCGTTGTTTTGGATGTTTTTTCGTTTAAATGATGGATGCGTGTACTTAGGTCATATGGATACCATAATGCTTCGAGATCAGAGACCGTTTCACAATGTTGAAGCCACGGCTTATAATGAGCGAGTTTCAATGCATGTTTTCGATACTGATTTGCGACTATCGCTTTAATATCATCAGAGGTATTGGTCTTCAAAAACTTTAGCACAATACCGGGATGAAAATGCTTTTTGTGGCTAGCTTCAAGATTCAAAAGCACCTCAGCATACGGGCGTGTCGCAGAATCATATAATAAAGTAAGCATTCTATCTTCTTCGTTACTGCGTTTATTCTTATATTCTAAATAAACAATGTATTTCGCTTCATGTGATTGAAGATGTTGCTCCAATAGCTCGTCATATCTATCTTTCAAGGAAGTATCTACACGCTTTTTTGATAGTATAGCCATGTTAGGATTCTGTTTGATCTGCTTATCTAATAATCTATATCATTAAAATTTGGTGAACACAACCGAGTGGATACTGATTTTTGTAAAGCTAATTGATGATATGCCCTCATCGAATGTATACTGACTATCACTCTCTCTTGGTAACCACACTGATGCGTCGTTTAATGTTAGTTGATCATTTAATAGTAGGAGTAGACACGGCTTTAAGAACCGTATGTGCTCCTACCAAACGAATGGTAACCCGAGTTACCCCTGGTTGTGCTTTGCCTGATGTCACTATGACCACAGAAGAAAAACGTCATGTGGCTGGGTTAATGCGAGTTAATCATGCAGGGGAAGTATGTGCCCAGGCTCTATATCAAGGTCAAGCAGCTACGGCGAAGCTTGAATCAATAAAATCGCAAATGGCCGCAGCGGCTGAGGAAGAAGTGGATCATTTAGCGTGGTGTGAACAGCGGTTAACCGAATTGCATTCGCAGCCTAGTTTGCTTAATCCGTTTTGGTATGCAGGATCATTTTTGATCGGAGCCTTGGCTGGAGTAGCAGGCGATCGTTGGAGTCTTGGTTTTGTATTAGAGACGGAGCGTCAAGTAGCAGATCATTTACAACAGCATCGAGAGCGTATACCGTCATATGATGCAAAAACGCAAGCTATTCTAGCGCAGATGCAAGAAGATGAATCGGCTCATGCTCAAATAGCTGCTGCAGCCGGAGCAGCTGAATTACCTTTTATTATTCGTCAATTAATGCGTGGTGTTTCAAAATTATTAACGTATAGTAGTTATCATATTTGATGAGATAATTCATGGCCCAAGACACTTTATTGATTCTGTGTGTTATATTTACTGCGTATGTATTTGACTTCATTAATGGCTTTCATGATGCGGCAAATGCTATTGCAACCATTGTAACTACCAAGGTATTGACACCACGTCAGGCTGTAATTTGGGCGGCAATTTTTAACTTTGTCGCATTTATTTTTTTCAAGATGACCGTAGCTAAAACAATTGGTATGGATCTAATTGATAGTCAGGCCATCGACGCATCGCTTCTTTTTTCAGCACTCATTGCCTCTATTGGTTGGGGAATAGCGACATGGTATTGGGGATTACCCACGAGTTCATCTCAAGCGCTAATTGGCGGTTTAGTCGGGGCCGCAATTATGCGTGGCGGACCTATGGCTATTAAGTGGCTTGGATTTGTTAAAATTATTTTGGCGATTTTTCTCTCCCCAATTGTGGGTCTTCTACTTAGTTTTACTTTGATATATTGTTTAACGCATATCTTTAAAAAAACAGATAAGCGGCGACTGAACACTATATTTAAAAGTTTCCAGTTATTTTCCTCCGCTTGCTTGAGTTTAGCCCATGGCACTAACGATGCGCAAAAGACTATGGGGATTATAACGGCCCTTCTTTTTTCCGCGCATTGGTTAAACGGCCCGTTCTATGTGCCCTTTTGGGTTGTGATTAGTAGCTGTTTTGTGATTAGTTTGGGAACTTTGTTTGGTGGTTGGCGAATTGTGCGGACCATGGGTACAGGGATTACTCATCTAAACACTATGCGCGGTTGTAGCGCGGAAACAGCAGCTGCGGTTGCTGTTTTAACGGCTACTGAATATGGTCTGCCTGTTTCTACGACACAAACAGTTACGGGTGCAATTGCTGGTGTAGGATTGGTGCAGGGGCTCTCTGGAACCTGTTGGCCGATGCTGCGATTAATTTTTTTATCATGGCTAATTACTATGCCTGTGACTGGCTTGGTATCTGCTTTGATCATGCGGGTTGTTCAGTAGCATGAAGCGTTTAACTATTACATTAAGTTTTATCTTATTTGCTCACATGCCATGCAGCTTTGCACAACGTGTTGCGT
This sequence comes from Legionellaceae bacterium, assembly GCA_030696305.1. GTDB lineage: Bacteria > Pseudomonadota > Gammaproteobacteria > Legionellales > Legionellaceae > JAUYSP01. The sequence goes on along the minus strand of JAUYSP010000061.1, from coordinate 15,477 downwards.
CTTTAGTGGAAACGGAGCAGTGTCGCCCTTGTCAAAAGACTAAGCCCGATTTGTTTGATCAAGCGTATCATCGATTGCACCAGATTTGGACCGAAGGAAATAATGAATTATATATTCCCTCTTATGCTTGGCATAATCGTTATTTGTATTCCCAAGCAAGGGTTAAGTCTTACAATGAAAATCCATGGGGTGGTGGATTAGGAAAAGGGTTTTATGATGAGGATGGTGATTGGCATGGCCTATATGCCTTTGCTTTTCTCGATTCCCATAAAAACGTAGAGCCGATTGTGGGTTATGCTTTTCTCAAAATATTGCGTTTGACTGAAAAAACTCGCGTCGGGGGTGGATATGCTGTTCTCGCCACAGCGCGCCCGGATATAAACAATGGTATTCCATTTCCAGGCGCTTTACCGTGGGTTTCGGTGAGTTATAGCCGATTATCTTTGATGGCGACTTATATTCCCGGTGCACGGGGAGTCGGTAATGTCTTATTTTTAATTACCAAGATTGCTTTTTGAGTACTAGTCACGCCATCTTAATAATTCAATAGCTCCGTGTATGACGGTGTTTCTTGAATTACATTATCTGGAGCAGGTGTTGTATCATTTGGATTCTCGAGATATCCATCTATAAATCCATTAATGTCGTTAAATTGTTTCTCCACTGACGCGTCATGCTTGCGACGCATTTCAGCAGTAAAGAACAAAAAACCACGATGAGTTTCTTTAATTGCTTGAGAATCAAATGGTTTTTTCGAATTTCTGCTCGCTTCTAATTTGGCGTTTAAAATACTTTCTGTCATGGTATTCGAATTGAATATCATCGATTTACGCAAGAAATCGCGGACACCCTTACCACCTGTGGCGATTGTTTGGGGGATTGGCTGATTGGCTGGTAATTTACCATCCGATAGCGCGGAATATAAATTCTTATAGGGTTGTTCTGCAATATCGTCTTTATTTGTAGTTGCCTTAAAACGAGGTGAGACAATAATTAATCCTAACTTTATTGGTGCGACTAGAGCCGAGGAACCAAAAGCAATGGCAAATAAGGCAAATTTGAATGTTAATGTTATAACAGGAACAAGGCCTGCAGTACCTAATGCAGCGACGTAACCTAGGCTTCCGGAGGCCTTTCTCAACACGCTTCGTTGGTCAGCAGCAATACCCTTTGAAAAAATAGGCTCTTCAAGCCCAACGTTTACTAAAGAACGCGATAAATGAGCGAAAGACAATATTGTATTTACGACCCAGTTCTTAAGGCCAAGTGGTAGAGTGACAAGAGCAACACCGATGCCTCCTCCTAACATTAACCCGGGAGAACCAACTAGGTACTTCCCCACCTGCAGTATTTGTTTAGGCACAGAAATAGAGTAGTTATCTCTTAATTGGATTTGATTAGACCAATTATCTAATTGCATTGATTCAGCAGGATAAGGCTTACTTAATGCCAAATTAGCGCCTATTTTAAATCCGATACTGGTGGTCTGAAAATTGATGAGGATGATTCGAGTAGCGATTACAAACGTTGCTAAAGCTGCTCCTAAAGCTACAAATGCGCTACCTGGGAAACCAAAAGCGTATTTTTCAAACGGTGTACGCTTATCAGTATCATTTACCATTTTACCTAATAGCATCTTTTGTTCTCGATTTCCCATAGACCATAACACCATATTTTTTGTGATGTGATAACCCGTAACCAATGAATGCCCAATGATATGAAGTGCTATATTAACAGCGAAGCCCATTAAACCCAGGGCTAAACCAATAGGATAGCCTAACATACCAAATAGTTGACCAAAACCATATGGGGTGCGAGGGTCTTCAATAGGCTGGATATTTTTACTGATTGGCGGCAATGTGGTAATAATAGCCGCACTTAATCGCGCAGTATAAACCGTATTTACTATAATTCGAGCCGATAAAATAGTGAGCCAAACGGGTATACCAAAACCTAGACCTAGGATTTTACCTGGATAGCCAAATACGGTGGCCATTGGACTCCGTGGTGCTGCTCTTAAAGGTGTGGTTGCATGTTTTTTGGGCAATATAAGATCGGCGATGTCTAAAGTAGTATCGTATGCTGTAATGAAGCTATTTAATGCGATACGACCAGATCCCGCAAGCAACGAACTCACAAGGCCCAATCCAAAACCGGTGATCAGTCCAGGCAAACCTAATAAAAATGGCACATTTTTTCTTTTATCTTCTCTGGGTAGATTGGTAATGGCTTCAACATAAACGGCAGTTTGGATCGATGGATCGTTAGTCCTATTTGCCAGTTCATACTCTGATGCATTGATAGGTTGAATTGAGTTCCCAGAAAAGAACATTTTGATCCGTCGAGAGAGGGCAAATGTATCAAGAGAGGGGTAGTCATCCAGAAAAACGAAATCTGTCATGTCACGTATCGTGTGATACGTTGTAGTACCTGAGTTGAGGATGATTCGGCCTAATCCTATCCCAAGGAAACTAACCAGACCTGTTGCTGTGCCAAGGCCCAACCCAACACTCCCCATTATTTTTTGAGTTACGGTACGGGGATCTTCTGTAATAGTCTCGATTTTGTTTTCTTGCCCGGATTCCATTAGGGCTTGTTTGGAGTAAATTTTTACCTGACGGGTAAATGAGTTAATTGAATTTAGTCCTATTTCTCCAGTAAATCCGAGACCACCGCCCACAATGGCGCCAGGGAAACTCGCTACTTTAATTAACCAATGACGCTTGTCTTCTTCTGTAAGCGGAGATATTGCCTCTTCAGCTCTACGATTCAAATTAGCAGTATGAATAAATACACGCTGTGCTGTATCACCATTGGTTATAGCATAACGAGCGATACCTATAGCTACGATTGGAACCAGACTCAATGCGCTGCCAATGACATAGCCCACGCTACCTAATACTTGTTCGTGCAGTTTGCGATTTGCTTTCATTGGTTGAAATGTTGTTGCAAAACGCGATTGATATAGCGCTAGTTGCAAGTTGTTAACCAACGTGTTACCTGTGGCATAGGTAGTTTCAATAATAGTTCTTAGCCCACCACCAATGACTCCGCCGATAATAGCACCGGGAAAACTGGCTAGTTGAACGTACCAAGGTCGCCCATCTTGTTGGATGATCTGTGCCGCATCATGAATAAGATCAGAGGCATCTTCTGAATCAGCGACAACCGCACTTACTTCTAACACAGCATCATTTTGGGCAAACGCTATTTCGTTTACTGGAGTAACATGGTGTGCGATGATCACATTTTTTTTCTCAAATGCTGCATCGACAAAGAAATGGAATACTTTTTGTGCGGTATCAATATTGGTGATTACGTAACGAACAACGCCAATTCCGAATGTTATAGGTGATATGATTGCCGCACCGATAGGGTAGCCTAAGATGCCAACCAATCGTTCATAATTTTTACGCTGTGCTTTAACAGGGGAAATCGTTTGAAAATTGTTTACGCCTTGTAAAGCAAAATTTATCCCTTCCCTACCGGTATTTGTTATGCTAATCCACGTTTCGATTATCAAGCGAATTGTTGAGCCGGTGATGATCCCGCCAATCGCCGCTCCTAAACCAAGTAATACAATGCCAGGATAACCCAATTGAGAGGAGTAGCCGTATTTAGGTTCATTACGGGCATCATTGGTAAGTATAAATGAATTACGTGCGTTCGTATCTTGCAAAGGAAGTTGGACCGCGGCACAAAATATTCGAAAAGCGCTTTCCAGTGAGTTGATAACAACCCGACCCAGACCTACAATGATAAATGCAGTTGTACCCAACGCAAGACCAAGTAATTCACCCGGTAATCCAAATCCTCGTTGAATCATATTTCGTTTGTCTGTGTTATTGAGTGGGATAAGACGGTATGGCGTTTGCGGGTTGTTATTATTATGCATGTCACTAACAGCTGTATTTAATCCTTTAATTAAATTGCGATAAGTAGAAACGATAGAGTTGATTATCAGCCGTCCGATCCCAACCCCAATAATAGTAGTTACTGGTATAAGCAATAAAATAACTAATGGCCCGCCTAGTATTTTTTCAAATCTAGTGCGTTGAAAATTGGTTTTTGAGATAGTTATATTGGGAGCGATAGCATGCTCGGGTTGGACATCCGATACACTCCAGTTAATTGTTCGAACAAAGAGCTCGTATGTTGTAATACCTGTTTCTATAATCATGCGCATCGCAAATAGTGGTATTGTGACTCCTAATCCGAGCGTTAAACCAAGAACAACACCGATATGACCAAAGAATTTTCCTTCCAACGGTGGGCGCTTGAATGGCGTGCGATCACTATACAATAAAGAGATGGGTGCTTTAAAAAAATTCGGTAGATTTATATAGAAGGAATAATACACTGTTGGAGCAATGATCCCCCCTGCTATTAAGCCCGGAAAGGTCGTAATAGGCGATAATAAGACGTCAGCAATACGCCGTCCCCACCCTTTTTCTAACGGTTGAGGTTGACTTGGATTAAGTGCTGCAGGCATTGTGTAGTGTGTAGCAGAATAATAACTTGTAACCAAGTTTTCTTGCCCAATTTTTAGCACATCGCGACCTGTTTGTAATACAAAACCTCCAACTGAGCCTATTGCTTGTATAGCTGATTTGAAGGCGGTGCTGATTACTTTGGATCCTGTTGTTGCACTTGCAGAGATTGCTTGTTGTATTTGAGAAAGCATGTTGGAACACCCCTAACCAAGATTTGGAGTTCATATTTTAAACAAATGCATCTTGCTAGTCAATATATTTTACTTTGAGATTATTAATTGATCAAAATGGTTTGAGTTTTGACTGTCGTTATGTTTTTGTTTGAATACACCCACGTTACTGCAGCAAGCCTGATTCTCCCCACGAGACTCTGTTTGAAACAGTGATGTATAGATAGATTGAATCGCAGGAATCATTTTGCTGATCAAACAAATGATTGAACCAATGATTAAACCTACGCATGCGGCGGCTAGACCGAGCGGGAATATGCCTAAAATACCTAAAGAATAGGCATATCCACTGCGTTTATCCTTGGGAAGATTAAAGAAATTATATTCTTTTGTACCTTTTAATAAAGGGGCTTGAGCTCCTAGACAAACGATCCTAATTAAATGTTCTAGTGTGCTACATATAGCCCGGGCTGCGGTAATTGCAAAATAACCTACTGAGCCTAGAATAAGTCCGAGGAATTTGCCTGGTAAACCTAATCCGCGGTCAAATTTAGGACGAGGGTCTTTTTGATTGAAAGGAATGAGCTGATATTTAAGGGGTTTCTTTTCGTGTGTGTAGATGATATCACTTGTAGCCGCATTGACGACATTAATTGTCGTACGGTACATGGATATTCCTGAATTTATGATTGGCATGCAATTCCTCTTCGTCCTACACTACTTAGGCGCCCTATCGCCACATTTTAAGCACCGAAATTATATAAGTCAATATAATTTGCATTTGGGTTAAAAATCACGCATGTGATAGGCAGTCAACAGGTTGTAGTTGTGCTGCGCGGTGCGCAGGATAAAAGCCAAAGAATATGCCGGTTGTTACTGACACAATACAGCCCATAGCTAAAGAAACAGTATTAATGGCAAATGACCACTGATTAAAATAGGCAATTATCCACGTGAATAGCAGGCCAATGAGGCTACCAATAATACCGCCGATTAATGCTAATAGAATGGATTCAATTAGAAATAGTAATCGAATATCACTATTTTTAGCACCAATTGCCTTACGAATACCAATTTCTTTTTTCCGTTCGCTGACCGATATCAGCATCACATTCATTATGCCGATACCGCCTACCAAAAGTGAAATACTACCAATAACAGTGAGGAGTAAAGTAAAAATTTTTCTCTGATTTTTCATGCTGGCAATAATTTGTTTGGCACTTTGTAAAAATAAATTTAATTGAGGTGCTTGATGATGAATAAATTGGGTAATTTGCTCGATGGTATTATCAATATTAGCTTTCCCTTTTAATAATACAATAGCATTGTTAATGGTTGCATTTTTATCGAGCAAAGCGATACCGCCAATAGGGATGATGATTGATTGATTAATATTTTGATTGAAAAATCCATTTTCTGTCCACGGTTTCGCTATTCCAATGATGGTATAGAGTGAGCGGCCGATGCGGATTTGTTGTTTTAATGGGTTATCCAAGCTGAGTAGCTTTAATTGCTTTGCTAGGCCATCACCAATAACACAATGTTGTTCAAATGACTCTACAAAAGAAACAAAATGTCCCTTTGCCAACTCAATATGGATAATCGAAGCCAGTGTTTCATCAGCACCGACTATAGTGCCGTTCAGTTGGTTACCGGCAAAGCTAATGTCTTGATATACAGTAGCATAAGGGGCGATCTGACGAATCCCTGGGATATGTGAAGGAAGACGACGCCACATGGATAATGATATATCTTTATTGCGGGCGCTTCTTTCACTGGATTTTTGAAAAACGGTTAACGAAATTAAGTCTGTGTTCAAGGAGCGAAATTGAGCGAGTGCTTTTTCGGTAGCGAGTTGACTACAATTCATTAGTGCAACAATTGCTGCGGTCCCGATCAAGATACCTAATATAGCAAGACACGATCGCAATTTAGATGCTTGTAAGTTGAGAACGGCCTGTTGAATTTGCTGATTGAGACGAGCCATTATTGGCTATCCCTGTTTATTTTTCCATTCTGTAATTGAATTCGTTGAGTGCACTGTAATGCGATCCGTTCATCATGCGTCACAATAATTACGGTTTTACCCTGATTATTTAATGTTAATAATAATTGCATAATTTCATTACCTGTTGACGAATCTAAAGCACCGGTTGGTTCATCTGCCAAAATAATATCGGGTTCACCTATTAAGGCTCGAGCAATTGCGATCCGTTGCTGTTGTCCCCCTGATAATTGGGTCGGACGGTGTTCCGAAAATGCCTGCATGCCCACGCGTAATAACATCGCCTCAGCATTGTGTAAGGCTTCTTTTAGTGGCATGTTTCGATAAAGTAGCGGCAAAGCTACATTATGTATCGCTGTTAATTTTGCTAATAAATGGAACTGTTGAAATACAAATCCAAACGAGCGATTACGCAGTTCGGCTAATGTATTATCGTCTAATGTAGAGACATCATGGTTACGATAATAATATTTGCCTTGATCCGCCTTATCCAGAAGTCCGATTAAATTCATGAGTGTTGATTTACCTGATCCAGAGGTTCCCACAATGGCCAGTCTGTCACCGGTTTTTACTTCTAGTGAGATACGATCTAGGATGGTATTTGAGCTAGATCCAACGCGGTATGTCTTAATAATGTCAGTGAACGTTATTAGATTCATATACGATGACCTCATCTACGTTTAACCCTGATTCGACTTCTACAAGGTCACCATTTACCGCCCCTGTTTTGATTATCCGTTTCTCTTGTACACCTTTTTTCGTCATTATGTATACGACGCTGTGCCCCGCTTCTTGTTGAACGGCGTCAATTGGGACGGCTAACGTGTTTGACCGATGCAGTATCAGCTCGATATTAGCACTCATGCCGACTTTGATTGCTACTTGTTGGGCATCATTTAAATGACGAACTTCGATGATGCCGGTAAATGATGGTAATGCATTTCCATTGCCCGTGGATGCCTCCGCATTGAGGGCGACCAGTTTGCCTTGTAATGGTTGTTTACCAAAGGCCAATCCGTGAATGGTAGCAGGCATGCCGATAGATACATCAGCAACATCAACTTCCGGAATGTCAACTTCAATTCTAATTCCACTAAGGTCGCCAATTAAGGCTAAGACTTGACCTGTTTTAATTGAGCTACCGACATTTAATCGTTCGAGCCGCTCAGCGCCTAGTTTTGGAGGGTAAAGTAGTATCCCTGTAAGTGGTGTTTTTAAATGGATAAGACTGTGTTTGCTACTTAATGCTAAGCGAACTTTATCAAATTCCTCAAAGCTTAAGTTGGATAAATCTTCATGTTGATCCTCATCGATTTTTTCAATTAACTCAAATAACTTACGTGTCGATTGCATTAACGTAATGTGAGAGGTATTGAGAGAGGATTTTTCACTTAAATAAGTATTTTTAGACAGCAATCCTGCTTTCCATAATTCTTGCGTGCCGGCAAATTTACTTACTGTAATATCGTGATTGTCTTTTGCCTTTAAATAATCCGTTAATGTATCATTGTATTCACGTTGTAATTCAGCAGAATTAAGTGTGAATATTGTATCGCCCTGTTTTACTAGTTGGCCATAATGAAAATGCATTGATTCGATAACGGCATTCATTGGACTCGTGATCGTATTTTCACGTAACGGTTGCACGGTCCCAGTAAAATTTAAGGTTTTTTTAAGTGTTGTCGTATGTACCTTATATTGTATCGATGTATGTTGTGGGGTTTTAGGTTTTTCGCATGCGATTAAACCCAGTGATATGCATACAATCAAGCAAATCTTACGAAAAATATAATTTCTAGATAATAAGCTCAATCCAAATCGCGAAGTTGCTGCAAACCACACCGTCATTGCGAACTTCTCTAATAATCGTAAAGACCGTTTATGAGTCAATAATTTGGTCATGTATTATCCTGTATATCTCAGCTTAATATGCCACGCATCTAACGTAGTGCCTAGCAATCGTTGTAACGCCGAGAGTTGATCTAAGTAAGAGATTTTAGCATTAATTAAGCCCATTTGTGCTTGAATCCATTGATTTTGAGTATTATTAACGTCTAGCGCACTCGAAATACCTGCTTCTAGTTTTTTCTTTTCCAACGCGTATGATTGCTCAGCTAATTCGACCTGGTGTTTAGCTAACTCATAACGTTTAGCTGAGCTGCGGATGGTTGTGATCGTATTTTTAATGGTGGTAATCAACGCGCGTTTGGCTGCGATGAGATTTAATCGATCTTTTTCCAATTGAATTTTGGCGGAAATTAAGGTGCTTCGACGACTTATGTCTGCTAACGGGATAGTTAATGTCACATTAGCTGATTGCGATATGTTGTTACCAGCATATATATTACGAGCTCCTACACTATTGCGGTCAACGTTGGTTACGGTGCCCGCTTGAACATTTCCAGATAAATCGAGTTGCCACATTTGCTGATTTTTTGCTACGGCATACGATCGCTCATCGGCACGAAGTGCCATTTTTAATGCCAAATATTGGGTGTTATGCTGTAATGCTAATTCGACAGATTCTGCTACATTCGGTACTTGAATTTGATTCAAGGTGACATCGCTTGGTACGGTCAGGTGCATATCTGGATCAAGACCAATTGTTTGTAATAAACTTTGTGCTCCTGTTACAAATTCATTTTCTGCTTGCTCAACCATTAGGCTTAAGGATTCAATTTGATAGAGTTGTTGTATATTAGCTGTTGGCTCGAGTTGACCCGCGGCAATTTTCTTTTCATTGACTTCATAGGAGTGGTGAGCTTCTGTTAATTGACGTTGTTGTGTTTGTAAATTATTTCCGCTGACAATAAGTGCGCGGTAAGCTGTTATCACCTGAGTGACTTGATCAATAACGGCTTGTTTTAAATTGCGTTTATTTAGCCATTCTGAATCGATAGCGTCAAGTAATTTAGCTTCATTGGCTTGTCTACCGAAACCCCGCAATAACGGTTGCCTCACAGAAAAATTTAATAAAGGATTATAATTACCATCAATAGCGACATTGTTATCCATTTTTAATGCAGCCTGAGTGCCCACAGTATTTTTATAGTTGAATTCAGGTGATGCCAAATAGCTACGTGTCGAGCCGCTACCTACGCCACTATAATTGGAATTGGTTACCATAGCTGTTCCTGCGAGGGCATATTGCAATTCAAATTCATTATGAGCAATGCGCAGCTGATAACGTTGAATGATGCGATCGAGTTCCGCGCTTTGAATGTTCGGATTATAACGAAGCGCAAGTAATATTGCTTCCCGTAGACTCAATTGGAGTGCTTTTTGTCGATGTGTCGTAGGTGAAATGGGTAATTCAATCCAATTTTTGAGTAAATATTCAGGATTTTTAATGGCTTGTTTGAGTCGGCTCTGTGCGGCATCTACTCGATTAGCTTCCAACGAAGGATTATCTATCCAACCATACAAATTAGATTGTTGAAGGGCTTCAGCATAAGAAGAAAAAAAATAAATTGTACAAATAACTAATGATAAATAGTAACGCCTCATAACGCCGATACCGTAACTCGCTGCATATCTTGTAGGCGCAATGCTGTCATGGTTTTACCCCAAACACAACCTGTATCGATGGCATGAATGCGGGGGTGAGGGCATTGCCCTTCTAAGGCTGCCCAATGACCAAATACAATATCTTCGTCAATTTCAACGCGGTTCGAGATGGCATACCAGGGATAGATGCCCATTGGTGCATTGAGTATATCTTCTTTATATTCTAACGCTAAGCTGCCATCAGCATGACAAAAACGCATACGAGTAAAATAATTACAAATTGCACGCAATCGTGAGATGCCGGTTAGGCTTTCTGACCATTGAATCGGTGTATTGCCATACATTTGAGTTAGAAAATCACGAAAACCATCACTACGAAGCGCGTGCTCCAGTTCGGATGCTAATTTTTTTGCTTGCGCTAGATCCCACATTGGAGCGATGCCGGCGTGGCTCATTACAACCTGTAACTTGCTATCCCAACATAGAATAGCTTGTTTTCTTAGCCAATGCCCTAATGCCTCACAATCTGGTGCGGTTAATATGGCGGTTAAGGTATCACCCTGATCGGGTGCCTTGTCTGTGAATATGAGATTGAGTAAATGCAAATCATGATTTCCTAACGCAATGCGCGGTTCTATTGGTAAATTTTTAATGAAGTGTAAAACCTCTAAGGATTGAGGTCCTCTATTGACTAAGTCACCAACAAACCAAAGCCTGTCCTTAAATTCATTAAAATGAATTTTATCCAGTAAATGCTGCAAGGTATCAAAGCAACCTTGCACATCACCAATGGCATAATCATATCCGTTGCTTATTGTCATAGCGACGCTCAACGATATTTTCTTCGGCCGATACCCATTTCCCAGAGGAAGACAAATGGTCTAATACGGCATTGATTTTGTTAGGATTAAATTGATGATGTTGAATGTTATGAACTAAATTTAACGAAGATATTTTGCTTAGTTTACCTGTTTTTTCATTATAAACAGTTACTTTTTCAGGCAACATAGCTGGATCAATTGGAATTGCATTTATACTAGGGGCTTGTTTTGCATCATCTGTCATTAAATGTAAATTCCAAGCTAAAAATGCTTTTTGTACAGCTACTTTATTTTTAAATTTAAGATGCTCTTGAGCGAACATATCAAATAATTGTGGTGACATTACCACGCCCGTTGGCAATATTTCCATCAGCATGGGAATTTTATTGATTATTATTTTACCGGTTTCTAACCCATCCATTACCCAGGCAATAAACTCAGCACCCATTAAGCGCTCGCGATTAACATTCATTTCCGGTGTGGAGTCAACAAATGTAGCCATTCGGTTACGACCATCAAAATCTGCATATTTGAGTATATAGTCATTAATTTCACGTTGAATAGCCACGGCATTCGCTCGATCTAATATTGCGCCTAATGAACCAGAGCCATCTCGATCTTCTTGCAATAGTGCTAGCCAAACAGCAAATACAGCGGGGTTTGAGATAATCCAGGTAAATCCTGCGATGGGCATTAATTGCCGAGCGAATGTTAAAGTGATGTTATTTCGAAATGAGATATCATCGCCGCGCAGAAAATCATAATAAAAATATCTACCTAGAGAAGGCATATCTTCCAACAGGGGTTGCCATCGCTTTATCAATTGGCCATTAGGATCAAACAGGTCAATTTGATAATCAGTATAAAGTTTTCCTATTCCTCGCAACATCGCGGCAGAAAACAAAGCATATAACCAAATTGCTTGTTCTTCCGAGGGTATTGCATTTTTATCTAAGACCAAAATTTGGCGCACAAGCTGTAACGCCGCTTCTGTGCGATTAAGCGCATGATCAATTAATCCCCCACGATGAGAATAATAGAGCGTGGGTTCAGGGAGATTTTGACAATATCGGGTAATATTATGGATTAACGATAAAGCCAATTTATCAAAGCGTGTTGAATTTAGCCCCATTGATTCGCTAATGTGTTGTAATAACAATTGTCTTTTTTTATCTTTTAATAATTCTTCAAATTTTTCGACGGCTATTAGATCTTTGAGTGGTTTGGTTACGTTAGATTTCAATTTTTTTTCATCACGATTGAACAAAATAATTTCTCCAGAATCTCTTTCGCGCTAATTATACACTATTTGGGAATAATTTTCGCCAACTCAACATATTCCATGACATTAATTTGTTCAGGTCGTTGAGATGGATCGATACCTACTGCCGTAATTGCTGCTGCACTAAACAGTGGTTTTAGATTATTAGCTAATGTTTTTCGACGCATCGAAAATGCACATGCTACCACTCGTTCCAAATCAGCTATATTAACTTTTGAATAAGGTGAATTTTGCAAGGGGGTGATACGAACTATAGCTGATTCAACTTTCGGTTGAGGATGAAATGCATGAGGAGGCACATTAAACAAGTGCTCAACATCACAATGGTATTGAAGCATAACGCTTAATCGACCGTAGGTTTTATTCCCGGGTTTTGCGGCCAAGCGTTCAACGACTTCTTTTTGTAGCATAAAATGCATATCTAAAATAAATGGTGAGTAACTTAGTAAATGCAGCAATAAGGGTGTGGAAATGTTATAGGGTAAATTGCCAATTAGGCGAATTTGTTTTCCAAATTGGCTATAATCGACTGTTAATGCATCTGCATTAATCAGGTTGAGGCGATCTTTCGATTCTGGCATCGCCAATAAAGTCGCTTGTAAATCGGTATCGATTTCGATAGCAGTTAATGAGTTGAGCATATGGAGTAACGGCCGTGTTAAAGCGCCGAGCCCAGGGCCAATTTCAATAACGTGATCAGTCGCTTGTAGATGGGCGGCACGTAAAATAGCGTCGATAATAGATCGATCGTGTAAGAAGTTTTGTCCGAAACGTTTGCGTGGAATATGAGGCATAATATTTGCTAATTTAGCCCCCCACTAGAGTGGTTTTTTCTTGGATGTTTTTGGCTTTCAATTCATTTAATTTACCCATAGATACTCGAGTTGCTGTGATGATGGAATTAGCTTTTTCGCTAAGAGCTAGAGCAAAAAATAAAATAAAAAAGTACCCTGAACCCGAATAAAATAATAGCGAATCAGAGGTGTTTCCAAGTGCAAAAATAAGTAGGAGCGCCATCGCGATCGGTCGCATGGCATCCAATCGATATGCTATGACCAATAGCTCTAAATAAAACCATAAAAGTCCCAGCAATCCAACGACTCCAAATTCTGCAGCCACTAGCCAATATTGACTATGTGGTTCTAGTAATCGCCCTGAGTGGGAGGTGTTATTGGTCCAAGCTGGGACTGGATTTTCTGTCCTAAATGAATAAGTAAAGCTTCCAGTACCACCACCAATCAGGGGGTGTGACTTGAATAGATTTTTTGCGAAAGCATGAAATTGGAGACGATAACCAATCGGCGTATTTTTATTCTGTTCATAGGATTGTAAATTGTATATAACGCGATGAATGCCGTGTTGCAATGGACTGCTTAAGTAATAACAGCTGGAAAATAAAGTGATTAAAGCAAGTAATCCAATAGCTGCTTGACGTTTGTTGAATTGTTGAATAATCAAGGCAGCCATCAACAATAAAAAGAGAACATATCCGGTACGACCTTGATTAACAAACAATATTTGATAGCTAAAAATGAGGCTAAGCACTAAATACCCGATGCGTTTGGTTCCTCGTGCTTGAATTGAAAATAATAATGCAACATAAGTAGCAAATGACATCATCATACCCGTCATGATGTGATTGCGAAATACACTATCTGCGGCTGAATTTTTAATATGAAAATAATGAGTATATTGGATAAAAAATGATAGTACACAAGTAAGTAGCATAGCAAAAAGAAAGGCATGTAGAGCACGGTTACGAATTTTTGTATCTTGAAAGCCTACGATTAAAATGGGTAAATACAATAATTTACTCCATTTTTCAAGGACTAATCCTTTTTCTCCGAGGCTTGCCGGACTCCAAAGGCACCCTACTAAAGCAAGAAAGAAAAGGAATAGCGCTGAGCGACACCAGTGATTTGAAAATAAAGTAGCTAAATCTTGGCGATAGCGAGGCGAAGCAATAATTATTGCGACAACAACTCCGATTAAGATACTTTTTGCTGATGAGCTAAGCGGGGTAACAAAAAATAGTAGGGGCAAAAAGATCAGTAATAATTTCTCTGGGGGGTATCGTAATTGGATATGTTTCAACATGTACTTATCATTCCATTTTTATATCAGATTATCGTATTGTACTAAAGTATTGGCTAAAAGCTATATTAGACTTTTTTTAGATCTTACTGGATGCTTGTCTAAAGATTTTCTTCATTAAGCCGATACAAAGAGAGTAGATACGGACTTATGCCATGGTGACGTTAAGATATTTGGATAAGTCCTATAAAAAAGCTGATTGCCAGCAATAATAAAAAATATAAGGAGACGGCAATGTCGAAAAAACAATTACAAGACTCTTTTTTAGAGAGCTTATGCAATGATAATATCCCTGTATCAATTTTTTTAATTAGTGGGATTAAATTACACGGAGCAATTGAGGATTTTGATGAACATGTCATCATGTTAAAGGGCACAATTACTCAAATGATTTTCAAACACGCGATTTCAACGGTTGTTCCAGGGAAGTAATCGCTTCTCTAAGACTCTTGGCCGTTTGGCCGCCGTATAATGCGGTGGCTACTTTACCTTCGGGGTCTAATATAAAGGTGACTGGAACGACTGAAATATCACCTAAATGTAATTGGGCAACGGAGTTATTTTTTAAACTTGGATAGTGAATATCAAATTTTCGAATTAAGCGCTGTTGTTTGTATAATGGGAGAGACTCATAATTCACAGCAAATACTGTAACATTATGTGCTTTGTTTTTTTCATAAAATTGATTTAATTCAGCAATTTCATCCACACACGGGTTGCACCAACTGGCCCAGAAATTTATCAACACCCATTTACCTTTTAATGAATCTAATGAAATTGTTGTATCGTTGATATCCTCTAAAACAGTATCTGCTTGAGAATAAGCTGAGTTGAGTATTAAAAAAAGTCCTAGAGTAAATGACAAAAGAGAACGGTAGGTCATGAGGGAGTTCACTATGTGGTTAAATAATCATGGAAGATTTTAACACAAATATAAGTGATTTAATACACCTCACTGCATACGATCTCTGTACGGTACGATTTTTAAATTCGTCGTTGCGAGGAGCATAGCGACGAAGCAATCTAGCGACCTTCGTGGGTGCATCTGATTTATTGAAGTAGCTCACTGATTCATTGATAATCCATATTTTTTCCGCCAAGAAAG
>JAUYSP010000060.1 GCA_030696305.1 Legionellaceae bacterium | reverse complement strand
TTCTTGATCGCAAGCAGCGCAATTTCAAATTTAGCTGCCGATGACCACTTTTTGTTCTTTGCCATAGTAACCTCCAAAGTAGAGGCTATTCTCTCCTAAATTTTTAAATTTTGGTGGTCTGAATAGTTGGGGTCATTATAGATTGAGTTTATTAATAACGCGGAACGCAAAGTTTTTCACCTGTTTTTACATCACGATGGAGAGGACTCAATCGGGATAACGGTCTATTTAAAAACCCATCATTTGCAGAATACACAAGGATCAAACTCATGAATAATCCCCCTACTCAAAAAAATAAACCGCTTGTAAATGAGCCGAATTGTAGTATCAGAGAACCTAGCGTTGAAGATGAAAATAGTTTTCTCACTGCGATGCTTAATAGTCAAATACTACATAAACCATGGGTAGCATCGCCACAAACGCCGCAGGATTTTAAAAATTATATACAACGCGTTCAAACAAGTAATCAAAAAAGTTTTTTGGCACTTAATCAGACCGGTAATATTGCTGGTGTGTTCAATATCAACGAAATCGTGCGTGGATTTTTTCAAAATGCATACCTAGGATTTTTTGCGGTCGCAGATTTTGCGGGTCATGGCTACATGAGTGCTGGATTAAAATTAGTATTACAAAACGTATTCACAGACATGGCATTACATCGATTAGAAGCCAATATTCAACCCGAAAATAGCGCGTCGATACGTTTAGTAAAAAACAATGGCTTCAAAAAAGAAGGCTACTCCCCACGTTATCTAAACGTTAATGGTGAATGGCGCGACCATGAACGGTGGGCAATAACTTATGAAGACTGGAAAAATTCATGACGAACATCGAGATCAGCAAGCACCAATCTAAACATCATTTTATTTGTGCCAATGCTGTGCTGTACCCACCGAATGAGCCTCTTTTGTTCCTGGCCTTTCCCCAAGCTTAATTGCCACCAAATCGGATACTATCTTATCCAGTGAAATTCCATGGATAAGTTTAGTATCCTAACTATTATTCAATATAAACTAAATGGTTAAGGGGGCCAATAATGCAAAATATAGCGTTGAAACACTTTTTCTGGCAGTCTATAAAACCATTCAGATAACAAATAAGTGCCCCCATGACAATACAATTCAATCACACCATCATTCAATCAAAAAATGCTGAATTATCTGCACAATTTCTAGCTGAGATCTTAGGCCTGCCCTCCCCTACCCGCTTTGGTCCCTTTGTGGTTGTGAAAACCAGTAATGATGCGAATCTCGATTTCATGACGACAACCAAAGACATTCAACCCAGACACTTTGCTTTCCTCGTAAGTGAAACTGAGTTTGATGAAATATTCACCCGTATTCAAACAAAAAAACTCATGTATTGGGCCGACCATAAACGAGAACAACCACAACAAATTAATTATAACGATGATGGACGCGGTTGCTACTTTCTAGATCCAAATGGCCATTTTCTCGAAATCCTTACACGACCTTATGGCAGTGGTAATCGCACTTAAAAAATATTTTCAAAACTTATTGACTGCTTTTATTTTTTTCGACATGATGATTATAGGTTACATAAAAATGTCTAGACGGATCTTGACCAGTAATCCTAATTCAACTTCATCATAAGGAAACGTGGTCATGAATAACTCATCTTATTTCTATTTAAAAACCAATTCAAAACATTTGTTTCATACATCTAAAACCATTATCTAACATTCAAGCCATGGCGTTTATTTAACATACGTCTATCTCGCTTGAATTACCCTATGATTTTGTACGGTGATTTATGAAACAACAAACCATAAATGAACTCTTGGATTTGGCATATACTGCTTATACTGCCAATGAACCCGCAGATAACTACGCACGCAATGCAGCATGTAAATCTGCCTCCGATGCAGCCAAAAGACACAGTGATGAATGCGCTGATTCTGCCGCCCTGCTCGCAGCCCATGGTTTGCTTAAATCAACCAGTGATGCCACACATTTCGCAGCCCGCGTTGCTGATTCAGCCAACCTCAAATTTGCTCATGAACGAAACCACCGAGCCGCACAAACCTCTTTTACTAAGCACAAAGTCCCGCTTAGAACAGTCG
Organism: Legionellaceae bacterium; assembly: GCA_030696305.1. GTDB lineage: Bacteria > Pseudomonadota > Gammaproteobacteria > Legionellales > Legionellaceae > JAUYSP01. The sequence continues at coordinate 30,437 of JAUYSP010000060.1, read as the reverse complement.
TTGACTCCTCTTATGCCGATATTGTTAATGGCACAGAAGACTGTGTAAACGCTTCAAACGATCAAATTAATGCGCATTATCAAACAGCATATTCCAGAGACCCCACTGCCAATCAAAAAGCAACGCGAGCAGCAAGTTATGTCTATTCCCATACTTATTCAACCGCTCGTAATGCATATGTACTTGCCTCATTTCAAGCGAATAAAACACAAGATCCTCATCAACGAGAGAAAATATTCAAATCATATCTGTCTGAACGATTAAATCATGATCTGACCTACGATCTGATCAAACCCAGTCTTTTTTTACAAATGATGTGTAGCACAACACTTTGTGTCATCGCAGGTATGCTCATCGTAGGAGGTGTTGCCGTCATACTTTGCGCAACCTACGGCGTAGCAAGCATACCTTTTGCAATTGGTATTGCGGCTGGAAGTTTAGCTGCCACCACAGGTTCAGGATTGTTGATTGGAAGTTTTTTTGCAAGACGTGAACAACAAAAAATAGAGGATGCCAACGAACGCACAGAGGAAACCAATGCTATTTTTTAACTTTTTACTTAAACGATGGAGAAATCAAATGTATCGCAACGAAATACCTGGGCGGGCTCAAGAAATCGATGATTTTCCTGCTCAAATTTATTCCGCTCTTGAATCTACAGCAATAACCATCGGATCTTGTTTTACTGTATGTCTTGCAACCTGTTATGCCGGATTTTTTTATACCAAACCGGGTCCAAAATTGTTAGAAAATCAACAAGTCTCTCAACGACTGAAAGAATGCATAACACTGATGGAGTCTCAAAATAGTGATATGATAGAAATACGCCCCGCATTAAAAAATTGTCATGCAGATGTGAGAGCGGCACACGCTGAAAATAAAATATTAATCTTCTCTTACCAATCACAATGCATGGTCCAACAGCACCATGAATCCTATGACAAAAATTTTGAGCTCCGTATGGATATGTTAGACAATTTAACAGAGCTTTTAAATACTTATCCGCAATTAGAGCCAGAAGATGAAGCCTCATTAGATAGACTCAATGTTTTTTACAATGAGCGGGATAAACATCACCAAGAGGTACTCGCTCTCGTTGAAATATATTTGCCTGAAACTTATGCGTCTTTAATAGAGGCAAAACCTGTATTAAAAAATCCTTCATAATTTTTTATAAATAGCATCAATGGAATGATGCTCAAACAAAATTCAACATCGATAAGGATCATTATTATGCTAATACCCCTACTTTTTCTAGATTTCAGAAATATCACCCCTCTTAACCTCTATGATGGAGAAAATCATGTTTGAATTTCTCTTCGGGGCTGCTTTAATCCCTGTCCTTATTGTAGCTTGTGTAGGCGTTGTTTGTTGCGTTATTGTTGGTGTTGTCAGCTATTATTCCGGGAAGCATCAAAGTAATAAAGAAAATCGAGAACAACAACGTTTGAAAGAAGAGCTTAGAGCTCGCGAAAAGGAGGTACGTCAATCGGCCAGCAATCTCGCACAACAAACGGCCAAAGATGCGAAAGAATTTGTACAACAAGCAAAAGAGCAACGTCAGCATATTGCCACGAATACTAACAAATTGGATAAAGAAGTAGTTAAAATTGAAGCCGCTGCCGTGAGATTAGAAACAACCTCTACGGCGCTCAGCGATGCCTCAACTAATGCTAACAATACAATAAATGATGTCACGGCTGAACTCAATCAATTACAAATAGAGCTTACGACTTTAAATCAAGAATTAAAATCAACAAAAGATTCGTTAACAGAAAAGGAAGCTACTCTACAGGAAGTCGTTGTACTCCTTGGCGACACGCAACGATCATTACAGGAGAATACACAAAAAAGTAAAGACGATATTGACGGACTGACCAGACAATTATCTGAAGCTCAAGATTTATTAAGGGGTGCTTTATCGAACACTGAGTCCGTCAAAGATGTCGAAATTGTTCATCTTCGAACGGACAATGAGCGCATGGCAGGTAGCATACAACGATTGGAAACCACGCTGAATAGTTATAAAACCGAACTCCGATCTTTATCACAGACGAATAGGCAAAAACTCGATCAAATTACTGCTCTCCATAATGAGAATAAACAACTGACTCAAGCAATTACTCAATTGTCCGATGCTTTAGAAGCAAAAACAGACTCTTCAAAAGAGCCCTCCTCTTCAAGTCGAGGATTCAGATTATTCACTTCATCCTAACTTATTGAACAAGGAAATATCATGACTAAATCAGTAAAAAATCCCATTTTGACAACACAGCCCGTAAAAAATACTCAACAAAATGGAGCAATCAAACCCGAACGCACTTTAGATGAATTAAAAAGTGATGCGTCAACGCAACTAAAAAAAATTTTAACTCAAGGAAAAAATATAAAACAATTTAAATCTAATATTGATCTCCTTATTCAACGCTATCATACAGACGATAGTTTTTTTGATAAAGTAGCAAACAGCTATGGTAATTTAAGTTGGTGGATTAAGCTCAGCATGATTACGGCAACTGTATCCATCGCCGCCTGTATCGGTGCTGCATGTAATTTAATAGTTGTCTTTGCAGTCGCGACCTTTATTCTATACTCAGCCATTGCATTACTGATGGAAAACCAGTACTCCGCTTCATTGAAAAAAGATAAACGAATTAGTACTGATATTATTGAATTAGAAGCATCACTTGCTGAATCAGTTGATCATATCAATGAAATTGCAGAAAGCTTAACAATTGTATTCACCTCACTTTGCGAAATGAATCTCCAACAAGCAGAAAATATTGCAGCATTTAAAGCTCAAATCGAGCAACTGGAAGCACAAGTAACTAGATTAACTGAAATCAATGGCCAACTTGATTCAACGAAAGAAGTTTTAATTGATAGCACCAATAGAATGGGCCAAGTTTTTGAAAAAGCCAAAGCCTCTTTATCAGAGCTAACTGATTCTTTATCAAAAGAAATGGATGAGCTCGCCAATACGGATGATGAATTATTAAAAGATGCCACCCTCCTCTTAAACGATCACGCATGTCTTCAACAAATTAATTCATCTTTTGAACACAGTCAGACGAACCTATCTAATTTAACCAATGATTTATATAAGTTAGTAAAAAATCTTAAACTTCAAGCAGAAGAGACTAGCGCCTTTAATGAAGAGGCTTGTGCAAAATTGGGCAATTCAATTAATCAAACACTTGCCACAACTGCAAATACAAATACCGTTACTGCTCATGCAGGTGTTACGATTGAGGACGCAATGAAAGTCCTCAACGAATTTCAAGCTGACAAAATTAGAACGGATGCTCAAAGTGCACGAAGTAGCGCTGAGTTTAAACAACAATCAAACCATACGACCTCTGCTTTGAGCCGAGCTGCTAGTCTCCTTGCATCTCAAAACAGATCAAGTGCACCAAGCTTTGCTTCGATTTATGCACCGTTGATGCAATAAGACTAATTTTTTGTATTTTAAAATAGCACCATGATTACATCCATTTTAATTACAATAATATAAACGGAACATTGAGTTAACACATACTCCTCACAGCGTTATCCACAGAAATTGTTGATAACTTTTAAATGCAAAGCATTTTTGAACTACAAATATCTATTTGCAAATTATTGGATTACTTACACGACCTGCTCATATTCTTCCATCGATTGTGAGCCAAGTTCTTGTTGCATATTGTGAATTCGCTGATGCTAAGTATAAAAGCGATCTAAGACTCAACCCATTCATGACATCTACAGGATGATGTTTTTTCTAAACATGACGTTTACAGGATGTAAATGCTATCTCTAAAAAACAAGTGATTTATTCATGAATTACCATGAATCCGCATTGGCAATGCATGCAATTAATATATTAATCCCTATTTATATCAATAGGTTAACGATAAAAACAGTGACTGTTTTTATCGTCCTGTAAACGTCATGCTTAGTCGTCAAGGGCGCTGCAAGGCACTTAAACTCAACATACGAGATGCACTAACACAGTGATGATCGCCTGGAGTCAAGGACCGACAAAGTCACTATTTAATCAATCAAACAAATGTTACAATTTCGCTCATTAATTTACTTGCTCTGAAATGGATTCTTCAAAACAATATTTACTATGGTTGAGAAAATCATGACTGATACGACATTGCCACCAGGACCATCCAAAAGAAATTTATTTCAGTTTATGAAATTTATTGCGCATCCACTGCCAATCTTGGAAGAATGTAGACGTATGTATGGTAAAACATTTACATTACGTTTTTCAGGACAACCTGATTCTGTTGTTATCAGTGATCCTATCGATTTAAAACAAGTTTTTTCAGCCACACCCGAACAATTAAATTCCGGAGAAATGAACGCAACACTGCTGCAGCCTATTTTGGGAGATTATTCATTACTTACACTGGATGGAAAGAAGCATCTGCAACATAGAAAATTGTTATTACCGTCTTTTCATGGTCAACGAATGAAAGATTATGGCGAACTGATGAGTAAAATCGCCAAAAGGAGAGTCTCGAATTGGAAACAGAATAATACTTTGAAATTGGTTGATGAAGTTCGAGAAATTACTTTTGATATTATTTTAAATGCTATTTTTGGCATGGATGAAGACAGCTCAAGATTCAAAACACTTACAAAATCATTGCATGATTTGAACCATGTAATTTCCAGACCTTATTCAGTAATCACGTTGTTAACCCCTTTTTTGCACCGAAATTTAGGGTTTTTAACACCATGGGCAAAAATAATGAGATTACGGCAAGCAGTGGATGCTTGTTTGTTTGAAGAAATATCAGCAAGACAAAAAATGAACTTAGATTCTCGCATCGATATTTTAAGCCTTTTATTGCAAGCACGCGATGAAGAAGGAAAATTGATGACGGCTCAAGAAATACGTGATGAAATGCTCACCTTATTGTTGGCTGGGCATGAAACAAGCACGACAGGTATAGCTTGGTCTTTTTATGGAATTTTGTCGAACCCTCATGTACTCAAAAAATTAAAAGACGAATTACATCAATTTGTCTCTGACGATACCGAATTAGTTTCTAACTTAGATAAATTGGTTTATTTAGATGCCACTATCAAAGAAGCCTTAAGAATTACGCCCATATTTCCTTATCTACTACGAATTACTAATGAGCCTTATCAACTAAGAGGGCAGACCATACCAAAAGGGACTATTATTTCACTTTGCATGTATCTCGCACATCATGATCCAGAACATTGGACTGAACCACACAAATTCATGCCAGATCGATTTTTAAATTCGACGGAAAGTCCATACACTTACTTACCTTTTGGCAGTGGAATCAGACGTTGCATAGGATCCGCTTTTGCTCAATATGAGATGAAAATTATTATCGCTCAAATTTTGATGCATTTAGAATTAAAACTTAAGGATAACTACATAGCAAAACCAGAGCGTAAAGGCCCCGTTATAGCGCCTTCTGGCGGAGTACCTATTATAATTCAAAAAATATTACATCAATACGCGTAAGAATTAATAATCCTAAAAGAGAGTATGCAACTATAATTTTATTTTATTTGTAAAATTACTGAGGCGTTACGACGAAAATTTTATTGATTGTATACAATGACCCGACTAAAGATGGGTCATTGTATAATATAGAGCTCATGCAATTCGTGATTAATACACCAATTAATTAGCATTAAAATCAATCTGTTACGTTAACAAACAGTGACTGTTATTGTCGTTTTCCTAACAAAACCAATCTTCTAATAATACTTGCTCGTACTATTAAACTCTTTACCCCTTCCAAAGTAGGGTACTGCGTTCTAACTTTAATAATTGCTTCGTCTAATTTATCTTCTATATCAGAAGTAATATATATTATTTCATTTTTTGGAAGATCATTTACTAACTCAGCCATTTCCACCAAGGATTGATATTCTTTTAAAGTTAAAAAATCTTCAATCGCTTCTGAGATCCATTTACTCTTTTCTCGTAAGCTATAACCTTCATCCAGCATTTTCGTATGAATTTCTTTAACCGCATTGCTCGACATAAGGACACTTATTCTTTTTTTCTTCACAAAAAATAACTCCAAGATTAAAATGATGTAATTTCTACTTTTTCCATCAATTGAATCAGTGATGAAAATGCTATGGAACAGGTGCTATAGTCATTAAATGACATTTGCTCAAAATGGTCTTTAAACACAACATATACAGGATCATTTGAAACCAAATTAATTAATTTTGTAATAACAGATTTGTTTACTGTAGATCCAAGATTAATCTTAGATGCTTGTTTACCTGGGCGCTTTTGAGGGCTTGAAACTAAAGACGGCTGAATACCATTGAGTCTCTTTTGTTGCAACGACTCTTGTTTTAACTGATTTAATGATGCCCCATCAAGACAGCATTTTAATAACATATCTCTTTGTGAAAGAGTTTTAGCTTTTGCAATGATTGAAGCTTTCTCCAAGCTCTTAATTTCACCATTGTTTATGCTATCTTGTAGGTCTTTGGGTGCATTTAATACCGCAAGTAGATTTAGACACTGTGTTTTTGAGCGATTAATTAGACTTTCAAGAAATGGAGCATCAACATTAACCGAATCATTAACGTGCAATTTATACTCTTTGATAACTTGTCTAATATTATTTAATGTGTCCTTGAGTGTTAAATCTTCTCTTTGTACGTTTTCAATTAACTGTAATAATCGAATATCGAAATCATTTGGTTTTTCATCAAGAACTTTGGCGGGAATTTCTTTTTTTCCTGCCAAGATAGAGCTCAAACATCTGCGCTCACCATGTATTAAACGATAGCTGTTGCCAAACTTATAAATTTCCACAGCATTACGAACGCCATATTTTTTTATTGTTTCAGCTGTTTGTTTTAATGATTCAAACTCCAGCATCTTTTTTTCATATAGTGGGTCATCTTCAGAAGGACCTTGTGGTAGATCTGTGCGTGAAATAACGAGATCCCGTGGATTATGAGGATCAAACTCAATTGCATCCAGTGGAATGATTTTATAATTAAGTGTACCTATATTGTTTTTCACAAGATCAACGGTGCTACTGATCTCTGCACTAATTCCAACGGGTAATGAATATTTTTTTTTCATTGAAATATCCTCTGGTAGATGTAATCACAAACAGATATTGCTTCTTGCTTAGCAGAGTTACTATCTGCGAATTGGAATATGCTTTTTTGTTCCAAATCGCATAGTGGCAATTCCATTCGATCAACCATTTGTACAGGCATAATATAACTACCGTAACTTGGGTCGCTTCTTAAATCTGATAGTAAATCTTTATCTGAACCACGACGACTATGAACCTTGTTAGGTAATATTCCAATAAGATTCAGAGGGAAGTCAGCCGAACGGGACATGGCCTCTTGTTTCCATAATTGAAGTAGTCCGGCTAATCCTTCAATAGCTTGTAATTCAATTTCAAGTGGAATTACTAAATGTGTCATTGCTTTGAAAGCAGAAATAGTTAGTGGCCCTTTTGCTGGTGGTGTGTCAATTACAAATATATCGTAACTGTCTTGGACGTCCTGGATATTTATGAAGCTATGAAGTTGTCCATATACCTTGTCTGCCATTTCTTGACGTTTGATATTTTCAGCTTTAAATAAATTACCTTCATCTGAAGGAATGATATCTAAATGTTCAATTTTAGTTGGATAAGGTTTAGGTAATTTTCCAAAAAAGATATCAGCAATAGAACTTCTTCCGTCCCATCCGTCAGCATTATTGGGATCATAATAAGGATGCAATGGAGGTTCTTTATAATCTGTGACAGGATTTTTATTAATCCCAAAAAATCGTGCTGTAAAACTGGTTTGTGAATCCATATCAATGCCCAATGTTTCTTTTTTTTGGATGAGAGCCATATATTCACTAAAAATCTTAGACCATGTTGTTTTACCAACGCCTCCTTTCTGATTTGCAAATCCTAAAACAGGTTTAGTTTTCATAAAAATACACATCCTTTGACATATGATATGATGAATCATAGCATGTGCTTGAATGAAAGTTAAGTTTAGGTTAATATTTTATTAAGTCTGTTGTTATTTGTTTTAAGATCTTTAGTTTAAGGTTGTTTACGTGATGTTAACTTGTTGATTGGTCAGTGATATTTGGTGTTTATCATGACGTTATCAGGATGGAACATGACGTTTACAGGGGATGGAAATGTTTTTGCATGACGGATACAGGATACAAACATGACATTTTCAGGACTAAAAAAGTTTAAACATGACGTTTACAGGAGTAATACTTGTGGATAAATTTTTATGGAAATAACCGCTAAAGTTAAAAAACCAGTTGAAGCGATACAATGCGCAAATACATTTAGTCTCTTACAGCGAAAAATGTATAACGTTCTGTTAGCAAATGCTGCTGGTAATTTATTCCCAGAGGTGACACACCGCATTAATATGCGAACCTTATGTAATCTCATGGGGTATCGAAGTAATGACTACAAAACTATAAAACAAAAATTTAGAGAATTAAGAAGGATGGATATTGAGTGGGATGTTATTAATGAAAAGGGTAATAATGTCTGGACGAACACGTCGCCGTTATCATTAGCTCGAGTAATAGAAGGGGAGGGGATTTGTGAATATGAGTTTACTCCTAGTTTGCTTCCATTCTTAGATAGACCTGCCCAATATGCAAAATTTAGTCTTGCGATACAAGCAAAGTTTAAGTCTGGTTATGGATTAGCACTGTATGAAAATTGTGAACGATACAGAAACATCGGTTACAGTCGATCATTTGATATTCCCACGTTTAGAAAATTAATGGGTGTCGGTGAATCAGAATACCTTGAATTTTTTGCATTAAAGCGAAGAGTGATTACCATAGCAATGAAGGAAGTTAATCAATATGCAGATTTTGATGTTGAAGGTGAGTATGAAAAAAAAGGACGAACGATTACTGCCGTAAAATTTCTAATAAAAAATAAACAAGGTGATATTGAGATATCGCTTCCTCAAGTTGAGGTTGCCGATGATGCAGATAAGTTAGCTGGAAAATTAAAAAGCTATTTTGGATTGAAACAGTTAGACATTGATAAGTACATAAAAAAATATGGTAGAGAGTATATTGACGAAAAAATAAATACGATCTTGGATTCCGATAGTTTTAAAAAAGGACTAATCAAAAGTATGGCGGGCTATTTGAAAACGGCATTATCTGAAGATTTTCAAGTAGGAGTGTCTAGTAAAGCCATTGTTGAGAAACAGCGCCGGGATCGTGAAAGTAAGTTGAGTAATCAACGCGCGCAAGAAGAGAAGCTTGGTCAGCTTAGGAAAGCATATGAATATTATTTATCGAAAGAAATTAAAAAATTAATCCCGAAGTTAACTAAGACAATTAAACAAGAGATATTTACGGAGTTTGAACAATATCTTGGATCCGGTGTTTATTTGGCGCTCTTTCAAAAAGAAGGTTTAGAGAATGTATTGGTTTTGGACCGGTTCACCGAATTTGCCCGGGTACAACACCCAGAAATTCTAGAAGTGATGATGTCATTTGATGACTATTTGAAACAATTGACTGCTAATGTGTAATAAATATCAAGGCTAGCTTACTATGGCGAAAATAAAAGAATTTAAAGGATCACTTAATCCAATTTTTAAAGAAAATATTCGAAACACTGCAGAATTATACAGTGACATGGATCAAGTGGTGCAAGAATCGAAAGATTATTTGCCTATCAATCAAATTACGCCAAGGGGTGATCAGCCACGTAAGACTTTTAAAGAATCTTCCCTTGATGAGTTGGCACAGTCTATTAAATCAAATGGAGTTATACAGCCGATCATCGTTCGCTCTACTGGTACGGGCTCATATGAAATTATTGCGGGTGAACGGCGCTGGAGAGCTGCTAAAAAAGCAGGTCTAGAAAAAATACCGGCTATTATTCGTGAATATAATAAATCCGAGGGCATGGCAGTTGCTCTTATCGAAAATATTCAACGTGAAAATTTAAACCCATTAGAAGAGGCGCAGGCAATACAAAGTTTATTAGACGAGTGTGACATGACACACACTCAAGTTGCTGAAAATCTAGGTAAGTCGCGTACAGCCGTAAGTAATCTATTGCGATTACTTGCTCTTACGGACGAAGTTAAAGTCATGATCAACTCTGGTTTATTAGAGATGGGACACGCTAGGGCGCTTTTAAGTTTAAATCCGGTTCAACAGATCGACGCTGCCAAATTAGTTATCGGTAAAGCATTATCAGTTCGAGAAACTGAAAAATTGGTTCAGCGTCTTAATATGCCTGACGAAAAGCCAAATACTTATATTAATCATGAATTTGAAAGGAAAGCCGCATTTTGGAAAACTCAATTATCAAAAAAATTGTCATCAATGGTGAATATACATGTTGGCGCTGATGGAAAGGGGAAGGTAGTTATACATTTTGATTCTATGGAAGAGGCAAACTGGTTGATGGAACATGTTGGATTTACTGAGGTAGCGGAAGTTGATTAATTCCACGCCTAATTAAAAAAGTGTAGTTTAATATGCCGTCTAGATTCAAAACAATATTTTCAGCATTTATAGGAACAGTATTAGAATGGTATGATTTTTCCATCTTCATGTTCTTTATCCCTATTTTTAGTGAACTATTTTTCCCGAATACAAATAAAATTGCATCGTATCTTTCAATGTATGCTGTTTTCGCAATTAGCTTTTTTGTGAGGCCGCTAGGAGCGATGATATTTGGTTATGTCGGGGATCATTATGGAAGAAAAAAAGCATTGGTTTTTTCTATGATGCTAATTTCCATGTCGACTTTAATGATGGGACTTTTACCCACTTATCAAAGCATCGGAGTATTTGCGCCCATTTTTTTAATTATTTTAAGGATGATTCAAGGATTTTGTGTAGGAGGGGAAACAACGGGGGCTTCATCTTTTATCATTGAATCATTCCCAAAACGACAAAGGGGTATATTAGGATCATTTATGTGGTCTGCTGTTGGCGTTGGTATGTTGTTAGGATCTCTAGTAACGACAATAACCATTAAATTTATACCGCATGATTTATTATATGCAATAGGGTGGCGATTGCCTTTTATATTTGGTTTGATAACAGGGGCTGTAGGATATTACTTTCGAAAAAGAATTCCAGAGTCAGCATTATTTTCCGAAATACGGAAAAACGGACAAATAACCCACTTGTCTACCATAGAAGTAATTAAGACAAATAAAAAATCATTATCAATTATTATGGGATTATATGCGTTAAGCTCCGTGATAACTTATATTGTATTCGTCTTTATGCCGGTGTACGCGTCATCTGTGCTAAATATTTCATTAGATATAGCGAGTGTTATTACGACTATCGCTCTTGCGTGTAGTACAGTTGGAGTTCCATTTGTAGGTTATATATCCGATAAAATTGGTAGAAAACCTTGTTTATATTTAGGTTCAATAAGTTTTATTTTATTAAGTTACCCGCTGTATTCGTTTATGGTAATCAATAAATCAATGTTTAGTTTTGTATGTGCCGAAGTAATATTTGGATTAATTGCTATTGTTTACCAAGGGTCATTAACATCGGCAGCACAAGAACTACCTAATACTGCAGTGCGCTATACCGTTACAGCACTTGGTTATAATTTAAGCTATGCACTATTTGGTGGTACAGCACCATTTGTTATAACATACCTTTCAACTGTATTTGGCAGTCAGGTAATGCCAGGCATATACTTATCGGCTATGGGTATTATAGCAATGATTGCCATATACAATATGAATGAAACTTATAAGAAAGTGCTTTCTTAATTTAGTCATCAAGTTTAACTATAAAAATAATAATTGAGATCGGATGAAATTTGAACAATTCATGGCCTAAAGAATGTGAGTCTGGACTCATTCAAACAAAAAATGCTATGGGAGTTATGACCACAGAACTTTCTCCAGTAGCATTGAAATTTATTGATGATGCAAAAACAGCAACAAAACCAATGCTTGATATTGGTTCTGCGTATGGAGTTGCAACACATCCAGCTCTTCGGAATGGAGCTCAGGTGATTGCATGTGATATTTCAAATGCTCATTTAGAAATATTGGCTAAAACCGCACCCAGTGGGACGTTAGACAGATTAATTTTAGATAATTCATCTTTTCCAGAACAAACCAATTATGAACAGGGTTCACTTAGTCATATTTTAATTTCCTTGGTGCTACATTTTTTAAATGGTGACCTAATAGAGGACGGATTGAAAAAATGTTATGATTGGTTGGAGCCAGGTGGAAAGGTTTCTATTGTTGTGATGACGCCGGATCTAAGCTTTTATAAAAAAGCCTGGCCTGAATATCATAGTAACGTAAGGCAAGGGAAAAAATGGCCAGGGATATTTGATACCAAAGATTTGGTTTTAGATGTTTTTATAGATTCTTTGCCATCAATAGTACATCTTTTTGATGAATATGTTTTGGTAAGAGCGGTACAAGATGCAGGGTTCAATGTCAGTGATATCAATTATTTTTGCTATAATAATTTTCCAATACAACACAGAAATAATGGCAAGGAATTTATTGGGGTTATTGGTGTAAAATGAAAAATGTAACATGTGCAAATAACAACGTCGAAAAACTTGAAATGTTAGATAAATATCAAGGTAGGTCGTTGTCTTTTGACGACACATTAAGTTTGTCGCTACTACAAGAGCGTTTAATTAAAAGTTGTTTTTTGTTAGGTCTCGATGGTATTAAACATCAAGTATCTCAGCCATTTAATGAATTTTTGAATTACTACGAAAAAATAGATAATGGGCAAATAGTCAATGGACAATGCTCATTTCAAGAAGAACAAAATAAACTGTACCATTTAATTCATGCATCCGGTTTAGAAGATGCAGAAAAATTATTTTTAGAGTTTTCTGTTGGTTTATCTCGGTTTACTCTTGCTGTTCAAATCATATCTAAATTCGTAGATTATTTATCGAATAATGGTCTTGTAATACTTACAGAAAAAAATAAGTACGATGCAATTATATATAGACAGACGCTGTTTATTAAATCCCAATTCTTTGAAAGAATAGCTGAGGTCTCAACTGTTGCTGTTGATTTGATTAATATTATTTCACTCCGATATGTTAAAAACCCAGAAAAATATTGGCTTGAAGTCGATATTTTTTTTAAAGAAAATAAATTTATCGATAATTTAGCTAAAATGATGGTCTCCATCCAGTATATTCCTGAAAACAAGAGATTCTTATCCGTGATGCAAACCATGCATTGGCGTGGCTTCGGTGGCTCAGGTGAAATATTTATGGAGTATGCAGAACTCCATAATTTGATAACCCATGCTTTTTCTCATCATGCAGAATATAAAATTACAGAGTCGTTTAATAAACGAATGCTTGTTTTTAAAAAACCACTCGATGCTATGTTGAGCGGCACTCAAGATGTCATCGTTGATTTTTTAAGACAACGATTTCTTGATAACGACCTAAATGTTTATGATTTTTGTTCAGGTCCACATTATACCGCGGTGAAGGGTGTTTTTGAAAAAATGCCAGACAAAAACTTCAATGTGACTGTGTCTGATGTTGATGGTGGCAGTTTGGCATCTTTAATCAAGGAAAAAGAGAACGGTAGCAGTTCAAAACATGTCAATATTACCGATGTTTGTTATGAAGATTTAATGTTACCGATGAAGCATGATGAGGATAATTTTGAAAAATATCATCTTGTTTCAGTAAATTTAGGATTGCATCAATTATCACTAGAAAATATTTATGCTGCATTGCGCTATTTTACGATCATCACCAAAATAGGTGGTTTGATTTCAAATTTAGATGCATCTGAAAAACGCTATGCACAATTAATGATAATTCCAGGGAATCTTGTCGATAGGGAAGGGCATGTGCCATATATAGAAGATATGGACTTGATGCAGTTGATTGTCTCAGTCCCAGATAGTGAATATATAAAATTTGCTTATCCAATGGTTAGATTGTCGAATAAATTGATCAATAAAGTGGCAAGTGATACCGGCGTTGGTCCTTACATGGTATCTTTTTATACGCCTGTACACATTAAATTAGCTGATTTTCATAAACTACATCAGTTATGGCAGGTGAAATGCTATGATGAGTGTGATCAAATGATTAACTCTCTTTTGTAGAGGAACTGAGTCAGTTTACATGATTTTTAATAACTCAGTGTTTATTGAATTTTTAATTCGTAGTGATATTAAGTCATCCCTGATAAGCCCATATTTAGTTGCACAATAAATAAGTTGACTTCTATTGATGCAGTTTAATTTTATCATGGCCCCACTCAAAGTTGACTCAACGGTTCGTTTTGAAATATTGAGAACATTGCCTGTTTGCTGGCTATTTAAACCTTGAGCAGCACAATAAATACATTCGATTTGTCTTTGAGTAAAAATATCGTTTATCGTGGTTTGATTCGAAAGATTGGGTTGTTTAGCTAATTGAAGAGTATTATTTATTTCAATTATTTTATTTGGAATAATAGGTTTAATCGCCATATTGTTAATGTGGAGTAAATTTTTCTTGGTATATTCAGTAATGATAGGATTTAAATTTTTAGAGAATTCTAGGCCGAATGTATACAACAGATTGGATTCGTTTAATAGAGCATTTAATCTATCTTGGAATATTAAACTTGTTGAAAAAGAATAGGTATCTACATAATGTTCAGCTTCATTCATTAAGCTAATTCCAGGTGGAATTGCAAATGACTTTGTTCGTTCATCATGCATTTTTTGTTCTTTTTTTGTCTTAAATCCTTCTGAACCCCATAAATAGATATTTTTATACTGTTTGATCTTTTTACTATCCATAAAGGTATCAACACATTCATATTCTTCTTTATACTTAATATGCCAATCTTTATTTGTGCTAATTGAAAATGCTTCGGAGTCGTTAAAGCGGCGGGCAAAATGGAAAAAATTAATAGCAAATCTATCTTTAAGAGATAGAAGTACTTCATCCATTTTTGAGGCATAAATCAGCGTGGGTGTATCGAATTTTATATCCATGGTGTTTAGATGCCTTGCAGCATGCATTAAATACAATGCGATATTTACCTTAAAGAATTTTATCTGTCAAGAGTATATTTACTAGGATTTTGTTGAAATGGTTATTTAAAATTGGCGCATAAATTTATGAAATATAGTAAATGTATGAGACTTAATTATGAATATCATACACTTTAATCATGCCAGGATAGAAATAGAATTGTTATTACACGACATACAGTGTCTATGTGGCGCAAAAATAAGGGATTTTTTATGACTAAATTTGCAATAGTGTTAGCAGGATGTGGTCAGCACGATGGTTCTGAAACGCATGAAGTGATTTTGACGTTATTATCTATGGACCAGGCAGGAGTTGCTTGGGATGCTTTTGCTCCTGATGTGAAACAGGCTTGTGTGATCAATCACATTACAGAATCGCCTAATACTCCTGAAGAGCGCTCAGTTCTTCAGGAGTCAGCAAGATTGGTTCGCGGTAAAATCAAACCTATAACGATGGCACATGTAGCTGAATATGATGCGATCATTTTTCCAGGTGGGCTGGGTGCTGTGACTACTTTGTGTGATTGGTTTGAGAAAAAATCGGCATTTAATTTTAACTCAGACGTTAAGCACTTTATTGATGAAGCAGTCACATTGAAGAAACCGATGGGATTTATCTGTATTGCTCCGATGATGATTACAAAAATATACCCTGGGGCTAAATTTACGATAGGTAACGACCCATCAATAGCTGATCAAATCCAAGCAATGGGATGCCTGCCTATCAATTGTCCTGCGGATGATGTTGTGATTGACGAGACTCATAAAATCGTTAGTACACCGGCAAATATGGTGGCAAAGAATATTAATGATGTTTATGTCGGTATCAATAAGCTCGTGCAAGTGCTTGCACGAATGAGTCAGTGTCATGAAACATGATCGATTGAAATTTATCATTACCACGATTTCAGGGAATGTTATGGAGTGGTACGACTTCGCGCTATATGGATATTTCGCAACAGTCATCGCAAAGTTATATTTTCCATCGCAAGACACCGGTTTTTCACTGCTGATGACATTTGGCGCATTTGCTAGTGGATTTATTGCGAGGCCTATTGGCGGTGTTATTTTTGGACATATCGGCGATCGATACGGTCGTCGCGTGTCGCTTCTTATTTCTATTTCATTAATTGTTTTACCAACCGCTTTAATTGGTTTTTTACCGTCATATGCCTCGATTGGGATCACAGCGCCAATACTGTTGACGGTGCTTCGTATACTGCAGGGGATCGCTGTGAGCGGGGAACTTACAGGATCAGGAATATTTTTATTGGAATGTGCTCCAGAAGGACGAAAAGGATTTTATGGTAGCCTAGTGATGTGTAGTACTTACCTAGGGCTTTTGATTGGAGCTGCTGTTAGCCTACTGATCTCATTATTTTATAGCGATACTGACATACTTAGTTTTGCTTGGCGCATTCCATTTCTTATTTCGTTTGTTTTTGGTCTAGGCGCTATTTTATTAAGACTAAAATGTCGAGAATCGCCAGTATTCAAAGCGATTGTTCTGGCAAATAACATCATTAAGATGCCAGTGGTTCACGCATGCAAACAATATTTACCAGCAATGGTTTGTATTGGTTTAACGAGTAGCGTACTTGCAGTTGCCATTTATTTATTAATCGGATACTTCCCCTCGTATTTCATTATGAATTTGAAAATGACGATTCATCAGGCTATGTCGGTAAGTTTTGTAGGCTTACTTATATTGACCTTATGTGTACCAATTATGGGGCGCTTGGTGGATAGGGTAGGTGCTTATAAGATTTTTGCTATAGGAACAGGATGCTTTTTACTGAGTGCCCCCGTGATTTTTGAGTTATTGACTCGTGGGGGAATTAACTCTGCAGTGGCGTGTGTTGCACTGACGTCTAGTTTATTATCGTTGGTTGCTGCCGCAATTTTACCTATTATCACATCAGTGTTTCCTGCGAATGTGCGATGCAGTGGTGTTTCAATCGGTTACAATTTTAGTATGTCACTGTTTGGTGGCACCACACCATTGATTGCCATGATGAGTTGCCAATATATGGGTGTAGATACTGCGCCAACAATGTATTTGGCTTTAGCTGCGGTGGTGTCGGTATTGGGTCTGTATTTTCTGAGTAGAATTACGAATCAGAAGACGGCATCTTTTCATTTAGAACGATTTGAAATGGAGAGATAGCAGCTATGGGCGTTCAGATTCCATTTATTCTAAGTTTGAAGCATCGACAAGAGATTGAGACATTTTGTCGTGAGTTGCCTAAAATTGGCTTAGATTACATTGTGATGTATATCGTATTTAACGATGGCAGTCGGTTTGTGTTATCGAATCTTTTTCATATGTTGGAATCCTATTACGCTGAGGATTTATATAAAGAGGATTATTGCTTCAGGCTGGAAACGATTACCGGCCTTGATCATTTTCTATGTGACAAAACAGCGGCTGTTTCTATGAACTTTAAAAAAATGCTAGAAGAGCGGTTTGGCCTGCGCCGTGCTTACTATATTATTCGTGAGTGTCCCGAATGCACGTTTATTTTTGGTGCAATCAAAAAACACGGATTTGAGAGTTGTGATTTGGTTTATCAAGATACACGAATTGAATTTGAAGATTGCTGCGTTAATTTTACCCATGAATTTATTGATTTAATCATACAATATAATCGTGAGTACGCGGGATCATTTATTCTAACTAATCCATCGTATCGAAAAGCAGTGATTAAAGGTTGTTATCCAAAAGAGGAAGAGCTCAGTGAGCGAGAAAAAGAATGTTTAATTTGGGCCGCTCTTGGTAAGTCAACAAAGGAAATTGCCAAAATACTGACTATTAGTCCGCACACAGTAGAAACCTATTCAAAAAACATCAAGGAAAAAATGCACTGTACGACGATGATCGAAGCGGCAATGGAGGGGATGTTACGAGGGGTGATTGGTTCAGTGAACCGATGGGGTACGAGTGAGCGGCCTAAAATAGGCAATTTTCGCATCATTAAATCGATGCAGGATGCTCGTAATGAAATTGCAAAAACAAATTTGGTCTTGTTGAATAGTGCGTGAGATTGGGTTAATCGAACAGTAGCTTCATAAATTCAGGAGGAGCCAAAGGTTTGTTCGTGGTAGTAGAGACACATACACAGGTGGTTGTTGCTGTTGCAATTACAGTTCCATCCTTTTTGTAGATCGATTGATGAAATAGGACCTTGAGTCGCCCTTGTTTTTCGACCGTTGCGGTTACATAAAATTGGTCATGTTGGCGTAGCGAATATTTTAAATGTAAGTCGACATGGCGAACGACTAAATTATAGCCATTGTTATGCCAGATCTCCCAATCAATACCCTTGGAGATGAGGTATAAAACACGCGTGTGATCGAAATATTGAAGGTAGACAGCATTGTTAACTATACCTTGGAGATCGAGCTCATATCCACGCACTTCAGAGTGCCAGATAAACGGAGTGGTGTTGGAAATATCGTTCATAATTTTTGGTCAATAAAGTAGAAATTTATTAGGTTAATTATCAAATTGACCTAATGAGTAACGGGTCTCCCTGATCTCAGGGATAGACTCTTTTGGGTAGGTCATTATAGTGTAGTTTTGGTGGTTTAAAAATATTAGGCAACGTTTTCTTTGAAGCCTGCATGACAGGGGTAGACGTTTATTTCAAAGGATGCCAACCTATTTTTACAGAAGGAATTGATTGTGGGTATGACAAATCAAAATAAAGCGGGTATTTCATATCGGCATAGGCAGGATATTCAACGACTTTTCAAAGAGAATATTGAAGGGGAGTTGTGTATTGATCATTTTTCAATAAACGTGTTTTTTGGCCAAAATGAAAGTATATTTTTGTCGCCGACACCACAAATGGCGGAAGAGCTGTGTAAAAAAGATTTTGTGAGCGAAGATTCTAATTATAAAAAGGATGTTTATACAAAGCACGTTATTTACCCCTGGCGCGCTGTGGAACAGAATCAAGTTGATTCTGCCATTAATCATCTCAAGGAAGAAAAGTTTGGAATGCGTTCTGGTATGATGATTGTACGCAATCTAGGCCAAGATCGTTATGTGATGTATTCGTTTGCAACGCATAAAAAAGAACATTTTCCAGGATTTTTTTATTGGCTTTATTACAGTAAAGCCAATCATATCGCTCGCATGGGGGACTTTATGTATAACGAATTAAATCCTATCATTAATGAGTATGCGCAGCAGGAAAATGTATATATGCCGAAGATTGATTGTTTTAGGCCGATTGAATTAGAGCCAGCAATTAAAACCGAGTCGTATTATAAGAATGCGTTATTTGTTCATGAGAATTGAGAGTAATCGATGAAGTCTATCATTATAGACACCAAACACTTGCATTTGCGTCTTTTAAGGCATGATGATCTCAATCATATTGCAAAATTACATGGCGATCCTGAAGTAAGGCGATTTTTTCCAGATGGAACTCAAAATATTGAGCAAACCAATGCACGGATGGACTCACTCATTGCTTTTTATCAGGAGCAGGGACTGCCTAATTTTGTAATGTTTCTGAAAGAATCAATGGAGTTTGTTGGTCGTTGTGGCTTTGGTTCAATTGAAACAGGAGAAGTAGAAGTCGGCTATTTGCTTCATAAAAAATTTTGGGGAAAGGGTTATGCTTCTGAGGTATTAGCTGCATTGCTTGAATGGTCAAAGAACAATATTAAGAGAGATTATATTATTGCGTTCGCCCCTATAGATCATGTTGCTTCTCACCGAGTCATGCAAAAATGCGGCATGCAGATTTATAAAAAAGATATCGGTCATGGGGTCATGTGTCATTTTTATCGCATGAAATTTTAGCGAAAAACCAGTAACAATTATATATCGTGCATACAATGGAACATTGTCCTGATATGTTATATGAATGGACCTTGTGAGCGTTCAATTTGTACAGGATTAATTAATTTATATATGAGTGAATGATGTTTGAGATGATACCTAAAGATAGATTGAGTGCTGTAAAAATAGCCATTCAAATGACGTTAGGTGACACGGCCTTACGTGAAGCTATTCAATTAGCCTGTGGTTCTTCGTCACTTATTATTAAATTAGCAGGCCCCGATAATAAAAGATATATATTACGTGTGATGGATTTAAGTGATGATCTATTAAATCGTAAAAACCAAATTAAATGTTTACATAAAGCAATCGAGTTTGATTTGTCACCTCGATGCTTATACGCAAATGCTGAGGATGGTATTACGATGATGGAGTTTATTCCATCTATTCCTGTTGTAATTACACCTAACTGGTTAAATGAGACGGCCGATTCATTGCGAAAATTACATGCTGATTATTCTTTTCCAGCACCGCACCAACCTTTATTTCAATATATGAATGATTTGGAAGATTCTCTTATAAAAAAAGGGGTATCCACGTTTATCATTAATTATTTTAAGAAAATCAGAGACGTAAGATCCATATTATTGCCACATTTAAGCTATGCTTCATCTCATAATGATTTAAATTTTACAAATTTATTGTTCGACGGCAAGAGAACTTATTTTATTGACTGGGAAGCTGCGGGTATAGAAGACCCATTTTTTGATATTGCGACTATTTGTAATGAATTTATTGAAGATGAAAAGAATATCTCGTGTTTTTTAGGCAATTATTTTTCAGGAACGCCTAACTCATATCAACGCGCAAAAACCCTGCTCATGCGACAGATTGCTTATTGTTATTCAGCGGCGCATTTTTTAGATTTTTCTGTTAGTACAGGACTTGACCTATCGCAAATAAACCGTGTAACAAATGTACCAACAATGCTCGAGTGGAAACATGGTTATTATTCTACAAAACAATACCATTTAAATACAGGCGACGATTTTTTATTTCATGCAATGATAAAATTAAATGCATCAATATCATTAATGGAAACTGACGATTTTATGATGGCATTGCAGCAATTTAGCAGTTCTCAACATGATGATGGATCGGGCGCATGATAAATTAAAATCCCCAAACTAAATTTTCTAATTCTTTCAGGGATGATACTTTGTTTTTCCAATCGCTAATTCTTACTTGAACATCTAGATTGCTATATTTATGAAGAAGCATCAATGCGGTTAATTGATGACTTAATTCAGCATTTATTTCGTTGGGGGGAAACCCATAAGCAATTAAAAAAGCCTTTAATAGTTTCTTGTCCCCTTGAATTAAAAATGCCCACGGACCTAATACGCTGGCAGTCAGGATAGGTGCGTAAATAGGACTTTTTACATTTAAAACAGTCTATAACCCATGCTGAGTATGGGCTATAGATTGTTTTTATAAAATCAATTCTTGAAAAATTTAGAGAACCTCGCGGATGCACATCATAAATCAGATTGTTTTGAATCTGTAATAATATGATGTCCTGTATCAGTTAATCGATATTTTTGCATGCGGCTGTTAGGTTTTTCTGACAGAGTCATTTCAATGACAGATGTGATAGTAATACTTTAATCGGTTTATGTAATTCACCGGAAACTGTTGTATGCCCCAAGGCTTTTGCTAACTCCATTTTCCCAGATTCGCCATGTTCCAACTTTAGCAGCTAATTTTGACTCTAGCCGTTATCGAGTAGTGATGTTTGCATACCTAATACTGCAAGACCTTGGGTATGAAACCAGTGTTTATCTTTTACTATATCGTAAGCTCTTAATTTGGGGATGGCAGTGGTTCTTGCGCCGATTGCTGAATTTTTTTTCTAAAAATAGTAATGGCAAGATTGAGCATAGTCAATTGATCTTCATAGACCTGACTCGTTTCTAAGATGTCCTCATAAATTTCCGTAGCATAATGACAGGCATATTTAATATCTAGAGAGGTATTGAATTCATTTAGTGCTTGAACGATTTCATTGAATATTTTGCAAAATAGGACGGCATTAATGGGTTGAGAGATCAATGGAGTTGGTGGAGTGACTGGGATTTTGTAGTTTCCGCTGTAGTTAAGCAGTTTTAGATATTCAGCTTCTGTTAGGTTTGAATCCGGCTCGTTTAATGACCCCGGGTACGGATTACCTTCTCCTGTTATCAACCATGCTGCGTTAATGTTTAAAATGGAAGCATAATTTTCTGCAATATCTGCGGAAAATTTGCGTTTACCAGTTTCGTGCATATTGTATGTAGAAATAGGAACGTGGTTTTTTTCACAAAAATTTGTTGCTGTTCGGTACCCTGCGGCTATCCTTGCCGTTTTTAATCGGGTGTGCGTTTCATTTAATTTAGACATGTGTTTTTTAGCCTAATAAAATTATGTTTGAAATTCATATGGTTATTGTTAATTATGCCTTGCAGCCCATTTTTAATAAATACCCAAGCTTAATTATTTTGGACGTGCAGCGATCGCAAAATAATTTCCGCATATTGTAGTATTCCTTTATTAAAGCACAAATCAAGCGAAAATAAAATTTTGCGAATTCTACATAACATTCAGAATTTTATAAAGATGTATTTGTAGAAAAATATATTTGCGTATCGTAGAAATATATAGTAAATTCTACTTTACGCAGAAATAACTCTGCATTAAATAACAATAATCAACGGATTGGCTGTATTAACATGCGTATTTCTATAGAGCAGTATCATTTGGCACGTCTTGAGCTTGAATCACGATTTTCGGGCCTTCCTCATGCCCACTTTGCTTTGATTTCAAGACTGCTCTCAAGAGCAAACCCTAATACTGGGATTATTGATGATTTAACTTACCAGGATCTTGGTGGCTTACTCACCGTTTCTGCAGCACCTGGTCGAAAGGACACAGGTGTTCCAAGCAAATCTACATTACGCAGTATTTTACGCACGATTGAGTCCGCGTGTGAAAATAATTTTAAAGTCGTAAGTGAGGGGCAACAGTTGATAATTCAAATTACGGCGTTACCTCATATTTACGCAAAGCATGAACTGATCCAAGAACAAATCTCGGATCAGTTCGTAGATCTAAACCTATCGAATGGGCTTGATAAATCAAGAAAAATAGATGGAAACAGGTGTGTACAGATCTCGGATCAAATTACGGAACAGAGCACAGAAGTGAGCGCGGTTTTATTGCCTGTAAAGAATATAACTAAAACAAACTTAAACAAACAACAAACAAACATAACAGGCGATGGTTGTTTCCAAGTTGCTAAACAACCCATTCGTGATGATTTCTATCCAAGTCCAGAGACAATTTCAGAGGCGCTATCACGTGGGTTTATCAAAGTCACCGACACCACTGAGATTCAGAAATTTATTGCCTATAACCAACAACAGCACAATCGTTGGCAAGATTTTAATCCCATTTTCATCAAATGGTTAGAGCGGGAACAAGCGCAAGCACTTAGGCCTCAAGTTACAAGGAAGAATTATGAACGTTATCCCACTAAAGTCGGCAGTTATGAACTCACTATGCAAGCTGTCCTCGCCGCAAACAAACATGCAAGAGCGCCCCATGAAAACAATCTTGAGTGCGAAGAGAGCTTATTTATGCATCGATCACATTCAATGGCTATGGGTTCAAATGACAGCCATTTATGGCCCGCTGTTTGTGAGTAAGCATGGTATGAGCGATAACGGGATTTGGTTGGAAACGTTACAAGATTTAACACCGAAAGCAATGGAATCTGGCATGCTCCGATTAAAGCAACTCAAAGGAGCTAAGGCTTTCATTGATTTTCCACCCAACTGCTTACAGTTCAGGGCCCTATGCTTGGCATTTTATGAAGAATTGAGTTTACCGACGGCGAGTGAGGCTTATCGTGAGATTAAAGGGAAATATTACAGCACAGGTCCTTATTGGAGCCATAAGGTTGTGAAATACATTGCTTACCATTTACCGCAAGATTTTCTCTTCATCGAGCAAGAGCGAAAAGCGTATACGTTGTTTGAAACATTGTACCGAGAAATCTGTGATTTGGTGCGGCAAGGGCATGAAATACCCGAGGTGAGTGAGCCTCAACTGTTAAAGCACCAAACGAATTATGACGTTGGAAGACATCATATGAAAATTATTAAAGAATCGTTGCGAGGACAATATGAGCGTGGTTGTCATGAAACAGTTCAGTGCTGATGAGATCGCATGCATTTTGAGGCTTTGTGGCAAAAGTCTAGCGGATGCGTATCAAGCGACATTGGATAAAGAGCTTTGGTATCGATCAACGATGGCTCTTCAAGCCTCGGAATATTTGATCTATGAGATTCAAAAACGACAACAAGACGATTGGATTCACTAGGAGGGCTTATGTTGGTACTCCATCGGAAAGCAGGACAACGTATTTTAATTGGTAACGATATTGAGATTCATATCGTGAGTGCCAAAGGCTCAAACGTACAGCTAGCTATTAAAGCGCCGCCTGAGTTTAGGGTTGCTCGAGAAGATAAGGTCCCTATAGAAACAAATGAATTAAAAAACTGAACGACGGAACGATCAGATAGCTTTACAACCTCAATGGAGAACAACATGAAAATAAGCAAGAAATTGGGTCATTGTTTTAAAAAAATGAGTCTAGGTGTTTCAACAGCGCTTCTGGCTTCGTCCGTGTATGCCAGTGACAAATTGGCGGGCGCTATGGCAGGCGATATTCAAGACATGCTCGGTGGTCAAGGCACCTTTTGGAAAGCGTTTATTTTGGTAGATATCATTTTAGCCGCCGCAGCTCTCGTTAAAACCAAAAACCCCATGGTGTTTTTAAGTGTGTTTGCGATAGCACTGATTCCTGGCTACCTCATCAGTGTTTTTGTGTTTTAGGTGACGCATGAATAACCCAACACCATACCGCATGATTAGCCACCTCGATAAGCCGAAACGCTTCATGAGTTTTACGATGGATGAATTAATGGTTGCGATGGCTGGTTTGATGCTCTTGGTTGCATCAAATCACAAAGTATTGGTTGGGTTATTCAGCGTCACGCTCTTGAGCGCATTAAAACACTTAAAACGCGGGCAGGGGCCACGATTTTTACTGGTCCAGCTTTATTGGTACCTGCCCCGTGCTCTAAGTCAGGTTTTTGTAGTGACGGTACCATCATCACATCTTCGAGTATGGAGAGGGTAGAAATAATATGGAATTTAAGATTTATCAGCATCGATTAAGTGAGTTAGCTGCACGGTTTAATCTGATGGTGGCACTGGTCATCACACTATTAATTAGTAACGTGTTGTTAGCAACTTTAAGTTTATATATGGCTTTTCACCAGCGTGTTGAAGTCACGCCATTTTTTGGAAGTCTAGGGTATATCAAGAGTGAAAGCTCAGTTGATACCACTTACCTCACGCTCATGAGCGAGAATTTTATTTATGCCAGGTTAAATGTCACGCCTGAAACCGTGAAGTTTAATCATCAGCAATTACTGCATTTTATTGATAGTCGTCAATACCCCGTGTTCGAAGGACAGTTGAACAAAGAGGCCAACCTCATCATGGATAAAAAAATCGCCAGTCACTTTGATATCACTGATATTAAGGCTGATTCCCATCAACTAACGTGTACGGTAAAGGGCATTTTGAAGCGCTCGGTTGGGCTTCGAGAACTCTCTGCTGAACCGTTGCAGTACACACTTCACTTTCGCTATCACTTCGGACGCCTTTCTGTAATGCAGTTTACTAAGGAGGACCTTCATGAAACGCATTAGCATTTTTCTCAGTTTATTGATGTCAGCAACGTTGCACGCACAAACCTCACAATCATTTCATGACAATGCGGATGTCAGCATTGTGTTAAGTGATTCTAATTATAATCGTTTGGTGGTGCGGGGAGATAAAATCATCAATGCTCATTTTCCAGAGCAGGCACTGGGCATTAAAAATGAGGACGATGGTAGTTTGTATGTGATGGTGGCACAGAAGGAACCGTTTACGTTGTTCTTAACAACGGAAGCAGGGCATCATCTTTCTGCAACGGTTAATACTGAAAGTAGTCTGGGTAAAACCATTGAATTTGTTCCGCAAACGGTAAGCATTGCTAAGAAAGCAATTCCAACACCTACCAATAGACCAAAACCCGTAGAAGCTGAGGGAATTGAAGCGTTAATGTCGCATCTCGTGCAACAAGACGCAATCTTAGGTTTTGACATGAAGCATCATTACGGTCGTGCTATTCGTCTGCATGAAGGATTGACTCTGTTTCCAAAATTAACCTACACCAGCAAAACATTAACGGGTGAGGTGACGGAGATTTATAACGGGGGAAAGGCTCCCATTGATTTAACCGAACATTTATTTATGGGACAAGGCGTGAAAGCGGTTTCTCTTTCAAAGCCAACTTTGTTGCCTAAACAAAAAGCCTATGTGTATCGCGTTCTGGAGTCACATCATGGCTAGCCTTAACCAATGGATTGCTAAACAACAAAAACGAACATTGATGGCGAGTGTGGCTGTTATTGTACTCGTCTTAGGCGTAGGTATTTTGCTTGTTCCAAAAGCCAAGAAACCTGTCAAAGAAGCAGCAACACTTAATTTAACTGGCATTGTGGATGAGTCGTTTAGCGAGGCGAATGCAGAAAGTGCGCTAACCGCGCAACAAGCAGAGCTTGAAAGTCTAAAGCAACAAATGCAAGAGCTTAAAAACGTGATGGTCAATCATGATAAAGAATCGGCACAAACCTTATCAACACTCGTTGCTGAAAAATTAAAAGAGACGCAGCTCGTATCGCTTGCTCAAAATAACAATCCAACTACTGACGCCTCATCAGCTTGGCAGGGAAGTCAACTGAAGCCTAAGGTGGCACCAAAGCTTCACTCGGTCTCATTTCGTTATGGGAGCAAAACATTAAGGTCAGATAATCGTTTAAGTCCGGCGCATTACGTCCCAAGTGGTACGTTTGTCAGAGCAGTTGTTTTAGGTGGGGCTGATGCGGATGCATCGGTGAATGGTCAGTCTAAAAATAATGGTGTGATGTTATTTAAGCTACTACAACCTGGAACCTTACCTAACGGTCAACGCTCACACCTTCAAGGTTGTTTTGTAACGGCAAGTTCTTATGGTGATATTTCGAGTGAGCGCGCTTATGTCATTTTGGACAGAATATCATGTGCGCAACCAGGACAATCGATTATTGATAAAGCGGTTACGGGTTGGGCGTTTTTCGGTGGCAAAGTCGGCATTAAAGGCGTGCCTTTAATGCGGGATAACAAAATCATGCAGTGGGCAGGCATTAGTGGTGCGATGTCAGGCATTGCATCCGCGGCTCAATATGCTCAATCAGTACAAAGTATTAATCCATTAGGTTCAGCAATCACTGTTCCCAGTACGAGTGTCGCACCCTATGCCGCCTATGGCGGCGCTTCGAAGGCGGCCGAAGTTTTATCGAATTATTACGTGAAACGTGCCGAACAATATCATCCAGTGATCCAAGTGGGATCGGGCAATTTAGTCACCATTGTTTTTAAAGACGGATTCTTTTTAGAGCCTGATGAAGCATTGCGTGCAAAACCCAGAACTACCCATGCGCAATCATTTTCACCGACTGAATCTTCTAATGAGGACTTCAATGACATCACGGTTCCCTCTCAAATTATGGATAAGGTGAATGCCAGCAGAGGAGTTGAGCGATGAAATACACATGGAAGCTGTTAATTGTAAGTTCAATCATCGCCTTGACTGCTTGTGCACCTATCAACACGCAGTTTAGTTGTAATGAAACGGCAGGTGATCGGTGCTTAAGCATAGAAGAGGTCAATGCTATGACGGAAAAAGTTGACAAGGATGTCCCCCTTTCAGGGGATAAGTCAGCGTGTAAAACCTGTAAATCAAATCAGCAAACCATTTGGTTGGCCCCGTGGCGAGACGCCCAAGGACATTTACATGAAAACGAGACGTTATTTGCAGATTTATCAACCACCAAAGGATGACTATGTTAGCAGAAGCCATTGATAAAGGAATGAAAGCATTGGAGCGTTTGACGCATCGATTGGGTGAAGGTCGAGGTGTTGCAACACCAACTTACAAGAAGGCAAAGCTTGCACGTCAATCGATAATGTTGGATGTACCAAGCATTGCAAATCTTATGCCTTACGAAAGCACCGATGAAGACTTGATGTTTATCAATAAGCAGTCGATGGGATTTGGGTTTAAAGTATTACCGATGAGTGGTGCGGATGAAACCTTGGTGAAAGCACTATCCAATCTTCTTAAAAACAAACTGCCGGTGGATGTTGATTGTACCGTGATGCTCTATCGTCATCACCGCATTAAAGAGCGCTTAGATGATGGGTTTGAAGCGATGGAATCACAGGGTGGCATATTCGAAGGGTTGGCTGATTTAAGTAAGTCGTATCATGCAAAAGCTGCTATTGATGGATATCCCAACGGTCGTAATATCGCAGCTATTTTATCTGATTATGAAGCGTATTTATTCTTTTCCAAGCGTGGGTGTGAAAAAGATTTTCTAATGAATTTACGCACAGAAATTGAATCCGAGCTTAATGTGTCGGGCTTTTGCTATGCACGATTGCAGCGTTTAGAGTTTCTTAAGCTCATGCGCATGCTGCTTGCACCCAATCTCAACTCCATTGTAAAACCAGAGATAGACGATATGGTTTTACCTCTGAGTCATTTGGTGCCAGAAGGAAATAGCCTGTTTACTATTCATGATGCAGGGATTGATATTGATGGAAGTGATAAAGAAGGCACACCTTTTCAAACACGAATTATTAATTGTGAAATCAATAAATGGGGAGATTCTCTCGCTCTTTGGCAAACACCAGATATTTACGCCAACATGTTGGAGCCTCAGCACGGCATTCCTTGCTCTTTTCTAATCAGCATGACAGTACGCGGCGTTTCGCAAGAGCGCATGCTGCAAAAGGCTAAAATGCGCGCGAAGTCGTTAAACGCTAATGCAAATGCTATACAGCTTTTCTTAAACCCAAGTGTGAAGGATGAACAAGCCGATTGGAACTATATTCATGAGGAGGGGAGTCGGGATAATTTAGCGTTACTACCGCTTTTTTATAACGTGACCTTATTTACTACCCCTGAAGACGAACAAACGGTTGTAGCAAAAACAATCAGTAGTTATCGTCAACTTGGATTTGAGTTACAACAATCCCGCAGTACGCAATGGGTGCGTTTTTTAGCAAGTCTCCCATTCTTTATGACGGAGGGATTTTTTAAGGATTTTGCAACGTTTGGTCTGATTAAAACACTGACGCATCATAACATTGCAAACCTCATGCCACTGGTTGGAAGTCATAAGGGCTCAAATCAAGGGCTGTTGCTACCAACGCATCGTCATCAGTTAGCCTATTTAGACACGTTTGATAATAAAAGCTTGCCCATTACGAATTTTAATTTTTTAACCGTCGGCTCCTCAGGTGCTGGGAAATCCATGTTTCAGCAGGCACAAATATTAAGTGGGTTAGCGCTTGGTGAGGTGACCTATGTGATTGATCTAGGTCACTCATATAAACACTTATGTGAATTGGTTGGTGGTACTTACA
The DNA here is from genome assembly GCA_030696305.1 of Legionellaceae bacterium. Lineage (GTDB taxonomy): Bacteria > Pseudomonadota > Gammaproteobacteria > Legionellales > Legionellaceae > JAUYSP01. The sequence continues at coordinate 960 of JAUYSP010000060.1, read as the reverse complement.
TTGATGTCTCCAATATTACGCTCAATCCATTTACGCTATTTGATTTCGAAGGCAAAACGGAGCTTCAAGACACAGATGGTCGTTTAAACGAAGTTGCGGACAATATTCAAATTCGTGATTTATTGGCACTTATGGCAAGCCCTCATGAGCCGATTAATGATGTACAAAAGGCATATCTTTTAGATGCAGCACTTTGGTGTTGGAAGAAAAAAGGACGTGCCTCGACTATGGATGATGTGCTTGATGCTTTAAAGAGCTTTGTCGATGACACAAAAGAAGATACGCGACTTGGTGATTTAATCATTCTTCTTAAAAAATATGGCAGTCGCGGTTTGTATGGTCACTTATTTAATGGCACAACGCCATTGATTCAAAATAAAGGATTGGTCGTTTTTGAGATGAGTGGTTTTCAAAACAACCCTGAGCTTTTATCCATCGTCATGTTTGTGATGATTGTAATCATTCAAGGCCAATTTTATCAAACCGATAGACGGATTAAAAAACGCTGCATCATAGATGAAGCTTGGCGTTTTTTATGTGATGGTAGTAATCCTATTGCTGCTCAATTTATTGAACAAGGATTTCGAACTGCGCGTAAGCACAATGGTGGTTTCGGAGTGATTACGCAATATTTATTGGACACTGAAAAGACCATTCAAGGACAAGCGATTGCCGCCAGTAGTGATATTAAAATCATTATGCGCCAAGGCAATTTTAAAGAGTACGTCAGAGCCTACCCCAACCGGTTCACTCCTTACCAACAGCGAATGATCGAATCATTCGGTGATGTGGTTGGCTCTGGCTTTTCTAATCTAATGATTGAAGCAGGGAATACTTATAGCTTTCATCGTTACTTTGCCGATCCATTTACTCGCGTGCTTTTTTCCTCGAGTGGTGAGGAGTTTGGTGCCATTGAAGCCTTGATGCAACAAGGGGTGTCGTTAATGGATGCCATTCAGG
>JAUYSP010000059.1 GCA_030696305.1 Legionellaceae bacterium | reverse complement strand
TTCTTGATCGCAAGCAGCGCAATTTCAAATTTAGCTGCCGATGACCACTTTTTGTTCTTTGCCATAGTAACCTCCAAAGTAGAGGCTATTCTCTCCTAAATTTTTAAATTTTGGTGGTCTGAATAGTTGGGGTCATTATAGTATCGACATTTATTTTGAAAAATATAGAGCCTATCATTCAACAATGGGAAAGTTTTGTCCGCAATATTTCTCCACCAAGCGAACAAATGAGCACTAAAGAATTACGGGAGCATGCAAAAAAAATGCTACTTGTTATCGCGGATGAATTAAAGCATCACAAAATCAAAAAAAAACAGGATGACCCAAACACAAGCTCACTTGCCAACGCACATGGTATTTCTCGTTTAGAGCAAGGTTTTTCGATGAGTGAATTAGCATTAGAATATCAAGCCTTGCGCAAGAGCGTGATGACGCTCTTTGGACAAGCTAATCCGAAAATCCCTACTGCTCCGCTTGAGGATTTTATTTTATTTAATGAGTGGCTTGATAGAGCACTCCATGAGGCCATTATTTCTTATTCATTGCAAAAAGAGCAACAGACACGCCTTTTCGATACCATGTTGGCCGCATCGCCCGATTTGAGTTACATCTTAGATTTAGAGGGCAATTTTTTATACATCAATAACGCTCTCAGCACGCTTTATCAAAAGCCTCCACATGAGATATTAGGCAAAGCCGATTATAATTGGGCCATGCCGCAAGCCACTGATATTAGGGAACATATTCAAACTATTTTGGTAACAAAGAAAAAATGCCATGGAGAAATAAAAGTTACAAAGTCGGCTAATACACCTGAGATTTTTTTTGAATATGTTTATGCGCCTGTTTTCGATAACGATAAAAAAATAATCGCGATAGCGGGAACAGCTCGTGATATTACGCTGCAAAAAAAAGCCGAATTCCAAACATGGCATAATGCAAATTACGATTATCTAACGGGTCTTGCAAACAGACGTCGTTTTCATGATAAATTAAATGATGCCATTGAGCATACAAGACGTAGCACGGAGGCATTTGCTTTATTATTCATTGATTTAGATTTATTTAAAGAAATCAATGATCAGTTCGGGCACAGTGGCGGCGACATATTACTAAAAAAAATAGCCCGTCGCATTAAGACTTGTGTACGAAAAACAGACGTGGTCGCCCGCATGGGAGGGGATGAATTCACTGTAATTATTACAAACACTAAGGATATTGAACAAGTAAAAACAATAACGAAAAAATTGCTATCCACAATAAAAAAACCTGTTAGCACTAAACAAGGTGTTATCAACATTACCGCCAGCATTGGGATTGCATTTTTTAGCCCAACGGATGAAGAAGAGCCGGAGCAATTACTACGAAAAGCGGATAAAGCGATGTATGTGGCTAAAAAATTAGGCGGCGATCACGCTAGTTCAATTAAATAATGGTGCGCTCGGAGGGACTCGAACCCCCGACACCTTGGTTCGAAGCCTGATAGTCAATAATAGAAAAGAGTATAAATCAGTATGTTACGATGCATCAAATCACCTAATTACTGCCTAGAACGGCAACAAATACATTACAAACGTTTGTCAGGATCAACTGGATCTAAACTAAAAATCGCGCCCGAAAGACTTCGCTCTAACATATCTTGTAAGTCAAAAAGCGTAAACACCTGAGCATAGAATAGATGTTGTTTCTCCCAAGATGTCATAAAAAATTGAATTTCACCAGTAGTATGGTTTATCTCTACGCCATTCATTGACCTATATTTTGTAAAACGTTCATCCTCGCTAAGATGAAACGGAGATTCCAGAAAAGGATATTCAACATATTTTTGACGTTTACGATTCTGAAAAAATTGTTTTTCAGTGGAAGAAAGGAGATGTTTTATTATTAAACAATAGACTAATAGCTCATGCACTGCCTTTTTCTGGAGAGCGAAAAATTTTGGTCGCAATGGGGACTATCTAATTAGTAGACGTTAGACAAAACCGCATGCAAAAAGCCACATGCAATTCTGTCCAAATAATTTTAGATCCGAGATATTTATAGGCTTCAAATCACTTCCTCATGCGTAATATCGTGAGCATAAGCACAATCATATTTTAAAATAGCATCCGAAATCTCTTTCTCTTGTTCGTGAAGATTATCATAGTAACAATTCAGGTTTACGATATGAATAGGATTTTTTACCACTTTTTGAATATTATCTTCTAGATTGTTTGATTTAAATTTTAGCAATATCACCTTTGTACTCAAAAGCATCCCGGAAATAGGATCTTGTTCATAGCCGGCCACTATATCCATGGCCTTCATTACTTGAGTTATATACGTGCTATCGAGCATGCCTTGTTGTTCTAACTCCGTTCTTTTTTGCAGTTTTCTTTCTTCCGTAAGTTGTTGTACTTGTGCTTGATATCCTGGATTCCGAAGTAACACATCATCTCTAAGATGGGTATTAAGCAAAAATACTTTAATATTTTGAAACCCTTGTTGCTCCAATTGATAGGCCATTTCTAAAGCAATTTTTCCTCCAAAACACGAAGCAAACAAAACAATATGGTTTTGAACAAAAGGATAAACCAATGAGATTTCATCAAGATAGTATTGAGCCAATGCGGATATACTTTCTTTAACAATATCGGAATACACATAAGAATTGTCTATGCCTATTGAGCAATACTGAGAAGCCATAGTCTTAGCAAACGGTTGAAATGTCTCATATCCACCGAATGCTGTATGAATAAAATAAATTCGTTTATCTAATTTTTTATTATCGCGCATCAATCTCACAATAGAGGCACCGCGTCTGGTTTTCAAAAACGCCCAAGTATAGTATTTGATGCACGAATAGCTGAATATATCAGCAACTGTTAAGTAATATCCTTGTTTTTCTAAAAAAGCATTCATTCGTACAACAACTTGGATTGCTAGAATAGAATGTCCTCCCAATTTAAAAAAGTTGTCTTCGATTCCAACCCGAGATACCCCTAAACTTTCCTCCCAAATTCGACAAAAATGCCGCTCTAGCATCGTCCTCGGCGCTACATATCCCCCAACGTCTCCTCCAAATACAACACTAGGTAAGCCCTGTCTATCTAATTTTCCGTTCTCTGTTAACGGCAACGTATCCAATCTCACCAAAGCCGTCGGTAACATGTATTCCGGTAAATGGCGGCTCATATGGGTCTTAAGTACGTCCTCTTCTACCTCAGTACCTACGTAATACCCCAGCAAATGCTTGTTTCCCTCTTTCTCATCACAAATCACGACCCCTTGGCTTATTCCAGGATAACTACACAATACGTGCTCTATCTCTCCTAACTCAATTCGATAACCACGGATTTTAACCTGGAAATCATTGCGTCCTACATACTCTAAATTCCCATCCTCTAACCAACGGACTATATCCCCTGTTTTATACAATCGTCCGCCCCCAAATGGGTTTTTTATAAATCGTTCTGCTGTTAACTCTGTTCTGTTTAAATACCCTCGTGCTAAGCCATCCCCGCCTAGGTATAATTCCCCTAAAACGCCTATCGGGACCGAGGTTAAATCGCTGTTTAAGACATAGGCCGTCGTATTTCCAATCGCTTTCCCAATCGGCAATGTCATACATTCTCCGCTCTCTACAAGACAAGCCAACGCAAATGTCGTGCTCTCCGTTGGACCATACATTTGTATTATCGCTCTTGGGCTTGCCGCTCTTGCCTCTAATTGACGAATCGCCAATGGACTCACAACCTCTCCACCCACAATCAAATCATCCAGCCCTTTTAATATCTCTGGACTCGTCGCAGCTATCGCATGGAAAAAAGACCCAACCAACGATAAAATCGTAATGCTTTCGCGTACTAAAAAGGACCCAAACGCCTCTGTATCCAACATCTCCTCAGCAGGTACCAAAACCAAAGACGCCCCATTTAATAATGCACCCCATATCTCAAATGTCGCCGCATCAAATGCCACGTTTGATGTCTGTCCAATTCGGTCTTTTGAACTAATCTCTATATAGCTGGGTGAACAGACTAAGCGATTTACTGATCGATGCTCAATCATCACCCCTTTCGGCTGCCCGGTAGTCCCCGAGGTATAAATCACATACGCTAAATCCCGCGCACTACGATAACCCGTAAGCGGTGCACTCGAGGCACTCATATAGGTCTGCTCATCCAACAACAGTACATCTTTAAATAAATGACCATATTGCCTTTGACTCAATACCAATTGCACCTTCGTGTCTTCTAAAATAAAACCAATCCGCTCCACTGGATAGGTCGGATCAATCGGTACATATG
>JAUYSP010000013.1 GCA_030696305.1 Legionellaceae bacterium | reverse complement strand
GTGAGTGCCATAGCTCGAGAGAAACAACTTAAAGGCGGCTCAAGAAAAAAGAAATTGGCTTTGATTGAGAAAGTAAATCCTTATTGGGATGACTTGTATGAAAAACTGATGTAATCATTGGCATCTGTAAGGTCACTAGATTGCTTCGTCACTACGCTCCTCGCAACGACGGCTTTAAAAATCGTACCGTACAGAGTCATTTCAGTATCTTATACACGGCTAATGATATGGACTAATCTTATGCTAATTCATTAGTCAATTTACGATAGTTAGTACACTGTGGAGTACCTGCGATCCACTTTTTCAGGTCCATTTCCATTGGAAACAGTTCTTTATTTAAGGCTCATCTTGTCTTGGAAGAGACTAAAACTAGCACATTCCTCTACAAACCTTTATACTTAAAAAACCGTAATTTGCTGTAAAAAATGATATGAAATTATTATTTGATTTTTTTCCCATCGTACTTTTCTTCATTTGCTATAAGTTTTTTGGCATCTATTATGCAACTGCCCTAGCCATGGCAGGCTCGGCAATTCAAGTCATTTTTCACCGCCTCAAATATCAGCGCTATGAAAAATTGCATCTGATTAGCTTAGGATTAATTCTTGTATTAGGTGGCGCTACGTTATTTTTCCACAATCCTTGGTTTATCAAATGGAAACCGACTGGTATCTATTGGCTTTCATCCTTAGTCTTTCTTGGTTCAGGTTACATCGGTAAAAAAACGATTATTCAAAAAATGATGGAAGGTAATGTCAGCCTACCAGATAAAATATGGAGTCGACTCAATCTTGCTTGGGCGTTATATTTTGTTTTCATGGGCGCACTCAATATTTATGTTGCTTACTATTATGACACTGATTTTTGGGTGAACTTTAAATTGTTTGGCGGCGCCGGCTTTATGTTGATTTTTGTATTTCTTCAAGCAATCTATTTAACTAAACACGCTATCCAACCTACTTCGAGCAAATCATAATGCGACTACTTCTAGTAGAAGATGATGAGTTACTTGGTGATGCAGTAAAAACTGGGTTAACTCAATTCGGCTATGTAGTTGATTGGCTTAAAGATGGAGAAATCGCACGAACTGTTATTAAAACAGAGACGTTTGACCTAATTATTTTAGACTTGGGTCTCCCAAAGCTATCTGGTATCAAGCTTTTGCAAAGCATTCGACACGACGGCAATGTTACACCTGTTATTATTTTAACCGCTCGAGAATCAATTGAAGATCGCGTTAAAGGCCTCGATAGTGGCGCGGATGATTATATTACGAAACCATTCGATTTAAACGAATTAAGCGCTCGCGTGAGGGCTCTTATAAGAAGATCTCAAGGTCGCGCTGATGCTATTTTACAATATAACAACATCACACTCGATCCTGCAGCGCACTCCGTTTTATTAGATGGGGTGCCGGTCAATGTCCCCCGGCGTGAATTTGCCTTATTGCATAAGTTATTAGAAAACCATGGCCAAGTGTTATCACGTGAGTTATTGATGCAAAGTATCTATGGCTGGGACGAGGATGTGGATAGCAATGTCTTGGAAGTTCATATTCATAACCTACGGAAAAAATTGAATGCTAATTTTATCCGAACCATTCGGGGTATAGGGTATTTAGTGGAAAAGAAAAGTTAACCTGCGTAGGGTATTTAAATTTTGAAATCATCGATTCGTAAATTTTTATTAATCAATTTATTATTCGCGGTTACGATTACCACGACTGTGACAGCCATTGGTAACTATTATCTTGATCAAAAAGACATACAAGAACATTTAGATACGCTAATGGCCATTTCGACTTTATCTTATCAAGCCTTATTAGGCGATGATATACATCAACGACCACTCCTGACAATTCAAAAAAGCTTAGATAGTATTCCTAAAAAAATTGAAACGTATTACCCAAGACCTCATCTTTATAATCAACCCCCTGAATATTATCTAGATCGCTTTAATTTTCAAGTATGGGCTAATAATACGTTATTGTTGCATTCATCTGGAACACCAAGAGTCCCCTTGTTTACTAATAGCGATGGCTTCAGCGACAAAATAATTGATGACAAAAAATGGCGTGTATTTACTACAAACAATCCCAAAGCCGGTATCAATACTGTATTAGCAGAACGATATGACACGCGTGACGAATTAGGCCAACGCATTGCTTTAGATGACTTATACATTATGCTACTTACTTTCCCGTTATCTGGCTTATTAATATGGATAGTTATTGGCAAAGGTTTAGATAGCTTAGATCGCGTCGCCCAAGAAGTAGCTAACCGCGCACCCAGTCATTTAGAACCTGTTAGTATTGAGGCACTTCCCGAGGAAATTAAACCAGTAATTGATGAATTAAATAAACTATTTTATCGATTGAAGGAAGGATTTGAACGAGAAAAACGTTTTGCTGCAGATGCTGCGCATGAACTTCGAACACCGCTTGCTGCACTTAAAGCTCAAGCACAAGTAGCACTCAACACGAATAATATCGATGAAAAAAATATCGCTTTGCAAAAAGTAATTGCAAGCGTTGATCGCAACACCCATATCGTCCAGCAATTACTTACCATGAGTAAACTCCTGCCTGATGATATCAATATTAATGATCTGGATAATGTAAATCTAGTCAAAGTCACTCGTGAAATCCTAGCTATGCTTGCACCAGCTGCTGTTAAACAACAAATTGAACTAGAATTTGATCATGATCCCAATATTCAACTCTTTCCGGGTAATCCCACTACAATCAGTATTCTAATTCGAAATTTAGTCGATAATGCAATACGTTATAGCGATCAAAATGGCCATGTTTTGGTCGCCGTATATCAAGAAAAAGACGAAGTGGTTCTGCAGGTAGAGGATAATGGACCAGGTATACCTGAAGAACTACATAGTCGTGTTTTTGAGCGTTTTTTCAGAGCACTGGGCAATACAAGTCCGGGCAGCGGACTTGGACTTGCAATTGTGCAGCAAATTGCTTCGTTGCATAATGCACGTATTATTTTAAGTTCACCAACAGAAGGGACCGGTTTAATTGTACGCGTTCTATTTCCGACTAAAACAACGCTGGCTTAACCCGCTTTCAGAAAATATGGTTGATGTCTAAGCATCCTTAGAAATGGAATAAATCCGAAAGCCAATACAAATGAAATTTGATACAAACCTACCCAACCAAAATGTGCCTGTATAAACGCGCCAATTGGCCCAGAAAAAACACGTGGCAAAGTAGCTAATGCCACAAGCATTGAAAATTGAGCTGCTGTAAAACGTTGATCTACAAAGCGCATAAATAAGGCAACCAACGCAGTTGATCCCATGCCTGCAGCAAAATTATCACTAATGACAGCACATGAAAATAATATAACATTTTTACCTTCTTGAGCTAATAATACAAAAAGCCCATTTGTTAAAGCTTGAATGATTCCAAATACCAGTAAAGTCCGAAACAAAGACCACCGTAACAAAATTAAACCGGCAACCAATCCGCCGACCAAGATTGCAATCACACCAATAATTTTATTCACATAGGCAATCGTCTCCAACGAAAATCCTATACCTTGAATTAAAAATGGCATCACAATACCGCTAGTGCTTGTCGTAAACGCTTCACCTAATTTATAAAACAGAATGAATAAACAAAATGGAAGGAAACCTGGTCGTGCAATGAGATTTTTTACGGGAAGGACAAATAAAATTAACAGAGACGTTTCATGTACTGTTTGTTTGGAAGGTTCAGGGCTCCATAAGGTTGCAATCATACCAAAGAGCATTAAGCAGCCCATAACCCGATAAGTAACGGCCCATCCAGCATATTGAGCAATAATCAATGCCAATCCACCAGCCACCAACAATGCTAAACGATAACCCAAAACAGCCAATGATGCACCTAAAGCATACTCGGTTGTCGGTAAATATTCCGTTCGATGTGCATCAATTGTTGCATCTTGTGTTGCAGAAATACTAGCTAAAACAAAACCTAAGCAAGCCATTAATACCGGTGAAGTTAATGGAGAGAGCCAGGCCATTGCATTAAAACCGATGCATAGGAAAATTTGCATCATTAAAATCCAACTACGCCGCTTCCCTATTTTGGGCAACAACGAATACCGATCTAGAACAGGAGCCCATAAAAATCGATACACATAGGGAAAACCAAGCAAGCTAAGCAAACTGGTCGCTGCTACAGACATGCCCACATCAGCAAACCAGGCTTGTAAAGTACTACTTACTAATGCCAGGGGTAATCCAGAAGAGAAACCAAGAATAAAAACAATAAGGAATCGTTTGATCATAGTGAGCTTAGAGAAGTGGACTTAAGATGAAGTTTATCCCCGCTCAGGCGGGGATTTTTCTGTATGATATTATTTTTTCTGACTAGCAGTTTTATCAATAGAAATTAAATGAACAGTGAAAATTAACGTTTCATTTGGTCCGATCAACCCACCTACATTCCGTGAGCCATATGCTAAATTAGCAGGAACATATAATTCCCATGTTGAACCAACTGGCATTAATTGCAGTGCTTCAGTCCAGCCCGGGATAACTTGTGTTAATTGAAATGTAGCCGGTTTTCCTGCTTTATCTGTGCTATCAAACACATCGCCATTAATCAATTTACCAGTATATTCCACCGTTACTGTATCATCTTTTACAGGTTTTGCGCCTGTACCTGCTGTAATAACTTTGTATTGTAATCCACTCGCTAATACGACAACGCCTTGCTTTAATCTATTTTCATTTAAGAACGTTTCGCCTTTTGATTTGTTTTCTTCTGCTTTTTTCTCAAATGTCGCTGTACGTTTTGCCATCAAATCTTTTTGGAATTTAACCAATGCATCTTTCATTTCTGCATCTGACATTTGTAATTGTCCATCACTCATTGCATCTTGTATCCCTTTTGACATAGCAGGAACATTAATATCAATGCCTTGTTTTTTAATATTTTTTCCTAAATCAACGCCAATACTGTATGACAGTTTTTCAATATCAGTATTTAATGATGCGTCCGTCGCAGCAAATGTCGTTGACAGTGTAAAACTCATCACTGCAGCAGCGACTAATTTCATTTTCATAACCAATCCCCTTTATAATATTCACTTAAATACCTACGTCGTGCATCATTCTGCACAATTTCCAATAGAATTACTAGCCGAGTTACGAAAAATTCTAGATATTTTCTTTACTTCCAATGCAACAGCCGTTAAATTAGGCGCTTTAAATAATAGAGCAATATAGATGCAACAATATAAAAAATTCATGTGTGTTATCTGCGGTTATATTTATGATGAAGCTGTGGGCTGGCCTGAAGATGGAATCGAAGCAGGTACTTTTTGGGAAGATGTTCCTGAAAACTGGTTTTGTCCCGACTGCGGTGCAGGTAAAGAAGATTTTGAAATGGTAGAAATTGAGTCATAAACTTACTAAGGCTTAACCACAACCAATATGACAATCCCAACCAATAATAACGTTGGGATTTCATTAAATACGCGATAAAATCGAGACGTCCGACTATTTTTATCATGAGCAAATTGCTTTACATAATAACCACATAGTATGTGGTAAAACCATAACAAACCTACCAATGCAAGTTTTGCATGCATCCAACCGACAGTTAAATAATAAGATGAATTATAAGCAATTAACCAAATGCCAAGCACCGTGGTCAAAACAGCAGCGGGAGTTGTTATCGCATAAAATAAGCGATATTCCATTACTTTAAATCGATCCAAACTAAGTGTATCTGTGGTTTCAGCATGATAAACGAATAGTCGAGGTAAATAAAAAAGTCCCGCAAACCAAGCGACCATCGAAATTATGTGAAATGCCTTTAAAATCAACATTTTATTTTTTTTTCCTTCGCAATTTCGCTCTGAGACGATCCCGTTTCAATAAATTGAGCGCCTCGACTCCTAATGAGAAACCCATTGCAAAATATAAATAGCCCCGCGGAATGTGGAATGAGAAACTATCTGCAATCAGCAAAGTCCCGATTAAAATTAAAAAACTTAATGCCAACATTTTAATAGTCGGATGTTTTTCAATAAAACTTCCAACCGCATGACTAGCATAGATCATAATTAATATAGCAATTGTGATAGCGACAACCATTACAATGTAATGATTGGTTAAACCAATGGCAGTTAGCACACTATCCAGAGAAAAAATGATATCCATTAAAGCAACTTGAGTAACAACACCGCGAAATGTTATTGAAACAGGGGATTGACTGTCTCGCAATTCGTCATCTTTATCGACTAATTCATAGTGAATTTCTTGGGTCGCTTTTGTAATTAAAAAAGCACCCCCTAAAAATAAAAATAAATCGCGTATAGAAAAAGAAAATTCATGAAAAGTAATAATTGGTTGCTTCAATTGAACAATCCATACCGCCGAAGCCAATAAAATCAATCGCGTAATCCAAGCAAACGAAAGCCCCCAACGCCGAGCTCGCTTTCGTTGAGCCGCTGGTAGCTTTTCTGTTAGGATTGTTAAAAAAACCAGATTATCAATACCCAGAATGATTTCTAACACAGTCAACGTTAAAACGCTTAATCCAATATCCAATAAATCCATGTGACGCCCTCTGTTTAATTATCATGCTATTTTCGTCTTTGAAGGATCGCATGCCCAACATATAAATAGCAGTTTTAATCACCCAAACAACAAGCCCTCATTCACTTTCCGTTTTAGCTTGGTTATAATAGCATCCTAAAGATAGAAGTTGGAGAACATTAATTATCAATATCATTAAAAAGCTGTTACGTAAATCATCAAAGCATGCTAAACAATCAATTAACGCAGACTTTGTGATACCTCGCAGCGATCACCATGTATCTAAAACGGATATTAACCCCAATGCGCTTAAGGTATTAAATCGTTTGAGTAGCAGCGGATTTCAGGCCTATCTCGTGGGTGGCAGCGTACGTGACCTATTGTTACGTAAAGTACCCAAAGATTTTGATGTTGCTACTGATGCAACACCCAACCAAGTACGAAATCTATTTCGTAACGCGCGTATTATTGGCCGCCGTTTCAAATTAGTACATATCCTTTACCATCGTGAAATTATTGAGGTAGCGACGTTTCGTGGGCATGAAGTAGTAAACGATAGTCATCAAATGAACGATCGTGGCATGCTTGTTAAAGATAACGTCTATGGCACATTCGAAGAAGATGCTTGGCGACGTGATTTTACGATTAATTCATTATATTACAACATTCAAGATGGCTCTATTATTGACTTTACTCAAGGAGTCAATGACATCAATCAACGGATCATTCGTGTTATTGGTGATCCAGCGACGCGCTATCAGGAGGATCCAGTCCGCATGTTGCGAGCCATCCGCTTTAGCGCTAAATTGCATTTCGAATTAGCACCCGAGACAGCAGCCCCAATCCACGAGTTGAATCATCTTATTTCTCATATTTCAAGCTCGCGGTTGTTTGAGGAAATGCTCAAATTGTATCATTGTGGTCAAGCTGAATCTGTCCAACGTATGTTAGAACAATACGACTTATTCAAGTTTTTGTTTCCGCAAACGGCAGCGCTGTTTAAAAGTGAATACCCAGTAAACACATTGCTGATATTTGCTTTAGAAAGCACCGACACGCGTATTCGTGACAATAAACCGGTTAATCCCGCTTTTCTTTATGCAATATTATTATGGTTCCCATTATTAGCCCGGACTCATCAATTACAAGAAGACGGCGTAGATCCTTTACCCGCTTTAGATCAAGCGATGTCATACGTCATTAGCGAACAAAACAAACATATTACGATCCCCAAACGACACACCCAAATTATGCGAGAAATATGGCTACTGCAATTTAGATTGGCCAAGCGTTCAGGAGAACGTGCCCACCATCTGTTACAACATCCGCGTTTTAGAGCAGCTTATGACTTTCTTGCTTTACGAGCATTGGCGGGCGATGAATCTATGGAGCTAGCGCAATGGTGGACTACGTTTCAAGAAGTTGATCTGGATACTCAAAATAAAATGGTTGATGAATGTACCTCTCCTTCTCCTAAAAAACCACGGCGGAAATAAAATTGTCTTTGTGTTATTTGGGTTTAGGAAGTAATTTAAAATCGCCAAAACGCCAATTGAATCAAGCTATTGCAACGCTTCGTACACTTCCAAAGTCAATCATCATAGACATATCTACTGTCTATTTTAATCCACCAATTGGCGTTCGAGCACAGCCTATGTTTTATAATTTAGTGATTGCTCTTCAAACATCACTGCCACCTGCGCATCTTTTAAACTTCTGCAAAAAAATAGAACAAAAACAACGGCGAATTTGCAAAAAGAAATGGGGTCCGCGAACCATCGATATTGATATTTTGTTATATGGTAACCAAATCATTCAAACACCTAGCTTAACCATCCCTCACCCAGAAATGCTACAGCGAGATTTTGTCCTCATTCCACTTTTAGAGTTATCGCCAGAGATAAGTCTCCCCAATGGCATCGAGCTTAATACGTACATGAAATAAAACGTCCTGCGGTTAGGGTCTTGTTACATTCAGATTCCGAACGACCAGCGGCGTCATCTCAGTAGCCATTCCCTATGATCAGACGCAACTCCTTAGATACGTCATCTTTCACTTGCGCTCTAGATGACGTTAGTTCATTTTACTCAAAAAAAGGCTTGCTGCTGACAAAACGCTCTCCTACTTCTCCCGCATAAATTTCGCCTTGCTGAAGCGGTAACTTCTTAATAGGAGCTCCGATTTTCAAATCTAGTTTGTCTAAACTAACCCAAAACACATTCGGTCGATCAGTGCTTTCAAAATAATATACATTGTGGGTTAAATCAGACACACTTCGCCATAATGTAGGAGCGAGATTTGGCTTTCCTGATATTTCAGTATTAAACGGTACAGAGACATTTCTAATAATAGAAAAAACAGTCGCTATTGATTTTTGTAAATCAACTGTTTGTGGTGCGGTATGAAGGTAATAGCTTGCTCGCACAAATCGATCTTCAGGATTTCCAGTACCGGGTAAAAAGGCACCGTTTAATTTTTGCCAGTAATCATTGAGCGCCAATTGTTTATCATATACCGGTTCGTTAGTCATTACTTTATATGCGGGATTATGATGAATGACCAATTTACCATCCACATATTCAAAAATAGCATTGTCACCAGTTGCATCAGCAATCGCCAGATGCACTGTAGGCGCGGCGCCATTTGGTAGAGTCGGCGCAAACATATGAAATTTATCTTGTCCAAAATCATTAACTGCTTCATTTACGGTCGCATAATTATCTAAAATATATTGAGCCCAATTGAGAACAGATAGCGACTTACGATCTGGCTTATCTTCACCATAATTTGAAGATGATAAATATAATAAATTTGCAACTAAGCCCTTGTTGTTTATGCCATCCGCAGTCCCCATATCGTAGCCACTAGCAATCACGCTGCCATACTTTGAAGTCCAGGTTACACTATTTGGCTGCGGGCTCCCTACCCGCGCGATTCCTGCAGGGAATACCCATAAATCGGTTTTAATATCTTCGTCCCAATCCATCGACCGTCCAACAATAACCGTATTATCAGAGCCGGTGTAAGTAATACGACTACAGGCGTTAGAGGGAATCACGTAACAAAGAGTAAAAATAACGGCAAAAATAATCAATATGTGTTTAAGTAGAATTTTATCCATAAAAAACTCCAGATTTATGCAGTAAACTGACATCCATAATAAAGTCGCTTATCCGATTTAGCAAGTCAGGTTGAACAGTTAAATCGTCCTCTGCTAGTGGCAGCACATGCCATAATCTACTACACTGAATATACGAATATGTTGAGGAACTATCATGTATAACCGTATTTTACATGCTACTGATTTATCCGAAAATCATTTTCACATGTGTCAACAAGCAGTTGACCTAGCAAAACGTTTTGAAGCACAGTTATATTTGTTGCATGCCATTGAAACGCCCACTAGCTTACAGATCGCACAAGGCTTAGGATTTGCAGAAATTGATAATCCATCTCAATTAAAAGAAGATGCTCAAGCCGTGCTAGCTGTTTTAGGTGAATCGTTTAAAATTCCAGCGGATCATTTATTTGTTGAAGTTGGTTCTATTAAACAACATGTATTTACCTCATTGAAAAACTTAGATTGTAATCTTCTGATTATTGGACGACACATGCACCACTACATTCCAGCCTATTTAGAAAGCAGTGCGCATGCCATTAATCAAGAAGCGAATTGTGATGTGCTAACGCTCAATTGGAACAACCTCATAAAATAGCGTATAGCGTTAGGTTGATGCCAATTAAAACTGAGGAATGCAGGAGTTAAGCGTCTCAATTTTTTCTTGCTGACGCTTAATTTCCTCTTGTATTAATGCAATACATTCAGATTTTACAGCTTCTTTTTTTTCTTCATTAATTTTTAGAGGATGACCATAAAAAAATGTATGCGCAATTTGCGATACGTTCACCAGGTCGGATTCTTTTTCCAACCTATTTTTAATCTGCGTGAGATGGCGTACTTTTGACTCTTTAAAGGTTTTTTTAGTATTAATAAATGTCAAACAGCTGTCTGAATCACCTTTAATTACAAATCGATTTAATGCATTTTCAAGATCTTTTATTTTTTCATTATTATTGATAAACCCCAAGAACGGTTCCTGGTACTTATTAATATACCTACTCGTGGTTATAATGATGTTGTTAAAGGGTTGCAACCTTTTGGGGTCGTGTGCGTCATTATCATATATGCTTATTTTATAAAATTTGAGAAATAATTTATCGACAACCGTTGGGTCGTGCTCAAAAGTGAAAAGTGGTGAGTAATACGTTTCTTTTATTTCAAATCCTAGTGATTTAGCAGTGAGGCGAATCAGAGATAGTAAAGGTGGAATAACTAAATTTCTAATTAAGAAAAATGAAGTGATACTACTAGAGAACAGATTAATGAAGCACAAGGTACCCAAAACCGTCCAACCACCTATCATGGGAGTGAGATAGAAAGCCAATAAAAATAAAAGTGCTATAGCAATTATTGAGAGAAGTATTTCCAAATAGCTTATTTCGTTATGGTATATTCTGTGTAAAAAATCAAACATAAATCCCATAGAAAGAAATATATTCGCTATCATTAAAAAGAAAGTTTGAGATATAAAGCTACTAATAACTATTGTCGGAGCTAAAAGAATTGCAAAACCAATATGCGTTAGAGAAGATAAATTTTTATGAATTTTATTAAAAAAATTATTATTATGTTCTCGTTCTTTATTCCTAGTAAACGCTGATTTTCTAAGATGGACTTTCATATTTGCATTTTATTATAAAATGGGGATAGATCATAGCTTTCATAGCAGGGTTGTACCATTAAATAGCCGTCTTTGCGAACGAAGTGAAGCAATCCAGATCGATGTAACTTAAAAAGTCCGATATTTGGATTGCTTCGCTAACGCTCGCAAAGACAATTATGACTGTATAATATCAAATTAATATTTTATGCTCAATAATTTATAATGGGACAGCCCTGGCTTTCATGGCATGTCCCATTTAAATGATTGATTTTCCCTTCTTCCCTGGGGCTCCTGTGGACAGATCTCTGTATAAATTCCAGCCGCCCCTGATTTTGTAGCGGTTGCCCCTTCTACAGCACCAAATTACTTGCTTTAAGTTTGCTTCGCTTTAATTTTGTTTCGGCATTGAAAATAACAAAAATCACTTCGAACGAATGAATTCATTTAAAATATCTCATTATATTGATAAAATTCAATTTTTTTAACTCAGTCGTGTGAAAATTATTAATTTATGCTAAAATAAAGTTATTCAACACTATTATTTCACATGAACATATGAAAATTAGCATGCAAAAATCATCTGTAAGCATTCTAGGAGATGCCATTGAAGCCGAGAGGAAGCGGAGAAAGTTGACTCAAGGTCAGTTGGCTGATATATCCGACACCAGTATTAATTTTATCAGTCAAATTGAACGAGGTAAGAAAACAGCCCAAATTGGTAAGGTCATTGATGTTCTGCAAATTTTAGGCATGCAACTTGTCATAGAAAAGGGAGCTGCTGGTGTGGTGAACCACAATGAATGATTACAAAGCCATCAACGAACTAGAGATTTATAAAAAAACGGCGTTTGCAGGAGTCATACGTAGAACTGAATACGGATGTGAATTTGAACTCAATTCAGCATTTAGAGAGCATTCAAAAGAAGCCTATTTTTCATATTGTATCGCAAAAGATACCTCTAAAATTGTGATGCAGGGGGATAATTTACCGCCTTTTTTTGCAGGTCTTTTGCCTGAAGGAAGAAGGCTTAATGCCTTGGTCGATAAAATTAAGACCTCAAAAGATGATCTATTCTCCCTTTTTTCAGCCGTAGGTACTGATTGTATTGGGGACATTTACGTGGGCAACCCCGCTAAAACTGAATTTCCCCCAGCAAAGAAACTAGAAGAAGTAAACTTTTATTCATTGTTTGAAGAAACCATTGCACCTGAGAGCTCTTTATTTGATAGCAAAGCCTTAGCTGGCGTACAGGAAAAAATATCCGCATCTATGATCAGTTTTCCCTTAACATTAACTAAAACAGGCAAAAGTTATATCTTAAAGTTAAACCCTGAGGACAAAAATAACTTAATTCAAAATGAATTTTGCTGCTTACAATTAGCGAAGCAATGTGGCTTCACGGTTGCAAAAGCAAAACTAGTTTACGACAAGGATAACAATACAGGCCTATTGGTTGAAAGATTCGATAGATACAATCAAAAAAGAATACATCAAGAAGATGCATGTCAATTTTTAAACCGTTACCCAGCTGACAAATACCGTATAACAGTGAATCAAATTGCCGATGCAATCATGCTCATTGCCAATGCCCCACAACTGGAAATTTTAAATTTGCTCAGTCAAACCGCTTTTTCCTATCTAATTTGCAATGGTGATTTACATGCAAAAAACATTAGTCTGCAGACATTAGAAGATGAAACAATTACCCTTACACCGCTTTATGATTTGATTTCGACAGCGATATATAGTGACTTCAATATGGCAATCAAATTGGATAGTCGAGATGATAATATGAAAAGAAAAGTATTCACTGATTTCGCTGAACGTTATCAGATTTCTGTTAAAGTAATGAACGCCACACTGGATAAGCTGTTAAAACGTTTTACAAAATATTATCCAAGTTTGTTTACCTTCGAAATGACCGATAAGAAAAAAAATTTGCTGGCCGAGATGATTGTCAAGCGAATAAGCGATTTGCAATAAGTATAGCAAAAAAAAAAATATAAGCTACAATAAAATCAAGGTGTCCAAATAATGGATTGCAAATGAGTAAAATGCTAATATCAAATGACTCTGGGGTTATAACATTACATGGCAGAGTTCTATCCAAAGATTTAAATGATGGAATCTATGTCCTTCCTAAAAATCTAAATGCGATCGGTGAGGGGGTATTCGCTCTGTGTGAAGGCCTAACCAGCATTACATTTCCTAATAGCTTAAATACTGTTGGTCCGGGAGCATTTTTCTTCTGTAAAACCTTAACTAACGTTAATTTTCCTGATATGTTAACTACTATTGGTGAGTATGCATTTAGAAAATGTTATAACATAACCAACATTACACTGCCTAATCGCTTAACTAGTATTGGTGAGTATGCATTCTATCAGTGTGAAAGCCTAACCAGCGTTACGCTTCCTAATAGCTTAACCAGTATTGGTGAGGGCGCATTCTCTGAGTGTGAAAGCCTAGAGCAAATCATAATAGGTGCGGACAATTCAGAACAATTTGACCGTATTAAAAATTTATTACCCGAAAGCCTAAGATCAAAAGCAGTACCTTTATTAGACAAATTTCAACAAAAGTTATTATCAGAATTTAGTGTTAACCATCGCTTGCGTAATATAAAAGCTACACCTACAGACATTTTAGGTAGTATTACTCCTTATGCCGAAACTGACGCCTGCTTAAAGGCAGAGTTGGCAGCAGTACCTAAACCAGACCTCACTCAACATGCCCTTATAAATTATCAAATGACATTAAATAATATATATCAAAGACATGTTGCTGCTTTTAATATTCAAGAATATTCTGCTAAATTGCAAAAAACACAGCAAAATCATTTCAAACTGTTTTCGAGTAAATATTCAAATGAAGATGTTGCCAAGTTTCATGAGTTACTTGATTTACTTGGGCGTATAAGTAACATGCTGCAAGGAAATGAAAAAATAGTTGAATTATCTATACATGAGCAATCTTTATTAACCCAAAGGCCTTCAATTTTAGCCATAATACCGCCAGACATCCAAAAACAAATTGGTATTGGCCGAGAAAATAACGAACCATCCTCTATCGAACCCGCACATCCAGCTCCTGGAAAATGATAATGGCACGAAACTCAGTGTCTATTGTAAGAGATTCCTCGCTACGTTCCGAACGACGTGCTCTTTTTTAATGGGACAACCGTGCTTCGTGACCATGCTAGTTCTACTTTCACGAACTATTTTTGATGCATATATTCAAAAAAATAAACATTATGTGTTAATATATCCACCTGAGTGACCGCGTTGGAGTAGACATGATAAATTCAGTTGAAATTGAATTGAACAGAATATGCGATAAATTAATAACAAAAATGGAGCAAGAAAAGTACACTACTTCCCAGCAGCAGTCTTTACGTAATCATTGCCAAACTAATTTAAAGCTATACAAGCAAAACAAAGAAATGAACATCCATGGCGTACATATTTTTAATACATTTAATAGTGAGTCAGCCACTTTATTTAAACAATATTGCAACGAAGTCAAAAAGATAAACGAACAGCGTATCTTTAATGAATATGCTAATCTTCTTAAAAAGTTACAAGAAATGGTTACAACCCGTTTAGTGAGTACTCAGCAAGAATCTTATCGTAACATGTTGACCGCAATGCAAGCGATTTACTCTGAAATTGAAACTGAGTCCAAGAAAGGGCCTGAATTCCAGACGAAAATGATGGATGTAATTACGTCCATGATAAAAATAGTGGAACTGGATGACTCTAATATTCGTGACTATATAAACAATGTTCCTGGTAATACTACCTATGTATTTTATCCGCTAATCGCTCCTATCACTACACTTCATATTACTTTGCCGTTAATGCTTCTTTTCGGCTTTAATCCTGCGCTGACGATAGGGATTATTAATATATGTATACTGGCTTTAATAGGGGCTCTAATATTAACTTCAATCTGTTTGTTTGTCTCTTCACAGCGTACTGGCTTTTCCGCAAAATTAGTCACGTTATGTGATTTATATGACAAAGCAAAGTATGAAGATCTAAATAAAAAAGTTGAAGAGCTAGCCTCAAGGTTAGATGTCACAGAGCAGCAATCTATAAAAGAAATTCAAGATTTAATTCAATCCCAAACACAATCAAACACTACTGGCTATTCTATGCTATATGCTTTAGATCGCATCTTAAACGCTACTGATAATAACGACATCTCATTAAAAAAGTTTCAAACACTTTCGCCTACGTGGCGCTTTGCTTATCTGAGTATATCATCTAAAACGTGCGCCTTTTTTAATCATAGTTATAATAAAAAATCTAATATCGTAAAGGAGCAGTTACACCCTCAGGCTACTAGCCCAATGATAGTAAACTCAAAATAATACAGACCCTAGAGTCCAATTATTTAAAACTCTCAAAATAAGTATTATAAATCAACGTATACCTACCATCAGCCATCATAGCCAACATCACTTGATTCATATTCTGTATCAAAACACTTTGTTTAGTGGTTGTCATTAATCCATAGCCATTACCAATAGGAATAGGTGCACCGACCATTTTGTAGAAATTCATGTTGTTCTTAAACCAATATTGCAATGGTATTTCATTACTAAATATCGCATCCACATTTTGATTACTAAGAGCAGCTAAGAGATCAGGCATCGTCAGATATTCTTTTACAGTTAGTTGATTTTGAAACATATTCTGAATAAAGTTTTCAAAGTATTTACCATGATTTAAAGTTCCAAGGCGCACCCCAATACGTTTATTTGATAAATCATTCACTGTTTTAATATCAGATGCTTTGAGTGTCATAAATTGGGCATTACTAGGTAAATAGGGATGACTAAAAATAAAGCCAGGGATAGGATCTGAGGGAATCAGAATTGCTGCAATAGCAATATCAATCTTACCTGATTCTAATGCCGGTAATATCTCACTTACTTTTATTTCTTTATATACACAAGATAATTTTAATTGTGTACACAGCGCGTTCATAATATCCACTTCAAATCCCATAAAGTGAGATTTATTATCTGTTCGAGAGGATAAGGGTGGATCCTCTGGCGCTATGCCTACAACGATAGGCTGAAACGCATAGGTGGTAGTAGCCAAACATAATATAAACGTTAAACAAAACTTCGCTATCCATCGCATATGCCCAACTCCATACTATAAATTTGATCTTACCATACCACTTTATTTCAACCAGGCGAAGTAGGATATGCAATCAATTAACGTCTCAAATGTTACTTATAATCCATAGTAAGCAGATTAACTACACAATAACTAATACCGCGCCAATAGGCGCGGTATTTATTTATACATTCAAATTGTAGTAACGTATTAAGAATTATCTTCTAATACCAACCACTATATGTATAACTTGCATCATATCCGCAGGTACTACATGTACTGCAGGTGTTACAAGTATTACAAGAAGAACAACCCCTTGTTGAAACATAACTGGGTCCAATATTACAAACATCATTTGTACAACAACCGCCCAAAACAGCTAGGGAAGACAAAAGTACGAATGATAAAATGATACGTTTCATAGTGACATCCTTGTTTTTATGTTGTGCACTTAAAGTATACGACATGATTTCATTTTTATCAAAAAAACACTGGGAATGTGTCGTGGCAACACGCAAAAAATTGCATTAAATATACAGATGAGGTAAAATAAAATCAATTATTATGATGCAAAGGAATCGTTATGGAAAACAAAAAAGACAAATCTTCTTCTTGTGATTACAATACTTGGGTGTATATTTGGAAAATGACAGGACAATCGGTGGGTCATGCGGCAATCCAAGTGGGCGGCTGTTCTCCAAAAATAAATCCTAACGATACTAGCAGTGACTATGCCAGTATCCATCCCCACGTCATACCTTCCGTTGGGCCGACAGCCATACTTCCTTTACCTGCCGAGTTAGCACAAACTTTAACTGAAGACATGGGGCTCGAAGGAGGTACCAAACACAACATTATCGATGAATTGGATGGTATTGTGATGCCTGTATTTAAAGATAAGTCAACATCCTACAAAGCACCAAGTGACATTTTCAAAATTAACACTCTTGACACCAAAGCTATGCGAAAAATGATTCAAAAAACGCGTGAAGAAACACAGCTTGCAGAAACAACTTATCAATTATTTCCAAACGTAAATACCTTAAAGTTTTTTAAAGAAATACCCCAACATATCAACTACAATCCCATTGATTCAGCTAATCCACCAATAGCAAGCGAAACCAATAATAGTTATGGTAAACATAAATATAATTGTGCAACACTTGTAGGGAAAATTCTCAATGAAGGAGGACTTCCCATTAAACACTCAAATACACCTTGGGGACAAACGCCTGATAATCTAGCAGAACAGCTCAAAAAAGGATTCTAAGTGTGTTAAGAATTCATATTTCAATGAATTCTTAACTGGTCCCAATTACATATCAAGGCTTTGACGATAAAGTTCCGTTGTCTCATCATTTTCAATTTGAGCCATGGATGTCGGGGCCACTAAGCTTTTTGCCACTATTTTAGCTTTTGGACATTCGTTTAATACGCCTTCACCTAACGAGGCCGGTAAGACGAATCGTTCCTTTAACCCAAGTCCAATTGCATTAAGAACAGCTTGTATTGCCGCAGTGCAATTGAGTAAAACATAGGGTTTATGTTGTTCAGGATGATGGGAGTCCTCAATAATCAAATTCCCTGTGTTATCTTCGTCGGGATAATGACCCTTATCTTTAAAATAATTTTCAGTCATTTTTTCACTGCCGGCATGCTGGCCGAACATCCAGGTCAAGGCGCAAGCAAAAACATTAATTGGCCCAACCGTCGTATAAAAGTGACTGCCCTCATCGACCCCTTTTTCAATGGCTATTTGCTTTTCTATACCTCTGTTAAATTGCACATCCGTGACAGCCACTTGAATGATTACATCAGCTTTATTGACATCATCATCTCTGATACCGGGTACGTTTGAGGCTGGTACCGGTATGTTAGTCAAGGAAGCACCGTTAATCAGTGAACCGATCGTTCCCGGTACATAACTGGTATGCATGACTACTTCCGCACCGGCTTTAGATTTTTTTATCAGCGAACATGAAACATGACCAGGACCATTTTTAATGCTCGTATTGGAAACATAAATTTCAACACAATATTGCATGTCGTCTTTTTCTTTAGTTTCCACAGTTCCCGGACTTAGTTTTTCTGATCTCCATAAACTGAATTTTGATTTTGAAGAACCTACAGTATTATAATTATATTTTAATTTTTTTGATTCTTCAGGGCGAAGGATTCTTGCAACCATAGGATAACTGGTATTTAAGGTTCGCATCAGCCCCCAATACAATGCAGGATTGAATCTTGGCATATTATGCTCCCCAAAAAAATAGTCTGTTTATTAATTGTACTTGCAATTAATAAAATTAGCAAATAAATAGGGGGCACTAAATAGCTGCATTAAAGTACAGGGACTTTGCTTGATTATTTCATGGCTTAGGCGGAGTTGCCGTAAGTTGATCTAACACATTTTTTCCTTCAATCGTTTTATCCTTTCGAAACATAGAATAATACATCGAAATCCCTAGATTAAAACCACTAACGGTTTTTAAAAACCACATAGCCCAGGAGTCGCGACTAATTGAAAGCAGCGGCCGTTTATCATATTTAGAATCCAGATCGGGCTGTTTAAGCACCCTATAGAATTCAGTTAAGTCGCCATTTCTTTCTTGTGACAGGGCTAGTTGAGCATTTTCAACAAGATTTATCTTTTTGTTTGTCATTTTCTGACTTTTTGTTACATCATCAAATTCAGTAGTTTTTAAATGATTCATATATTTCTGACAAACAGAATAATAGTACTCTCGTTTAAATGGATGGGTAACTTGGTCACTAGGTCTAGCATCCAGATAATCAGCCCCTAGATAATCAAATAGCGTTTCATTATTATCATTAATTTTTTCGCTGGAAAGAGCACGCCAATCTTCTGGTGATAACTCGTCTAAGATGTTCTTTAAGGATATTTTGTCTTTTTTGCATATAATAGCTAAAACTGTATTGTTACCAGGTGCTACTTTGCTGAGTAATGCTGCTTTAATCTCTTTTTTCTGTTCAGGGGACGCCCGAGATAAGTCCCTTAATATTTTCACCCAATGTTGTTCAGGCAGTAAAGACCCTATGTGTTTTATCTGAGATGACAAAGAATTAATGAAAAGATAATACTTGGGTTTCCCATCCTGCGACGGATCAAGAATAAAGTCTAAAAAGGTCCTACCATCATCCCCTGTTGTATTTAAAATATCATCAAGGTTATTTGAACAATTATTTATGTAAGCTAGAACATAAGGCAGCTCATTAGGCTCTTCAAATAATTTATTTACTAAATAAGACATTACTGTAAGACCATCGTCCCCTTTGAGCAGTAATATCTTTTCCAGAATAGGTGATTTAATTTCAGACAGCAAGACATTCAGTTTGTGTAGCGCATCCGGCTCCTCAAACATAGTTGCTATACTAGTCTGGTTTTCAGCGACGTAATTATTGATATCAAGAACGAACTGATCCTCCGCGTAGTGACTCTGTTGCACTAAATTATCCAATAACGCTTGCACAAAGCCTCCTACAAATTAAAATAAATTCTATATGAATAATTTTAACACACATGCCGTTAAAAGCAAAATGAGTACTGTCTAAGGGTGCAGATAAAATCGGTCTAAAAAGTTTCACAATTTGAGATCACTTGCTCTACTCAAGAGCATTCGCAAAGACGGCTAGTAATGGAACAGCCTTTATAAAGTGGCGGGGTCCATGCCATTAGCCCTGGCAAAGACGCCCTACCTGTTTTCAAAATAAACCGAATCGCGTACTATTAAACACGCTAATTGTAAAAACGATATGGAACATCATGCTGCTCACACTTTTCATAATTTTGCTACTTGAAGGCTTTATCACTATTTCGGTGGAAATTATCACCATCCGACAACTCACCCCATTCTTCGGTAGTAGTGTAGTAATCACCAGTATTATTATCGGCATATTTTTATTATTTCTTGCATTAGGATACTGGCGCGGCGGGATGTATCGCCAACCTCAGGTTTTTAAGCAACTCTGTCGTAATTTTACGCTTGCGTTCATTTGGATTGGTATCGGCTTAAACTACAGTTTCATCGCTATTTTATTTTATCTAAGCGCAGCTTTTACTACCCTCCCCATCTTGTTAAATTTAAGTCTCTATTTATTATTTATTTTAGCTCCAATTGTATATTGGCTCGGACAAACCATTCCATTAACCACTCATTTATTTAATCAAACCTTAGGCGTGAGTGACATCAGTGGTCGTGCGTTGTTTTTAAGCACAATGGGTTCGTTTTTGGGCGCGATATGCACCTCATTACTTCTATTCCAATATCTAGGCGTAGCCTGGACTATCGTACTCAACTGCGCTTTACTCTTCAGCTTAATTATTTTTCTTCAATTAAAAAGCCACCTCTCCTGGTGGTTTCTGTTTTGTTTAGCGATCGGTCTCGTATTGATCAAAACACTCAATGTTAATATAGATAAAATGCAATTTGTCAAAACGAATAACTATGCTAATTACGAAATCCTGACACCCAATAAAACAGAGAAAATATTAAGAATCAACCACTCTAACAGTTCATTAATCACTACAAATAAAGGTGCATTTCCTTATATCGAGTTTATTCACGATGTATTATTTAACACCTTACAATTACATCATAAACATCTGCTAGTCATCGGTGCCGGGGGATTTACCTTGTCAGAATTAGGGACAGCGGATAACGACATCACCTATGTGGATATTGACCCCGATATAAAACAAATTGCTGAAACTTACTTTCTAAATGCGAGTATTAAGGGACACTTTATAGGACAGGATGCCCGAGCATACTTAAATCAAACCCAAAAACATTTCGATGCAATCATCTCAGATGCCTACAGTAATGAGGCAACCATTCCAGCTTCCTTGCTTACCATTGAATATTTTAAAGCGCTAGCAGATCATCTTAAAACTGACGGCTTATTGGTTGTTAACATTATTAACGACCCCTTATTTAGAACGGATTATGGACGAAAGGTCTATAATACAATTCATGCCGTATTCCCCTATTGCGCTTTAATCCCAGTCAATTGGCATCAGCCAGATAATTCTCTAGCAAACATGATCTATGTCTGTCGCAAATCAACTGATGATAATACGGTCTATAAAGATGATTTAACTACGGCAACCCTAGATTTCTTTAAAGATCATAGGAGGTAAAAAGCCTTATCTTGACAGCAATTCCCTCAAACTATAAATTAGCTCCTTACCTTCAGTAAAAGGACTTATCATGTTTGGTGTATTAAAACCCGCTTTAGGGCATGTTTCTGCTGAATGTAAAACTTTGTACAACAGCACTTATTGCAATTTATGTGCGGCGCTTTCCGCCTCTGGGGCGGGAGCATTCAATCGTTTTTTTCTTGTTAATGATGTAGTCACAATCGAATGGCTTTTGACAGAGCCTGGACAAACTCGTGATCACGCATTTGCTTGTTATAATTGTGCTAAAGGTGGGACCCTAGGTAAAAAAAATAAGCTTTCAAACCATCATAAGTTTTTAGCTGCTGTCTCAAGTTACGTTTGTGGCGTTAAAATTAATGATAATCTGCTGGATGATCCGAAATTTAAAAACAAATCAATTGCACTTATTTATCGCCCCATTATGAAAAAAGCAGAGGCAATGCTACTGGAATTAAACCTGTTAGGCACGTTGCAAGCCTATCAAAAGCGCGATCGCCATAACGAGCAACACCAAGTCGATTCATTAAGCGAAGCCTGTGAACCCACCGAACAATGTTACGAACTGATGACAGTAGAAAATGGCAAACAAATATCAAGCCTACCGCAAACGCTTGTTGCTTTATTGGGAAAATATTTAGGGCGTTGTGTATATCTTTTGGATGCTATGGAGGATATGGATGAGGACAAGAAAAAAAACCAATATAATGTACTAAACCTCATGCCTTCGATGAGCAAAGAGCAAATTCTAGGCCAGTGTCTAGATTTTATGAAACCACTACGCCTGGAAATTACAAGCAGACTGGCCTCATTGCCTACTGCTCTTAACGTCGAGACTATGAAAACAAAATGGGATAGTATAACCCTTACAATTGATCACCAATTTTTTAAACTGATCAAACCATTCAACTGCACGGATTTACTCTCGAATTTAGCCTCTTTTTCAACACTCCGTAATGCCTGCTCTACATGCAGCCCATCCTCTTCATGGTCATCTATTAAAGTAATCGGGATTTGTTGTCCTTGCTGCACGTGTTGTCCTTGCTGCTGTTGTTAACACAACTGTTTTTCACTTGGTACCTTGTCGCTCAATATCAATGTACCCTCCCTAACAGCAGCTAACAAAGGCACCGGAATTTTTGCGCTTAAAGTCGCAATATTTTCTTCTAAAAAAAGCATGTCTGGCTGAAAACAATTCGCGATCCATCCTGCACAAGAGATGTCGTGCATCTGCAAAACAGATATAGTTAATAACGCAT
This sequence comes from Legionellaceae bacterium, assembly GCA_030696305.1. Taxonomy (GTDB): domain Bacteria; phylum Pseudomonadota; class Gammaproteobacteria; order Legionellales; family Legionellaceae; genus JAUYSP01. The sequence goes on along the minus strand of JAUYSP010000013.1, from coordinate 23,459 downwards.
GATTAATGCAACCAAGTCGCATGCCGACTACTAAAATCACTGGAATTTGGCTTTGCTTTAACACATCAATCCACGTTTCTTGATCGTTTAAAGGGACCATTAGCCCACCAGCAGCTTCAACCAAAAGATAATCATATGCCTGCCAAGCGCCATCTTGACAAAATTGAGTAATTTCACGTGCTGATAATTCGATGCCATCTGCTTTTGCTGCCAGATGAGGTGAAACCGGTAAGGTCAGTGGCCAAGGGCATATCATGGATTTCGTATTCGTATTACACGCTTGTAATTTGGATGCATCATCACTCACCAATTTACCCTGTTGTTCCTCACAACCACTAGCAACCGGTTTCAAAGCCATCACTGTTTGATGATTTTCTTGGAAATAACGTGTCAATGCACACGTTACGTAGGTTTTGCCACAATCAGTATCTGTGCCAATAATAAAATAAGATTTCATGATATAAATTCGTCCAGTAATTCCACAAATTCATGTGAATGAGACAAAAACGGTATGTGAGCAGATTTTTTAAATACTACCTGGGTAATATGCGGGTATTCATTTTTCATTACTAGCATCACCCTGTATGGAATAATCGTGTCTAACCGACCAAATAAATAGCATACCGGCTGTTTTATTGATGATAATAATGCCCGCAAATCCCAGTTAACTAGCATGTCTAAACCTGCCTGCAGACCGACCAAAGTAGGCGGGTTTTCAAAAATACCCACGGGCAATTCATGGCCTTGCAATTGCGAGCGTATAAAATGGACTCGTGTTTGCTGCGGATCGTTAATAAATTGATTATAAAAGGTATTTAAGACAATCGGCTGGACGCCTACCCAGTTATCCTCTTGAGTAAACCGGGGCGAGGAAGCAATATTCATTAGGTGCGTAACACGATCAGGCGTTTCAGCACTTAAGCGTGTCGCCATCAAGCCACCCATTGACCAGCCAATCAGTGCAAATCGAGGTGGTAATTCGGATAAAAGCGCTAATTTGAATGCCTCCCATCCCATAAAGGGAGTTTCTCCGAAACCTGGCAGATCCACTAAATACAGTCGATATGACTTTTTTGTTAAAGTAGAGACAATAGGTAACCAAATGTTACTGTCAAACCCCCAACCATGAAACAGCACGAGTGGTTGGCCTAAACCAAATGTTTGAATATGAACCTTCATAATGCGTGTAATTGCTTAAATAATAAATCAATCTGCTCTGGCTCATGATCGTAATTTAATATCACGCGTAAACCAGTTTCTTCTTTATTCACCGTAGGTTGGCGCATAGGTAAACAAACAATATCATGTTTTAATAGCCGAGCAGCTGCATTCGTCGCACGATGGGGACAACCCAATTGCAGTTGTTGAATGGGTGAAGACGAATCACGCCATTTTAAGGGGGATTGTTGAATCGCTTTACGAAAATATTGGATTAAATTTTTAAGCTTTTCGCGACGAGAATCGGCCTGGCGAATAATTGCCAAAGTTTCAAGCAAACCATGGGTATAAGCCGGGCTAACGGCCGTAGAGTAAACCACTGGCCTCATCTGTAATAACGCATCAATCCAAACACCATTGCCTGCAACAATAGCCCCAACACCTCCCATTGCTTTACCAAAGGGAATAATGCGCAATGGCACTTCGTTCTGTGTAAGCCCCGCTCCTATCACCGCACCAAGACCTTCTGATCCAAAAACGCCAAAGGCATGGGCTTCGTCGACAATTAGAGCCGAACCATGTTTACCAGTAATTGTGGCTATATCAGCCAGAAGACTGCATTGCCCACTCATACTAAACACACTTTCTGTCATAACCACCAAATTTTCTAGCGATTGACGTTCATTTAGAGTCTGAATTTTTTTTATAAGATCATTTAAATCATGATGCAAATATCGATAATACTTTGCTTGAGCCAGTTTAAGACCATCGTAAATGGACGCATGGACTGCTTTATCAATTAATATCGAAGCGTTCGCCTGTGCTAGTAAACACATCACACTTAAATTAGCGGTATAACCAGAGGAAAACAAAAGACAATCATCGACTTGAAGTGCATCAGCAAATGCGTTTTCCAAAACACGGTGCGTAGGATGATAACCAGAAACCACCATTGAACCACCACTACCCACCGGGTAGGAGTTAAAAGCGGACTGAAAAGCACGTTTTATACGGGGATCAGAAGCCAGTGATAAATAATCATTACTACTAAAATGAGTCATATGATCATCAACTGTGATCACATGACGTTGTCGATGCAATCCCTGCTCGACACGCGCATGAATATGTTGCTGTAAGGTAGTTGTTAAATGATTACTCATTCCCACTCAATCGTCGCTGGAGGTTTACCAGAAATATCATAAGTCACTCGAGAAACACCCTTCACTTCATTAATGATGCGATTGGATACTTGAGCTAAGAAATCCCACGGTAGATGAGACCAATGCGCCGTCATAAAGTCGATCGTCTCCACCGCACGAAGTGCAATAACATAGCCGTACTGTCGGCCATCGCCCATGACGCCCACGCTTTTTACCGGTAAAAAAACTGTAAACGCTTGGCTTACTTTTTGGTACAGTCCAGCCGCATATAATTCTTCTATGAAAATTGCATCTGCTAGTCTAAGAATATCAGCGTACTCTTTAGTGACTTCGCCTAATATTCTAACGCCCAGACCTGGACCAGGAAAGGGATGACGATGAATCATCGTGCTTGGTAAACCTAATTCCAATCCTATTCGACGCACTTCATCTTTAAATAGTTCGCGTAAAGGCTCTAATAATTTCAACGCCATTGTTTCAGGTAATCCACCAACGTTGTGATGTGATTTAATTACTTCTGAAATCCCGTTCACATTCGTTGCAGCTGATTCAATAACATCAGAATAAATGGTTCCTTGAGCTAACCATTTTACATCGGGAATACGCCGTGCTTCTTCATCAAAAACGTCAATAAATGTGTGGCCAATGATTTTACGTTTTTCCTCAGGACAGGTTATACCTTTAAGAGCCTGCAAAAATCGATCAGCTGCGTTGACCCAAATGACATGAACACCCATGTGTTCTTGAAACATTGCTTTCACTTGTTCTGCTTCGCTTAAGCGTAACAAGCCGGTATCAACAAATACACATACTAATTGCTTGCCAATAGCACGGTGCAATAAAGCCGCAACAACAGATGAATCAACCCCGCCTGATAATCCCAATAAAACGTGCTCATCGCCTACTTGTTGTCTAATTTTTTCAATTGTTTCATCAATAATATGCGCCGGTGTCCACGTTGTATCCGCTCCACAAATATCTAACGCAAATCGTTTTAATATTTCCATCCCTTTCGGGGTATGAGTTACCTCGGGATGAAACTGCACGCCATACCAATGTTTTTCTTTATTAGCCATACCAGCAATTGAAGTATTACGTGTTGTGCAAATCACTTCAAAGTCAGGCGGCAAAACGGTCACCTTATCTCCATGACTCATCCAAACATCTAATATACGCAAACCGGCTTCGTTTTCTCGATCATCGATATAATTTAATAATTCAGATTGCCCTTGCAACACTAATTCGGCATATCCAAATTCACGCATTTCTGATGAAGCAACAAAACCACCTAATTGTGCAGCCATCGTTTGCATACCATAACAAATGCCTAAAATAGGAATATTTGCATGAAAAACCCATTCTGGTGCTCGTGGATTCTTATCAACCGTTACAGTAGAAGGACCACCGGATAGAATAATCCCGCAAGGTTTAAGTGCCGCAAACTGAGAAAGTTCTAAATGATAAGGATGTATTTCACAATAAACACCCATTTCTCGTAAACGTCTGGCAATTAACTGCGTGTATTGCGAACCAAAATCAAGAATAAGTATTGATTTATTTTTAAGTGTATTAATTTTAATATCCTCCATTATCGGCTACTTGATAATTAGGAGCTTGCTTTGTAATACGTACATCATGAACATGCGATTCTCTAATGCCGGCATTCGTGACTTGGACAAATTCTGCTTTGTCATGTAATTCATCAATCGTTTTAGAGCCTGTATACCCCATACACGAGCGCAATCCACCCAATATTTGATGAATGATAGTATGCACAGGCCCTTTATAAGGTACACGACCCTCAACACCTTCCGGTACTAGTTTCTCAGCTCCAAGCTCCGCATCTTGAAAATAACGATCACTTGATCCTTGTGCTTGTGCCATTGCTCCAATAGAACCCATGCCGCGATATCCTTTATAAGTTCGACCTTGGTACAATTCAATTTCACCGGGAGATTCTTCTGTACCTGCAAACATACTACCAAGCATCACTGTGTGAGCACCGGCCGCAAGCGCTTTACACACATCTCCTGAAAAACGAATGCCGCCGTCAGCGATAATAGGAATTTGGCCTTTCAATCCCGAAGCAACATTTGCTATGGCTGTAATTTGAGGCACACCCACACCAGTAACTACACGCGTAGTGCAAATAGACCCAGGGCCAATTCCAACTTTAACCGCATCAGCACCAGCTGCGACCAAGTCCCTCGCCGCCGCTGCCGTTGCGATATTACCACCAATAACTTGAACATCAGGAAAATTCTTTTTAATCCATTTCACACGATTTAAAACACCTTGTGAATGGCCATGAGCAGTATCAACAATTAACACATCTACTCGCGCATCCACCAATGCTGCAATGCGATCATCTGTACCCTCGCCCACGCCTACCGCAGCACCTACTCGTAATTGCTCACAATCATCTTTACATGCAAACGGATTGTTTTTTGCTTTTTGAATGTCTTTAACGGTAATTAATCCGCGTAAATAAAAGGCATCATTGACTACTAATAATTTTTCAATGCGATGTTTGTGTAGCAACCCAAAAATTTCATCACGACTAGCCCCCTCTTTTACAGTGACTAAGCGTTCTTTAGGTGTCATCACTGCTGATACAGGAAGCGATAAATTCGTTTCAAATCGAATATCTCGACTAGTCACAATACCAACTAAACGTTCCCCATCGACTACTGGAACGCCTGAAAAGTTATGTTTTGCCATAAGATCCAATAATTCTTTAACAGTAATCAAAGGCGTTACGAAAACAGGATCCTTTACCATGCCACTTTCAAATTTCTTCACTTTTCTAACTTCAGCTGCCTGTGCGGAAATGCTCATATTTTTATGGATAATGCCTATCCCACCCTCTTGTGCCATCGCAATCGCTAATCGAGCCTCTGTTACTGTATCCATCGCTGCGGAAATTAATGGCATATTTAACACGATTTCTCGCGTTAAATGAGTTTGCAGAATTGCGTCTTTGGGTAGGATGCTTGAGTGCGCCGGCACTAACAACACATCATCAAAGGTCAGGGCTTGTTGATTAATTGTAAGAGACATAGCGCACTCCTCGTAAATTTCCAGGAAAAGCCCTGGTAAAAAATAATGCGCAATTGTACATCAAAACATGAAAAATATCTATTGAAATGGTATAACAAGAACGTGTACACTGAGCAACAATAGTATTAATAGGAAGAATTTCACCTTGGCTAACATCATCGTAGTGACTTCTGGAAAGGGAGGCGTTGGCAAAACAACGTCTTCTGCTGCTTTATCGGTTGGCTTTGCAATGCGAGGTCATAAAACGGTGGTTATCGATTTCGACATTGGTCTTCGAAACCTTGATATCATTATGGGATGTGAGCGCCGGGTTGTTTATGATTTTATTAACGTAATCAATGGCGAAGCCTCATTACGACAAGCACTGATTAAAGACAAGCGCATACCAGATCTTTATATTTTACCCGCTTCACAAACTCGTGATAAAGAAGCACTTACTTTGGAAGGTGTTGAATCTATACTGAATGAGTTAGCTAAAGAGTTTGAATACATTATCTGTGATTCTCCTGCTGGTATTGAGTCAGGTGCATTAATGGCGATGCACTTTGCTGATCATGCTATCGTTGTTACTAACCCTGAAGTATCATCGGTTAGAGACTCAGACAGAATTTTAGGTATTTTGGCGAGCAAAACGAAACGTGCTATTGAAGGCAAAGCTCCGATACAAGAGCATTTATTGCTTACACGTTACAATCCAGAACGTGTCGAGCAAGGTGAAATGCTATCTGTTCAAGATGTGAATGAAATACTTGCAATTCCTTTAATAGGAATTATTCCAGAATCCAAGGCCGTGTTAAAAGCATCTAACACAGGAACTCCCGTGATCCTGGATGAGAATAGTGACGCTGGAGCAGCATATCAAGATGCAGTCTCACGCTTCTTAGGTGAAACTAGACCTATGCGCTTTATTCATAATGAACGTAAAGGAATTTTACGACGTTTGTTTAGCAAACAGAAGGAGGATGCTACAGCATGAGTATTTTAAATTATTTACGTAGACGTAATACCACTGCCTCTGTAGCTAAAGAGCGATTACAAATTATTATTTCACATGAGCGTTCCCAAAGAAATGCGCCCGATTGTTTACCCAAAATACAAGATCTGCCTAAATTACAAGAAGAGCTTATGAATGTTATTGCTAAATACATTCCAATTGACCGCGAAAAAGTCAGCGTTAATCTCGAACGAGTAGGTGATAGTGCGGTCCTTGAATTAAATTTTGCAATGCCAGATAAGCCCAAGAAGGCAAAACAAATAGAAGAAATAGCTTAGATTCTGTTGTCAATTCAGATTCCGACTTCCTGCGGCTTGTCCGCAGGATCCAGTTCTATCTATAGGTGTGTAATAGAATGTTGTATTGAGCAATACCGCTGGATCCTGCGGACAAATAGCAGTATCCCACACCTAATACAGATGAATTTCCACCAAACAGCATTTCCTTACAAGACAATCTTACAACAACGTTATAACTTATATCATTAAACCAAATTGACTAATATACAAACCACTTGACTTAGATAAAAAGATCGATATAGGATGGTAAAGATATCTAATAGGCTTGTTATGTTAAAAGGAGTTGTATATGGGAGATTGCAAAAATGAACAAATCCTTCGCTCATTATCAAATTCAACTTCACATGAATCATCTTTGTCTGCATCAGCTTCACTAGGATCATCTATATCTGCTCTAACGGACCCTACGGAATTATCTGCTCACTCATATGATTCGGCCTTATCCTTCATCGGGCTTAACCTACAATTACCTATAGACGACTCAGAAACCAATCAAATTGAGCGTCACTGCCCTGCCGCACCCCCGCCATCACCATCAGGGCCAAATAAACCGGTTCTTAAGAGACAAAGTTCTTATGGCTCCTCCACTTCCTCTTCGCCAGAGATTACGCTTAGAAAATCCCTTAATCCTTCAGATAACCTCTCATCCCTACGCTGCGGTTCCGAAAGCCCTACTAAAAAAGTACAGTTTTCTTCCTCAACAAAAGTACCTGAGGACATTATTATTCCAAAACTACGTCAATACACAAAAAGGAAATGTCCTACTTCTAGTTCATTTATTATGAACATTCTATCCAACCCCTACACAGGATCTTTAGCTATTAGTGGCGTAATTTTGCTTATTGCGGGCGTTGTCGCGTTAGGACTTGCATTTGGCTGCCCTCAAGCAATTGCAATTATATTAGGGACTAGTGCTGGATCCCTTGTGACATTGCAAGTGGTTAGCTGTTTTTCTATTGGTTATGGATTGGCGATTGGTGCAGGATTTTTATTTTTTAGAGACCAACCATCGAAGCCATCAAATAGAAGTAACGCGTTGATTCATCGTAGCAGCTCCCCTGCTCAGTTAAATGGACATGATGCTGATAATAACCCCAACTATGATCAAACCATAATAGCGATGAATCCCGTAGTCTAGCAGGCGTTGTTGCAGAATCTGCAACAACGGGAGTATAACCGCGAGAAGTAGGTAATGGCTAAAGCGCAAAGACCTGTCTGGAACTTACCTTTGTAATTCTTCAGAACTAAAATCATCAACAGCGATCACATACTGTCTGGCTAATTCAGCCTCGTATAACTGTTCAATTTCTTGAGGACTCAATAGATTTAAAACTTTTGCCTCTTCAATTTGTTTAAGTAAGGTTAACGCTTTCAATTTTCCTTCTTTGGCTGCATGCATTACTTTTTTCTCAAGCGCTTCAGCAGCACAAATTTTTTGAAATGCGGCTTCAACTCGACCTATTGGTGAATTAGCAATATCTTCATAGAACGCTAAGCGAGATAAACGAGTGCGCGTTTCAGAAGGAGTCGTTAAAATATGTGCTACGTCACGACCCAACTGATCGGATGGTTTTTTTCTTCTCAAACCATAAGGTAATAAAATACATCGCAACACACCTCGCATCCAACGAACTGGGAAATTTAAAATCACACCATGTAATGCAGTTTCACACTCATGAAATAATTGTTCGCTACACCAACGAATTAATGGCCAATCCTCTTTAGGCTCACCATCATTATGATAGCGTTTCAAAACGGCCGAAATTAAATAAAGACTACTTAAAATATCTCCTAGACGAGCCGATATGGTTTCTTTACGTTTTAGCTGACCACCCAAAATAAACATGGATAAATCAGATATAAATGCTAAATTCGTGCTATATAAAGCAATAAGCTGAAAATAACGCGACATTGGCCCTTTGGGTGCACTGACCCAGCGCGCCCCAGTTAATCCAAAAGCAAGTGTCTTAACTAAATTACTTAACGTAAATTCAAAATGCCCCCAAAATATAGTATCAAAATCACGTAAATTATTATTGCGAATACTCTCCATTTCAGGAAACACATAAGGATGACATCGAATTGCTCCTTGACCAAATATAATCAAATTTCGGGATAAAATATTAGCACCTTCCACAGTAATACTAATCGGACAACTTTGAAATCCGCGAGCTAAATAATTATTGGGACCTAAGCAAATCCCCTTTCCACCATGAATATCCATCGCATCACAAGCTAAATGTCTAGAACGCTCGGTTGTATGGTATTTGACAATTGCACCTGCAACTGGTGGTTTTGCACCGTTATCAATAGCCGCTACTGTCATGGTCAATACCGCATCGATAATATATGTATTTCCTGCAATGCGAGCTAAGGGTTCTTCAATGCCTTCAAATTTAGCGATGGGTTGATGAAATTGTTTACGAATTCTCGCATATGCACCTGTAGCTAATGCAGCGGCCTGGGAAGCACCCGATGCGCTTGATGGTAATGAAATAGCGCGTCCTACACTGAGGCACTCCATCAACATCCGCCAACCATGACCAGCCATTTCAGCGCCACCAATTAAACAATCAATGGGGACGAACACATTATTTCCTTGTGTCGGTCCGTTCATAAACGCAACATTTAATGGAAAATGACGACGCCCTTTAATAACGCCAACTGTTTCAGCTGGAATAAGGGCACAACAAATACCAATATCCTCACCCTTTCCTAATAAATTTTCTGGATCAAATAAACGAAATGCCAAGCCAATTACGGTGGCAACAGGAGACAATGTAATATAACGCTTATCCCACGTGATACTCATTCCCAATATCTCCTCACCATTGACTGTTCTGCGACAGACAAAACCGCTATCGGGAATTGAAGCCGCATCAGACCCTGCATTCGGTCCGGTCAATGCAAAGCAGGGGATATCTTCACCAATGGCCAATCGAGGTAAATAGTGATTTTTTTGCTCCTCCGTACCATATTTCAACAATAATTCAGCAGGTCCTAACGAATTAGGAACAGAAACAGTCGTCGCGGCGGTGATACTACAGCTATATAATTTAACTAAAACTGACATTTGAGCGGTGGCTGAAAATTCAAGCCCCCCATATTGTTTAGGAATAATCATCCCTAAAAATTTATTTTCTTTAATAAAAGTCCAAACTTCTGGAGGTAAATCAACACGATTTTGGGTGATATCCCAATCATTTAGCATGCGACAGAGCGTATTTACCGGTCCATCCAAAAATGCTTGCTCTTCGGCAGTCAATGTAACTGCCGGAAAATCGAGCAGTATCGAAAAATCTGGGGACCCACTAAATAAGTCACCTTCCCAACTGACGGTACCTGCTTCCAGTGCCTCACGCTCAGTTAATGACATGTCTGGCATAGCTTTACTTGCTATTGTAAAAATAGGCCGGGACAACACTAGGCGTCTCAATGGTTTGATAGAACTTAATGCGAGAATTAAAAAGACAATCCAGGTAGCTAATTGCATAGCAAAATGCCCAGACCCATACAAACTAACCAGCGCCGTTAAAATCGCAAAACTAATGGTCCAAATTAGGATAGAGGCCTGTTTAGCAAGTAATAAAAAGGCACCACTAAAAATGGCAACCACACTGATAAATGTAAACATACCCCCACTCCTTTTATTTTCTCTTCCATTAATTACAACTCATAAAGCTCGTCATGGTACAAAATTACGAGTGCACTAAATACCTACTTTCTCGTTTGACCGACAAAACTGCAAAACTAAAATACCCTGAAATTAAAATAAGACAGAATGTATTCATCCAAAAGGAGTTTAATGCCGCAGCCTTTAAACACAAAAACAAACACACACTCGCTGTGGATGAAACAATTGTAATTCGACAAGCTACTTTAAATTTAAGTTTATATTTAAAAATAGTATATGAAGCCACTTGCCCCATCATAGCAAATACAATTAAAAAAGTAGACAAAAGTCCAAACAAAGAAAACAATAAAAAGGGGTAAATGACGGTCAAAAATCCATTTTTTACAAACACCAAATCACTGTCTTTAATCCATAAGTTCGTATCAAAAATACCATCTTTTACTTCTTTGAAAGAATAAGTTTCTATTTGATTAGGTGAGAAAAACCGTTCGTCGAGTGCAACCTCCTTTTTCAAAAAAGGCAACCTGGGCGATCTGAAATTATACGCATCCTTTGTAATCAACATGATTAAATCAGGGTATTTATCATTGATACGGGTTATCTTCCCTGTTGTATCGACTATGACTAGCACCTTCCCTTCTTTATTTGTAATGAAATAAGGTTGTTTTCCCTCAAATACTACGTGTCCATTCAGAACATGAAGTTTTGGTATTTTAGAAATGGGCTCTATAAAATCTGTATAACTATATTGATTAAATTGGACAATGGATTTGATTGCAAAGGGAATTATCGCCACGGATAGTAATAGCATGCAATAGAAGATTCCGAATCCTTTCCAACGTTTTGCCACATCAACATACAATTTAGGAGAATATAAAGATAAATACAATGCCTGCCAATAGCGATAAATGCGCCTATCAACCGGCGATAATTTGTTTTTTCGTTTAAGCATATGCGCCTTATTTTTTTGTAATTTCTTGAGACATGAAAATAATTATCCAAAAAGCCTCGCTTAAATACTATTCTATTGTAGAATTTGATCTTTTTGCGAGAGGCTAATTATGACCATCACACTTTCTCAGTTAGAGAGAACTGCCGAGCAAGCTTATATCGATCCTTCCAATGCAAAAACATTATTACATGAAATGAATCTCATTCTAAATCAAATTGAGATACTACACCAAGTTGATGTCAAAAACACAAAACCGCTTGTTCATCCTGTCAATTCACATCAAATTTTACGTGTTGATAACGTAGTTGATGAAAATTATGTCGAAGCCCTCGCTGAAATCGCCCCTCATTTTGTTGACGGCCATTATCTTGTACCTAGCGTTATTCGGGGTAAATAATTCATGCATACTCAATCCATTCGCAGTTTGATACAAGCCCTACAATCTAGGCAGCTATCCAGTGTAGAGTTAGTCGAGCACTATTTAAGTCGCATTCAACAAGCTCAATCACTCAATGCATTCATTTCTATTGATGAAAAATACGCTAAAACCATGGCTAAACAAGCTGATGTGCTACTAAAAAAAGGAAATGCACCCTTATTTACGGGCATCCCGATGGCTCATAAAGATAATTTTTGTACTAAAATAATGCCGACAACATGTGCGTCTAAAATGTTGGCTAATTTTGTAGCTCCCTATGACGCAACGGTAGTTAAAAAATTAGCTGACCACGGCAGTATCATGCTCGGCAAAACAAATATGGATGAATTTGCCATGGGTGCAACCAATGAAACCAGCTATTTTGGCCCGGTAAAAAATCCATGGAACCAAGCACATGTAGCTGGCGGCTCGTCGGGAGGTTCGGCTGCAGCAGTCGCTGCTCGCCTTGTACCCTTTGCGACCGGCACTGACACAGGTGGCTCCATTAGACAACCCGCTGCCTTTTCTGGAATCAGTGGGTTAAAACCCACGTATGGCCTGGTCTCTCGATTTGGTCAAGTAGCTTATGCATCCAGTCTTGATCAAGCTGGAATTTTAGCACCTAGCGCCGAAGATATTGCCTTAACCTTACAAGCTATTGTTGGATTTGATGAGAAGGACTCTACCTCAATTAATCAAGCAGCACCTAAATTTATCGATGGTTTAAACAAACCGATTACCCCTTTACGAATCGGGTTACCTAGTAGTTTTTTTAGTGCCCATGTCGATAAAAACATCCAAAAAGCATTGAGAGAAGCCATAAAGTTATTTGAAGAAGCTGGGGCAGAAATTGTAGAAATTGATTTAACATTAATGTCGTATTGGATGCCCTGTTATAACGTCATTGCAACAGCCGAGGCATCTTCTAATTTGGCTCGATTTGATGGCATACGCTTTGGATATCAGGCTGAACATGCGCAGAGTATTAAAGAATTAATCGCCCGTTCTCGTAGCGAAGGATTTGGTATGCAAGTCAAACGACGAATTCTCACAGGAACTTATGTGCTGTCATCGGAAAAATTTGATGATTATTACCTGCATGCTCAAAAAGTCAGGCAGCTTATTGCAAATGAACTTCAAGAAGCATTATCTAAAGTCGATATTATTTTAGGCCCCACAACACTCTCATCCGCCTTCAAACTAGGTGAAACTGATTGTGACTCACCACAATATCAATTGGCTGATATGTTTACAGTTGCTGTCAATCTGGCAGGAGTTCCCGCCATGTCAATCCCGATTGGGTTTAATCAAGACTTACCAATGGGCATGCAATTAATTGGCAATTATTTTAGTGAAGCTCGTTTATTACAACTTGCACACTTTTATCAACAATGTACGAATTGGCATAAAGCAATACCTACATTAGGAGACTCCAAATGACATGGGAAACAGTAATTGGCCTTGAAGTACATGCCCAACTAACAACCAAATCCAAATTATTCTCAACTGCCAGTACCCAATACGGTGCGTCAGCTAATTCACAAACTAATTTTATTGACGCAGGATTTCCTGGCACACTACCTACACTGAATCACAAAGCGGTTCAACTCGCTATTCAATTAGGATTAGCCATTCACGCTGAAATTAATGACTTATCGTATTTTGAACGTAAAAATTACTTCTATCCTGATTTACCTAAAGGATATCAAATTAGTCAATTTCGTCGCCCTATTGTGAGTCATGGTTATATTGATATTCCATGTAAAACAAATGGTACTAAACGGATTATTATTGAGCGCGCACATTTGGAAGAGGATGCTGGTAAATCCATGCATGACATGCAGGCTAAATTTACTGGTATTGATTTAAACCGGGCGGGCACCCCCTTGTTAGAAATTGTCACAACCCCTTGTTTATCATCGGCCGAAGAAGCAATTCAGTATTTAAAAACGTTACATCAGTTATTACGTTTTCTGCATGTCTGTGATGGCAACATGCAAGAAGGGTCCTTTCGATGCGATGTCAATTTGTCGATTAAAAAACAAGGAGATTCTAAGTTAGGCACACGAACGGAATTAAAAAACCTAAATTCATTTCGCTTTATCGAGAAGGCCATTGCTTTTGAAACACAACGTCATCAAGATATTTTAGAAGCGGGTGAACAAATAATTCAGCAAACAAGGTTATATTGCCCCGATACGAACACAACTCAGCCAATGCGCGATAAAGAAAATGAAAATGACTATCGCTATTTTACTGATCCTGATTTATTACCTATCAAACTATCTGCAGAAGAATTAAATACAATCAAAAATAGCATGCCTCCCTTACCAGCAACAATCAAAGCCCGTTTGTTAGGCGAAGATAGTTTCGTAGAAGATGATGTTGAATTTCTTTTATCTTCTCCAGAGCATATTCATTTTTATGATGCAGTAAAAAAACAATCTCACGCTTCAGCTAAATCCATTGTAAATTGGTTGAAAGGATCCTATTGCGCTGCATTGAATGAACATAATAGGACCTTTGACAGCCCTCCTGTTGCAGCCGATCGTTTAGCGTGTTTATTAGATCGCGTGGCAGACAATACTATTTCAACAAAAATAGCCAAACAGATTTTTGCAAAGCTAATCATCAGTGACGGCGACGTAGATGCGATTATTGCCCAAGAGGGCTATGAATCGATGGCTGATAATGCGCAACTCGAAGCGCTTGTTAGCACCATCATCGAAAAAAATCCACAGCAAGTTAGTGAATATCGCGCCGGTAAAGAAAAACTCCTTTCCTTTTTCGTTGGCCAAATCATGAAAGAAACGAGGGGACAAGCATCACCGGAACAGGTTAATGCTATTCTTTTAAAGTATTTAAAGTGAGCAATGACAAATATAGGCCCTAGTATATGCAGCCCGGCAGTAGCCCTCAAACAGTATTACTGCTTGCGGGCTACTCAATAAAGACTCCTTACCAAATGACACATCTATTCTTATTAATCATTTCACTGCCTTCAGGTACATTAAAGACAGATTGAAATTGCGGCACATTTGCTAGCGTACCATTCACTCTATACCGTGCAGGCGGATGGGGATCAGTCATTACTAAATTAAGAGCCTGCTGTGGACGAATATTGTTTGCCCAAACATGAGCAAAACTCACAAAAAACTGCTGATCAGGCGTATACCCTTCTATTGATTGAGCTTGTTTGTATTCATCAGATGCATGATAGGCACGATAAGCTAAAATTAAACCGCCTAAATCAGCTGTAGCCTCGCCGACCACCAATTTTCCTTGTAGCGAGACATCATCATTTACTTTGTATTGTGAAAATTGATTTACAACGCACTGAGTAGCCATTTGGAATTTTTTCAAATCCACTGGTGTCCACCAATTATGTAAATTGCCTTTTTCATCAAATTGAGCACCTTGATCATCAAAACCATGCGTGATTTCGTGACCAATAACAACACCTATAGCGCCATAATTTACTGAAGCTGGAGCTTTTGGATCAAAATAAGGGGGCTGCAGAATTCCCATAGGCAAATTAATACTATTCATGGATGGACTGTAATAGGCATTAACTGTTTGCGGTGTCATTTCCCATTCAGTTCGATCAATTGGCTTGCCAATTTTATTCAAATCTCGAGCCACTAAAAAAGAACTCCCCCTTAATATATTTAAAATATAAGGACCTCGGTCAATCTTTAAAGACGAGTAATCACGCCATTTATCTGGATATCCAACACGCTCCTCCATCCGATTTAATTTAATCACCGCTGCCTGTCGTGTAGCGGGCGTCATCCAACTCAATGTAGATAAATCTTTTCGTAAGACATTACGAATGTTAGCTATCATATCCATTACTTCTTTTTTTGTTTGCGGAGAAAAATATTTTTTTACATATAATTCACCTACTGCAAAACCTAAAATACCATTTTCAGTTGAAATAACCTGTTTCCAGCGGGGCGGTAAAGTTTCAATACCAGTTAATACAGAAACCATGTGGAAATTTTGTTCGGCAAATCGTTTAGACAAATAAGGCGATGCCTCACTTAATAAATGCCATCGTAAATACGTTTTCCAGTCTGCAATCGAAATATCTTTCAATGCTTGATTAACCGCTTTCATAAATTCTGGCATGCCCATATTTACTTGGGTTAAAGTAGATTGCCCCATCTCTTTAAAATAGGTTGACCACACAAAATTAGGCGTTAATTTCTGGAGTTGATCTAAGGACATGATATGATAAACAGCCCGAGGATCTCGCATAGCAATTTGACTCATGGATGCTTCAGCAAGTGTGGTTTCAATCTGCATAACCGCTTTGGCTTCAGCAGCACCAAACGCAGGCCCATCCCCCATTAAGGTAAACATTTTTGTCATATGCTGCAAAAATTCTTCCCGAATTTTTTTAAATTTTACGTCTTGTTTTAAATAATAATCTCTATCAGGCAAACTTAAACCACCCTGAGATACAGCAGCGATCATTTGCGTACTATCAGTAAAATCTTGCATGCTACCAAAACCAAAAATAACGCCAATTCCTAGCTTGTGCAGATGAGCAACCGCTTCTTGTAAATCAGTTAAATTATCAATCGCATCAATTTTATCGAATTCGGGCTTAAGTGGGGTAATGCCCAATTTATTAATGCTGGCTTCGTCCATCCCGCTAAAATAAAAGTCGCCAACTTGTTGTTCAATACTGTTTGGAATAGTGTTTTTTTCAGCAGCCGCTTGCATTAACATTTTATGAATTGCGATGTTATTTTGCTGTTCCAATGCAGAAAAACATCCCCAACTCGCATACTCTGATGGAATTGGATTATTTTTTTTCCATCCGCCATTGGCAAACATATAAAAATCGTCTTGCGCGGGAATAGTATTATCAAGCCAATCTAGGTGTAGCGATTCAGCCATTCCTGAGGTAGTTGCTAGAGAGAGTGCAGAAGAACAGCATAATAAACAAGCCATCATAAGTCGCATGTAAAATCATCCTTATTACAAATTCCAAAGAAATAGAGTAGCGCTATCTTTCGTCACATGCAAATTTTCAAAAAATTTGTTACGATGGTATTTTATGTAAAACTTCATGGATAGATAATGAATCCACAGTTGTATACGCTAGAAGGGTCAACAATAAACAAAATTGATCAAGCTAATAAACACGAAGCCATCGAGGCATTAGAATCCGGAAAAATTATTTATCTACCCAACTATAGCTTCATACCCCAGGACAATGAAAAAGTATTATTATCAGAATCCGTCTTAGATACAAAACGTAAAAATATCAGTTATAACTATTCTAAACACACCCTGGCAGGCGTCACTAAACAAAATGCCTTTGCCCCCTTAATCCAGCAACTAACCCATCGTTACGCAATGTTTTCACAAAACCTTGTGCATACATTGTTACCGCAATACAAAGACCATTTAATTTGGGGTAGAACAAGTTATCGTCCCGCTCAAATTGACGGACGAGTAACCTCGAAACGCAAAGATGATACACGCATTCATGTGGACGCCTTTCCTTCAACACCCGTTAATGGCTTACGTATTTTCCGATTATTTTGTAATATAAATCCATATGGCGAACCTCGCGTTTGGCATGTCGGAGAGTCTTTTTCTCAAGTTCTGAATACATTTTCCAAGCAATTACCACGCTACAGTAACACCCGAGCCAACTTACTTCATTTCATTAAAGCAACTAAAACCAAACGATCTGCTTATGATCATTATATGTTACATATGCACGATACTATGAAACTGAATGATCATTACCAAGAAACATTGACCAAGCAACGTATCGACTTCCCAGCTCATAGCACCTGGTTAGTCTTTACTGATCATGTGTCTCATGCGGCATTAAGTGGGCAATTCTTATTAGAACAAACATTTTATTTACCTGTCGATGCCATGGTTGCCCCAGAAAAATCACCTTTAAAGCAGTGGGAAGGGACAGGACTTTTAGCTTGATAGTTATCTTTAAATAATTAGTCTATAGTTAAAATACTTAACTATCGTTTCGCTGAGGAACAAACATGAGACCCGCTTGTTTAAATAAAATAACCGCTTTTATTTTCGCTTGGATTATTTCAGACATCACTATGGCCACAGCGTTAACTACTTGTGATGCAACAGCCTTAACCTATATGCAAAAAATCCAAATAAAACGATTTGTTCATCAAGCTAAGGCTTATGTTAAAAGAAATGGTATCCAACAAGCTAGCAAAGAATTCATGACCTCCCGTTTTATTCATGACAATCTGTATATTTTTGTCATTGATAATAAAATCTATTCGTTGGCAAATGGTGGGAGACCAGATTTTATTGGTAAAGATCTAACGCGTATCTCAGATGCACAAGACAGTGCTGGCAAAATAGTTACTAAAGCAAAACAAGGCGGTGGCTGGGTGAGTTATCATTGGAAGGATCCCCAAACACACCGGTTACAATGTAAAACATCGTGGGTCACTCCTTTTTTAAAGGATTCAAGAAGCAATCAATTCTATACTATTGGGTCCGGAATAAATCACTAGTTGTCGCAAAGTTACTTCATACAGTGAGTGGCTAATGAAAAAGCTCAGTAAGAAACAACTTGATAGTTTGCGATATGAATACCGAACCAATGGATATATCGTAATAAAAGGCTTTTTTCTAAAACAGGAACGCTTAAATCTCGATAAATGGGCAAAAGAAATAGTCAACTGGCCTGCTGTTGTTGGGAAATGGTTAAAATATTATGAATTATTACAAAACAATAAAACCGTTCTTTCTCGGATAGAAAATTTTGTTGAATATCATCCTGAATTGAAACAATTGGTAACGAACAACCTACTTTTAAGCTTACTCTCCGATTTATTTGGAGAGCCTGTTTTGTTTTTTAAAGAAAAATTAAACTTAAAAGCTCCTGGCGCCAAAGGTTACACCGCCCATCAAGATGCTCCTGCATTCTTTGATATCGATTACGATGCCATTACGCTACTCGTAGCTATTGACCAAACCACCATAACAAATGGTTGTTTGTATTTTGTAAAAAAAGGCGAGGGATTTACACAGAAAATGCTAGAACAAAACACCCATAACCACGCTCTTTCCAAAACCGTAGTCAATTCATTGCATTGGGTACCCATCGAGTGCGAGCCAGGCGATGTTATGATTTTTAGCTCATATACACCCCATTACTCTAACGATAATGTCAGCAATAACGAAAGAAGAGCGTTGTTTTTAACATTTGGTAAGCTCGAAAAAACACTGTGTAAAACCCAGGTCTATTACGACAAAAAAAGAAAATACTTTCCTCAAGATTCAGAAAAAATACACGGCGTTGATTACACCAAAGCTGCTAAAATCTACAGTTTTTCAAGTCCCGTTATCGTTAATTTAGAAAACGACGCTAAACAATTAAAAAAGTAAATAGCTACATCATCTATTGCATTGTAATTTAAGATCGTTTAGAATTCGCGCAAAATTAGAAATGGTTTAAAATTGTATGGTTTCTGCTTACAGACCCTCTTTCCTAGAATTATATTTAATGTGTTCCCTAATAAACTCTTTCCTAAAACAAACTATTTTGATTATTTTTAAAAAAAATGACGAAATATTGACCTTTGTAGTAAATATATTTACAATACGACTTGAAAATTTAAAACCAACTGGAGATAAAAATGAGTGGACTAAAATTAAACTTGTTTAAGAAAAAAACATCAGAGCAAGAAATTGCAGCTGAACGTTCTTATGCAAAAAAATATAATCGAAAAATTGAAGAATACGAAATCGAAAAATCTACTAATATCGTAACCAAATTCAACAACGCAGGTAAATTAAGCGCTAACTTCTTAATCAGCGTATATAACAGCGAAGCATTCAAAAGCTGGCAGTTTAAACTTGCAATGGCTTTATTAGCAATTGCTGCTGCGTTAGTTATTTTTGCTTTGACTTCAAACGTAGGCGTTCCTGCTGCAATCGCTACTATCGTTGCAGGTTTAACACCGTTTATGTTTAACCTAGTTTTTGGAGCAGCAATTGCCGTTGCAGCTACCTCAACTGCACTATTGGCTGCGTCTTTCAGTTCAACTGGTGGTCATATACGTCGCCCAAATCATTTAAGTCTGTTTGTTCCAGCTACACCAGATGAAACTGCTCGTCGCTCAGCTGATGCAGTTGTTGGCACAGAAAGTGATAATGACGAGCTAGTCCACGGCGGCATGATGAGTATGGGTATGGGTATGGGTGCTGCTGCAGAAAACGTCTAACTATACCTCATCAAAATGGTTTTTCTAAAGCCATAACATACCGAACCGCTTTTGTTTTTGACAAAAGCGGTTTTTTTATAAATTTTATCTTGATAGGAACAACTTTGAAAACGTCATTGCGAGAAGCGTAGCGACGAAGCAACCCAGTGGCTTCGCAAATCGTAGGTTACTGCATACTGCGAACAAAATTCGATTCTAATTAAGTTAAATCCGGCAAGGCGTCATCCAAGCCCGTAGCAATCGGATTGATGCCAATATTAGGATTAACACCACAATCATCCAATAATTTCAATAAATTATTACCCTTGCGAGTTAAACGTTTAATACAATAAATATCTAAATAGCTCTGTAGAATATAGTAACACTCAGGTAGCGTCAAAATCGTCAAAATCTTTTCGGCTCGCGCCACATGCAAACTATTTCGATCATCGCAAACTTGAAATAAAACAGCCCCCAACATCGCTGCAAAACTAGCCTTTCTAGATGGGGTTGCAACATAAAATCGTTGAATACACTCATCTAAAGCACGATCTTTATCCCATTCTACCCAAGTTTTATATAATGTTAACGCTTCATCACTGGAAAACGAATCGATAGTGGTTAATTGTTGTAGTGCATAAGCTACCGGAATAACTGCTTGTACGTTGGCCCAAGAGCAATTACCTACAATTTGAGAACTAATCGGCATTTGTAGAACAGGCATTAATCCTAATTGCTGGTTAATTGCCGCATGAAAATAACGTCGCGGTTGTTTTTTATATAAAAATTCTTGTAAAAAATTCACAGTCAACGTCTCTGGGCGGGTGATACGATAAATATTCACACTTCCCTCATGCAAACTATTTTCTCCACGATCAATTTTTGCCCACCATTGTTGATAACGAATAAAACACATGGCATGCCCCTGACTGGCTGCGGGTAAGATCAACATTGGCGCTTGACTCAACTGCATTAAACGCTTGTGATGTAAATCCGTGAAGGTGACATGATGTTGTAATTGAAGCAACTCATCGGCCACAGCGAATGCATCCATGATAGTGTGTAAATAAGGAAATTGATTACGAAAATGTCTCGTCGAATAACTACTAGTAAAACGACGTAAGGAATCTTTTACCACAGCAACGGTGAACTCTAAAATGAACCCTTCATAATCTAATTCAATGAATTCACCCTCAGCATTAACAATATCTACATCGCCCTTTAATTCAAAACGATGGCCCAATAATTTGGCATAGATAAAATCCAAAGCAAAATCTAATTTCGCATGATATTGATATAATAAATGTTTGATTTCATTCTGTGAGCGTAAAATTGGATAAACCAAAACTGATAGACCAGCACGAGTATAGGCGTTCGGGTTAGCACCGTTGATTAACAACAATCGAATTAATTCAATATCAGCATTATCAACAGCCCAATGTAAAGCCGTTCGTCCGGTTACATCTGGCTTATTAATATTAACACCACGATTAATGAGTAATTTGGCAATATGAATCTGGCGAGTAATGGCTGACTCAATCAAAGGCGTAAAGCCGTACTCATCAATATCATCTAATGAATCGCCTTCGCGTAAATAATAATCTAAATCCGGTACGCGACAACTGATAATGTCATTGGCTATGGTCACGAATCACCCCCATTAATAGCCTTGCGGTTTTGGAGTTGTTGAGAATTTGGGCATATTACCTAATCGCAACTGCTTTTCCATCTCCTGCTCTCGTCGTTCATTATCAAACTCTCTACGAGCTTCGGTATTTAACGGTGGCTCAGGGTTTAAATTAGGATCTACACCGTCAAATCGTTGACTATTTAACCATGGATTTTGCAAAATATTATTTTGTAATTCACCTTCTGGTGCTATTTGTTGAGTCTGTTCGTTACTATGTTCACGTGCATTTACCCGCGCTAAACGACGATGCCCATCCTGCTCATTCAAACGTCTTTGACGTTCCATTGTGCTTGTCTCATCAACTAACATGGAGCTTGCTTTTCTAACTACAGATTGACGAACAACTGCAAAAATAATATCAATCCATAATGGCGAATTGCTACCCGAATGATTAATACATAAAACTTGTTTAATCGTACCCAGTGCGCGTGGGCACGCTTCAATTTCTACCGTTGCAGTGGTATTGGGCGCAAGTGTCATACCAGCAGAACACGTGCCACCAATAATATTTAATCGACTGTCATCTCCTTGAACTAAATCAACCGTGGCAATCGTAACTGGCGTGTTACTGGTATTGCATATAGTATAAATCTGAGTAACCGCGCGCGTTGCCAAAACCAATGTGTTCCATACTGGATTAGGCAAAACCCAAACAATACTTCCCAGCCCTGAGCCGGTTTTTACCATTCGTTTAGTCATATGTATAGTATATTATATGTATTATAAATAATCACGTTGCAAAATTTCAGCGATCTGAACCGCATTAGTCGCTGCGCCTTTACGAACATTATCCGCCACAACCCACATATCTAATCCACAAGGATGAGAGATATCTTGGCGAATACGACCAACAAACACGTCATCATGACCAGTAGCATGTTGAATCACAGTTGGGTACTTCGATTTTTTTGGATCATCAATCAGTTGCACACCAGGCGC
Source organism: Legionellaceae bacterium (assembly GCA_030696305.1). Classification (GTDB taxonomy): domain Bacteria; phylum Pseudomonadota; class Gammaproteobacteria; order Legionellales; family Legionellaceae; genus JAUYSP01. The sequence continues at coordinate 933 of JAUYSP010000013.1, read as the reverse complement.
TTTCTTTAATAATTTCCGCGCTTTTTCCACACTAATGGGTGCTTTAAATTCTACATGGATCGCTTCGGAATGCCCATAAAGCACGGGAACACGAACCGCTGTTGGATTCACTAAAATGCTATCATCTTCAAATATTTTTTGTGTTTCCCATACCATTTTCATTTCTTCTTTGGTATAGCCATTATCTTGAAATTCATCAATATGCGGGAGCACATTAAATGCTATCTGTTGTGGATAAATTGTTGATTTCACTGGGCGACCATTGAGTAACTCACCCATTTGTTCAATTAATTCCCGAATTGCTTTTTTACCTGTACCAGAAACTGATTGGTAAGTAGCCACATTAATTCGACTGATCCCCACTGCGTCATGTAACGGTTTTAACGCGACAACCATTTGAATGGTTGAACAATTCGGATTAGCAATGATGTTACGATGAGTATAATCAGCAATACGTTCTGGATTGACTTCAGGCACCACTAATGGAATATCTGCTTCATAACGAAAACAAGATGTGTTATCAATCACCACACATCCTTCAGCAGCAGCGAGTGGTGCGTATTCCTTCGATACAGCTCCACCAGCAGAAAATAAAGCAATATCCACATCTCGAAAATCAAACGTTGCTAGATCAAGAACATCTAACTCATTTTTTTTAAATTTGATCGTTTTACCAACAGAACGCTCACTGGCTAACGGGAATAAATTTTCAATAGGAAAATTACGCTCTTCTAATACTGTTAACATGGTTTCACCCACTGCACCCGTTACACCAACAATGGCTACGTTTAATTTTCTGGTCATTTTAAATTCCTAATTATATTTAGCGAAGGCCTACGTCCCGCGGCTTGTCCGCGGGATCCAGAGATATTGCTCAATACACAATTCTATTGCACAGCCCTAGAGCGAACTGGATCCCGCGGACAAGCCGCG
>JAUYSP010000024.1 GCA_030696305.1 Legionellaceae bacterium | reverse complement strand
TGCTAATGCTATGGCGGCAGGCCGAATTTCTTACTATTACGGATTTGAAGGTCCATCGATGACGGTGGATACGGCCTGTTCGTCTTCATTGGTGAGTATCCATTTGGCGTGTCAAAGTTTGCGTTTGGGTGAGGCTGATATGGTGCTTGCTGGTGGCGTTCATTTGATGCTTGATCCTCGTATGATGTTGATGTTGTATAACAGTGGTATGTTATCGGTTGATGGGCAATGCAAAACGTTTGATGCTGCAGCAAATGGTTATGCCCGTAGTGAAGGGTGTGGGATCGTATTATTAAAGCGCTTGGGTGATGCAGTACGTGACGGCGACTCTATTTTAGCGGTGATTAAAGGTAGTGCTATTAATCAAGATGGAGCGAGCAGTGGTTTGACCGTGCCACATGGCCCCAGTCAAGAAAAAGTTATGCAAGCAGCATTAGTGCAAGCAGGTGTTGCTGCAAGTGATGTCAGTTTTATTGAAACCCATGGTACCGGGACATCTTTGGGTGATCCCATAGAAGTGAGCGCTATTGAGAAGGTATATGGACGTCAGCGCTCGCAAGATCAGACTTTGTATTTAGGCGCAGTCAAGACTCAGCTTGGTCATTTAGAAGCGAGCGCGGGAATTGCAGGTTTAATGAAAGTTGTTTTGATGCTACAGCATCAGATGCGCGTTAAAAACCTTCATTTTACTAGCTTAAATCCAAATATTACGCTTGCAGATAGTGGTATTGAGTTGTCTGATACTTGTAGTTCGTGGACTTTAACTGGTGTTGAAAGCCGTATTGCTGGTGTGAGTTCATTTGGGTTTAGTGGAACGAATGCGCATGTGATTGTGGAAGAAGCTGGTCCACATGCTGTAATGTCTTCTGAGGTGACGCCGGTCGTTTCGGTGTTTGCTGCTTCCACGCCTATCCACGGGATATTATTATCAGCGCATAGTGAGAGTGCATTAATTCGCCACGCCGAACATTATGCCGCTTATCTGGACAATCATCTTAATGTAAAGTTAAACGATATCGCTTACAGCGCAGCACGTGGGCAGTTGGGTGCGGCTTATCGTATGCTATTGATTGGACAAGATCATGCGGCGATGCGAAAACAGATTGCAACCCGCCAATACATGAAGGGTCGAGTGTTATCCAGTAATAGCTTGAAAAAAGCATGGTTTTTCTGTGATGACATCGGCCCTGATGCAAATGAATTGTGTGCAAGATTGTGTGAAGCGAGCCCGATTATTCAGTCTGTAGTGAACAGTTGCCATGCTGCATTTGAAGAGGGCTCATCGACGCAATTAACCCTGTTTATTATTGATTATGCCTTAGCTCATTTGTGGTTAGCATTGGGTTTTGCGCCGGATTATTTATTGGGTTGTGGCATAGGGGAATACGTTGCTGCCGTATTATCAGGCTTCATGAGTTTAAGTGCTGGATTAAGTCTTGCTTATCATCGTCCAACGGAGTTGACGCCAGCTGCTTTAGAACAATTTAGACAGATTGCGACGGAGATAAATTATAAAACGCCGCGTTATCGACAGATTTCTTCTTTTACTGGGAAAGAAATTCAAGCACATGAGATGAATTCAGATTATTGGGTGAGTCAATTACGAGAAACGTCCTATTTAGCCGGTGGACTAGAAACCTTAGCGACAAAGCAAGTCAATGTATATTTCGCGTTGCGTAAGACGAATATATTATTACATCAAGAAGATGTAAATGCTGTTTATGTGATGGGTATGGATGAGAGTAGACCATGGGAGAGTTTCATTCATGCTTTGGGACAATTATACATTGCCGGTTGTACGCTTGATTGGAACGTGCTTTATCCTGCTTCTTCTCATAACAAAGTGGTGTTACCAACTTACCCATTTGAGCGCAAATCTTATTGGTTTGATCTGAAACCCAAATCACGGTCATTGGGTACGCCTTTATCCCGAGGTTTTTTACATTCGACTTTATCTGGTGCAGGGAAAGAGAGAGTATTCAATGCGGACTTGTCGTTATCTAAAGAAGTTTATTTAGGCGATCATCAGGTATTTGGCAAAGTCGTATTTCCTGGTGCGGGTTATTTAGAATTATGTTTTGAAGCCTTGTCGCATCTAGATAAAACAGACGTTTATGGTGTGCGTGACTTTATCTTTGAGCGAGCATTATTTATCCCTGAAGAAGGTTCCGTATCGCTGCAAGTCTTGGTCAATGCAGAGCGTTTGGTCGAAATATATAGTGCAAAGAGTTCTGATCACTGGGTACGGCATTGTCAGGGAATGGTTGATTTAGCTACTTTGCCTCAAAAGTGGATCGATCTTAAAGCGTATGTGGCTAGAGCTACAAAGACTTGGTATCACGCGGATTATTATCAACAAACCGATTCGCCTGGAGTTTATTATGGCCCCATGTTTCAAGGGATCTGTGCTATTCATCATCTTTTGGACGGGATATTAGCAGAAATAGCATTAGATGAGCTAGATGGTACGTATATTGCCCATCCTGTTATATTAGATAGTTGTTTACAAAGTATTATTGGGTTATTCGATAGCTCAACACCTAAGAATTATTTACCTGATAGAATAAAAACGATTGTTTTAAAAGGTAGGTTACCTGCTCATGTCTGGGTGAAAGCAGATAGAGCGAGTTTGGTTTCGAAAGACAATCGAGTTATGGTCACGCTAGAGCTTTATTCATCCGAGGGTGAGTTGATTGGATTGGTTGAGGAACTGAGTCTTCAAGCGGTCAGTGCGCAACAATTTCATAAACAACAGGCAACTGCAGCTGATTTGTATTACGAATTAACGTGGGTTTCGCATGAGATAACAGCGCCTGTTTCTATGGATAAGGCAGCAACTTGGGTATTGATTCATGACGCTTCGTTATTAGCGGAAGCATTAAAGCTGCAATTGGCTGAGACTGGAATTAGTTTGTATGAATTAAGTGTTGCTGAGGCGTGTCATGCTGAGACGTGGTCACAGCTTGGTTCTTATGAGCGGATTATTTATGCATCATTGGGTGTGACCCCAGCGGATTCAAGCCTGGCTGAACGAACAGAGCTTCAGTCAGTGCAAGCCCTGCACGTGATTCAGTCACTGCTTAGAAAATTGATTGAGCAACCAGCTGCTTGGCCTGCGTTTGATTTATTGGTTGGGCAGGATTTGAGTCATAGTGCTTTGTGGGGTGTTGGCCGCTCTTTACAAAATGAATATATCGATTGGCCGATAAGAATCCTAGCTTGTAATGAAGCCGATGGTATTTCGACGATAGCACAACAGTATATAACGAGTACGTTTGATAGTTCAGATGAAAATCAACTTCGATTGCTGGGTGATGAAGTATCTGTTTGCCGCTTGCAAGCAAGTGAATTGAATCAAATTCGTGAGGATTTTGTTTGGGCCTCTTTGCGAGAGGATGGGGTTTATTTGATTACGGGTGGTTTATCCGGTATTGGTTATGCGGTCTGTGAATGGTTGGCTGAGAAGG
>JAUYSP010000011.1 GCA_030696305.1 Legionellaceae bacterium | reverse complement strand
CCTTTCTTGGCGGAAAAAATATGGATTATCAATGAATCAGTGAGCTACTTCAATAAATCAGATGCACCCACGAAGGTCGCTAGATTGCTTCGTCGCTATGCTCCTCGCAACGACGAATTTAAAAATCGTACCGTACAGAGAGAATTTTTATAAAGATATTGCAAACAATTCAATTTTGATGGCGAAATTTTAATTAAGAAGTACAAGATTCTATATAGATCGTTTTGATGTTTATAGTTATGGCGCAAAAATAGAGAAAGTAGTTCTAATACCCTACTTGAAAAAATAGTATCGGGACAGGAAAAAACGTCTAATCGAAACACAAATTTCATTAAGTTTTCAAGATACTCATCAGTGGCTTTAGAATCTTTCGGCAAGCATGGTGACATCACCCACTGAAAATATTGCTTTTGTTGTTCCAATGTGAAGGTGGTTGCGCCTTGTAATGATTCGTCCACCAACATGATGGCTTCATCAATTTTTGCTACTTTAATTTTTTCATTGATATCAGTGACTTCATAAGGCATATTTTTGACCCAATATATTTCATATTTGTTTAATTATAGACCATGTGGCCTCTCGAAGAGAATACCAACCTTTTAACTAGTTGTCTGAAAATGTGTGTTAGGAGATAGATGCTTGCTGCAGGTTATGACAATTTTGACACGTTAGTAGGCCGCTTTACCTAGATTAGTAGCTAGAAGAAAGGTATTAAATTAAACTGCTGTAAAAGTAGCAAATCATCAAATTCACATTATAATCAATTAAAATAATTGATAACTTTTTGTTTTCAATTCACATCACTTGAATGAGATATTATGAAAATTTCTTTTTTTAGCACACAGCAATATGAACGGCCATTTTTCGATCAAGGAAATAAATCTCATCATCATGATATTGCTTATTTTGATTTTCATTTAAATTCAGACAGTATTGCTGCTGTTGCACCAACAGATGTAGTCTGTTGTTTTGTTAATGATTCTATCAACGCTAAAGTGATCGATGGGCTTTATGAGCGAGGTGTTCAACTGATTGCTTTACGTTCCGCAGGGTATAATCACGTCGACTATGATTACGCACAAAAAAAGGGAATCAGTGTATGCCGAGTCCCGTCCTACTCACCCCAAGCAGTAGCAGAGCATGCAGTTGCTTTAATTTTATGTCTCAATAGAAAAATTCATCACGCCCATAACAGAGTAAGAGAAGGAAATTTTTCGCTCAATGGATTAATGGGTTTTAACTTATACCAAAAGGCCGTAGGAATTATTGGTACGGGGCAAATTGGAAGCGCATTAGCGACTATTCTTCATGGTTTTGGTTGCCGGATACTTGCCTGTGACCCCGAAAAAAATCAACATTGCGTTGAACTTGGTGTGCATTATGTTAGTTTGAATAAGCTATTGGAAACCGCTGATATTGTTAGTTTAAATTGCCCATTAAATGATAAAACATACCATATGATTAATCGTCATACGTTAGATACAATGAAGCAAGGTGCTATGCTTATTAATACTGGACGTGGGAAACTTCTGGATACAAAAGCAGTTATTGATGGACTAAAAAGCAAAAAATTAGGTTACCTTGGAATTGATGTATACGAAGAAGAGGAGCCAATATTTTTCGAAAATCATTCTAATGAAATTATTAATGATGATGTATTTTGTAGACTACAAACATTTCCGAATGTATTGATTACTGGTCATCAAGGATTCTTTACACAAGAAGCTGTAAAGAATATTGCTACAACAACATTGGAAAATATAAGTAATTTTGAAAAAAAATCTGGACCTATTTATTTAGTCACCGACGCACCATCACATCCTAAACTATGAATCATTATTCTGTGCGTCATGAGCTAATAGGTCATCAAAAGGAGATTAAAGTGCCCTGCAAATGGGATGAGCCGGTAGTTGGCTGTAAGATGGTATGTAATGGTGCTGAATTTTAAAGTGGTGGCTATGGGTGGACTCGAACCACCGACCTCAGCATTATGAGTGCCGCGCTCTAACCAGCTGAGCTACATAGCCACGAGGGCGTGATTTTGTCTTTTTTGCCGACTCTTGTCAAGAGGTATCGGCTCATTTTTTTATATAATCAATATATATAGTGCACCCACGCCCCGTAACACTTGCACCAACAATTGTTCTTGTTTGTGTCGTGCTATGGATTGCAAAGTATTTGTGTCAGGCGTTGGTTGATTATTCGCAGCAATAATGACATCGCCTGGGCGTAAACCTGCACGCCATCCTGCGCTGTTTTCTGATGCTCCCATAATTTGCACACCAACAACATGGCCATGGGGAGGGGAATCTTGCTCAAAATTTCTTAAGGCTAATCCATATAGAAATGGGTTATTAGATTGTAATTTTTGTTCGTTCTTTTTTATATCCGTAACTAAGGCTTTGATCGTCATGTCTTTGCCGTTACGTTTAATCACTATTTTTGCTTCAGTGTCGACACGCAATAAACTAATTACTGTTTTGACCTGAGTCGCTTGCGTAATGTTCGTGTCATTAATTTGAGTAATCACATCACCTGCTTTTAATCCGGCTGCTTCAGCAGGGGAACCTTCATTTACTTGAGCAACTATAGCACCTTGAAAATTAGCTGAATATCCCATTGCTTGGGCTAATTCAGGAGTAAGGTGTTGCACAAAAATCCCCATGAGCCCACGATGCACAGAACCAAATTTAATAATTTGTTGCGCGACATCCTTGGCCATATTAATTGGAATAGCAAAGCCAATTCCGACGTTGCCACCAGAGAGCGAAATAATTGCTGTATTAATACCGATTAATTCGCCGTGCACATTAATTAAAGCACCGCCAGAATTGCCTGGATTAATTGCCGCGTCAGTTTGAATAAAGTTTTCAACGCCTTCGATATTTAAATCACTACGTTTCATCGCACTGACAATTCCAAAGGTAGCTGATTGGCTATTACCAAAGCTATTTAAGCCAAATGGATTGCCAATCGCAACTACAAAATCACCAACTTCAATGGTATCAGAATTGCCAATTGGCATTCCCTTGAGGTTATTTGCATCAATTTTTAAAACAGCCACATCGGTTTCGCTATCACTACCGATTAACTTTGCTTTTAGTCGACGGCCGTCATTCAGTGTTACCGTGATAATTTGAGCATTCCGAATCACGTGATCGTTAGTCAAAATAATTCCGTTTTTAGGATCGATGATTACACCTGAACCAATGCTTTGAAATTTTCTGGTTTTTTCTTGAGGAAGCTGGGGTTTATTTTGATTATCTTTATCGTCGTCGTCACTGCTTGGCATACCATTGGGCATTATACCTTGAACCGCAATGTTAACAATAGCAGGCATGGCAGTTTTAAGTACAGGCGCTAACGTAGGTAATTGACTCGTTGGAGGGGCTGCCTTCACCAATGAAGAGGTGATGCAAACAAAGATAATAAAACAGGTTTGAATGAGTTGTTTCATAATGTATTGTCCTGGAACCAAATTAAAGTAGCCATTCTACCGGTTTGTGCTGCTCGACGATAAGAATAGAATTGTTCATGTAATTCAAATGTACATGCATTAGATTGATAAATAGCAGAAATACCTAGTTGATACAATATTAATTCGGCCATTTGAGGTAAATTTGCATGCAAATGAGATTTATCTTGGTAAAAAGCTTGATGAGCAAATGAATAACGATCAGTGAATGTTTGTAAAACTTCTTCCCCAGTTTCATAGCATGCGGCACAAATTGCAGGCCCAATCCAGGCTAAACAGGAGCTTGCTGCGCTGCGCATAGACGCAAGCGTATTTTCAATAATGCCATTGGCAAGGCCGCGCCACCCAGCGTGTATGGCGGCAATTTCAGTTCCTTGATTATCGCAAATGACAATGGGTAAACAGTCCGCTGTCATAATGGCTAAAGGAAATTGAGCGTCGCGTGTAACAGCGGCATCAGCCTGGCGATCTACGCCTACATTTTCGACAACAACACACCGATTACTGTGAGTTTGATCGAGCCAAATAGGTTCGTTAGGTAGTTGCAGTTGATTTATTAAGGCATCTCTATTCGCGTGAACGTGTTTAGGATCGTCGTTCACATGTAACCCTAAATTATTATCAGCATATCCTTGCTGACTATGACCGGATAATCTCGATGTGGTTAGCGCTTTAATATGTTTTGGCGCGGGCCAGTTCGCGATTAAATTAGTCATGAGGTGCATCTAATAGGTTAATTAAAGATTGGAGATCGTCAGGCAATGGCGCAGCACAAGACACTGTAGTTTCTAATTTAGGATGAAGAAATGAGAGATTCGATGCATGTAAAGCTTGGCGTTTGAACTGTTGCAAAGCCTGGCGAATGGTTGGGTTTATTCCGGCGCGTAAGCCAGTACGCCCTTGATATAAAGGATCGCCTACAACTGCATGATTGAGGTGCGCCATATGAACTCGAATTTGGTGGGTTCGGCCAGTCATGAGTTGTACGTTTAATAGGGTTACAAATTGATAGTGTTTTTTTACTGAATATTGCGTTATTGCTTCTCGACCTTGAGCACAAACCGCCATTTTCAAGCGATTGCGCGGGTCGCGACCATAAGCTGTGTTTAAAGTTCCACCTCCAATAACATGACCATGTACTAGCGTTATGTACTGGCGTTGAATTTCACGTGCTTGCATTTGTCTGACGAGGCTGGTGTGTGTTTCCAGCGTTTTTGCGACGACAAGTAAACCAGTCGTGTCTTTATCCAGACGATGAATAATCCCCGCTCGAGGTAAATCGTATAATTTAGCATCATGATGGAGTAAAGCATTAACAAGCGTATGTCTTGGATTACCTGCCCCAGGATGAACTATTAATCCAGCAGGTTTATTGAGAACGAGTAACTCTTCATCTTCAAAGATGATATCTAATGGAATATTCTCAGCTTCCAAATGGAGCGGGGATATAGATGGGGCAAGTTGTAAAATAACGTGCTCACCACCCCATACTTTTTCATCAGGTTTATAGTGTTGATTGTTGACAGTAATTGCGCCAGCTTTCAACCAACTACATAATTTTGAGCGTGAGTAATCTGGAAACAGTTGAGCCAACACTCGATCAATCCGCTGACCTTGGTAATCAGCGGATATTTGCATTTCTTTGGATAGTTCATTCATGATGTGTAAGTCGACCACGCAAGGAATTGGGCTGGGCTTCGCTGATATCTATGTACACAAATTGACCTTGCAAATCAGTTGGACCGTCGAAATTCACTACGCGATTGCATTCTGTGCGACCTGCCCATTGTGTGGGATCTTTTTTAGATGGGCCTGTTACTAAAACGCGTTGAGTTGTGTTTATCAATGCTTGACTGTAATGCGCTGCTTGTAACAACAGTCTATCTTGTAATATTTTCAAGCGTTGTTTTTTGACTTCCATTGGTGTGTCATCCGGTAAATTGGCAGCGGGTGTCCCAGGACGCTTGCTGAAAATAAAACTAAATGACGTATCAAAGCCAATTTCGTGCACTAAATCCATAGTGTCTTGAAAGTCTTGATCGGTTTCACCAGGGAAACCTACAATGATGTCAGTTGATAAACGGATATCTGGTCTAATTTTACGAAGCTTACGAATTTTCGATTTAAACTCTAATGCTGTGTAGCCTCGTTTCATTAAAGCAAGAATGCGATCAGACCCGCTTTGTACTGGTAAATGGAGGTGATTGGCTAATATAGGCACTTCCGCATAAGCGTTGATTAAATTATCGGAAAACGCAAGTGGATGCGATGTTGTAAAACGAATGCGCCCTAAACCTTCAATTGCAGATATGTACTGAATTAATAATGCGAGATCGGCAATGTCACCGTTTTCCATTGGACCGCGGTAATCATTAACATTTTGACCCAATAGATTAATTTCACGCACGCCTTGGGCGGCAAGTTGATAACATTCTGCGAGCACATCATCGAAAGGACGACTAATTTCTTCGCCGCGAGTGTAAGGGACAACGCAATAGCTGCAGTATTTGCTGCAACCTTCCATAATAGAAACAAAAGCAATAGGGCCTTCAGCTCGAGGTTCAGGAAGATGATCAAACTTTTCAATTTCCGGAAAGCTAATGTCAACTACAGGTTTTTGCTTTTTTAAGCGTTCTTCAAGCATCGCAGGTAAACGATGCAGTGTTTGAGGGCCAAAGACGAGGTCTACAAATGGTGCACGTTTAATGATATCGCCACCTTCTTGACTCGCTACACAGCCACCAACGCCGATAATTACATGTGGATTTTGTTTTTTATATTCACGCCATTGACCTAATTGTGAAAATACTTTTTCTTGTGCTTTTTCTCGAATGGAGCATGTGTTTAACAAAATCACATCTGCTTGATCGACGGATTCTGTTTGTTCTAAGCCATGAGATTGTAATAATACGTCTGCCATTTTAGATGAATCATATTCATTCATTTGGCAGCCATTGGTTTTAATAAATAATTTTTTTGACATTGTACACCTTATTCTTGGACACTTTTACAATATGTTTCAGGAACGCGCGGAAGTAGGATTAACGCGATAATCATACCTATCGGTAATAATGACAGTGCCACGTGATATGCTTCGACAGGGTAGATTCGGACTTTATTCACGATTTCACCTTGCCACATTTTATCTAGAATGAATCCCACCGCAGGCTGAGCCAGAGCTATCCCCACCATATTCATCATATTCATAAAACTCAGACCGGTAGCTACATAACGTTTATTGCAAAGCTCTTTAGCTACGGAGAAAGCGGATAAGAAGCCAGCAGAAAAAACACCAAATAAAAACAGTAATATCTGCATGATAATACCGATAGTTATATCGCAAAAAATAAACAAAACACTTGTTATAATAGCGCCCACGCAGCCAATGTACATTGGCGGTTTACGTAGACCGATGCGATTTGAGTAAATACCCCAAAGTGGGCTAGCTACGGCCCAGCCGATGAATACTAATGAAATATAATTAGCAGCAGTGGCTTTTGCTAGGTGCATTTTCAGCATTAAAAAGGGAACGCCCCAAAGACCACAAAATACCGGTGTTGCCATATACATTAAACCGCCATACAGTGCCACGAACCATAGATATTTATTTTTAACTAAGGCAACTAAACTTTTCCACACATGTTCATCTTCAACGGGTGTTTTTTTAGAGGATTTTTTAACGACTTCTTTTGGAAAATCTTTTGTGACGCTAAAAATAAGCACGGCGATGACAAGACCAACACTGCCCATGATTTGCATGCTTTCTCGCCATCCAAAATTGTCAATTAATAGCGCAAGTGGCGCTTCACCACCAATCGCACCTAGCATACCCAGAGTAACCATTAATCCAGTCAGCAAGGCAAAACGCTCAGCAGGAAACCAGCTAGCTGCTAATTTCATCGTACCAACTGCTGCGAAAGCTGAGCCAAAACCAATCATTAAGCGCGCGAAGCATGCCATAAGAAAGCTGTCAGTTAATCCAAAGGCGATGGTACTCAGTCCACAAATTGCTGTAGCGATAGTCAGTAATCTGCGCGGACCAAAATAGTCCATCATGACACCGCCGGGTAATTGCATACCGGCATAAGAATAAAAGTAGATACCAGATAAAATGCCTAATGTCTGACTAGTCACGCCAAAATCATGCATTAACTCGGAGCTCATTACACTTGGGGAAACCTGTAAAAGACATTCATAAAAGTAAAATAAGCATCCCAATCCCCAGACAACCCAAGATTTTATCGTTGGGGATGCTGAACTCGGAAGTGTTTGTTGAGCATGTTTACCGGCCATGTAATTATGTTCTCCTGGCTGTCAATTGGTCTAGTTTAAAAAAAGTAAAATCTTATCAGCTTGCTTAGTAATTGTCTATCTTTTCTACTGATAATTCGACGTAGTAATTCCACGCCTTGCGGAACTTGAGAGCCTAGGATCCTCGCCCGGTGGCACATATAAGCTAGAACAATTAGGTTAATAATTTGAGTGTTTTCTGTATTAAAATGGCTTCAAAAATTCATTTAAATTAGGATCTTCTCGCAGCCGATATTGATACACCGCATAGAATGCGATGATATTTTTAAGATAGTTACGCGTCTCTTGCCATGGGAGTGTTTCAATCCAAACATCAATTTCTTTTGGCTGATGATTTCTAAGCCAATAGCGTACTTGTCTGGGACCTGCATTGTATGCAGCAGCCATTAGGACAGGATGAGAATGAAATTCTCGAGCTAATTGCCTTAAATAAGCTGTACCAATGTTAATGTTTTTTTCTGAGTTAAATAATTCGGATGAATTTGAATAATTGATACGCGCTTCTTTAGTCACAATTTTAGCCGTTCTAGGCATAATTTGCATCAAACCATTTGCTCCGGCTGATGAAACAATATCTTCAAAAAAAGTACTTTCTTGGCGAATGATCGCGTAGATCAAAGGGCGAGAAATCTGATAAAAAGATGAAAATTTATGTATGATCTCCTGATAGACAAGAGGAAACCGTAAGGCTAATTGATTATTTAATACCTCGTTATTGCTTAAATAGATTGATCTTCCATTCCAGTGCAGTTCATTAGCTACCCAATAAGCTAAAGCGCTTTTTTCTTCCTTGGGTAGTTCACTGATAAAATCATTTAATAATCTTGCCGCCAACCAATTCTGGCGAGAGGCAGATAATGATTTAATTTGATCGGTAATGGGCTTATAGATGGTTAATGCATCTGGATTTTTATTTACTGGTTCGTTTTCAAAGCTCAATCGTTTACGTAAACGTATATTGGCCAAAAAACCATAATAATTACGTTTGTTCCCGAGTTGTTGATATAATTCAATGGCTTGGGACTTGTTTCCAGTAGCTTCATATGCTCGTGCCAGCCAGTATTGCCAATTAGGTAAATCTTTATTTTGCAAATGATTGATTAATGAAATGAGTTTATCCCAGTGATGATGAGCAATAGCGTAACGAATTTCCCAATCGAGTAATTGCTCCGTATAGTAATTGGTTTTGACTTTATTTAGCCAATACACCGCATCTTCCTCATTCCTCATTGCTTTATAAAGTGCAATATGGGCTAAAAATACCTGTTGTTGTGCTTCATTCATGATCTTTGCGTTAGAGCCTTGCCCAAGTTTAATTGCTAAATCGATATTTCGTGGAATTAATAATTTTAAGCCATAGAGATAGAACGCGCCGTGTAATGCACCGGGTTGAAGCTGTGTGATACGTGTTGGTGTTTGATGAATTGCTGACAATAAATCAATATCATGCAATCGTGGCGGGGTAAATTGTTTAAGTAAGTAACGAGCCAGTGATATATTACGGGCCTCTAAAGCAAGGTTAATGCGTTGTTCTATCAATTGTTCACTGATTTCATGGTGAGTAAGTAGTAAATTAAATAAATCATCACAGGCTTTAGGCTGAGAGCCCCCATTCAGCCATAAAGGTTTACTGTTTTGTACGGCTTGCTCGTGTTGCCCTTGCTGGTAAAGTGCCGTTTGCTCATAGCATTGTAGATTAGTGTCTGTTGAATCACGATAATAAGCACTATAAGTTGCCCAATCTTTGCGTTTGGCTAATTGATATAACCATTTTTCACGTAGTTTACGGGTAAGCGGTGATGGATTTTCAATAAACGCGATAAACTCGGGATCAATCGTAGTGGGTAGATTTTGACACCAGTGTGTGTAAGTCAGAAATTTATTAAGATAAGTTTGTCCGGATTCGGCAGCTACTTGAATACTAATGCAAGCTAGCAAACTCGTAAGTAAAAATTGACAGGTCTTTCGCATTATCATAATTTTTGTCGCATAGCATAAATTGTTTCTGCATAATTAGCGCTATTAAAAATCGCCGAACCTGCAACAAATTCTGTCGCCCCGGCTTGGGCTAACTGAGCTATATTTTGGGTAGTTATGCCACCATCGACGCAAATAGGAAGCTCAGGATATAGTTGGTGTAACTGGCTTATCTTAGTAACTACCTCAGGAATTAATGCTTGCCCTCCAAATCCAGGATTTACCGTCATAACTAAAACAAAATCTAGTCGATGAATACACCAAGTGATGCAATCAAGCGGCGTGGCAGGGTTCAACACCAGACCGGCTTTACATCCTAAATCTTGAATAAGTTGTAAGCTGCGATCTAGATGGATGGTCGCATCAGGGTGAATGCTAATCCGATCTGCGCCGGCCTTAGCAAATTGCTGAATGAGGCAATCCACAGGGGTTGTCATTAAATGAACATCTATAATTAATTCAGCGTATTGTTGCCGGAGGGCCTGACAAACGAGCGGACCAAACGTTAAATTTGGAACATAATGATTATCCATCACGTCCACATGAATCATATCTGCACCAGCTTGCAATACAGCATCCACTTCTTGCCCTAATTGCATCAGGTTGGCAGACAGCAAGGACGGTAGGATTTGATACGAGACTGATTTAACCAAAATCAAATGCTCCATTGAATGACAAGTTAGCGGTATACAATTGGGTGTTTTTGCCAAACAAATTAACATAACTGTTATTTATCACTGTACGCTCAGTTGGGCTAATCAGCGTATATTGTGTTGTGGGGTTTGTTGACGACCCTGTAGTCCAATAGCGCAAATCTACGGAAAACCAGGTGAAATCATCTAAGAAATAATGAAATCCGCCTATGACTTGACCGGCATAGGTTTTTCGTATTTGGAGCGCTTGAAGTATTTCTCGACTACTAGCTGGATTAGTTACATTGGCGCTGGTTTGTTCTCTATAAAATTGCAACGCATTTTGGACATAAGAATAACCAATACCGAGACCAACAAAAGGGACAACGGTTGAGTATCCGTCATTATTTGGTATGAAAAAGTCATAGAATCCATTTATCATAAAAGCGCCAGTATTTCTGTCACCTTGTATATGCGCATCAGGAGAATTTTCTACGTTGTTATAGGTAATGCTATTCGGCGGTGTCAGGGAATAAAAAGGCGAAGTAAGGGTTATGTTTTGTACAGTCAAGTTTTTAAAGTGATTGTTGTTGTAAAAAAATTCCCCTTCAACCCGATAGTTTTCACAGAAACGATAACCAATCTGGCCTCCGATATTTCCTAAGACAGAATTACTGATACTGCCTGATTCTGCGGATACGGATGCATTGGGACCGGTGAAACTAATCGGGGGTTGGAATACGAACTGAGCCGATGGAGAATAACTTACCCCTAAAAAAACACCGGCGTAAGTGCCTTGTACTGGGTTAAGAGCATATGATGGCATTTGGATTAAACAGAGTGCGCTGAACAGGTAGCGTCTTAGATTCATGATACGTCCTTATTTGTAATTATTTCCATCAAATCGGTAGATTGCACCTACGTTTGCTATATGTGATTGAAAAGCCTCACCAAATTGAGATAGCTTGGTCGTTGCTAAGTAGCGATAACCAAGATTCAACGCATAATTTTCGGCAAAATTAAATGTAACACCCGTAGTTCCTTGGTATGCAAACGCCGAATTTCTAGCATTAAAATTGCTTGCTGGAAGAGGGATTTGATTGTTTAGTTTAGTTTCAATCCATCCATAACCAAGACCGGCACCCAGATAAGGTTGAACTATAGGTGTTGCTAGCCCAGGAAAGTCGTAATAAACATTGGCTAATCCAAATAGACCTTGATTGTAACCGCTAACAGTGGTTTGCAGGACGTTATTGATATTAAATTTATCTGTGTTCGCTTTTAAGTACGTCACTTCGCCTTCATAGCGCATTGGATTGCTTTTAAAGCCAAAACTGCCACCACCGTCGAAGCCTGATTGATACTTTACATTATTTCTAGTTAAGTTGTTACGGGTCTTATCCACGTTACCAGGCAGGTAAGTGTAACCACCGAATATACTAGAATACCAACCATTGATCGGTGTAGCGGCATAAGATGCATAACTTGCGAGCAAGGAAGTAAGAAAAACGGCAACTTTCATGATGTTCTCAGTTTTATTTTACAGGTCTCATCATGTTAACGAGTTACCTTTATTTTGCAAGCCCTTTTATACGCTCGAATATGCCTTTGTGATGGGATAACGCCAATCTCGGCCGAATGCGCACGGTGTGATTTTCACTCCTGGGGCCGCTTGCCTGCGTTTGTATTCGTTACGAGTGATGAGATTGATGATACGTAAAACAATTTCTTTGTCATAACCTAAAGCGACAATACCTGCCATATCGAGTTTTTCTTCCATGTAATGCCGAATAATCGCGTCCAAAGTAGGGTAGTCAGGCAAACTATCCTGATCGGTTTGATTTGGTGCTAATTCTGCGGATGGGGCACGCGTGATTACACGCTCAGGAATTACAGGCGTAATACTATTTCTATACGCTGCCAATGTATACACGGTTGTTTTATAAACATCTTTAAGAACAGAAAATCCGCCACACATATCACCATAAAGTGTGGCATATCCGACAGCCGTTTCACTTTTGTTACTAGTGGAAAGCACCATTTTGCCTGTTTTATTAGACAAAGCCATGAGCAACATACCGCGAATGCGAGCTTGAATGTTTTCTTCTGTGGTATCTACTGCATAATCAGAAAATGCAGGTTTTAAGATCGATAATATTGTTTCAAAGGGCTTTTCAATAGAAAGTGTCAAATGCTCAACACCCATCAATTTAATTTGAGTGAGTGCATCTTCATTACTCATTGTTGCCGTGTATTGAGAGGGCATTAATATCGCTGTCACCTGTGATGCGCCCAAAGCATCAACTGCTATAGCTAACGTTAATGCTGAGTCAATACCACCTGATAAACCCAATAAGACCTCGTTAAAATTATTTTTATTAACATAATCACGTAGGCCGCAGACAAGCGCTTGATAAATTAATGCGGGTTCATTTAATGCTGGCGCGGTATCACTGGTAAATTGATTATGCTGATAGGTTATCGTGTGTAAATGTTCAGTAAAAGCAGGGGCTTGGGCTACTAAATCTCCGTGACTATCCATGGCAAAGGATCGGCCATCGAATACCAGCTCATCCTGTCCGCCAATTTGGTTAACATAGACTATTGCAAGTCCAAGCTTGGCGTAATGTTGCATTAAATCGATACGTTGCTGGTATTTGTTTAGTTCAAACGGTGAGGCGTTAATCGAAATTAAAATATCCGCATTACTTTTGATTACATCTTCAACGGGGCCCCTTTCCCATGCGTCCTCGCAGATGCATATAGCTAATCGGTGGCCTTTAACGGTGAATAAACACGGTATAGCTTTGCCGGGTGTGAAGTAACGTTTTTCATCAAATACACCATAATTTGGTAGGTGTTGTTTGTGATATTCCCTGATACGATGACCTTTAAACAAAATACTTGCGGTATTGAAAATATTTTTTTCTATTTTAGAAGGGTGCCCGAGAACAACATGGCAATGCTTGGCACTCGCTGCGATTTTTTCTAGGGCATCTTCAATTTGAGTAAATAATCGATCGCGATAGATTAAATCTTCTAATGGATAACCCGTCAGTGCGAGCTCGGGAAATACAATAATATCGTGTTTGCTTTGTTGTGAGGTGATGATTTGAATGATTTTATTGGCATTCGATTCTACAGCTCCGACGGTCGGATTAATTTGTGCCATGAGTAGGGTAAGTGATGAAGGCATCTCAAAATTCTATTTTGTACTCGGTTAGTGTATTATACTTGGTGAATTAAATAGAGTATACCTTAGGCCCAAGGTATACATATATGAGGTAGTTCTTATCGATGAGTAGTCACCCATTATGTTGAAAGCGGCATTGTCGCGAATGACAAGTGAATTTTCTTCTGCTACGTTACTAAGTGGACAGCATTACTACAACAGCGGGCATGTGTTGACCATCCGATTGAGCGATGGTTTACTCCGAGCGCGCGTTAAGGGAAGCTCGGGACAAATTTATAACGTACATATTGATCTCAAAACTTGGCCTGAAGTTGGTTCTCGTTGCAACTGTAAATATCAATTTAAATGCAAACATGCAGCAGCTTGTTTTTTTTCATTACAAGCCAAGGAAAATTTGTCAGTGGTGAAGCCACTCCCCGATCCGCAATGGGGCGTATTACGAGAACAGGATTCAGTACCATTTCATCAAGATGAAGTGATTAATGCTGACGAGTTCACTTGGTATTCTGAATATGATGAACGAGGGCATGATTTTTTTGCTTATCAACTGGGCATACTAATCGATGGCAAACCCGTTAGTATCGTACCGTTAGTTGTCAATTTATTACGACGATTGGACAGTAAAACGTTAGATTCTATGCCAGATAACAAGCTGATGCATTTGCCGATTGAACAAAAAAAATGGATTCGAATTGAATTGGGGCGTATCAAGCCCTTATTACGATTACTGATGCACTATGGTTTGCGTGAAAACGGCACTGACTCTGATGATGTTGAAATACGTCGTTACCAATTAGCTTTAATGCATGAAGCTGAACAAGCTCTGCAAGCGACACGATCACGTTGGCATGGCACAGAAGACATTCGTAATCGATTGCAACAATTAGGGGCTGTGGAGACCTTACCGATAATTCAGCCTCCAAAAGGTTTGCATACACAATTGCGCGATTACCAGCATCAGGGTTTGAATTGGTTGCAATTTTTAAAGGCCCAGGGTTTTTCAGGTATTCTCGCCGATGATATGGGGTTAGGTAAAACAATCCAAACATTAGCCCATCTTCAATTTGAAAAAGAGCAAGGAAACCTGCAACAAGCAAGTTTGATTGTTGCACCAACGAGTTTAGTGGGTAATTGGTATGAAGAAGCTAGACGCTTTACACCTGAGTTAAAAGTACTTATTTTTCATGGTTTTGATCGTCATCAAGGCCAGTTTGACGGCTATGATTTAGTGATATCCACCTATGGTTTGGTACAGCGTGATAAAGCGCGTTTTTTAGCGTATTCGTTTTACTATCTTATTCTTGATGAAGCGCAATTTATTAAAAATGCGCGTACTAAAACAACACAAATTATGCAACAATTAAAAGCTAAACATCGTTTGTGTTTAACAGGAACCCCCCTGGAGAATCATCTCGGCGAGTTATGGTCTTTATTTCATTTTTTAATGCCTGGGTTATTAGGAGATAGTAAGCAATTCCGTCAATTTTTCCGTATTCCTATTGAAAAGCATGGCGATATGGATCGAAAAAAGATATTAAATGGCCGAGTTCAATCTTTCATGTTACGGCGTACCAAAAATCAAGTGATGCAAGAGTTACCTGCTAAAACAGAGATAACACGCATGATAGAACTCACTGGTCCGCAACGGGATTTATATGAAGCAATTCGTATGACCATGGAGAAAAAAGTACGTGATGCGATCGCGCAACAAGGGCTTGGTAAAAGTCAAATTGTTTTACTTGATGCGTTATTAAAATTAAGACAGGTATGTTGTGATCCAAGACTTTTATCTTTGCCTGAAGCATCGATGGCTTATGAGCACTCTGCAAAATTAGATACCTTAATGGAATTATTAGATAATTTAGTCGAAGAAGGTCGCAGGGTACTCGTTTTTTCTCAATTTACTTCGATGTTAAGACTCATTGAAGATTTATTGCAAAAACGCCAATATCCTTATTTTAAACTCACAGGCCAAACTCAAAATCGTCAAGATTTGGTCAATCGTTTTCAAGCTGGTGAAGTCCCAATTTTTCTTATTAGTTTAAAAGCAGGGGGTACTGGTTTAAATCTCACCGCAGCAGATACGGTTATTTTATATGATCCATGGTGGAATCCAGCGGTTCAAGATCAAGCAGCCAGTCGCAGTCATCGATTAGGGCAAAATAATCCAGTATTTATTTACAAATTGATTACATCGGGTACTGTTGAAGAAGCAATATTAGATATTCAAGCGAAAAAACGAGATCTATTTGACAGTGTTTTAACTGCTCAGGTGACGCATGAATTCGGCTTGAGTACAACTGATATTGATGCATTTTTTGTACCGTTAACCGATGCTTCTTAAACAGAGGCTGTTGACAACAGGTTTTTTATTTATGTAGACTCACGCTTCTTATGGAAAAGTCCAACAGACCTCTCGAGGTCTAATATGCGTTAAGGAGAAACACGCATGCCTCTATTTCGATCTAAGTTCAATGCCACACTTGGCATTGATATCGGTCCAACTTCAGTAAAATTACTTGAATTATCCAAATTAGAAAAGCACTATCAAGTTGAAAATTATGGCAATTATGAGTTATCCCAATATGCGATGGATGGTGGGGTGATTAGTGATATTGACCATGTGGCGAAGTCAATAAAAAACATGTTAAAAAACATGAGGCTGCGAGTTAAGAAAGCCATTATTTCAATTCCTGATTCTTGTACAATCCGTAAAATTATACAAGTGAGTGATCAGTTAGCAGTTTGTGATATAGAAGAGTTGGTTTTAATTGAGATTGATAAACACATACCTTATCCCATTCATGAAATTAATTTCGATTTTAAACTGTTGGGGCCGTCGATCATCCAACTTGGTTTGCATGATTTGTTAATTGTTGCATCGCGAAGTGAATATATTAATCATCGGGTGGATGTTTTACGTCGTGCCGGATTAAAAGCGAGTATCATAGATGTTGATTCGCATGCTATAGCGCGGGTATTGCAATACATTGCACCAACTACAATCGGCTTCGAAATTGCCAAAACGATTGCTTGGATAAATGGAGAAGGGACACATATTACTTTTTACGTATTTCACGATATGAAAATTATTTTTTCACATTATGATGTTATGGAAAAATATCAACGATTAACTCAAAATCAACAATTCGAAACAGTATTGGCGCAAGTGAAACGCCTATTTCAATTTTTTAATTTTACATATCCGATGAAAGTAATTGAACTTATTGTTTTAGCAGGGGATCTCGGACAACACGCCCAATTAGCTTCGTTTTTAAGTGTCCAATTGAATCGAAACGTTGAGATTGTTAATCCATTTCATAGCATGCGATTTGCCAAAAATATTGATCGACATAGTGTCATTGAAAATGCTTCTCTTTTAACTACAGTGTGTGGGTTGGCATTGCGAGGATGATGGATATCAATTTATTACCTTGGCGTTTTGTATCACGTATACGTCAATCACGACAATTCGTTGTTTATGGTATTTTGTCGGTGATTTGTATTGCCATGCTCTTTATTTATTTAGAATATACTGCAAGACAACGTATTTTAATTCAAGATTTAAAAAATAAACAACTAGAGCAGCGAATTTTACGACTCAAAGCATCTTATCAGAAAAAAATGAGCGCATATCATCAGCAAACTATCGGACAATCTAAAGAACATATTGATGAAACAAACCAAGCTGAATCGGCTTTACAATCTGAATTAATTCAAATTAACTATGCCAAGGCATCTGATCTTGCCGGGCTTTTGAAAGATAAGACTACGTTATTTTTATCTGACCGTGGCACATTGACGTTTGATCCGCGAACAAATGTGATTTGGATTCAGGATACCATACCGCATGTTCGGCAAATCAAATCATTATTGAAACAACTAGATGTTCCTCATAGACAAGTTTCGATCGAAGCACGTTTAGTAAATATGAGTAAGGATTGTGCTGAAGATCTGGGTGTTCGCTTTGGATTGTTACGTGCAGCACCAGGCTTTGATCCGGATGGTAACGCTAATTTCCCCGAAATGAGTACTAATCGAGTGAGCGATCGCTTGAATATTGATTTAGGTGCAATCCCTCTCGAAGCGAATCCCGCGGCTATTGGGATTGCAGTAGCAATGCTTGGAAAAAATGTGTTACTGGATATGGAATTATCAGCTTTGGAAAGTGAAGGGCGCGCCGAAATTATTGCAAGACCTCGTTTAATTACTACGAATCAAGAAACAGCTGTAATTGAGTCGGGGGAAGATATTCCATATCAAGAATATACAACAAGCGGGGCTACATCTGTAGCTTTTAAGAAAGCGGTCTTGAGTTTAAAAGTAATTCCACAAATTACTTCTGATGGTAAACTGATGATGGCCTTGTCAATTAACCAAGATGCTGATTCAGGAAGACGAGTGCAAGGTGTGCCGATTATTTTAACCAAATCAATTGAAACGAATGTATTGGTTAATAACGGTCAAACTATTGTGTTAGGAGGAATTTACAAACAAGATAAAAATAATAGTATAGCAAGAGTACCTTTTTTAGGAGAGCTACCCGTAATTGGTCGTTTATTTAGACGAACACAAGTGAGAGTACGCAACGAAGAACTACTTATTTTTATTACTCCAAAGATAATAATTTCAAAATAAATAGTGATTTTTACGTAAGTCTTGCAGAGTTAATGTGATTATTTACAGGATCTGAAGAAGGATCTAGTGTATAATCTAGAAAACTGCGGGTTGAGTGTGTAAAATATAGAATATGATTATGGAGTATGCAATTTAAAATGAGTATCGTTAAAGTACGTAATATTTTTCTGATAGGACCTATGGGAGCTGGTAAAAGTACTATAGGTCGTACTTTGGCAAAAGAACTTAAATTAGAGTTCTATGATTCGGATGAGGTGATAGAAGAACGTACAGGCGCAGATATTTCATGGATATTTGATGTGGAAGGCGAGGAAGGGTTTCGTCGCAGGGAGCAAAAAGTAATCGATGAATTAACTCAGAAAACGAACATTGTATTAGCGACTGGCGGCGGTGTTATTATGACGCCCGAAAATCGCAATGCACTGGCTGGACGAGGCACTGTAATTTATCTTCGCACATCGTTGCAACAACAGTTTGAACGCACTAAACGAGATAGTACAAAGCGACCTTTATTAAAAACAGATAATTTAGAAGGGCGTTTGGAGATGTTGCGGGATGAACGCGAGCCATTCTACGAAGAATTAGCTGATGTAAGCTTCGAGACGGACAAGCTAACTGTCAAAGCTGTAGCAAATAATATAATCAAATATATATATGGTGAAAGTTAGATATACCTGGTAACTTTTCAGGTTGCGGATAAGTTCGGTCCACATTTGAACTTACAAAGAGCATGTATCCAGAGCACGGTCTTTTTGCGCGAAGGATCTCCTAAATTTGCACATCTGAGATCCTTCGCTCGCTTAAGATGACGTTGCTTGGAAGTTACTATACTATATAGGCCGGACTATTTAGCCCAACAGCTGCGTTTTTGTAACATGTAACCGAGAACATGTATGCTAACTACAGCCCCTAACATAACCCAATTAACCATCAAGTTCCCCAATCATCAATACCCTATTTACATCGCAGCTGATCTTTTATTAAATTCAACGCTCTTACAGCAACAAGTCCTTTCTGAACAAATACTTATTGTGACCAATGATACAGTCGCTCCTTTATATTTGGATAAAATCAAGCACGCATTTTCCGCATTTCAATGTGACATTGTTGTTCTCCCTGATGGAGAAACTCATAAAAATGAACACAGTTTATTTATGATTTACGATGCATTAATTAGCCATCATCATCATCGTGACACAACACTGTTTGCTTTGGGCGGGGGCGTGATTGGTGATATCACTGGGTTTGCTGCAGCCACGTATCAACGTGGGGTACGCTTCGTGCAATTGCCTACAACTTTATTAGCGCAGGTCGACTCAGCCGTCGGAGGGAAAACAGGCGTTAATTATGCTCAAGCAAAAAATATGATTGGTAGCTTCTATCAACCGCATGCTGTCATTATGGACTTAAGCACATTAGCCACCTTACCTGAACGCGAATTAAGAGCAGGTTTTGCTGAAATTATTAAGTATGGGTTATTAGTTGGTGGTAGTTTTCTTCAACACTTAGTAGAAGATGGGTTGCAATGCTATGGACTAGCCGATGTCGTTGCTCAATGTTGTCAAATTAAAGCTAATTTTGTTCAAAGGGATGAACGAGAACATGGGCAGAGAGCTTTGTTAAATTTAGGCCATACCTTTGCGCATGCTCTAGAAGCGATAACAGATTATGGACGTTGGTTACATGGCGAAGCTGTTGCCATTGGTCTTTATTGTGCGGCTTTACTGTCATTTCATTTAGGATATTTGAGTCAATCAGATGTAGATTTGCTTGATTCGCTATTGATGAATGCTAAGTTACCAAATCGAATTCCACGTGATATTGACTTGCAAGCCGTATATCGTTTAATGTGGAACGATAAAAAAATTAAGAATAAGCAACTGCCTTTTGTGATTATACGATCGTTTGGGGATTGCATTTTAGAAAAGCAAATAACGCCCAAGCAAGTAGATTTTGTATTACAGTCAGCAGTTGAAAGTACAACTATCACAGGGAAAGTTTGAGATGCATAACAAATATATCAAACAATTTTTCGCCTTAACAGAGCAAAATATTTTAGGCAATCACGAATCAGCTAATGAATCATTTATTCAATCTGATAAGAAGGAAAGCAGTAAAGCAGTGCAATTATTGCGCTCTTATCGATTGCGTTTTATGATATTGTTAATTGCGCCAGCAACAGCCCTGTTGTTCCACACCCCCCATTCCAATATTCCTCCCAAACCCGTAGAAATTAAACTATCACAACCTGTTTTAGTTGCACCTAAAATAACTCATCCAGTGAAACTAACCAGCACGATACCCGGTTTTCGTGTTGCAGCTATACACCAATTTTTACAAAACGTGCCATTACGTATAGCGGATGCTTCTCTGTCGTTTGATCAATTAGATGAAAACCAGCAAACTGCAAGCACTGAGCCTTTAATGGACAAAGTACTGGTAATTCCTAAATCGTTTGGGTGAAATGTGTTTACTATATGAAAATATTAGCAGATGCTACATTACCTAATATCAGCTGTTTTTTTAAACCAGAGGCGTTGACGTTATATTATAATGAAGCAACAATTCCATCATTAATAGATACACATGACGTTTTACTATGTCGCTCTACTCTAAAAGTAACTTCTAAGCTATTAGCAGAGACATCAATTCGATGTGTAGCTACAGCTAGTAGTGGGACTGATCATATTGATTTGGCTTATTTAAAATCACAAGGTATTACGTTAATTGATGCTAAGGGTAGCAATGCAAGAGCCGTTGCAGATTACGTAACCGCTAGCTTAGCTTTTTTACAACGAGAAAAGTTATTACCTGGTTTTCGAGCTGGGGTGGTCGGTTTTGGCGAAGTGGGCAGTCGAGTCGCCTTGCGATTGCACGCCGCTGAGTTAGAAGTGCTTTATTTTGATCCGTTTAAAGCACTAGCGGATTCTCATTTTAGTTCCACGAGTATTGATGCGCTAACTACCTGCGATTTGATATGTATTCATGCTAATTTGCATGATATCCAGCCTTTCCCGAGTAATAATTTATTTAATTACGAACTATTACGCCGATTAAAGAGTAATGCGGTCATTATTAATGCGTCTCGAGGTAATATTGTTAATGAAAAAGCGTTACTCTCTTTAAATTCACCTCTCGTTTATTGCACGGATGTGTATTCTAACGAACCGCTGTTGAACGCTCAGCTAGTCGATTACGCAACACTTTGTACGCCTCATATTGCAGGGCATTCAATCGAAGCTAAACAGGATGCAGTGGTGCAGGTTTGTCAGGCTATTTACCGATATTTTCAGCTACCAGTACCAAGAATTGATCTTCCTGCAGCTAAAACTGAAACAATATCTCTAAAGAATAATTGGCAAGAAACAATCTTGAGTCTTTATAATCCTTTGGATGATACGCAGAAATTAAAAAGAGCGAGCGACAAGAAAAAAGCGTTTTTAATACAACGGCAAGCCCATACAACACGACACGATTTTAATAAGTATGCTTATAAAAAATCAATGACTGATCCACTATCTCAATTGTTGGGTATATAGGTTACGTTCGTTTTAATTTGTTCAAAGACAGTATATCTTCATATCTTTTTAAATAGGGTTAAAGTGGACTATAAAAATGATATAACTTCTGCTAGTCTTAAATCTATGACTGCATGTGTTCAAGGAGAGAATTATGTATAAACGTGTTTTACTAGCCACTGATTTTGATGATGTTGGCATTAACGCCGCTCGCAAAGCAAAAAAAATTGCCGATGAAAATAAAGCGTCGTTATTTTTAGTTCATGTAGTTGAACCAATTCCTGCCTATGCGTATCCCGGATTTGCAGGCTTTGCCGAAGTCGAAGTTTCTATTCGAGAACAAGCAGAACGTGAATTGAATAAATTAGCAGAGCAAATTGATGTTGACAAAAAACATCGCTTGTTAGAGTTTGGCTCAATTAAAAATGAAGTGCTTAGAGTCGCCCATGAACACAAGATAGAGCTGATTGTTACTGGAAGTCATGGTAAACACGGCTTGGCTTTATTATTAGGATCAACAGCGGACGCCATTTTACATGCCGCCCATTGTGATATACTAATCGTTCGTCCGTCTGCATAGCGCAATATTTCCCCCAAGTCATGTCTTTTGATGTTAGAAATGATGTGGGGGAGGTCAGTCCTGTGCGAAAAGTGGCGCGATTGATTTCTGTATGCACTACTATATTCTTCCAGGCTTGTTATGAAATTATTACGTACTGTTCCAAAAAATTTCGCTCTGCAACAGGGGGCTGTTGCTACAATTGGTAATTTTGATGGCATTCATCGTGGACATCAAACGATCTTAAAAACCTTGCGCGCTAAAGCAACTCAGTTAGACTTACCGATGATTGTTATTTTATTTGAACCACAGCCCCGCGAATTTTTTTTAAAAGATAAAGCCCCGCCTCGACTGTCTACATTACGAGAAAAAATTCATATTTTGAAAGAGTATGGCGTTGATTACGTCTATTGCCTTCGGTTTAATAAACAACTTGCCCATATGCTGCCGAGAGAATTTGCTGAAAAAATGCTATTTGATAGGTTACATATTCATTACCTGTTAATTGGTGACGACTTTAAGTTTGGGCGCGAAAGAAAGGGTGATGTGGCCTTACTAACGCAAATTGCTCAACAGAATAACTGTCTTGTTGAAACCGCTCCTGAATGTGTGATGGAACAAAAGCGTATAAGTTCTACCCAAATCAGAGAAGCCTTACAAGAAAGTAATTTTGAGCGAGTAGATGTTTTATTGGGGCGTCCTTATAGTATCTCTGGTCGCGTAATGTATGGTGATGCCCGGGGGCGTGAGTGGGGCGTTCCGACTGCCAATATTAAAGTAACTCAATCTACATTGCCAATCCGAGGTGTTTTTTGCGTTCAAGTAGAACGAGCAGATCATTCAGTCTTCCATGGAGTAGCTAACATTGGACTGCGACCGACCCTGAATGGAACAAAACAAGTATTAGAAGTTCACTTGTTTAATATCAATGAATCGTTGTATGGTGAACGATTACGAGTTTTTTTCTTGCACAAATTGAGAGATGAAGTAAAATTTCCATCTTTAGATGCGTTAATAGCACAAATTCATGCGGATGTGTTGTCAGCAAAAGCCTATTTTCTAAGTAAGAGTGATTTGAATGACTGAATATAAAGATACATTAAACCTACCGAATACTTCTTTTCCAATGAAGGCCAGTCTCGCGCAAAGAGAGCCAAGTATGTTGGCGAATTGGCAAGAAAATAATACTTATGGAAAATTGAGGGCTTTACGTGCTGGAGCAAAACGATTTATTTTGCATGATGGCCCACCGTATGCAAACGGCCATTTACATTGCGGTCATGCATTAAATAAAATTTTAAAAGATTTTATTGTTAAATCAAAATCAATGAGTGGTTATGATGCGCCTTTTGTACCAGGATGGGATTGCCATGGATTACCTATTGAATTAAATGTTGAAAAGAAAATTGGTAAATCGGGCGTTAAAGTGAGTGCTTCAGAATTTCGCCGTGCCTGTCGCGATTATGCAAGCAGTCAGATAGACATACAACGAAATGAATTTCAGCGCTTAGGTGTATTTGGTGAATGGCAAAATCCATATATCACCATGGATTACAAATATGAAGCAAATATTGTTCGTGCGCTTGCGCGTGTGATAGAAAATGGCCATTTACATCAAGGTTTTAAACCTGTGCATTGGTGTATTGATTGTGGTTCGGCATTAGCGGAAGCTGAAGTGGATTATGAAGATAAGACCTCTTCTTCGATTGATGTGGCTTTTTTTGCAGTAAATCCTAGCGAATTTTTGCAAAAAATGGCGCTTAAATTACCAGAAAAACCATTAATAGTGCCTATTTGGACGACTACTCCTTGGACTTTACCTGCCAATGAAGCGGTAAGCTTGCATCATGAGCTCCTGTATACGCTAGTGGACGTTGGTGATCGCTATATATTAGTTGCTGCTGATTTAGTGGAATCAGTCATGACTCGTTATGAATTAGATAATTCTAAAATCGTGGGAACAGCAAAGGGTGAAGTATTTGAGCGATTAGCTTTAAAGCATCCATTGTATGATAAACAAGTACCTATTGTTTTAGGTGAGCATGTGACCACTGAAGCAGGTACGGGGTGTGTTCATACTGCACCAGCTCATGGACCAGATGATTACTTAGTTGGGCAAGCATATCAATTACCACTGATTAATCCAGTATTAGCGAATGGGTGTTACGCCCCTGGTGTAGAACTGTTTGCTGGTCTTTCAGTATTAAAGGTCAATACAGCAATCTTAGATACTTTGCGTGCTCGGGGTGTTTTGTTGCATGAAGAAACGCTACAGCACAGTTACCCTCATTGTTGGCGTCATAAAACCCCTACTATTTTTCGTGCTACACCCCAATGGTTTATTTCGATGGACAATAATGGATTACGTTCGACACTATTGGAGCAAATTCCAAATGTTAATTGGATCCCTGATTGGGGCAAAGCGCGTATCGAAAAAATGGTTTTGAGTAGGCCTGATTGGTGTATATCAAGACAGAGATCATGGGGTACCCCCATGCCGCTGTTTGTGCATAAAGTAACACGAGCACTTCACCCAGAAAGTATTGCTCTGATTGAGCAAATCGCAAAAAAAATTGAAACCGCTGGGATTGATGCATGGTTTGATCTAGACTCAGCAGAATTATTGGGTGAGGATGCAGCAAATTATGAAAAAATCAAAGATACATTAGATGTTTGGTTTGATTCCGGCGTATCGCATTATGCTGTCTTAAGTGAGCAAGGGAAGGGACTAGGGTTTCCTGCAGATGTCTATTTTGAAGGTTCGGATCAACATCGTGGCTGGTTCAATTCTTCACTGACTACCTCGGTTGCAATGCATGGTGTTCCCCCTTATAAAACCGTCTTAACCCATGGTTTTACAGTGGATGCGGAGGGAAAAAAATTATCTAAATCTAAAGGAAATTATGTTGAATTAGATAAGTTAATTAGCCAACATGGGGCTGATATTTTACGTCTGTGGGTTTCATCTAGTGATTATCGAAATGAATTGAGCATTTCAGATGAAATCATTAAACGAAATGCAGATTCCTATCGGCGGCTACGAAATACGGCGCGTTTTTTATTAGCTAATTTATTCGATTTCGATCCCGAGACAGACAGTGTGCCTCTAGAGGATATGGTAGCATTAGATAGTTGGGCTATTAAACGTTGCCAATTACTACAAGAAGAGATTTTAGCTGCTTATGAGCAATACCATTTTCATGTGATTTATCAAAAAATTCATCATTTTTGTGCTATTGATATGGGTAGTTTTTATTTGGATATCATTAAAGATCGACAATATACAACAGCAGTTAACAGCAAAGCGCGTCGCTCGTGTCAGACAGCGATGTATCATATTATCCACGCATTAACTCGTTGGCTCGCTCCTATTTTATCGTTTACTGCAGACGAAATTTGGCAATATATTCCAGGAAGTAAGACCGATTCAGTAT
The DNA here is from genome assembly GCA_030696305.1 of Legionellaceae bacterium. Lineage (GTDB taxonomy): Bacteria > Pseudomonadota > Gammaproteobacteria > Legionellales > Legionellaceae > JAUYSP01. The sequence goes on along the minus strand of JAUYSP010000011.1, from coordinate 39,903 downwards.
TACTTGAACAATGGTATCAAGCATGGCCAAAATTAAATACCGTAGATATGGATTATTGGCACGATGTACAAATGATACGTGATGAAGTTAATAAAGCGATTGAAACCAAACGTCAAGCTGGTGTGCTGGGATCGAGTTTAGCTGCAAATATTACTATTTATGCGAATGAAAAAGCATTAGCAACATTGACCAAATTAGATGACGAACTACGGTTTGTTCTAATTACTTCTAAAGCGCGTGTATTGCCTTTGGCTGAGCGTTCGACTGATTTGCCAATAATAGACGAGTTGGGTATCGCTATTGATGTTGAAGCGAGTGAGTCAGTAAAATGCGTACGATGTTGGCATCGGTTAGATGATGTCGGGTCAGACGAGAAACATCCTGAGCTATGTTCTCGCTGTGTGGGTAATATTTCTGGTCAAGATGAAGTGAGATTGCATGCATGAAAAAATGGCAAGCGTTTTTAATGAGTACTTGTGTGGTATTGCTTGATCAACTAAGTAAATATTGGGTAGTTAAGCATTATGCTGCCTACCAATCAGTCAAGATTATGCCCATGTTTAATTTGACGCTTGCTTACAATTCAGGCTCAGCATTTAGCTTTTTAAGCCAGGCTGGCGATTGGCATCGATGGTTTTTTACTGGCTTTAGCGCGTTGATGAGCGTTGCACTGATTATCTGGATGATTCGATTGCCGGCGCGTGCCACGTTACAATTGGTTAGCGTTAGTTTAATCTTAGCCGGTGCAGTAGGTAATCTTATTGATAGATTAGCCATAGGCTATGTAGTTGATTTTATTGATGTATATTATGAGGCACATCATTGGCCAGTATTTAATATTGCTGACAGTGCTATTTGTTTAGGTGCGGTGCTACTAGCGTATAGCACTTTTACTTCTAGAGATATTACGCTTACTAAGTAGGGTCAGTTGACAATTCATATTTCGACGCCCCTCGGCTTGTCCGCGGGACGTCGGCCTTCTGGAAATGAATTGTCAACAGACCCTAATACATTATCCAGGGTTGTCCCATTAAATAGCCGTCTTTGCGAACGAAGTGAAGCAATCCAGATCGATGTGACTTAAAAAATTCGATATCTGGATTGCTTCACTAACGCTCGCAAAGACAATTATGACTGTATAATATCAAAATTAATATTTTATGCTCAATAATTTATAATGGGACAGCCCTGATACATTATCTACTTTGCCTTGTTAGGCTGGGATCAGTGCTTCGCTAATAACCTGTAATTCCTTTATTTCAGGATTGAGGATGCTTACGGCGCTAACGGCTGGCAAGTTGAGAAAATGTTCAATATGATCCCATTCAATTTCAGCAGGAAACAAGCGTAATAATGGGATCGATTTACTAAGTAGGGTACATAAGCTCAAATTTGCTGGGTATACGCGAACATGATGACAGCCAATTGCCATGGCTTGCATTGCTTCTGAGATAGTGGAAATACCTGGTAAATAATTCATGGAATAGATCGTGGCGGTTTGGGCAAGCGTTGATAAAAATCCTGGGCTTGTAACAAAACTAACGCCGGCTTGATGGCAGTCTTCTAATTGTTGGCTGGTAGTGATATTACCTGCTCCAATTTTGAGGGTAGGAAAATCAGCTAATGCTTTTTTCAATAAAGAGAGTTCAGAGGAATTAATTTCCACCACAGAAAATCTAGTTTGGGCAATTCGTTTGAGCTTATCAAATAAGAACGCATCAACATCAAGCGTGATAATAACAGATTGAGAACTAACTAATGTATCGATCATGCAGGCATTCACTTTATTGAGCATCGTTACATCTTAAAAGAATCATGCAGTGATTGCAACTCAACATTGAAGGCAAATCTGACATGGTATTATTAACTATTTTGTTGTTAGGAATTTTTTAAATGAGTCAAGATAAGAATAACCTCTTAGAACGGTTTATGTTAACCCGTTATTCATTGTTTCGAGCCGATATTTTTAACGGTTATTTACCACCAGATGAGTTATTGCGGCTTTAAATTGCAACAGCTCAGCCTAATTCTTCAGTAGAACAGAAAGAAACAGCAACTAAGTCAACAATAGGTGGAGCTCGATTGCGTGTTTTTATCATGCAAATGTTTCTATCAAAGACTGAAACGGTGCTTGATTTCGAGTATCAAACAAAAGCCATGGCATTGTGCCTCAGAACGCAAAAAAATTTTGATGGGTTCGAGGTTCTTTCTTCTCAGATTAAAGAAAATATAAAGTTAGAAAAATCTGAGCTGCCCCATAAAATCCAAAGTCTTGTTTTTCTCAGTAAAGTTCATCAGATTCCTTTTTCTAGAGAATTGCGTGAGAAATTATTTAATCGATTGGGTGGAAGCTATATCTATTGCAAGGAAGGCAATGTAGGCGCAGCAATAGGACCTCTTTTAAGCGAAAAATTCAGTAAACAATTCTTCAATAATTTTAGGCTGGAATATCAACATCAGGTTTATGCTTTATCCATATTGCCTGCTGAACGAGTTAGGGTGAGTTTAGATTATTTTATAAGTTATCTGCTGAATGGAAATAGCGAGTGGGTAACAAGTGAAGTTCCTAATTTTGTTAGAGCTAAGGTAGCATGTTTTAAAAAAATCATTCATCAGCTTACAAAAGATCAAATTAAAAATGTTTTACGTCAAATGGATGATCAGCAACTAATCGTTCAAACCATGCTGTGGGATGTGTTATTACCTTATCTGTCTAAAGATCAAGTTACAGTCATATTTCAAAAAATATTAACTCATTTGAACGATGATTCTAGAGAGTCTATCCTAGCGCTTAAAATTATTTTAAACAAATTAACCTACCCTCAACTTGAAGAAGTACTTCTTAGGGTGCTTGAATTAAAAAATTCATATACTGCCGGTATTGCACTAATCGCTCCACTGCTTAGCTTTAAGAAAATACAAACAATAATTCAGGAAATGCAAAATCATATAAATAGTACACCCAGTAAATCCGAACGCATTAAAATATCTCAAATTTTATTTATTTTATTAAATTCCTTAGCAGAAAAAACAGAAGATAAAAAAAACATCACTGAATTAATGATGTTTTTTTTGAGCAGAGCCTCGGCAGATTTTTATAATGATGCGATTAGAGAGGTTATATCTAATTTAGCAAGTGACCTCGTTGATGAAGCTTTGAATTTGCTCTTAGATAAGTTTCGAGAAAAACCAAGTTCTTATCCAATCAGATTACTTTTATCCCAAATGGCACATCGCTTTAATGAGGGACAATTGAGCCGTTTAAGAGCTCATATATTGCCTCAATTAAGCAATCAGGGCGAAAATAAGCTTCCTTACCAAGTATTTTATTATAAACTTACGCAAGGCATAAAGACTGAAGAAATTGATACTGTTTTATTAAGCATGAAAGATGAAAATGGTGCATATGATCTTAACGGGCTTAAGTTGATAGCGCAAATTGCGCCTCTACGCACAAATAAAGTTGATATTGATGAGGTATATAATTTATTTCTTAATATTATAAAAGATGAGATAGCAATCCATGATGTTAGAACTTACCATTTTTTTATATGTAAACTAATACAATTTATCCCAATGCTCTCACACGACCAAGCTATCGAAATCGCATCTGAACTTTCAAAAAAGAAAAAATTTGGAATTTATAGCGATGTTGAAAATGCTTTCTCCCCAGAGAAACCAAGCGAAACAATGCCGTTTGAACAAATAGATAATTCTAGCCATGTAATTAATACACAAGGACTAGTGCAACACGCATTAACATTATTGCTGTCAAATGTTGATCACAAAGATCGATCAATAATCTTAAAGGATGCGATAGCAAGTGGTTCTGAATCGAAAGGCGAATTTGTCTGTAATGAACTGAGCAAGCGTTTATTTAAAGGTGAATCAATAGATCTTAATATGTCTGATGAGGAATTATCACTCGCATCGGTTGGTGCAAGCCTTTTGAATATTATTACAGATGCGTGGACCAAATTATCTCCAAAAATCGAGGAATCCATATCGTCCAAAACAACCACTGCAAGATTGTATTAATTAAAAGGAGTTGAGGCGGGGGAGTTACTTGATCTCCAGTATTATTTATTTTTGACTACAATTTGCTATTTATGCTGGATATATAGGATAATATGTTCCAATTAAACGCAATAATGGATTAATAATGAATCGAAATACATTCCTAACAGCTATGTTAAGCCTCTGTTTGTTTTGTTCATATGGAGAAGCGGCCAAATTAGATACCCTGTTGCCTGGGGAGCGAAATACGATAGAGGTGTTTCAAAAATCATCGCCTAAAGTCGTATACGTTTATCGAATGACTAAAGTTATCAATCGAGCTCATCAGTCTATGCACGTTGTGCCTGCAGGAACAGGTTCAGGAATCATTTGGGACAATAAAGGTCATGTTGTAACTAATTTTCATGTGGTTAAAGGAGCTGATGCTTTGTCGGTGATGTTTGATGACATGACCGTCCCTGCTAAAGTGATAGGTGTTGAACCGCGAAAAGATTTAGCTGTGTTGTTATTACAATCGCCCAAGGCCTTGAAAAGGCTAGAATCATTTGTGCCGTTTGACATAGCGCCTACAAATGAATTGTTGGTTGGCCAGACCGCGATTGCGATTGGTAATCCGTTTGGTTTCGATCATAGCTTAACGATGGGTATTATTTCTGCATTGGGCCGTCGGGTTCCAGGAATTGGCGGGGTGACAATACATAATATGATCCAGACCGATGCCGCGATTAATCCTGGAAACTCAGGTGGCCCGCTTTTAGATAGTTCTGGACGATTAATTGGATTAAATACGGTTATTTTTTCACAAACAGGATCTTCTGCTGGCGTTGGATTTGCGGTACCTGCGGATGAGATTTTCCGTACAGTGTCACAAATTATAAAACATGGTCGTGTTCGGTTAGCTGGCATAGGAATTCAGCCGGTAGAACCGAGTTTGGCGAGGCGATTGGGCGTCCAGCAGGGTATTTTGATTGCCGATGTGATACCTAATACCCCAGCTGCCCAAGCTAAATTACATCCAACTTTCCGTGATAATTGGGGTCAGATTCACGTGGGAGATGTGATTATTGCTATTAATGGTCATCCGGTGGAAGATTATGATGTTTTATATAATTTGTTGTGTGATGTGAAAATTGGTGAGCAAATCAGTTTAACAATTCTGCGTGATAACGTTCATATTTATCATAAAATAAAAACCATAGATATTGGGGCGATTTAGACTCTAGTTGATTACCCATGGGGTATATAGTAGGCTGAATAGAATCTCTCGATAAAAACGGGGTTTCTATTATGAGTGGATTAAACTCTCATTCGCGGCCGTTGCATATTAATACACCCATGGCCTATTCTCAATATCTTGAAAATACCATTCATAAATCCATTTATTTTAAATTAGATGCCCTGCAGCCTTCAGCTTCATTTAAGCTGCGTGGTATTGGGCGATTATGCCAACATTATGCTGCTGCAGGTGTTACTCAATTTGTTGCTTCTTCTGGGGGCAATGCCGGTATTTCGGTAGCTTATTGTGGTATGAAATTAGGTATTCCAACCACCGTATTTATTCCTTCAACGAGTCATCAAATTTTTATTGATGAAATTAAATCCTATGGTGCTGAAGTGATTGTTGCTGGTGATGTATGGGATGAAGCGCATCTCGCTGCAGTGCAATTTGCTGATGAACATCATGCTGCTTATATTCCACCTTTTGATCATCCGCTGATTTGGGAAGGACATGCAACGATGATTAAAGAAATAGCAGATACGGGGCTTCGTCCCGACGCTATTGTTGCAGCTGTTGGAGGTGGTGGACTTGCTTGTGGGTTATTAGAGGGTATGCATCAACAAGGATGGCAGGATATGCCGTTGATTGCTGTGGAAACCTTAGGAGCGGATTGTTTTGCTCAATCAATTAAAGCACATAAAATGGTAACGTTAGATAAAATAACTAGCAAGGCAACTAGTTTGGGAGCTAAACGTGTCACACCTAGATTATTGCAATGGGTTAGTGAGCATGAAATCATCCCTATTGTTGTCACGGATGCCGAAGCTGAGATGGGAGCCCGTGCATTTGCAAAAGATAAACGTATTTTGGTTGAGTTATCTGCAGGCGCTGCACTCTCGGTTGTATATGGTAATCACGCCGTTATTCAACCGTATAAGACCATTTTGGTTGTGGTATGTGGCGGCGTGAATACCTCTTTTTTTTAAGAGATTATCTCTTAGTGGTTATGTTGCAGTTTCTTGGAATAATTCTCGTCCAATCAGCATTCGTCGTATTTCGGAAGTCCCGGCTCCAATTTCATATAATTTGGCATCGCGTAATAAACGTCCAGTGGTATATTCATTGACATAACCGTTCCCACCTAATGTTTGGATTGCTTGCAATGCCATTTGGGTTGCTCTTTCTGCAGTATATAAAATGACACTAGCAGCATCTTTGCGGCTGACATGGCCATCATCACATGCTTTCGCTACTGCATAAAGATAAGCTCGCGATGCATTAAGATCGGTATACATATCCGCCATCTTAGCTTGCATGAGTTGAAATTCACCGATTGCTTTATTAAATTGTTTACGTTCGTGTATGTAGGGTACAACAACATCTAAACAGGCTTGCATAATCCCGACAGGGCCTGCAGCTAATATTGTGCGCTCGTAATCCAAGCCGCTCATTAATACATTGACGCCCTGATTGATTGTACCTAATACTTGCTCTGCAGGGACTTCGCATTGTTCAAAGACAAGCTCGCAGGTGTTTGATCCTCTCATACCGAGTTTATCTAATTTTTGTGCTGTTTTAAAACCAGGGTATCCCTTTTCAATTAAAAATGCCGTAATGCCTTTACTACCGGCTTGTTTGTCAGTTTTTGCATAAACAACAAGTACATCAGCATCAGGACCATTCGTAATCCACATTTTACTACCATCTAAAATGAACACATCACCTTGTCGACGAGCACTGAGCTGCATACTAACCACATCGGATCCAGAATTCGCCTCACTCATTGCCAACGCACCGACATGTTCTCCACTAATCAGTTTAGGGAGGTAGCGTTTTTTTTGTTCTTCATTACCATTGAGATAAATTTGGTTAACACACAGATTGGAATGCGCACCGTAACTTAATCCAACCGAGGCACTGGCCCGAGAAATTTCTTCCATAGCAATGGCGTGCGCCAAATACCCCATGTTAGCGCCACCATATTCCTCACTGACTGTAATACCTAATAATCCCATATCACCCAATTTACGCCATAAAGCATTAGGAAAGGCATTGTCATGATCGATTTGAGCAGCCAGGGGAGCTATTTCATGTTGCGCAAAATTATAAACACTATGGCGCAATTGAGTATAAATATCCCCTAAGTTGTGTTGGAGTCCATGGTACATGAGGTGATCCTAAATTCGGATTAAAGATGTCAATGACTATACCGTTGGAAGGGTAGTTTGTGAAGGGGAATAAGTTGATTTTCAGAATCTACATATAGGTACGATAAAGGGCTCAAGTCATTGTTAGCGCAGCGATACAACCCAATGTCCTTTTTTCCAAAGACACCAGGGTCCATATATGTCAACACGCCCCAGATAAGATTTATTTTAATGTGGCATTAATTTTGGCTGCTGCTTGTAGTGCTTCATAAGTTTTTTTCGTTTGCTTTTTATGAAAAAAATTTTCTTTATCTAACTTGTATGATGTTACATGCTTTTTAATCTCTCCAGCAATCTTAACATTTCCATCATTTTCTTGATTATTTTTAGTCCGTGAAAGCATCTGATAAATTGTTTTGGTTATCGCTTTCAGATTATAGGATATTCGATATAAAAATGTTTCATCTTTAGTTGAAAGATTTGTTCGGCTTTCTACATTTTTTATTTTATCCGTTAACTGATTATATAAAGCCCTAATCTCTTTTAATTTCTTTTTATCAAATCCCCAAAAAAATGCATCGCGATGGCTCATCCAAAATGCTTGTCTTTTCAATTGTTCTATTAATTTCTTAGTAAGACGAATGATTTCTTTCGCTTCGTCTAGGGTTATCTTGTCTGTAGTTACATTATTTTGCCCAAAATTTGTTTTTGAATGTGTGTTTTGTGGCGTATTGTGAGAAGTATTAGTTAGCGTTCGTTCGTTACTATTTGTTTTTTTACGGACAGGTTGAGGCAGTATGGTTGTAACCCATTTAATGTATTGATTAAACCACTGTGCGTTAGCAGGGGGATTGGTTAGCAAAAGCCTCATGATATATAGGAGCCTACTTTGTAAAAGACGAGTATTTTTTCTCTGGTCTATTGTCAATGCGTTGGTGTTTTTAAGGGAGGGTTGTACAGATTTGTTCAGAGGTGATAACGTAGCGTCTTGAAGATGGTCATTTTCTCTTGTGAGATTATCAATATTAACGTTAATTTGTTTTTCAAAGTATTCATCAAATGTATAGGCTTTGTGTTTAGCTGATCGAGTGTTGTAATAACTCACTACGTTGAGATCAATAAATTGTTTTATTTTAATTCCCAATAACTTTATTCTATCTTGCTCAATTGCATACTGATTAGTGCCCCCCAGCGAACGGGAGTGTAATTCATTTTTTTCTTGAGTGAAGAATCTATTAGCATCTTCAGCTAATAAATTTATAGCTTTTCCTGATGATTCAGGAATAAACATAGACAAAACTTGCTGATATTTTTTGAGATAATTAGCTAATGCTTTTTTATATTTACTCGGATCGCTCCTGGAGATAAAAGCACCCTTTGCAAGGTCTACAATTTCTTGAATAATAGCTTCCCTTGTCCCAGCTGTTACTCGCAGATCACCCCTGGAGGCTCGTATATGTTTTAATTGTTTGGATGATAGTTCAGTAGAGGCAGATATTTTAGAGTCATATAAAGTAAAATTATTTGCTTTACCTTTAAACTCAAATCGTCTTTTCATGTTTTTATCAATATAGAACAGTGTATCAAGTTTTTGATCTTTATTTATTACTCGAACATATGCGACATCGTATCCATTTAGATTAATACCGTCTATATTTTCACTAGGTTTTTTATTCGTTGTGAATGCGTAAATGGTTTGCGTGGTTTTAATCTTTTTTGAATTAGGGGATGATGGATTTGAGTGTAATATATCAATCATTATTTTTCTTGTTGGTAAAGGCTCAATGATTTGCCTTTTAAGTTCACTTTGAAACGCTTCAGTTGAAAGTGATAAACTTCCTATAGAAAGAGAGGTAAAAATACGTTCAGCCTGTTTTTTGAGACGATTTTTTTCGTTAATGTGATCGGTTTTATTTTTGCTAAATTTAATCGTATTATTGGTAAATTGATCTGCAAATTCTAAATAAGCATTACTAAATTTTGATAGTTGACTTTTATAATCGTGGTTATGAGCTTGAGCAGCTAGACGGGCGTTCACAGCGAGAACCACAATCTTATCGATGTGTTGGTCAATCTCTTGATTTATCTCATCACGACTTTGCATTCTGAATCCACGCGAACAATTTATGTATAAACATTATACTACATTGATTTTTATAAATCAAATTGTCGTTATTTTTATATTTATTTACATATTTAACGCAGTGAGACCATGTCATCCTGAACGTAGTGAATGATCTCCTGAATTGAGCATTCGTCTTTTCTACAGGGAGATCGTTCACTACGTTCAGGATGACGTTGCTGGGTTTTGCGTAAGTTCTAAATTAATTGAACGCCTTGATTTCATCAATTTTTGCCGCAACTCGCGCCTGTAGTATATGATCTTTTGGAGCCATGCTTTGTGCAGTTTTTAATTTGCGTAACGCATATTTACGTTCACCTTGGAGTAGATGACATTCGGCGAGAGTGAAGTAAGCATAGCCTTTGTTGTTACTTTTTGCCTGGGCTTGAGCCAATTGATTGCATAAGGCAAGATCATATTTAAAGATTCTTCTGCCTTTTAACAAGACACTTGCGGCTTTTCCATATTGATTTGCTTCAATCAATGCTTTGCCATATTCCATTAGTACCGCATAATTATCAGGGAAATTGGTGTGCAATTCGCTTAACTGTGATGCTGCCTCCCCAGATTGATGATTAGCTTCCTCTGCATTCGCTTTGGCGATAGCAAAAAACAAATTATTTGAATCTTGCTGTAATAACGGATTTAAGCGGGCTATGGCTTGTTGATTTTGATCCATATTCAATGCCGTCAGTACATAACCATATTGGCAAGCGCTGTTGGGGGTGCTTTTGGGGCATTGTTTATAATATTCCATCAATTGTTTAGCGTTATTAGCTACTTCTACCCGAATCAATTCTTTAAATAAACGGTAATTAAGATTGTCGGGATAACTTTTATGAGCCAGATGCAAACTACGATTCTCAGCTTCAGCAATACGTTCCTCATCTAAAGGGTGGGTTCGTAAGATAGCAGGGATATTATCCGTGTAGTAATAACGCATGTTTTCTTGCATTTTTCTAAAAAAACCAGCCATACCACGTGGGTCTAATCCTGATTTAATCAGCATATCAATGCCAATGCTATCCGCTTCTTTTTCATTTGATCGAACAAAATTAATATTATCTTGCGCAAATCCAGTCATAGACCCCATGAGGGCACCACTAGCAAGTACTGGATTAATGACGCCGAGTGCAATAGAAGCCAGCATGCTGGCAAGCATGGGAACGCGCATTTGCTTTTGGTGTTCTAGCATTCGATAGAGATGGTGCTGTCGAACGTGGGACATTTCATGTGCCATTACCGCTGCTAATTCGCTCTCGTTGTCTGTAGCAAGAATAAGTTGGCTATTAACACCAATATAGCCTCCTGGTCCGGCAAAGGCGTTAATTTCTTTTGATTTTACAATAAAAAAATAAGGTTGGACGAGATCGCCATGTTGCGCTAGCCGTTTAGCTAGGTGGTTAATGTATTCAATAGCCAAAGGGTTGCGTATTACAGAGTCAGATTGGTTTATTTGTTGGACAAATTCACGTTCTAATTGATCTAGCTCATCGTTGGAATAGGCTGAAAAGGCCAGCGTTATATTAGGCAATAGTAACAGTAAACTTAATATCAAAGAGTGAAAAAATGGCTGTCTTTGCAACACAGAGATACCCCTACTCAAAATTCGAATAATTTGTTATACTTCGTCGTTATAAAATGTATGGCTGTCTTATGCATAAACAATTTTTACTTGCTGCGTTAGATCAAGCTCGATTGGGGCGAGGGATGTGTTCCCCCAATCCCAGTGTCGGTGCGCTTGCTGTCCAAAATGATTCTATTATAGCACAAGCTTGGCATCATGGGGCAGGAACGCCCCATGCAGAGCCATTATTATTAACACAATTTCCTGAAAATACACCCGGTGTCACAGTATATGTAACCCTCGAACCTTGTAATCATTGGGGCCGGACGCCGCCTTGTGTTGATGCAATTAGTCGCCATGGTATTCAACGTATCGTTTATGCTTATCGCGATCCTAATCCAATTGTGTCATCTAATAATACACCCCAATTGTTAGAAAAGCAGGGTATCGAAGTGCTTTATTATCCTTTGCCGGAAATAGATGCATTTTATCAAAGTTATAATCATTGGATGTTAACTAAAAAACCATGGGTTACTGCTAAAATAGCGCACACCTTTGATGCAAAAATAGCCGGAGCCGATGGGGAAAAATTGCTTTTATCTAATGCCTTATGCTCTGATTTCACTCATATTCAGCGGTTGCATACGGATGTTATTTTAACAACTGCACGCACCATTAATCAGGATGATCCGCTCTTTACAGCGCGCGTAGCAGGTGTTGAGCAGGCGAAACAGATAGCTATATTAGATACAAAATTGACATTATCTCCAGACTCAAAAGTCCTTTCAACCGCAAAACATTGTCATATTTATCATGATGTGGCTTTACAAAGTCCACCCAACGATTCGAGATGTTCTTTTTATGGCATTCCGACTATAAAAAATCGACTTGATTTACATGCAGTTGTTTGTCATTTGGGTAGCTTAGGGTATCATGATGTTTGGGTTGAAGCAGGTGGAGAGTTGTTTAGCGCATTCCATCAAGCTGAGTTAGTGAATAGAACGTATATTTATCTCGTTCCTAAGACATTAGGTGAAACCGGAATTTCGGCTTACCGGCATGGCGATGTGCTGAAAAAGGCGCGCGCAGTCCATTGGCAGCCAATGGATGATAATATGATTACCAGATTAGATTGGTAGTTCTTTTGATTATGATATTTCAACACAGGTTTACGTTATGACAAATCCTTTTAGCTCTATTGAGGACGCAATCACTGCGATTAAAGCAGGTCGCATGGTGATATTGATGGATGATGAAGGACGTGAGAATGAGGGTGACCTGATTATCGCAGCCGAGTTCGCCACAGCGGATACGATTAACTTTATGTCGCGATATGGACGTGGTTTAATTTGCTTACCAATGACCGGTGCATTAATTGACAAACTTGCGTTGCCAATGATGACCACTAAAAATCGCTCCCCTTATGGAACCGCATTCACTATATCTATTGAGGCTGCTGAAGGCGTATCAACCGGTATTTCAGCACAGGATCGTGCGCGAACAATTCAGGTGGCGATTGATCCTGCAAGTGGACCAACGGACGTTATTTCTCCCGGGCATATTTTCCCATTACGGGCATGTGACCGAGGTGTGTTAGAGCGAACAGGGCAAACGGAAGGTAGTGTCGATTTAATGCGCATAGCAGGATTAATGCCTGCAGCGGTTATTTGTGAAATTATGAACGACGACGGCACGATGAGTCGTAGAGAACAATTAGTTCAATTTGCAAAGACACATGACCTCTTGTTGATTACTATTGCGGATCTAATCGAATACCGTATTCGTCATGAGCAATTGATTAGTGTAGTGGCCACGACACGCCTGCCGCTAGAGCGTCATGGTGATTTTTCGATGACATTGTTTGCTAATGAATTAGATGATGCGGAACATTTTGCCCTAATTAAAACACCGACAAATCCCCATCAAGCACCGTTAGTTCGAATTCATTCAGAATGCATCACAGGTGATATTTTCGGATCGTGTAAATGTGATTGTGGTATGCAATTAGAGCAATCGTTGGCTTATCTGGCTGAACAAGGCGGCGTACTAATTTACTTACGTCAGGAAGGGCGTGGTGTTGGTTTAGTGAATAAATTAAAAGCGTACTCTTTGCAGGATCAGGGCTATGATACTGTGGAAGCTAATGTTCATTTGGGGTTGCCAATAGATGGTCGTGATTATGCTATTGCATTTCAAATATTAAAACATTTAGGCATTGAGTCGGTGCGTTTATTAACGAATAATCCAGAAAAAATAACGGCAATGAAGCAATATGGTATCAACGTAGTTGAGCGAATTCCAGTGTTGGTACCTACGAATGCTGAAAACCATAAATATTTAAAAACGAAACGAGATAAATTAGGCCATTTATTGGTAATTGGGGAATCTGAATGAAGCACATTCAAGCTAATCTAGGGAATAATCGAGGCTCATTTCCGATTGCAATTATAGTAAGTTTGTTTAATCGCGATTTAACAGAGGCACTTCAACGGGGTGCAGTCGATCGGTTGTTAGAATGTGGTTTTTCTAAAGAACATATTACTTTAGTGGAAGTGCCTGGAGCGATCGAAATTCCATTTATGGCAAATAAATTGGCAAAAACTCAGCAATATAATGTTATTATTGCCCTAGGAGTAGTGATCCGCGGCGAAACCACTCATTATGATTATGTGTGTGAGCGAGTTAGTGAGGGTTGCCAACGTGTAGCTTTAGATTATGATACGCCAGTTATCTTTGGTGTGTTAACAACTGAAAATGACTCTCAGGCTTGGGATCGCTTGGGTGGAAAACACGGACATAAAGGAACCGATGCGGCTGATGCAGCATTGGCTATGCACCATGTTTTGCAACGATTATAGGCGTTTTTTATGACAAAGTATATTTTCATAACGGGTGGTGTGGTTTCTTCATTAGGAAAAGGCATTGCGGCCGCATCATTAGCTGCTATTTTAGAAGCGAGAGGCTTACGCGTTACTCTAATTAAGCTTGATCCTTATATTAATGTTGACCCAGGGACTATGAGTCCTTTCCAGCATGGTGAAGTTTTTGTAACTCAAGATGGAGCTGAAACTGATCTTGATTTAGGGCATTATGAGCGATTTGTTCGTTCAACAATGACCAAATTAAATAATTTTACCTCGGGTAAAATCTATGAAAATGTAATTAAGAAAGAACGTCGTGGCGATTATTTAGGTGGGACAGTTCAAGTAATTCCTCATATTACTAATGAAATCAAACGCTGCATTAAGCTTGGTTCAGAGGGCTTTGATGTCGCCATGGTAGAAATTGGTGGTACAGTGGGTGATATTGAATCATTGCCATTTCTTGAAGGAATTCGACAAATGCGCATGGAATTTGGTGCCCAGCACACGCTGTTTATTCATTTAACATTAGTTCCCTACATAGCTACTTCAGGGGAAACAAAAACTAAACCAACCCAACATTCGGTAAAAGAATTACGTTCAATCGGGATTCAACCGGATGTATTGATTTGTCGTTCAGAACAACCGTTATCAATACATGATCGAGCCAAAATTGCCTTATTTACAAATGTCGAAAAAGAAGGGGTAATTTCGTTACAAGATGCGAAAAGCATTTATCAAATTCCTATGATATTACATGAGCAAGGATTAGATGAAATTGTGGTTCGTAAATTAGCGTTGACGTTACCTCCTGCTGATTTAAGTGAATGGCAACGAGTAGTTGAAGCGCAGGCAACTACAAAAACAATGATGGCAAAAATTGCCTTAGTCGGTAAATATGTGGAATTAAGCGATGCATATAAATCTATTAATGAAGCATTGATTCATGCTGGAATTCACTCACAAACACACGTAGAAATTGTTTATTTTGATGCGGATTTGATTGAAAATCAGGGTACTGACATATTAAAAGATGTGGATGCTATTCTCGTTCCTGGTGGATTTGGAGAACGTGGAGTTGAAGGTAAAATAAAAGCAATTCAGTATGCTCGTGAAAACAAGGTGCCGTTTCTTGGAATTTGTTTAGGTATGCAAACTGCTGTAATCGAATTTGCTCGAAATGTGGTTGGTTTGAAAAATGCAAATTCAACGGAGTTTGATAAAAAAACGCCATATCCGGTTATTGGTTTAATTAGTGAATGGCAATCGACTGATGGTCAAATTAATAAACGTGACGAGCAAAGTGATTTAGGTGGAACCATGCGGTTGGGGGCACAATTATGTAAGCTTCAACCGGATACATTGGCTTTGCGTGCTTATGGAAAACCTGAGATTGTTGAGCGTCACCGTCATCGATATGAAATGAATACTGATTTTGTTGAGATATTAGTCCAAAATGGCTTACATATTTCTGGTCGTTCAGCAGATGATGCCTTAGTTGAAATGGTTGAATTACCCGATCATCCGTGGTTCTTAGCCTGCCAGTTTCATCCTGAGTTTACTTCTACCCCCAGAGACAGTCACCCATTATTTCAATCATTTGTAATAGCCGCGCGCGAATTTCATCATAATAGCTCTCACCCAAAACCGACGCTTAAGGATAATACATGAAACTTTGTGGATTTGAAGTAGGAATTAATGCACCTCTATTTTTAATAGCTGGTCCTTGCGTCATTGAAAGCGAGGAGTTGGCGATTGAAACAGCTGGTTATTTGAAAGAAATGTGCCAACAGTTATCTGTGTCTTTTGTTTACAAATCGTCCTTTGATAAAGCAAATCGTTCGTCTATGACAAGTTACAGAGGTCCTGGTTTTGAGAAGGGACTGATGATTTTGGAGAAAGTGAAATCACAGGTTGGTGTTCCTGTGCTTACTGATGTGCACGAAGACACACCTTTAATGGAAGTAGCTAGTGTAGTGGATGTCCTCCAAACTCCAGCATTTTTATGTCGACAAACTAATTTTATTCAGCGCGTTGCGGCTTTAAATAAACCCGTTAACATTAAAAAAGGTCAATTTTTAGCTCCGTGGGATATGGAACATGTAGTTCACAAGGCTAAAGCAACCGGCAATGAGCATATTATGGTATGTGAACGTGGTGTAACGTTTGGCTATAATAATCTGGTTTCTGACATGCGTTCTTTAAAGATTATGCGAGATACGGGATGCCCAGTAGTTTATGATGCGACTCATTCTGTTCAATTGCCTGGTGGGCAAGGCAGTGTATCCGGTGGACAGCGTGATTTTATTCCTACGCTCGCAAGAGCGGCTGTGGCAGCTGGCATTGCAGGTATTTTCATGGAAACTCATCCTAATCCAGATAAAGCACTGAGCGATGGTCCGAACAGTTGGCCTTTAGATAAAATGAAAGCCTTGTTGGAGCAGCTTATTGCGATTGATAAGATTACCAAAAACGTTGGCGAATTGTAGGGAAGATGAGTAACGTGGACTGATGTTGCTAGCCCACGTTACTCTGATTTGTAGCGGTATTTTATTAGTTACCCATTCTAGCGTTCATTGCTGCTTGAACTTCTTTTGCTCTTTCTAAATGAACTAGTACGTGTGCACGCACGTCTTTCAGAACAGCTGTTAAACGAGGATTTGTTGACTCTGCAATATCCTGATTAATTAGGCGAATTTCAGCTTCGTGAAGTTTTACTGAATCATTGATAAATGCTCTATCGAAATCAACACCATTTAATGATCTTAAATTGGCCAACTCTTGTTTTGCATTCATTTCAAGTTGTTGAGATGATGCACTCATAACAGGTTGAATACCTGTCTTACGGCTTACAAGCATTACTTTACGCAATATTTTTCTATGTTCAGCTTCAATATAAGCAGCGTAACGTTTTACTTTTGGATGTTGTGCTTTAACTTTAACTAATTGAGCTAGTGCTATTTTAGACTTGTTCAATACTATCAATTGACTGAGAATATTTCCATTGCTTTGGGCAATCATAGCCAATGGTGCTACGGGTCTATTTGGGAGAACCGAATTCAATGGAGAATTCATTGTATTACACCCAGTTAATAGCACGCAAGTACCTAAAACACCACCTAACAATCGTTTAGTAGCTTTCATTATATCTCCTTAATAATTCCGTATAGTAAGTGACAGCTTTAAAACTATAATATATAGATATCAATAAAGCCATTAAAATAATAAAGAACTTATCCATACTTCGGCTATTTTTTAAAAAAAACACCTATTTTGTTTATTATTAAATCAATTCAGCTTAGCATTTTAATCTCTAGTTTGCCATTTTAAACACAGACAATAGGTCGTATTTGCGGGGGAAATGAAGCTATGACGATATTAACCGAAGCCATCATGACCACCTAAGCTTATCATATTTGTTCTGATATTAGTCTATAATTTGGTATTATAAATACACTAAAAGATCTAATATATGACAAAATTAAAGCCTAATATTGTTGCTAGTGAGAGGCAAGCTGCAGATCTTCTTATTGTAGGATTAGGCCCGGGAGGATTATTCGCGGCTTTAAAGGCGGCATCGCAAGGAATGACGGTGGTCGCTTTAACGGATAGATCACATTACATCAGGGGACAACGAGTCCTTCTGTCAATGGAAACTCAATTGTATTTGGAGGAACTCATTGAAGATGATGTGGATCAATTGATAATTGATAAATTAGAAGAAGAAAATACGATCCAAGTAAAAGATATTGAAAATTTTTTATATCGTAAAATTCAAGCTCATCCGAATATCACTATTGTTCAAATCAATGCGAATAATTCAATAACTCACATTGGTGTGTCAACCAATAAAGAATCAAATTATATCCAACTAGCCGATAACTCAATTTATTTTTGCCGCAATTTGTTAGCTGCGGATGGTGCTAAACATACTTTGGCTACATTGATAAATGCTGAGCTCAACGCAAGTATTACTTATTCTCAGTCAACACTCCAAGAAAGACATAAATACCATGGCACAGTGCAATTACAGCTAAAAAAAGGTGAACAAATAACTGAATTAGAGACAGGAGTAAACAAATTTAAAACACGTGCAGCCTGTATTAAATTGGGTTGGAGGGAATCATTTACGCCTCAATATTACGTTTTTACTAATGCGGCTCAAACCAAATTTTATTATGTAGGTGAAATACCAAAGTGCATTTATGATGCACCAAATGATAGTCAGGCAAATTTATTAAAAAAATGGGCTAGCGAAGCCATTTCAGCAAAATTTATGGTGAGGGATGAGCAATTAGAGTATCGAGTTAGTAGAAAAACACCTGCAAAAGATCGATTACAATCGAGTGTATTTGAAATGAATTTGATGGTATGTAACAAATCAACTTTTCCTTTGGCAAATGGTATGTTTGCTCAAATAGGAGATGCGCGTCGGACGCCAAACTATCATGTTTTGCACGGCATGAATGACGCTATAAAAGGTGGCTTTGCTTTTGTAGAGGCGCTTTCTACTAAAGATTTTAAAAAATTTGAAGAAAAAATTGCAATGATGGATGAAAATGTTGAGCTTCGGATGTCTATCAATAAAGACGTAGTTAAGGAAGCTACATTGGGTGCGGAAAAGAAATTAATGGTGTTGTTAGATAATTTAATTGAGCATTTGCAGGGTTTTCCAGAAGTCAATACAAGTAAACTTAACTTAATTATCGAAGCTAAAAATGCATTTGCACTAAATGGTAATTTAACTACCATGTACGAAACAATGGATGAAATAAAAAAAGTCATTTCTGAACAACAAACTCGTGTGCTTTCTCAAGGTTATGAGTGTTTGTTGGCTAAGCTTGAAACTGATAACACTATGGAAAAATCAGTACAAATGATAGAGGACATAAACAACAATATGGATACAATTTTTAATGCGAACTATTAACTCGATTTTATGAAAAATAGATTGAAACTGTGTTGTTAATCTTCCGAGCGCATGACAGGAATAATAGCGTTTTCAGATATTTCATATTGATTGATCTATACTGGAAATACGTAGTCGAAAGAATGATCGCTAATTTAATGGAATAAAAATATGGATAACATTTGGGGTCTGAAAGAGCTGTTTGATTATGGACTTTATCTTCGGGGTGTTGTTATTACAGGGTATGCAATAATTATTTTTAGAGCCAGCTCAGCTCGACTATTTGGAAATCATTCTCCGTTAGATTTTATAATTTATATTATCTTAGGTGCGATATTAGGGGAGGCTATTGTTAATAACATTCCCCTTATTCCCTCTATGGTGGTGTGTACACTTATTCTCAGTATTCATCGAATTTTAGCGTATTTTTGTTATAAGTCGCGTTGGATGGGTAAGTATATTAAAGGTGAAAAAATTTGTATTGTTAAAAATGGTAAGTATATTGAAAAAAATCTTCGCTGTTGTCGAATCACTCCTCACGATATTTTGCAATCCTTGAGATTACAACATAGTCAAGAGAAAATTATTGCTATTAAAGAGGCAACTCTTGAACGTGGCGGTCAAATTTCTTTTATATTTAAAAGTGATAAATTTCCTTAGAGGAGTTGTTATGGAGCACAGTTTACCACTCATCCCGACTCTTGCTATTGCACTGAGTCTATCCTTAATTTTAGGCTTTCTTGCGGTAAAATTAAAACTTCCGGCAATTGTTGGATATTTACTGGCTGGGATTTTAATAGGACCGTATACACCTGGTTTTGTTGCTAATGCCGATATAGCTCAAGAGCTAGCTGAAATTGGTGTCATGTTGTTGATGTTTGGTGTGGGGTTGCATTTTTCGTTAGATGAATTACTTGAAGTACATAAAATTGCGCTTCCTGGAGCGTTAGTTCAGATTATTACCGCTACTGCACTTGGCATGAGTGCCGCTTTGTATTGGGGATGGAGTTATGGGGGAGCATTGATTTTCGGTCTTGCTCTGTCTGTTGCAAGTACGGTTGTATTACTGAGGGCGCTGGAAAAGAAAGATATCTTGAACTCCATTAATGGGCGAATCGCTGTTGGCTGGCTTATTGTTGAAGATATTTTTATGGTAGTTATCCTGGTATTACTACCTCCCTTAGGGCAGTCATTAGGAGGACATGCTGTTCCTTCTGATAAAAGTTTGTGGTTTGTTTTATTCATTACAGTGATCAAAATTTCAACTTTTATTGCGTTGATGTTATTAGTTGGTCGGCGTTTGTTTCCCAAATTATTAGCGCACATATCACGTACACATTCCCGTGAGCTTTTCACGCTCGGAGTTGTGACCGCTGCCGTAGGTATTGCCTATGGGGCTTCTAAATTGTTTGGCGTGTCGTTTGCTTTAGGCGCATTTTTTGCCGGAATGATTATGCGAGAGTCAAAATTTAGCCAACGTGCTGCCGAAGAGTCATTACCGCTACGAGACGCTTTCGCGGTTCTTTTTTTTGTTGCAGTAGGTATGTTATTTAATCCAAATGTGTTGTTGGAGCAGCCGTTACAAATTCTTGCTGTGGTTAGTATTATTATGATTGGTAAGTCGATAGCAGCTTTTGCCATAGTACTTCTTTTTCGCTATCCAATAAGCTCTGCGTGCGTGGTTTCCGCAAGTTTAGCTCAAATTGGTGAATTTTCATTTATTCTTGCTGAGCTTGGCGTTCGGCTTGGATTATTACCCATTGAAGGGCGAAGTTATATTCTTGCAGGCGCGCTTATATCTATCGCGATGAATCCTCTGATCTTTAAGGTGATAGAGTCTATCCCAGATTGGACCAAATCTCGATCAGCTCCCTTGTTTCATCGATCAAAATATGCTTTTGCTACATTATCCTTAGCAACTAAAAGAAAATATCTTACCAGACAAGCTGTGGTAGTTGGATATGGAGAGGTGGGTAAATGCATTGCAGATGCGCTATTAACAAAAGGCATTCCGTATGTCATTGTTGATGAAAACCAAGAGTTAATTGAATTTCTTAGAATTAATGATATGCCAGCGGTGCATGGTGATGCTACGTTGTCACCCGTATTGATTGAGGCCCATATTACTCGCGCTAGCATTCTTATTATTGCAGTTTCCAATGGATTTGATGTCAAGCCAATAATTGATTGCGCTCGATCACTGAATCCAAACATTGAAATTGTAATTCGCACCACCCATGAGAATGATGACTCCCTATCAGAAGATATTGAACCAGGAAAAATATTTTTTGTGGAAGATGAGCTTGCAAAGAACATGAGTCGATATATTTTAAATAGATTTGGTAAATTTTTGTGATCCTACGTCTATTCAAAGTTATTTTTAAAATCTCTAGACACGTCATCCTTCATCATGTTCGGGATGACGTTAATTCAATTTGAGATAATAAAAAAATTATTGAAGTTAATTGCAACTAGGGGCCGGAGAAAGATAATCATTCCTTATTTGTTCAAGTTCTATTTGTGCAAGGGCATTCACACGAATTGAACCAGAAGTTATTCGGTCTTGGCCAAGAATCTTGCAAATATTCTCTGTAACTAATTTATCAAACTCATTGATTGGTCTGAATACGGTTAAGAATGAGTGGGTTTTAGCCAGCGGTTTATACTTGCTGGAAAATAAAGCATGCTGCTCAGTATAAGCCTGCAAACTTGACAGAGAGGTGAGAGCTAAGAGCGTTAAGACCGACACCAATACTGCGGCGGCTACAAAAGGTGTTGTATAAATTGTTGCTAGAGCAGTAGCAGCGCATAACGCGGCTACGAGTCCAAGAAAAGCGTAAAACATGAAATAATAGATATTATCTACAGGTTTGATAATACGGTCTAGGTTTGTTTGTTTGGTGAACTCTACAATGAAGTTTAGCATCGCTTCGAACTCATAATTTTCTGAGTTGTACAGCTCGTTAACCATTTGAATGGATTGGATATTTTTTTTGTTTGTATAAAAAGTGGCATGCTGATTATGTGTTTTTTCCCAAAAACTTAATGGGCGAAACTCATCCTTGTTCTTGTTTGTAACTTTATAAGGAGAGCCCAATGCTTCCAGTTGCTGCGTGATAAGCCAGATGCTGTGCTGAAGAATTGCTAGCCGTGCTACTTTCAATGCGGCATCGTTCATTTCCTGGGTATTTTGCTCAATCGCTGCTTGTATTGCATCTATTTCTTTTGAGTCTTGAGACGGAGGAGTTTGAATGTCATTTAAATATGTTTTATAGGCGCGTGTCTCAATTAAGGGACTCAATCTTTCCGTTGAGATCGACACGATTTTTGAACCTATTTCAGCATTTGCCCTAGAACAGAAACCAATAAGGCGATCAAACTTTTCTATCTTTTCTTCTTTAGTGAACATAGATATCCCAGCGTATAATTAGATTTAAAGATTCGCTATCTTACCATATAAAAAAAATTGGTCAATATATATACTGCTTGATTGATTTATTTATGCGCAAATGTTAACATGTTTTAACATTTTTTGAAGTGCTCTAATAGAGGTGTTGCATGTATTTTCTCTTTAAAAACCCTGATAATTTAGCACTTGTTTCTCAATTAAAACAAAAACTAAATACGCATAGGGATCGTAATTGGACTACTTACGTTAATGAGGTATCCAGAGTTTATCAATTACCCCAAAAGAAAATTGAAGATGCAAATAAAGCACAACATTCTGCAACATATGATCGTAAATTTCTTCTAGTACGATCCCAAATGGAAAAAATTGAACACGAAACCCTACAAGAAAATTATGGTTACGTGTTAGACCCAGAGACTAATAAGGTTTATCTTATTATCCCAACGACTTCTATAATGTTTGAAGAGGTTAATAACGAGCAGAATGCAGAGCGTATTCGCAGTATAATATTACAAAAAAACGATGCTATCCGAGAGGCCACTTGGGAAGAAATGGATGGTATTTTAGATATACTTAATGGGGATCAACCAGAATTATCTACAGAGACACCCGAATTTCTGCTGTCTAAAAAATCACGTAGCCATCGTGGAGATGGCAAATTTCGCTCTGCCACGCATGCCCCAAGTGCTTACGCCTTTAAAAGGTACGTGCTCAATTGTTTTGTGGCACAAATGGTGGTGGAAAAAAAATATCGCGAATTAGTTGAACAAAAAAATAGAAATTTAGATCAAGAAAAAGCAAAAGTTCTTTTAAGTTTATCTTGGTTTTCTCGTTCAAAAGAGAATTTTTCATGGAGCCCGTTGGTTGACGGTATAGTTGGGCATAGCTCGAGATCTGAGGTAATTCTAAATGCAACGCCCAATCTAGATAGGAATAATCGAATAGCTGCACTAGTTATGAATATAGAAAACGCATTCAATAATGAAGCGCCTAATTTTTTAGAAATAAAAACTAATCTAGCGGAGCTTAAAACTATCTTAGTATTCGAAGAAAGAAACAACATTTTTATAGAACTATTTTTGGCTTTAGCGGGCATAGTTGCGGCTCCAATTGCTTTAATTATAGGCCTAATTTGGCTAGTGCCAGCATACTTTCTTAGTTTGCCATATATGGGTAAACCACAATTTTTTTTAGATACTCTCCAATGGTTTGGTGATTCTTTAATTAATGTTGTTTCATGTCTGTTATTTCCTATTGCTATGATCCAAGCATACAATACTTCGGGCTCAATGAATGTTCTTAAAGGAGAATGTACCCGAATTGTAGAAACACTATTAAGACGAGTTGAAAGCGAATCTTCAGTGTTATCTATTGGGAGTGATACGGTTCATCAATCTCCACTCACCTTGATGTCCAATCGATAAGCGATCAATTCTACGTCGTATACGAGCTTTGGTTGTCATATCGTTGATCTTGGACAGCCAATCTTCAAAGACTACAAAGCATTTGATTTCGAGAATATACTCTAATGATTTGGCGGAGAGACAGTCCGCCGTGATATTTGTTTAAGTTGTTGAATGTGATGTATTTATTATTTTTTTCGTTGTAAAAGGTTACCCTTTAGGGCTACCCCTGTGAAAAAGAATTTCTAATTCGGCTACAAGCTGTGGCCCAAATGAATTTGACTCATTTTGTGTCGAGCAGATACTATCTCCCTTTGCGTCTTTGCGTCTTTGCGTCTTTGCGAGCATCGCGAAGCAATCCAGAGTGCTGTGCACCGAACCCTAGATTGCTTCGCGATGCTCGCAAAGACGCATAAAACAGTCCAACCAACGGAGATACACCACATGCATGAGCGTCAACCTGCCATTTATATTATGGCAAGCAAACGGAATGGCACACTTTACACAGGCGTTACCAGTGATTTGATAAAACGCGTTTATCAACATAAACATGAAGAGATGGACGGGTTCACCAAAAAATACAATTGTAAGCTGTTGGTCTACTATGAGCAAACTGAAGATATGTTATCCGCAATTGACCGAGAAAAAAAAATTAAAGCCGGATCTAGAAAAAAGAAATTAGCGATGATTGAATCAATAAATCCACGATGGCTAGATTTATATGAAACGTTGTTCTAATCTACATGCCCATCCACTCGTCAAAGACGGGCGTTAGTTAAACAAAAGCGGATTGCCAGGAGCTTGTTTTTGAAGTCCCTCGCAATGCGCCTGATCTTGCATGTTTCAAATCACCTCGCTCGGATGAAACCATTCGTTTACCGACATTTGTCGGTTTTTTCGGATCAAATGCTTCTGGTAAATCAACCATCTTGCGAGCTATCGTGTCATCAGTTCATTTTGCGCTTAATAGCTTTAATTGGACAACTGAGATGAATCTATTGTTTCAGCCTTATAGACAGAAAGACTGGTGGGGCAAGCCAACTAAAATTACCATGGAATTTGATTGCCAAATAAGCAATGAGGCACCTTACACAAAAGTTCGCTATGAATTACATATCGCCCACACAGCAAATGACTTGAGCAATAAAATTATTGCGTATGAAGCGCTATTTTATGCACATAAATGAAAGTTTCGTTGCCTTTTTGAACATCGTCTTCCGTACTAACCCTAGGAACAATGGATCCTAATGAGGAAGCGAGGGATTACCAACAATTTATGAGGCAAGGAAAGTAGTTTTAAATCTATCCTTTAATGGTACTTATGTTATCATTATCAATCATTAGTGACTATATTTTGTTTTTATTGATTT
This sequence comes from Legionellaceae bacterium, assembly GCA_030696305.1. Taxonomy (GTDB): domain Bacteria; phylum Pseudomonadota; class Gammaproteobacteria; order Legionellales; family Legionellaceae; genus JAUYSP01. Next base: position 14,879 of record JAUYSP010000011.1, on the reverse strand, counting down.
GTAAGGGGATACAAAGTGGATCCAATAGAAAAATGGATTTCATTGAGTGAGGTTGCTGAGTATTTAGGTGTTGCAGAAGTAACTATTTACCGTTGGCTTGAAAAAGGCAAAATACCCGCACATAAAATTGGTAAGCAGTGGCGCTTTAAGCCCAGTATGATTGATGAGTGGGTCAAGTCTGGCAGTGCTTCTGAAGAAACTGTCGTGTAAACGTAATTAAGCTTGGATTTTAGGATTGAAGCTATGAGTGAACAAATAAGTCTTACAACTAACGCTGAATATAAAAAATGGATCACTGATCTAAAAACAAAAGTAAAACAGGTTCAACTTAAAGCTGCGATAACGGTTAATCAGCAGTTATTGATGTTTTATTGGGAGCTTGGAACATATATTACTGAAAAGCAAAGAAATGCGGCTTGGGGTGATGGTTTTATAAAGCAATTAAGCCGTGACCTAATGGCTGAATTTCCGGATATAAAAGGGTTTTCTGAGCGAAATCTTCGTTTTGTCCGTCAGTGGGTTTCATTTTGGATCGATGACTCTGCAATTTGGCAACAAGCTGTTGCCAAATTAACGCTGATCCCTTGGGGACATAATCAGGTCATTATTAACAAGTGTAAAAATACGCAAGAAGGCCTATATTACGTGAGTAATACAATTGAATATGGATGGAGCCGGAGCGTGCTAACTCATCAAATTGAAAGCCAGCTTTGGCAACGTGAAGGGAAGGCACTTTCTAATTTTTCCCAGTCATTACCAGCTCCTCAGTCTGATCTTGCGCTTCAAACATTGAAGGATCCCTATATTTTTGATTTTTTATGTTTAGCCAAAGGCTATGACGAAAAAGAATTGGAAAAGGGGTTAGTGGATCATATTACTCAGTTTCTTTTAGAACTTGGCGCGGGCTTTGCCTACATTGGGCGACAAGTCCCGTTGCAAGTCGGAACACGAGAGTTTTTTATCGATTTATTATTTTACCATACACGACTTCACTGTTATTTGGTCGTGGAATTAAAAAATGTAGATTTTGAGCCAGAGCATGTCGGTAAGCTGAATTTTTACATCAAAGCAGTTGATGCGCAATTACGGCGAGAAGGCGATGAACCTACGATTGGGCTTTTGCTGTGTAAGAGTCGTGATAAATTGGTGGTTGAATATTCTCTCAGTGATGTGCATAAGCCGATTGGCGTATCAGAGTATCAGATTACTCAATCTTTACCTGAGGAGCTTAAATCTAGTTTGCCTACTGTAGAAGAAATTGAAGCTGAATTTAGTCAAGAGAGGCAAAATGAAAAGCAGTAGGTGTCATGGTCTGGATACATTAAGAGCTGCTGCCATAATTTTAGTATTTATGTTCCACTGTTTTGGCGCGAGTCATAGTCCTATTCTTAAAGCGATGGGTGCACGTGTCGGATGGGTGGGGGTTGATTTATTTTTTGTATTGAGTGGGTATCTAATTGCTAATCAAATTTTTTCAGCCATTATTAATCGTGGGTCATTTTCGCTTAAAACATTTTATTTCAGACGTTTTATTAGAACATTACCAAATTATTTTTTGATTCTTGGATTGTATTTTACGGTTCCAATTTTTAGTGAACAACCATTAACAACACCTTTATGGAAATTTATAACATTTACACAAAATTTTGGTCTTAGTTTTAGTGCATTTTCTCATGCATGGTCACTTTGTATAGAAGAGCAATTTTATTTTTTTTTACCTATCGTTGTTTTATTTATTGCATATAAAGGGAGTATTCGTACAGGATGGTTGGTTGTGATATTGATACTATTTGCAGGAATTATTTTAAGAAGCTCCCTTTGGCTTAGTTATATACAACATGTGGAAGAAAATAAAATTCACATTTACATGACAAAAATATACTACTGTTCGTTTTGTCGATTAGATGGATTGGTTCTGGGAGTTTCAATTGCAATGTTACAGAACTTTCATCAGAAAATATGGGTTATTGTTACTAAAGCTGGCAACTGGTTTATGGTGCTTGGTTTGATTGGTTGTTATTTTACATTTTATTTTATTCCTGACCTTATTGGATTCACTCCAACAGCGTTTGGATATTTGTTGCGTTCAGCTAGTTTTGCGGCGTTAACAGTGGCTGCACTAAGTTCTAATACGTTATTACATAGAACTAAAATACCTGGCGCAATGACTTTGTCCATTTGGTCGTATGCTATTTATCTGACACATAAACAAATTATCCATATGACCCAATTGGCGCTGCCCTATTTTGCAATTACAGAAGCAAGCACAATTGCGTTGGTAGTAGAAATCTTATTCAGCTTGATCAGTGGTTGGTTGTTATATACTTGTATTGAAGCTCCTTTTCTAAAGCTTCGTGATAAGCCAAGAAAAGCTAAATCAACAGAACTGATTTTCATAAATAAAAACCAGTTTGGGTCGGAAATAATATAAAAGAGGACGCTTATGGATAAGTTAGTGGGGATAGCCGATTCACTTTTTGCAATTGCTCAAAACGGTTTACTTTTCACCAAAGATGTTTTTGATAAAGAGCGTTATCTGCAAATACAGAAAATTGCTGCATCGATGTTGGCTGAAAAATCTAATTTAACATCAAATAAAATCATTGACCTATTTAGTTGTGAAAAGGGATATGCGACTCCAAAGCTGGATGTAAGAGGGGCTGTGTTTAAGGATAATAAAATTTTATTGGTTAAAGAGCGCTCAGATCAACTCTGGACATTGCCTGGTGGTTGGATTGATATTAATGAATCGCCAAGCGAGGCGGTATGTAAGGAAATATTTGAAGAGTCAGGTTTTAAAACTAGGGCTGTAAAGTTAATGGCATTATTTGATAAAAATAAGCACGCACATCCAACACAGTTACCTCATACCTATAAAATATTTTTCATATGTGAATTGATCGGCGGTGAAAAGACTGCCAGTATTGAGACCTCAGAAATAGATTTTTTTGAAAAAGACAATTTACCTGATTTGTCGCTAAGGCGGGTCATTAAGACTCAAATTGCCAGAGCTTTTGTACATAGGGAAGATATGACATTACCGACAGACTTTGATTAAACAACAGTATTGTTTTTCTTGATAATGTAGCTGCTAATTTTGATGCTGTTGTAATTGTTATAAAACCCTTCGATCGGTACAAATAATTTCTTTTATTGCTTTTTCAGCGATTGAGCCGCTTAAAGGTTCGTTTAAAATACAAAAATCACTGTGACCAAAAAATAATCGTTCTAAACGTATATTTAAAGCGTTGGGATCTATGAAGGTTACCAAATCCTCATAATAATCATTATCTAAGTCTAATAAACAAAATAATAAGGTAGTGTTCTTGCCATTGTGCAAAGTAGTGTAAGTTATATAAGGCATACGAAGTAAAAATTTACTTGGTAGTTTTCTATTGTGGTGGTGAAAATAGGTGCCACATCGACCACTAACAAGAGGATTATTTGGAGAGCCATCGAAAGCGACACAACTAATTTTGTTAAAATGCTTGTTAGTTATTATCGATTCGCAAATTTTTTTTCGCACATTATAGGATTCTTGTATTGTCTCGAGTCCTTTCTTGAAATATCCTTTTTTTAATTTTCTGAGAAATTCATTGATCTTTTTTGATCCAGGGCCAGCATACTCAGATACTCGAAGCAGTTTTTCTTGTTCTAGTTGAATTCGTATCTGATCTAAACCAAAACAAACAATCCTATAATGTGAAAGCAAAGCAATTTTATTAGTTACAGTGCCGTCGAATTGATCAATAGGTTTGAATAAACTGGCATCATGTTGTTTGCAAAAGCCATAAAACGTTGAAACTTTACTGATACGACACTCATTAAAAACATTTCGCTTGTCATCATGTTTAATTCTATCAAATAAATTATCATTAATGGTTTTTAATTGTATGGTGTCGGTATTTAGCTGACGAATAGACGATTTTGATATGGTATGAGATCGGATAGGTTCTTCTGGGCAGCCTGGATACATGCATTGTTGATTCTTACTGAGTCTTATTATATCAAAATCAGCTAATAACGCTTTAGAAGGTAAGATCTGACTTGTCATAATTATTATTTGTTTACAGCGGGGTAGCCTAAAGGGTAACCTCAAAAAATTGAAAATATTTAAATTTTAATTATTTCAATAAGATACAAACAAGACTTGGCGGAGAGACAGGGATTCGAACCCTGGGAAGGTTGCCCTTCAACGGTTTTCAAGACCGCCGCATTCGACCGCTCTGCCACCTCTCCGTCGCGAATTTTATAACAGAGCGTCGAATGTTGCAAGTGTTATAGTGAACCTTTTTCAACTGGAACTGGTTTTGGGTTGCTGTGGTAGGTTGATCGATATACAGTTAACGCTTCTTCAGCTGCTTTAGTTAGCCCAAGTGCTATATTGGCATGGTATACAATCGACAACGCCTGTTGTGTACTGGGAGCTTGTGGGTATGTTTTGATGAGATAACTAGCGCGTTCTCTTGCCGCAACATACATCTGGCGCTCGTAATAATACAGCGCTATGTTTAATTCGTGTTGCGCAAACATGTTGCGTAAGTAAATCATATGTTGCAATGCATTCGGTTTATAGCGGCTTTCAGGGAATTTTTGGACTAGGGTCGCAAAATCAGAATACGCTTGTGATTGTGTACCGGGATCGCGCCAGGAAATATCCATAGGAAGCATGTTCGCTAGAGTGCCTCGTACTTGGTGAAAGTGAGCTAACCCTTTCATATAATAGGCATAATCAACTTTTTTTGCCCTTGGATATAAATGAATGAATCGCTCGGCAGTAGCCGCGGTAGATGCGTAATCTTCTTTTTTATAATAAGCATAAATAAGATTGATTTGTGCCTGCTCAGCATAATCGTTAAAGGGGTACATGGTATCTAATGCTTCGAGTCGCTTGATTGCATCGGAATACTGTTTTTTAGCTAATGACGCGTTACCTTCTTTATGTAGCTGTTCTGCTGACATCCCTTCAAACGGATTATCATCATCACCAGATCCTCCCCACCAATGTTTACAAGCTGTAAGAGATAATGAAAATAACAATATGAGTAATAAATTTTTTCTGTTCATGAATAAATATCCGTTTGTTTAAGCAGTAGCTGCTTGTTGTATCGATAAAGGCTTACTACCAGCAACGAGTGGTGTGAGTAATTCATTAAATAAGGCACGTAGTTCGCCAGAAAGTAACGCTATGGCGGCATCCTGTTGTTGATCATCTCCGTCTAATTGACGAATTTCTTGAAAATCGTCCACAAGATAATCAAGACATTTTAAACGTTTGAATATTAAATCTTGGGTTAATGTGAATTGAATGCGCTCATTCCAAATTAAAGAAAGCTCGGCTGCGGCTAATCCTTGTGACAGTAAGTTGTGAATTTCATCTGCGGGCAGTTCATATCCTTTACAATGAAATCGTTTCTTTTCATCGTCAAGCGAAAATAATACGCAGTCTGAAGCTAATTGAAGATTGGGTGGTAATGAAGAAGGGTCATTAATCCAACTGGCAAAGCGAAGTGCAATGTTGTCATTAATAAGTAATGGCTCGATGTGAATGCCGGGGATTGATTTGCGTAATAAAGAAGTTAATTGAGCTCCTTGGTTGACGCTGCTGGTATTCACAATCAGCCGTTTGCTAGTAGCGTCTAGCAACGCGGGTAGCCGCTTTTGTATGCAAAACGCTTTGGGTAATAATTCAAACTCAATATCTTCTGCTAATTGGCCTCGTTCCGCTCGTTTGACTTCGAAACCGCGTTGCGTTTCTAAGACGTTAATTCGTTCTGCGAGCTCGCGTTGAATGACATTACGTGGCAAAATCCGCTCTTCTTTTCCCAAACAAATGATAGAACTGCCCGTTACTTCATGAGCTAAGTTATCGTGGAATGGAGGAAGCCAACCGTAAATAAAGCGCGCGTGAGGAGGGCAGGGTTTTAACCGCTCTTCGGCAAGTGACTCGATTAGATCGATGGATTGATCCAGTTCATATTGATATATCAGTGCATTATTAAACCACATCGTTGTTTTACCATGGTTGCCTATTTAAGTGGGCAAAGCATATCTGATTACCAGGTCATATTCAATGTGAGCATCCCACAAAAAAATTCTGGTATATTTTTCCCGACAACTGAAAACCAGGCGCCACCAATAAGACCTAAGTTCCCTGATATATTGTATTCAACGGCAGGAGCTAAAGTGAATTGAGCTACATTACCATGCCCTAAATTTTGCTGATTACCAATATTAAAATGGGATGGTTTGATTCGGTTAAATATTATTCTTCTTCGCCTTAAATTACCTTCTTCTCGAATAAAGGCAGGTAATGAGGCAAATTTTCCTTTGAATGTAGATGCTTGTTGGGCTGCAATATAGGTTTCCATAACCACACCCCAATTTTTAGCAAAAAGGTATTCGGCAGCTAAATCAAATGTAATCCAATTGCCTGGGGTTATGGTTCCATCTGTTATTTCTGTTCCGCCATAAGCGTTTAATCCCTTAAGACGGACTTTGCTTGAAGCGGCTAGGGTTGCGTTACCATATAAATTGAGATAACGTTCTTCGGCGAATGAAATTAAATGTTGCACACTTAATCCAATCGAAGAGACATAGCTACCACCGCCCGTTGCATCTGTTGTATAGCGAGCAGAGTTTAAATGTTCGTAGCGACCGGTTGGAAATAATTCTCCTAATTGAAGGGTTATATCAGATTTCGAGCTACTTTCGCCTTGCGATTGCAATCCCAGTCCCAGTACTACGAGTGTATCATTCAATCCGCTATATGATTGCCCGTGATTTTGATTTCTCATATAACCTGCATTGATTTGAACCTCAACATCATCTGCTAAGCCATAGATAAGTTGTGTGTTGACTTGGTCAGAACTATTGCGAGGTGTGCTTACCAGATCAAAGTGCTGTTGATAAATACCATTACTATTCATTTCGCCAAGAGATACCTCGAAGTTAACATCACCTAAGGGGGTAATTTCTGCGGGTGTTAGGAGCAAAGGACCTGTATACCAAGGGTCGGCAAATGCAATTGAATGACTTATAATCCCCATAATAGTTGCAATAAGTGTGATTATTTTTTTCATAGATTGTTAGATATTCATAGCAAATGACAGTGTGTTATTATAAAACTTATTATCAAGCTTGGGCTTCATTGATGATAAGGGCATGCCATTGGTTGTCAACAGCTCCTACTGTATAGTATCTTTTTGAAAATGGGAATAGAGGCGATCGGTTATTCATGGAGAACAACATGTTATTGCAAAAAGATAAATCCTGCTTGCTGCTAATTGATGTGCAAGAAAAATTGACCCCCTTTGTAATGAATACAGACAACTTAATTGCGAATTGTCGGTGGTTAATGCGTCTAGCCAGTGAATTGGACGTACCTTTATTGGTGAGTGAGCAATATCGGCGTGGTCTGGGACAGACAGTGGAACCGCTTCGTGAATTAATGCCAGGTAAAACGGATATTGATAAAGTTCATTTTTCTTGTTTTCGAGACCAATCATTTACCAAGCATTGGCAACTTATCAATAAAAAACAAGCTGTGATAGCGGGTATTGAAACACATGTCTGTGTGCTACAGACAGCGTTAGATTTAAAAGCAGCAGGAACGGATGTATATGTCGTGGTTGATGCGGTAAGCAGCCGTCACACAATGGATCATCAGTTTGCGCTTGAGCGTATGCGTCAAGAAGGGGTGCAATTAGTGACTCGAGAAATGGTTTTTTTTGAATGGATTGAGCAAGCTGGAACATCAGCATTTAAAGCCTTAAGTCAGGCATTTTTGAAATCGTAGGAGAACATGTTATGGAACTTTCTGGTCAAATCGCAGTAGTAACAGGTGGTGCATCAGGTATGGGGCAAGCTTGTGCTGCTGCATTAAGTCAGGCTGGTGTAAAGGTTGTTGTATGGGATAAGCAGATTGAACAAGTACCTTTTGATGCCTTTGTATGTGATGTAAGTTCTGATACTGCAGTTGAAAATACGTTGCAACAGACGATAGAGCGGGTTGGTATTCCGAGAATATGTATCAATTGTGCTGGTGTGGCCCCAGCGCGTCGTATGGTTAATAAAGAAGGTGTTATGCCTCTCAGCGATTTTAAGCGCGTGATTGATATTAATCTGATTGGCACTTTTAATGTTATGCGAGTAGTCGCCGCAGCAATGATTAATTTATCACCTTTGACAGACTCTGAGGAACGAGGAATCATTATCAATACAGCATCCATAGCTGCTTACGAAGGGCAAATTGGTCAATTAGCTTATAGTGCATCTAAAGGCGGAGTCGTGGGAATGACTTTACCTGCAGCACGCGAATTAGCTCAACATGGCATCCGGGTAAACACTATTGCTCCTGGTTTGATAGGGACGCCGATGTTGTTGAATATGCCGCAAGAAGTTCAAGATAGCTTGATCGCTAGTTCTATTTACCCTAAGCGACTGGGAAAGCCTGATGAATTTGCCTCGTTAGTAAAACACTTGATTGAAAATCAATTTATTAATGGCGAGGTTATTCGGTTGGATGGTGCTGTTCGTTTACAGCCAAGGTAAAGTTAAGCCATTTCTTCTTCTACCACAGGCACGTATTCCATTAATTTATTAGCAATATGTTGATTATTAATTTGATAACGGCCTGCTTCAATCTCTTCTTTGATAATTTGAATTTTGACGTTGTTGGGTTCATTTTCGTGCAAAATAGAAGCGATTAATGTAGTAAGTTGCTTGTATTCTTCCGAAAAATCGTGTGATAGTTCGTTAGGGTGTGGTTGTTTTTGTTTGGTCATTGTTATTCCTTAGAGTTATAATTCCTCACCTTATCGGCAGCTTTAAAAAAAACTTGAGAGATTTAATGACCAATTCTGAAAATTTATTTGCACAAGCTCAAACTGTAATCCCAGGGGGGGTGAATTCCCCTGTCCGTGCTTTTAAAGGAGTAGGTGGCACGCCTATTTTTTTTAAACAAGGTAAAGGTGCTTATTTGATCGATGTAGATGATAACCAGTATATCGATTACGTGGGTTCTTGGGGGCCTTTAATTTTGGGACATTGCCATCCAGCCGTGCTTGCTGCTGTCAGCCAAGTGCTAGAGCAGGGCATGAGTTTTGGTGCGCCTACTGAACTTGAAATCAAGTTAGCAAAAAAAATTATTAATTTGATGCCGTCTATTCAAAAAATCCGCATGGTTAATTCAGGTACTGAAGCAACGATGACTGCCGTCCGTTTGGCCAGGGGATTTACTCAAAAATCAAAGATCATTAAATTTAATGGGTGTTATCATGGGCATAGTGACGGCTTATTGGTAAAGGCGGGCTCTGGTTTATTAACATTGGGCATTCCTGCATCGCCTGGTATTTTATCTAGTACGACTGAACACACATTAACTGCAGATTTTAATGATTTGAATGAAACAACACGCTTATTTGAGCGTTATGGAAAAGAAATTGCGGCTGTTATTGTCGAACCTGTAGCTGGAAATATGGGTTTGGTGATGCCCACACCGGAGTTTCTTCGCGGATTACGTGAGTTGTGTGATGTATATCAAACTGTTTTGATTTTTGATGAAGTCATGACGGGCTTCCGTGTGTCATTAGGTGGTGCCCAAGCGATTTATCAAGTTATACCTGATTTAACAACGCTAGGTAAAGTAATCGGTGGTGGTATGCCAGTCGGTGCGATAGGTGGTCGAGCAGATATTATGTCGCATCTTGCGCCTGAAGGACCTGTTTATCAGGCAGGCACTTTATCAGGGAACCCGCTTGCGATGGCGGCTGGACTTGCTACATTAACAGAACTTGAAAAACCTGAGTTTTATTCCCAATTAGAGCAACGTGCTGCGTTGCTGATTGGTGTTCTGGCTGATGTGTGTAGCGCATTGCATGTTCCATTTTGTGGCTCATTTATTGGTGGTATGTTTGGTTTTTGTTTTAGTGACAAACAAAAGGTATTAAATTATCAGGACGTAGCATCGTCGGACGAGGCACTATTCAAACAGTTTTATCATGGCATGTTACAAGCAGGTATTTATTTTGCGCCTTCATTATATGAAGCTGGTTTTATTTCAGCGGCACACGGCAAAAAAGAAATTCAAATGACACAACAAGCCGCTGAAGAGGTACTAAAGAAGCTCAATCCTTGATCATTAGCACGATCAACGTGAGTAAAATAAAATTGATAAATAATCCAGCAGTCTGTTGTCCATTCCATAGGGTTGATTGCCACATGCAAAACCACTCGCCGGCAATGATGATGAAGCCAACCATATAGAGTAAAAAGCCTAAGAGTAGACCAAAGCTTGCGATTTTTTTAGCTTGATTAAATTGGATACTCGAGGCGTTTATATTGGATAATAGGGCGAAACTACCGCACCAACAAACTAACGCAGTTATTATTTCCCAACCTATGATGACATAATAACTGCATAATTGAATTGTGGGATTAGAAATGGCTCGCCACATTATAGATTGATGTTTAAATGTCGTATCCATGCTTAGAACATGCTGCACAAAAAGTCGGTTACTATCAAAATCCATCATGTTATTTAGAGCAAATAAGCTAAATAACAACGCTAATGAGGTAATTAACGCGATCTTAACTATGCGCATGTGCATATATATTTCTATTACTCTGTTAATTCACCCATAGTAACCGCATGGTAGCCTGCATCTACATGTACCACCTCACCTGTGATACCTGAAGCGAGATCAGAGCATAAAAATGCTGCAGTATTACCGACTTCTTCCGCTGTAATATTGCGTTTTAAAGGGGTTATCTCTGCATAAGCACTTTGTAATTTGCGAAAATCTTTAATGCCTGCAGCTGCAAGTGTTCGAATAGGGCCTGCTGAAATAGCGTTTACGCGCAATCCACGGGAGCCTAAGCTAGCTGCTAGGTAGCGAACAGCAGCTTCCAAGCTGGCTTTAGCAATACCCATTACGTTGTAATTAGGTACCGCTTTCTCAGCACCATAATAACTTAATGTTAAAATTGAGCCTTGTGTGTCTTGCATCATCGGAAGGGCCGCTTTTGCCAATGCGACTAAGCTATAAGCGCTGATATCGTGGGCAATTCGAAAGCCTTCACGTGTTGCATTGCTTACGTAATCCCCGCCGATTTGATCAGCAGGTGCGAAAGCAACAGAATGAATCACGGTATCCAAACGATCCCATTTTTTTCCGAGTTGTGAAAAAACAGCGGTGATTTCTTCATCACTTGCTACATCACATGGAAAAGTTAGACTTGAGTTGAACTCAGCAGCCATGTTTTCTACGCGTTCTTTTAATTTGTCATTTTGATAGGTAAATGCAAGTTCAGCGCCTTGCTCATGAAATGCTTTTGCTATTCCATAAGCAATGGAACGATTACTAGCCAGTCCAACAATCAGTGCTTTTTTTCCGTTTAAAAATCCCATGCTAATCCCCTTAATGTCATGAGTTTGATAATAATTCTCTCATTTTAGCTTTAATCATATCAATCGCGATGCGGTTTTCACCACCGCGTGGCACGATAATATCGGCATAACGGCTCGATGGTTCAATAAACTGTAAATACATCGGCCGAACGGTTGTTTCATATTGATGCAGTACGGATTCAAATGAACGATGGCGCTCAACAACATCTCGCATCAATCGACGGCTTAGACAGACATCTAATGGTGCAGACATAAAGATACGAATATCCATTAATTCACGTAATATTTTTTCGCTAAATAACAAAATACCTTCCAGAACGATAATGGTATGACGCCCAATATGGCGTGTCTCTGGTAAGCGGATATGTTCAGAATGTGAGTAAATGGGGATGTCAACAGATAAGCCATTTTGTAAGCAGCGTAAGTGTTCACAGAGTAATTCATGGTCAAATGAATCGGGGTGATCGTAGTTAATTTTTTCGCGTTCGGCGTAAGATAAATGACTACTATCTTTATAATAAGCATCTTCAGAAATCACAACAACTTGGTCGGATCCTAATTCATTAACAATAGTGTTTGCTAATAAACTTTTACCAGATGCAGAGGGTCCGGCTATCCCAATGATAATAATTTGTTTGGTCATGAAGTCTAGTATTCAAATTTTTGTGCAAATAGTAACTCTTTTCGGTCATTACTTCAAGTTATAGTTGAGATTGTTCAGGAGAAAGTCACTGGAATTCGGGTGCTGATCGTTGACGGCTCAATAACACATACACTGCACCAGTACCACCATGTTTAGGTAAGGCGCTGTGGAATGCTAAAATCTGGGGTAGTTGAGGAAGCCAATGATTAACTCTATTTTTTAAAATAGGTGCTTCCCCGTGTCGTCCACCTTTACCATGAATGATTAATAAATAACGATGGTTTGATATAGAGGCCTGTTCGATGAATTTACACAGTGAGTCACATGCATCTTCTGGTTTAAGACCATGTAAATCGAGGGTTGCTTGAATTTGAAATTGTCCATTTTTGATTTCAAGGAATCGCTTTTTTGGAATTCCATGACGGCAGTAACTCAATGTTGTATTCGTTTGAACTTCTTCTTGATAATAACTGGATAAATAATAATTGGAGGCGGACGGTTCCTGAGGTATTTCCGAACGGCGGATTGCAAATGAAGCACGTTGTTTATTATCAATGGAGACTGTAGGATGATAAGTATGTCGTTTTGTTTTGTTAGCAAGCGGCTTTACTTGACGCATCGATTCACGAAATAACGCTTTATCTTCATCAGAAATATCATCGTTTTTCGTCATGTAGATCATTCTTAAATTGTGGCTCGAAGTAGTATAGCATATAATCTAAAGCCTCACGAATACACGTAGGAGTTTCCATGTCAGGTTTTTCGTATTCAAAAGCAACACACTCGTTTGAGACAGTCATTGATTTTTTGCGTTTTGGTATGTCGCGCGCGGTCGAAAATTCGTTATATTATGGACATGGAACGGATAACGCTCGAGATGATATGTGGGCATTAATACTCGGAAGCTTATTTCTGCCCTACGATGTTGAGCCTATTTTATTACAATCACGCTTGACTTCAGATGAAAAGAAATTGCTTTGCCAACGGTTAGAGCAACGAATTGAACAGCGTATTCCAGTGCCTTATTTAACGCATGAAGCCTACTTCTGTGGTTTATCGTTTTATGTGGATGAACGGGTATTAATCCCTCGTTCTCCAATAGCGGAATTGATTCATCAACAATTTTCTCCTTGGATCCATCCAACAAGTGTTACTCGAATCTTAGATTTATGTACAGGCAGTGGTTGTATTGCAATTGCGTGTTGTTATGCCTTTCCTGATGCCACAGTAGATGCAGTGGATATTTCTCAGGATGCATTAGATGTAGCGGAAATGAATCGCCATAAACATGATATTCAGGATGGACTAACATTCTTGCGTTCAGACTGTTTTGATAATCTGCCTGCAACGCAATATGACATTATTGTAAGCAATCCACCCTATGTAGGAGAAAATGAAATGCGAACGCTACCACGTGAGTACCATCATGAACCCGTTTTAGCATTAGAAACACACAATGACGGTTTAGCAATCGTAGATCGTATTCTAAAGCAAGCTCATGAATATTTGGCTGACGATGGTATTTTAGTTGTGGAAGTTGGTAACAGTGAACAAGCTTTGATTGAAGCTTATCCTGATGTCCCGTTCACTTGGTTTGAATTTGAACATGGTGGTCAAGGTGTCTTTATATTGACTTCTGAACAATTAAATGGGTATTTTAAAACGATATGAGTGGTAATTCGTTCGGGAAATTATTTACAGTCACTACCTTTGGTGAAAGTCATGGGCCGGCGATTGGTTGTGTGGTTGACGGTTGTCCTGCGAAAATGCCATTAACTGCAACTGAGATTCAATTTTTTCTGAATAAACGTAAACCGGGCCAATCTCAATATACAACTCAACGTCGTGAAAGTGATGCTGTCGAAATTTTATCGGGTGTTTTTGAAGGCATGACAACTGGGGCACCTATTACTTTATTGATTCGGAATGAAGATCAACGAAGTCGTGATTATGACAGTCTTAATGATTTATTTCGTCCAGGGCACGCAGATTTTACTTATCATCATAAATACGGTCATCGTGATTATCGCGGAGGCGGGCGCTCCTCCGCTCGTGAAACTGCTGCCCGCGTGGCTGCTGGTGCTATTGCTCGCTTGTATTTAAAGCATCATTTAAATATTGATATTGTGGGTTATTTGCAACAAATGGGTGATATCGTTGTAGATTTTGAAGATGAAGATGAAATTAATAATAATCCTTTTTTTTGTCCTAACACGACGCAAGTACCTGAGTTAGCTGCTTGTATCGATAAGTTGCGCCGAGAAGGTGACTCTATTGGTGCCCGTGTGAAGGTAATGGCGCGAGGCGTACCGATTGGATTGGGCGATCCTGTATTTGATCGATTAGACGCAATACTTGCATCTGCCATGATGTCCATTAATGCGGTAAAAGGCGTGGAAATAGGCGCAGGATTTCTATCGGTTAAGCAAAAGGGAAGTGAACATCGTGATGAAATGGATAAAACAGGTTTTTTGAGTAATCATGCCGGCGGTATATTAGGTGGCATTTCGACTGGTCAGGATATTAATGTAAGCATTGCGATTAAACCAACTTCTAGTATTACTACCCCGGGCCGCACCCTTAATACTCAAGGAGAGGAAGTCACTGTGGTGACTAAAGGACGCCATGATCCGTGTGTTGGGATCCGGGCTGTGCCAGTTGCAGAGGCAATGATGGCGCTGGTTTTGATGGATCATGTGTTACGGTATCAGGCATACATTCATATTTCAACGTCCCGCGGCTTGTCCGCGGGATCCAGTTCGCTCTAGGGCTGTGCAATAGAATTGTGTATTGAGCAATATCTCGGGATCCCGCGGACAAGCCGCG
>JAUYSP010000010.1 GCA_030696305.1 Legionellaceae bacterium | reverse complement strand
CCTGCTGTACCTGTTGCTCCAGTAGAGCCAGTGGCGCCGTTTGTACCTGCTGTACCTGTGGCCCCAGTAGAACCGGTGACACCATTAGTACCTGCTGCACCTGTTGCCCCAGTAGAGCCAGTAGCACCGTTTGTGCCTGCTGAACCTGTTGCTCCAATAGATCCGGTCGACCCCTTAGCGCCTGTTGAGCCGGTTGCACCAGTCGCACCTGCCGGTCCTGTTGGTCCCATTTTATTAGCAATAATGCAACCTAAAACATTTCTTAATTCCGCTGCGCTAACGCCGTTTTTTCCGTAAGGAAGCGAACTAAGACAGTCATCTGCGGCTGAGACAGAATAAGCGGCTTCTGACGTAATCAAGCCCAAAGCAATCGTGAGTAGTTTTTTAGATAAATTTGATTTCATAATTAAATTCTAATTTCAGCGGTAAGAAGAAGGGCTTGCCATGTTGGAATCCCTCTTAAGGTAGAAATACCTGAAAGTAGATTCAAATTAATCACTTTGGGATTCTGGCCAAAAAATCTTTGATAGGAAACAACCAACGCTATGTTAGAAGAAAATCGCATTCCCATCCCCGCTTGAATCTCCGGTAGCCATACTTGGCTTGTGAGCATATCTGCACCACTAACCATCGTATTTAAATAAGCAACGCCCCCTTTTAGTTCAGCGAAAACAGGTTTATAAATGTCATATTTCACAGTGAGTAAAAAATCTATCGGAGGCTTAATGGTCAATGATACAGGTAGTGCATTTGGTCCTAAAACTTCTGTGGTCTCAGCATTCATTAACATGGACTCCCCAGTCTGAAAGCCCAACTCTGTTCCTAATTGTAGTGTATCATTTACTCGCCATCGTGAGCCAAGTCCAAACCGCAAGACACCTGAAAAGCCAGTTTTATATTCAGCATGCTGTAAATAACCATAACCACCCGATAAGGGTAAGTACAGATCAAAATGTTTTCGCATGAATTGCGCGTAATCAACCCAATTTCCTGCAAATAAAGGATTGACACAGAAGAATACCACTAAAAAAAGAAAAGTCTTTTTAAACCAAACATCCATATTCATCAACAAATTACATCCTTATTATTAACTAGCGACCATACTTAGAAAAGAAATAGCCTACAGTTAAAGCAACCCTGTTAATCAGATAGCCTATCTGTACAAAAATTTGAATTCGCTATTCAAACGCTAAAAGATGCTATCACATTTTTTTAGATATAAAAATAGATTGTGTAGCCCACACAATACAAAATAAAAATATCGCTAAATACTTGAGCGCCGCACATGAAATGACGAAGATTTTATTGATATGGAAAGGTTGGTGTACTTCAGACACGACTACATTGTTCTTATTACATAAACTTATTAGGCAGATATCATGATCGTTACGAGAGAAGCCTTTGTTTTGAACGGGACTTACGCCCCCCATCATCATGAACGTATCCCTGCACTACGTTCATGATGAGGTTGCTGGGTTTTGCGTAAGTCCTATTGTACTGAGAGCCATTGTTGTAAATACAAATATTTGACAAAATCAAAACCACAATCTAATGTTAATTAAACATTATGCGATTGCCTTTAATTTCGCTCAATAACAGCGTACATCTATAGGACAATATTTCATGAAAACCCAGCAAAAGAAAAACGCTAATAACCAAGAAAAAACTTACCCTGAAAAATTTAAAGAACCTAAAAAAAATGATAAAGATGCGGACTCTGACAGTCAAGGCAGACCGAATAATCCTTTTTTTTGAAATCGAGTGAAACCTCACAAGAGTGATTGTTCTAATTTAAGCCGCTTGTTAGAGCTTAGATTTTCCAATAGAATGATTTTGGGAACATTTTTTAAAAATGTTACACAACAATAACTAAGTCATATGTTAGGGAGAATATTATGCTAGGAACAGTGCTGCTCATTGTATTAATATTAATACTGATTGGTGGTTTGCCAACATGGGGTTACAGTAGAAACTGGGGATACCGTCCTACAGGTATCATTGCGCTTGTGTTAGTTATTTATTTGATCTTAATTCTAATTGGTAGAGTCCCTTTAGGGTATTAATATAGTGTCCTAATTAGCATAACCATAAACGCCGAGGCTACATATGGCTTTAAATGGAGAGGCTGATGAAATGGAAATCATACCAACAACCTCCTCAGCATCAGGCCCTACAGCCTGCTGTTGAGTTTAATATTGTTACCATATTGAGCCTCGGCATATATTTGGATAACGCGAAAATTAAAAGCAATTGATTTTATAATACTTCCAATTTGTAAACTTACTACTTGTTAATAACGTATTTTTAACTGGTTATCTCCAATACATTTCTTGTATCGGTAGATTATACTTAGCTATGCAGGTATTGGTTTGATCCGAGCAGTCAACCGGAATACAACAATTAATATCTTGATCCTGGCAACTACCCATAAAATAAGCAAAATTAAAATGAGGATTTCCTCGTTCAGAACTAATAAGCCGAATTAACACCGAATTAATTTGAGCAACTTTGGTATTCTCAAGACTACTCCTAGCCGCAGTAAAGACTGTTACCCCACTAAGGCTAAATGGACTATTTTCGGTTGTAGGATAAGTAGTTAACTCTCTATCAACTAGAAAACGACCTGCGTAACCAGAATAACAATCCGAAGCCGTCAAAAAATAGAGATGGAGCCCTGTCACTTCATTAGACATAACAGGAAGAAAAGTAACAAGATTGATACTTGAATGTGTATCATTATTAAAAAAATCAATTAAACGAGGGGTAGCAAAAACTTGATGAAATTGGATTAATATTATGGATAAAATTATTATCTTGATAGGCATTTAAGTTATTAAAATACAATTCTACATTGATAGCAGACTGTAACAGTAGGACAAGACAAATATCTTGTCCACTTATAACAGTGCTTGCAGAACTCAAAGGTTATTTTCATAAACATAAGTTCTACAAAGCGTATGGGTAGTAATTATTCTGTAACTTCTTCTACATCTGCGGGTCGATCAACTAACTCTACGATAGCCATAGGTGCGTTATCGCCAGGGCGAAATCCACACTTTAACACACGGACGTAACCGCCTGGGCGTTTTGAGTATCGTGGACCAAGTATTGTAAATAATTTGCCAACTGCACTTTTAGAACGAAGCACATCAAAAACCTGACGTCGTGAAGCCACAGAGTCTGCTTTACCAACAGTAATTAGCGGCTCTATATAACGACGAAGCTCTTTTGCTTTCGGTAATGTCGTTCTAATCAATTCATGTTCAATTAGAGAAGAACACATGTTTGAAAACATGGCTTTTCTATGACTACTTGTTCGACCGAATTTACGGCCTGTATTACGGTGACGCATGACTCAAACTCCTATTACTCGCCTAAATTTTTAGGCGGCCAATTCTCTAGTTTCATTCCTAACGATAAAGAACGAGCAGCTAATACATCTTTAATTTCAGTTAAAGATTTTTTGCCCAAGTTAGGAGTTTTTAACAATTCGCTTTCAGATTTTTGTACTAAATCACCAATAAAATTAATACTTTCTGCCTTCAAGCAATTCGCTGATCGTACAGTTAACTCTAGATCATCGACAGGTCTTAATAAAATTGGATCAAAATCGTTTCGCACTTTATTATCAGCATTTGACTCTTCATATTTCATATCAACAAATGCAAATAGTTGTCTTTGTAATATGCTTGCTGAAATACGAATTGCATCTTCTGGAGCAATCGTTCCATTTGTTTGCAATTCTATAGTTAGCTTATCTAAATCAGTACGGTTTTCAACACGTGTCTTATCTACAAAGTAAGCAACTTTTTTAATAGGTGAAAAAGCATTATCGATTTTTAGTTTTCCGACCGATTTTTTTTGTACTTCTTCTTCAAACATCATAGGATGAGCTTCAGCAGTGTGATAACCAATGCCTTTTTCAACCTGTAATGTCATTTTTAACTTGCCGTATTCATTCAAGTGAGCAAGAACTAACTCTGGGTTAAGAATTTCAACGCCGTGAGTTAATTGAATATCTCCTGCTGTAACTTGGCAAGGACCTTGTTTGTCGATAGTCAATGTAGCTATAGTACCAACAGACATTTGAATAGCAACTTCTTTTAAATTCAAAAGAATATTAATAACGTCTTCTTCAACACCTTCAATTGTACTGTATTCATGAAGTACGCCATCAATTGAAACTTCAGTAATAGCACATCCCGGCATAGAAGACATTAAAATACGTCTTAAAGCATTGCCTAACGTGTATCCATAACCAGGCTCCAATGGCTCAAGTACAATACGTGAATGAAAAAGCGTATCTGACTGAACTTTTAGCACTTTAGGCGTAAGCATTTCATTTATATCTGTATACATTAGGCTATGTCTCCAATCTTACTTAGAGTAGAGTTCTACCACCAAGTTAATGTTAAATTCCGCAGATAAGTCGGCCAATGTCGGCAACCGTGTAAAAGTTCCATTAAAATTACCTGCATCCACATTAATCCAATCACAGGTTACGCGTTGCTCAGACAAAGCTATCGCAGCCTGAATTCGGCCTTGTGATTTAGCCTTTTGTCGAACACTAACCACATCACCAGCTTCTACTAAATAAGAAGGAATATTAACTACTTTGTCGTTAATTAATATCGCCTTATGAGCAACTAATTGTCTGGCTTCTGCTCGTGTACTTGCAAATCCCATACGATAAACAACGTTATCAAGTCGACGCTCTAAAAACGTCATAAGGTTTTCACCCGTAGCACCCTTTTGACGTGCTGCACGCTTGTAGTACAAACTAAATTGCTTTTCAAGCACACCATAAAATCTTCTGATTTTTTGCTTTTCACGCAACTGTACGCCATAGCCACTTAGACGAGGTTTTTTATCCCCATGCTGACCAGGTAATTTCTCTGACTTACATTTTGATTTGTGATCACGAACACCACTTTTAAGTAATAAATCAGTTCCTTCTCTTCGTGACAACTTACATTTTGGACCTAGATATCTAGCCATTATTACTCCTGAACCTTATACACGACGTTTTTTAGGCGGTTTACAACCGTTATGCGGTATACCCGTTACATCGGTTATTTCAACTATTTTAAATTCTTGAGATATTAATTCACGAATAGTAGACTCTCGTCCGGGCCCTGGTCCATGAATAAATACTGCAACAGATTTCATCCCATATTCTTTAGCTACAGCTGAGGCTTTCTCAGTCGCAATTTGTGCAGCATACGGTGTACTTTTCCGCGAACCTCTGAAACCAGACCCGCCTGAAGTTGCCCAACATAATGCATTACCTTGACGATCAGTAAAGGTTACAATTGTATTGTTAAACGATGCATGCACATGGACGATACCATCTGACACAACGCGTTTAACCTTTTTGCGTACCTTTTGCTGTTTTGCTTTACTTGTTGCCATCTTAATTTCCTAAATAAAAAATCAATTTGTAACGCCTTTTCGACGACCTTTACGCGTTCTAGCATTCGTCTTGGTACGTTGACCTCGAACTGGAAGTCCTCGACGATGTCTTAAACCGCGATAACAACCAAGGTCCATGAGACGTTTGATATTCATGGTCACTACGCGACGTAAATCACCTTCCACTGTCATTTTCGCAATTTCGTTTCGTAATAGCTCCAACTGCGCTTCTGTTAGTGCTGATACTTTAGAAGCAGGATCTAATCCAAGCTGTGCACATAATTTCTTAGACGTAGACCTGCCTATTCCGTAGATAGAGGTCAGCGCAATCACTAAATGTTTGTGATCCGCTATATTTACACCTGCAATACGAGCCATTAAATTCTCCGATCGTTATTTTGCTCTGTCAGAAAGGGACAGAATAATACTGTTTTTTTATCTAAAAATCAAGCAAGATTATCCTTGCCTTTGTTTATGTCGCGCATCTTTACAAATAACGCGAATTGTTCCATGGCGCTTTATTACCTTGCAATTTCTGCAAATGCGCTTAACTGATGCTCTTACTTTCATTACTAACTCCAATAATAATCACAACAAACCAGGTAGTTTACCACCTTTAAAATTGGCTTTTTTCATCAACGAATCATATTGTTGTGTCATCAAATGGGCTTGTACTTGTGCAACAAAATCCATAATAACTACCACGATAATCAACAACGATGTGCCACCAAAATAAAACGGTACATGCCAGGTATACATCAAAATTTGCGGCAATAAACAAACTAATACTAAATACAATGCACCTATTAATGTTAATCGAGTCATCACTAAATCGATATAACGCATTGTTTGTTCGCCAGGACGTATTCCAGGTATATATGCTCCCGATTTTTTTAAATTATCAGCCGTGTCTTTAGGATTAAATACAAGTGCCGTATAAAAAAATGCGAAACATAATATTGCAACTGCGTAAACCATAAGATACAGCGGTTGCCCTGGTGATAGCGCAATACCAATATCAGCTAACCAATCCATACCTTTACCACGAGCAAAAAATTGCGCCAAGGTTGCCGGCAACATAATAATGCTAGAAGCAAATATAGGAGGGATAACTCCAGCCATATTTATTTTTAAAGGTAAATGACTAGTTTGTGCAGCATATACCTTTCGGCCTTGCGTTCGTTGAGCATAATTAACACGGATACGACGCTGACCTCTTTCCATAAAAACTACAAATCCAGTAACTAAAACAACCACCACTGCGATTGCTAATACAGTGAGCAGTTGCATTTGGCCTTCTTTCACTTGTTGAAATAAAGAACCAATAGCATTAGGCATACTTGATACAATTCCTGAGAAAATGATCAGAGAAATACCATTACCAACACCTTTTTCAGTCATTTGTTCACCTAGCCACATCAAGAACATAGTTCCTGTAACTAAGGTAACAACTGCTGTAAAATAAAATGTAAAATCTGGGTTGAGGGCGATATGTTGACCTGCAAGCCATTTAGCCAAACCAAAAGAGTGGAACAAAGAAAAAATCAATGTCAAGTAGCGTGTATACTGATTTATTTTCCGCCGACCTGACTCACCTTCTTTTTTCAACTGCTCTAGCGATGGCAAAACCACTGAAAACAACTGGATTATAATAGATGCCGTTATATAGGGCATAATACCAATTGCAAAAACAGTAACCCGAGATAGGGCACCGCCAGAAAACATATTAAACAACCCAAAAATTGTATTTTGCTGCTGATTAAAAAAATTAGCCAATTTCTGCGGGTCAAGACCAGGCACAGGAATATGCGCACCCAGCCTATAAATTAAAATACCAATAACTACAAAGAGCAATCTCGACTTTAATTCGGCCAAACCACCTTGGGATTGACCCGATTGTTGTTTTTGATTTTTCATAGTCACGCTTCGATACTTCCACCAAGTTTTTCAATTACTTGACGCGCACCTTTCGTAACACGCAACCCTTGCAATGTCAGTTTTGTAGTTAACTCACCAGATAAAATAACTTTAACATCCAAAATTGCCTTGTTTACAATTCCTGCTGCCTTTAGTACTTCTAAATTAATGACATCCGTGTTTAGCTTAGCTATTTCACTTAAAGTCACTTCATCTACTGTCTTGGCAACGCGTGATTTGAATCCCATTTTAGGCAAACGACGCTGAATTGGCATCTGGCCGCCTTCGAAATTTATCTTATGAAAGCCACCTGCACGAGATTTTTGTCCTTTATGACCTTTACCACTGGTTTTTCCAAGACCAGAGCCAATTCCGCGCCCTAATCGTTTACGATTTGGTCTTGATCCTGCATCAGGAGAAAGTGTGTTCAAATTCATTATACTAATTCCTCTACTTTCACTAAGTAATTAATTGCATTAACCAAGCCACGAATCGCAGGAATATCATCATGAACAACTGTGCTGTTTATTTTACGCAAACCTAACTGCTTCGCAATCTCAATGTGTTTTGGTAAACGGCCAATTAAACTTTTCACCAATTTAATTTGTATTGTTTTATTCATTTACTGCTCCGCCAATAGTTTCTCAACTGTCTTGCCACGTTTTGCAGCAACATAATCAGGAGTACCTATATTTGTTAACGCAGCAATGGTTGCACGTACAATATTACTTGGATTTGTAGAACCAATGCTTTTAGCTAGAATATTATGAACGCCCAATACTTCAAGAACAGCGCGCATGGCTCCACCTGCAATAATTCCAGTACCTTCACTAGCTGGTTTCATGAATACTTTAGAAGCACCATAACTCCAGGTTATTTCATGATGAACGGTTGTCCCAGCCAAAGGTATATAAACCATATTTTTACGCGCTTGCTCCATTGCTTTTTGGATCGCAATTGGAACTTCACGAGCTTTTCCTCGGCCATATCCTACTTTCCCTTTGCCATCGCCAATAACGACTAGCACAGCAAAGCCAAATACACGTCCACCCTTAACAACTTTTGCAGTTCGAGTGACGGAGACTAGTTTCTCTTGATAACCGTCAGTTTTATTTTCATCAAATGCCATAACCGTTCCTTAAAAATTCAAACCACCTTCTCGAGCACCTTGTGCGAGCGCTTTCACACGACCGTGGTATCGGTACCCAGCTCTATCAAAGGCAACATATTCAATGTTCTTTTCTTTAGCTCGCGTAGCAAGCAGTTTTCCTACTTGAATCGCTTGCTCTGATTTGTTTCCTTCTAACGTCGTCTTCAATTCTTTATCTAAAGTAGAAGCAGAAACAAGTACTAAGTCACCTAGCTCACCGTCAGTAATGATTTGTGAGTATATATGAGAACCTGAACGATGAACTACCAACCGTGGTCGATTTGATTTTGAGCTTCTTATTACCGCTCTAGTTTTTTTAGCTCTTCGTTGACGAGCAATATCTTTATTCATGATCTATACCCTATTTCTTTTTAGCTTCTTTGAGAATTATCACTTCCCCGGCATATCGCACACCTTTACCTTTATAAGGCTCTGGTGGTCTAAACGCACGAATTTCAGAAGCAACTTGACCTATCAACTGCTTGTCGATACCTTTCAATAGAATAACTGTGTTACTTGGTGTCTCAGCAACAACGCCTTCTGGAAGTTTGTACTCAATTGGGTGAGAAAACCCTAACGAGAGACCAACTGAACCAGGTTTTGCTTGTGCTCTATAACCAACGCCAACTAATTCAAGGGTCAGTTCAAAACCATTTGTTACACCATGAACCATATTATTAACTAGTGCACGTACTGTACCTGCTTGAGCCCATGCGTTGGGGTCATTAGCGGCAGGTTTAAAATGAACTTCATTAGAATCCGATTTTGTAACACTGACTAATTTATTACAGTGTTGTGTCAAAGACCCTTTTGGTCCTTTTACTGTAATTGAACCTTTTTCAACAGTCAGCTCTACATTTTTAGGTAAAATGATATGGGCTTTAGCTACTCTAGACATAATTAACCTCTTTCCTAATTAAGCCACTTCACAAATGACTTCGCCACCAACATTGCTAGCTCGTGCAGCAGAATGCGTCATAACACCTTTAGATGTAGAAAGAATCGAAATCCCAAATCCAGGGACAGATCCTAAATCCTTAACGGATTTATATACGCGCAATCCAGGTCGGCTAATGCGTTTGATTTTAACAATTACAGGACGCTCTTGGAAATATTTAAGATAGATCGTCATGCATTTCAAGTTATTCTCTTGCGATTCAATCGAATAATCAGAAATGTAACCTTCTTCTTTAAGAACATTTGCAATTTTCTCTTTTAAAATTGACGATACTAACGTCACTTGCTGATGCTTCGCTTGCTGGCCATTTCGAATTCTAGTCAACATATCAGCAACTGGATCTTGCATACTCACAGTCGTTCTCCAAACAAAATTCTAAATTACCAGCTAGATTTTCTGCCGCCGGTCACGTTTCCAGACATGAGTTGCTGACGCAAACATATCCGACATAATCCAAACTTACGATATACTGCATGTGCACGGCCACATTGTTGGCAACGTGTACTATGACGTGCAGCACATGAATTAATAGGTAATCGAGCTAATTTAGCTTGCGCTTCCATTATTGTATCGAAATCTGTTGAAGACTTGATGATTTGTTTTAACTCAAATCGTCTTGCCCCATATTTCTTTACAAGAATTGCCTTTTTTTGCTCGCGTTCAAGTATTGATTTTTTAGCCACAATGATACCCTTTATTAATTTCTATCTTTTAAAGGAAGGTTAAATGCTTCAAGCAACACTTTGGCCTCCTCATTCGTTTTTGCACTAGTTGTAATGCAAATATCAAGACCTCTGATCACATCAATTTTATCAAAATCAATTTCGGGAAATACGATTTGTTCACTTATTCCCATGCTGTAATTACCGGTACCATCAAATGACTTTGGGTTTAAACCACGAAAGTCTCGTACCCGCGGCAGAGTAATAGTAATTAAACGGTCTAAAAATTCGTACATACGTTGATTACGTAATGTTACTTTACAGCCTATTGGCCAACCGTCTCGAATCTTAAATCCTGCAATAGATTTTCTAGCTAACGTTACCACAGGTTTTTGACCTGTAATTCTAGCCATATCTTCAACTGCGAAATTCATGATTTTCTTATCACCAACAGCTTCACCTACACCCATGTTGAGGGTGATTTTTTTCAGCCGTGGAACTTGCATAACACTTTCATAGCCAAATTTCTTCATCATCATTTCGACGATGGTGCTATTATATAACTCTTTAAGTCTAGTCATTTCAACCACCTAATTAGACAAGGTCAACTAATTCGTTATTAGATTTAAAGTATCTAACCTTGTGATTTTTGCCATCTTTTTCGATAACTCTAAATCCAACTCGATCTGCCTTTCCAGCAGCAGAGTTATATAAAGCTACGTTAGATATATGTATCCCATTTTCTTTAGAGATAATTCCACCTTTTTGCTCAAGCTGAGGGTTCGGTTTGACGTGTTTTTTAATAAGGTTCGCACCTTCCACCCAAACTTTATCTCCAAGAACTTTCATTACCTTACCGGTATGATCTTTGCTCTTACCTGCTATAACTATGACAGTGTCATTTTGCTTTATACGTTTCATGTCTACCTTCCTACAGTACTTCAGCAGCAAGAGAAATAATTTTCATAAATCGCTCTCTAAGCTCGCGTGTCACAGGACCAAATATGCGTGTGCCAATTGGTTCATATTGATTATTAAGTAATACAGCGGCATTGCCATCAAAACGAATTAATGAACCATCATCTCGTCTGACGCCTTGTGCAGTACGCACAACAACAGCATTCATCACTGCACCTTTTTTCACTTTACTGCGTGGTATCGCATCTTTTATGCTAACTTTAATCACATCGCCTACACGTGCGTAACGTCTATGTGAACCACCTAGCACTTTGATACACATCACTTTACGTGCACCGCTATTATCTGCGACTTCGAGCACAGTCTGCATTTGTATCATTTTATTCTCCGGCTCTTAATTCGACCTGAAAAAGGCTGCTGATTATATCAGGCCTCTTCTAAATTTAAAAGCAAAATAAGTTATTTTTAAGAAATCACTTCAATTAGCACCCAGCTCTTCATCTTAGACATAGGTCTCGATTCTTGGATTTTTACAACGTTACCTATTTTACATACTTGATTCTCATCGTGTGCATGTAATTTAGTTCTACGACGCATGATTTTTCCATACTTAGGATGCTTAACCGTTCTTTCAACTACTACAACGATTGTTTTTTGCATTTTATCGCTAACTACTTTTCCAATCATCGTTCTGCCGTTCAATTCACTAGTTGTCATGACTACTCACCTACCTTTTCAGTCATTATCGTTTTAACACGTGCAATAGCTTTTCGAACCACTCTAATTACGTGGGTTTTGTCCAATGCACCGTTTGCTTTTTTCATACGCAAGTTAAACTGTTCTTTACGTAATGACATCAATTCGGATTGTAACTCTTCTTGTGTCATTTTTTTCAACTCATTAATTTTATTCATCACATCACCTTGCGTTCTTCAAACATGACTTTGAATGGAAGCTTGGCTTTGGCTAGATCAAATGCTTCGATAGCTAGCTCACGTGATACACCTTCCATTTCAAACAATACCTTGCCTGGCTGGATTTGAGCAACCCAATATTCAACATTCCCTTTACCTTTACCCTGTCTTACTTCTAAGGGTTTTTGTGTGATTGGCTTATCAGGAAACACTCGAATCCAGATCTTACCACCACGTTTAATATGACGTGTCATTGCACGTCGAGCTGCTTCAATTTGTCTTGCTGTTAGTCTACCGCGCTCTAGCGCTTTTAGACCGAACTCACCAAAACTAATCTTACAACCTCTTTGAGCTAGGCCACGATTTCGGCCTTTCATTTGTTTACGAAATTTTGTTCGTTTTGGCTGCATCATTTTTGATATTCCTCACTCACTTACTGGCATCAGCATTACGATTTTTTTGGGAAACTTGTTCACCTTTAAAAATCCAAACTTTTACCCCGATAATTCCATAAGTTGTTTTCGATTCAGCAGTACCATAATCAATATCTGCACGAAATGTATGGAGAGGAACACGGCCTTCACGATACCATTCGCTACGTGCAATTTCTGCACCACCTAAACGACCACTTACACAAATTTTAATTCCTTTCGCGCCGCCTTTGAGTGCTGATGTAACCGCACGCTTCATAGCTCGACGAAACATTACTCGTTGTTCTAATTGCTGAGCAATACTTTCAGCCACTAAAGTAGCATCAAGATCCGGCTTGCGAACTTCTTCAATATTAAGATGAACTGGCACACCAAGCTTCGCTGCTATTTCGGCACGTAAGCCTTCAATACCGCCACCCTTTTTACCAATAAGCACACCGGGTCTAGCCGAATGAATGGTTACTACAGCATTATTTGCAGGACGTGCTATTTGAATTCGGCTTATTGCAGCAGACATTAATTTTTTCTTTAAATCTTTACGTAAATTAATATCTTGATTTAACAATTCAGCATAATTGCTGCTGGCAAACCAGTTCGAATTGCATTCTTTGTTAATTCCCAACCGTATACCAATTGGATTTACTTTTTGTCCCATAATTATTCCCCGTCAGACACTTTAATGGTGATATGGCAATTACGCTTGGATATACGATTTGCTCTGCCTTTTGCTCGAGGACTAATTCGTTTCAAAGTCATCGCTTCATCAACAAAAATCGTACTGACTTTGAGTTCATCAATATCAACGCCATTATTGTTTTCCGCATTCGCAATCGCAGATTGCAATACTTTAAGTATTAACTGCGCACCTTTTTTAGGTGTAAACCGTAGAATGTCAAGCGCGCCTGATACATTCATGTTGCGGATCATATCAGCTACCAATCTGCCTTTTTGTGCAGACAAAGGTGCATTTTTCAAACTTGCTGTAACTTCCATCATAGCCTCTTATTTGCCTTTGGCTTTTCTGTCGCCAGAGTGACCTTTGAATGTTCGTGTCATGGCGAACTCACCCAGTTTATGTCCAACCATATTATCTGTGACATACACAGGAACATGATCTTTTCCATTATGAACAGCTATCGTTAAGCCAATCATATCTGGAATAATTGTTGAACGTCGTGACCAAGTTTTAATTGGTTTTTTGGACTTAGCCGTTATCGTAGCTTCTACTTTGTTAAGTAAATGACTATCAATAAAAGGACCTTTTCTTATGGAACGAGCCACTATAATACCCTCTCAACTAATTATTTTTTCTTACGTCTTCTGACTATAAATTGGTCAGTCCGTTTGTTACTTCTGGTTTTATATCCCTTTGTTGGAATACCCCATGGAGTAACAGGATGCCGTCCACCAGATGTTTTACCTTCACCACCACCATGTGGATGGTCAACTGGATTCATAGCAACACCACGTACAGTCGGACGAACGCCTCTCCAACGAGTAGCACCTGCTTTACCAAGCACGCGCAAACTATGTTCACTGTTACTTACTTCGCCGATTACTGCACGGCAAGCTAGAAGCACTTTTCGCATTTCACCAGATCTGAGTCGCAATGTAGCATAACTTCCTTCCTTTGCAACGATCTGACCACTACATCCTGCGCTTCGTAGCATTTGAGCACCCTTGCCAGGCTTTAACTCAACACAATGTATTGTTGTACCTAAGGGAATGTTTTTTAATGGCAACGCATTTCCCACTGCAATCGGAGCGTCATCACCACTAACTACTGTCGCATTATTTTCTAAACCAGCGGGTGCAATAATATAACGTCTCTCGCCATCGCTATAAACTAACAATGCAATTAACGCTGTACGATTAGGATCATATTCAATACGTTCTACGCGAGCTGGGATGCTATCTTTTGTTCTTTTAAAATCAATCACTCGGTACTGACTACGTGTACCACCACCAATGTGGCGTACAGTAATCCGGCCATTATTGTTTCGACCACCTGATTTGTTCAATTTTTCAGTTAAAGGAGCATGTGGCTTACCTTTATGAATGTGGTGGTGCACTACACGAATTTCTCCGCGTTTACCGGGTGACGTTGGTTTTGATATTACTAATGCCATTTTAATTCTGCCTTATTCTGTCACTGTGAAATCAATGTCATAATCTGGATGCAGAGAAACAAATGCTTTTTTCCAGTCACTACGTTTACCATTTAGTTGCTTAAAGCGTTTGCTCTTACCTTTTACATTCATTACAGACACACTGTTAACTTTAACATTAAACATTTTTTCTACAGCATGCTTAATTTCATCTTTCGTAGCTGATTTCAACACCTTAAAAGTATACTGCTTGTGCTTTTCAGCCAATACTGTAGATTTTTCAGAGGTATGCGGTTGTCTTAGAACCATCATCAATTTTTCAGCATTCATTGTAACTGCTCCTCTAATTTACGAATTGCATCTTCAGTCATAACAATTTGTTTATACTGAAGTAATGTAACGGGATTCAAAGCCTGAACATCACAAACATTATATTGAATCAAATTTCGTGACGCCAAGTATTCAAATTCACCCATTTCATTCATAACAATTAACGCATTATGTAACTCTAATTCAGCCATTTTTTTAATAAAGTCTTTTGTTTTCAACGAAGTACATTGAAAATCGCTGACAATTATCAAAGTGCCTGAACGATGAAGTTCGGAGATTATACTACGTAATGCGACTTTGTACATTTTTTTATTAATCTTTTGTGAATAATCACGTTTTTTTGAAGCAAATGTCACACCACCAGAGCGCCAAATAGGACTACGGATTGTACCAGCACGGGCACGACCAGTTCCTTTTTGATTCCATGGTTTTCTTCCGCCGCCGCGAACTTCCGCTCTTGTCTTTTGCGCACTATTACCGCTACGAGCATTATTCATGAACGTGACAACAGCTTGATGTATTAAACCTTCATTGTACTCACACCCAAATACAGATGGGTTCAATGTTAGTGTTGCATTTGTATCTTTAGTAGTAACTTGCATTATTTGCCCCCTTCTTGAACTTTAACAGCGGGCGTTACTTCTACTCTTGCTCCTGGAGCACCTGGTATAGCGCCCTTAATCAAAATTAGATTACGATCAGCATCAACTCGAACTACTTCAAGTGTTTGTACTGTGCATCGTTTATTACCCATATGCCCAGCCATTTTCTTGCCTTTAAATACACGACCAGGTGTCTGATTTTGACCAATGGAACCTGGAACACGATGAGAACGAGAGTTACCGTGGGTTGCATCTTGGGTACGGAAATTATGTCGTTTTACAGTTCCCGCAAATCCCTTACCTTTTGAAAATGCCGCAACGTCAACGAACTGACCAGCTGCAAAAACATCTCCAGCAGCGATAAGTTGGCCGCATTTAAAGTTATCGACAGAGTCAACTCTGAATTCGCAAAGCATATCACCAGCTTCAATTTCTGCTTTAGCAAAATGGCCAGCCATTGGCTTGCTAACGCGGCTTGCTTTTTTAGTACCACCGGTTAACTGCACAGCTGTATAGCCATCGCTATCAATTTGTTTTACTTGTGAAACACGATTAGGATGAACTTCAACAACAGAAACAGGTATAGAAACCCCATCTGCAGTGAATACTCGCGTCATTCCGATTTTACGACCTAATAAGCCGATCCCCATTATAACACCTCATTAATTTCCTGTATCTATCCAAACAAGCTCCAAACAGTATTTGTTTGGAGCTTGCTTAACACGATTAATCTGAACAATGTGAGCTTTGCTTTTAGCTAGCCACAATATGCAAATATCAATGTCTTATTTGGACTATATTATTACTTATCATCATCTAGACTGATTTGAACATCGACACCTGCAGCCAAATCAAGTTTCATTAACGCATCAACCGTTTTTTCAGTTGGATTTACAATCACAACCAATCGTTTATGTGTGCGTAACTCGTATTGATCCTGAGCATCTTTGTTAACATGTGGTGAAATCAATACAGAAAATTTTTCTTTTCTGATAGGCAACGGTATAGGTCCACGAACTTGAGCACCTGTGCGTTTAGCAGTCTCTACAATTTCACGCGTTGACAAATCAATCATTCGATGATCAAACGATTTTAGCCGAATTTTAATATTCTGATTATTACTCATTTATATTTACTCAATAATCTTCGAAACAACACCGGCACCGACAGTTCGGCCACCTTCCCGTATAGCAAAGCGCAAGCCTTCATCCATCGCAATTGGTGCATGCAAGTTGATGACCAATTTGACGTTGTCGCCTGGCATTACCATTTCTATTCCAGATGGTAAGTCACATGTGCCTGTTACGTCAGTCGTTCTAAAGTAAAACTGAGGACGGTAACCATTGAAAAATGGTGTATGTCTTCCACCTTCGTCTTTAGATAATACATATACTTCCGCTTCAAACTTCGTATGTGGCTTGATTGAACCCGGTTTTGATAAAACCTGACCGCGTTCAACTTCATCTCGCTTCGTACCACGTAGTAATACACCTACGTTGTCTCCAGCTCGGCCTTCGTCCAGTAACTTCCTGAACATCTCAACCCCAGTACAAGTCGTTTTAACCGTAGGATGAATCCCTACAATTTCAACTTCTTCACCAACTTTCACAATACCACTCTCAACTCGACCAGTAACTACTGTGCCGCGTCCAGATATTGAAAACACGTCTTCAATCGGTAATAAAAATGCTTTATCGATGTTACGAACTGGTTCAGGTATATATGAATCCATCGTCTCAACCAATTTCTCAATCGATGGAATACCAATTTCGCTTGTATCGCCTTCCAATGCTTTTAATGCTGAACCAACAACAATAGGTGTGTCATCGCCAGGAAATTCATAC
The DNA here is from genome assembly GCA_030696305.1 of Legionellaceae bacterium. GTDB lineage: Bacteria > Pseudomonadota > Gammaproteobacteria > Legionellales > Legionellaceae > JAUYSP01. Next base: position 479 of record JAUYSP010000010.1, on the reverse strand, counting down.
GAACTTAACAAGTCACGTACTTCCATTTCTACTAACTCTAACAATTCAGCATCGTCTACCATATCCGCTTTGTTCAAGTAAACAACTACAAACGGTACACCTACTTGACGTGATAATAAAATGTGTTCACGTGTTTGTGGCATCGGGCCATCTGCTGCTGATACTACTAAGATCGCTCCGTCCATCTGCGCAGCACCTGTAATCATGTTCTTAACATAATCCGCGTGTCCTGGGCAATCTACGTGTGCATAGTGGCGATTTGCTGATTCGTATTCAACATGGGCTGTAGATATCGTAATACCCCGTGCTCGTTCTTCCGGTGCAGCATCAATTTGATCGTACGCTTTCGCTGTACCACCATATTTCTTTGCCATGATCGTTGTGATCGCTGCCGTTAACGTTGTCTTACCATGATCAACGTGTCCAATCGTACCCACGTTTACGTGAGGCTTTTTACGCTCAAATTTTTCCTTAGCCAT
>JAUYSP010000083.1 GCA_030696305.1 Legionellaceae bacterium | reverse complement strand
ACACAATGATTTTGCATCCACGCAAGTGAATGTAGCTGAATAAAAAATATTCATCAAGCATGAGCTTCTGTTCATCAAGCAAAACCCGGTGTTGGTGTAATAGATTTCCTGTACCCCAAAATAAGTATGAAATTTTTACAGGAAAGAGCAAAATTCTCTCAAAGATGAATTCCCGGAATAGTACAAACAGGTGCTCTTTACACAATAAACTAAATGATATAGATGAGCTCTTACCGTACTCATAAACAAAACCTCCACAGTATGCTGGAAATGCTTAAAAAAGGGAAACTGATCTCAAGATACGGTACGCATGCGGAGCAACATCAATAGCTGCATAACTCTTGCTATCCGTTCGAATTAAGTTGGATCACAACGGCAGCCCTTTGTTTTTCAAAAGATCCTTTTTTTGCTAACAAGACACGCGATCTGATATTCCCGGAATTCTTGTCAATTAATCCCCAAGAACTGGATGCTCTTTAACACATTTGATGGAAATTAAATAAGGCCAATATTCGGGATTCTAATTATTTGCAGCACATACCTTGATTTACGGTTTCCCGTAGAGATAAAAATTTAATTTCAACCATATTTGAAGTTGTACGAACAAATAAATATCACTAATTTGTTTAATAGTATTAACGTCTCAACAAACCTCAAACTTCTGCAATTACATCAGCTCGATGTTCATCAAAACAGTGTTTTAGAATTTATCGACGTTCTTCTTAGTGGAAATGAACATCTATCGAAACTTCATAAGCTATGAAAATCCTCCATACCGCCGACTGGCATATAGGCCAGTTATTTCATGAATACGATCGCTACTATGAGCATCAACAGTTCTTAAACTGGTTGGTGCAAACTTTACAAAATCAGCAAATAGATGTTTTGTTGATTAGCGGAGATGTTTTCGATATTTCCAATCCGGCAGCGGCATCCATAAAGATGTTTTATACTTTTCTTAATCAAGCCACCAAAGCAAACCCAGCTTTACAAATCATAATTACCGCCGGCAATCACGATTCAGCTTCTCGTTTAGAAGCCCCAAAGCCTTTATTGGAATCCTCTAATGTTCATATCATCGGATTGGTTGAAAAAGATACTGACGGAAATATCGATTATGAAAAGCTAATTATCCCAATATATGACGAAGATGGAAAAATCAGATTGTGGTGTTTAGCTATCCCCTTTTTGCGCATGGGCGATTACCCTACAATTGCTGATTGCGACAATCCTTATACCGAAGGCGTTACCGCATTATATAAAGAGGCATTTGAATATGCAAAGCAGAAAAAACAGAACGGGCAGAGTATTATTGCGATGGGGCATTTACATACACAGCATGCCGAAATCACTGAACTAGACAAAACTGAAAGGCAGATTATGGGCGGCGTCGAGTGCATTTCGGCCACGGCCTTTCATCCCGAAATGAAGTACGTAGCATTAGGCCATATTCATAAAGCGCAACGCATTAGTGGAAAAGAGCACATTCGCTATTCGGGCAGTCCACTGCCAATGTCTTTTTCAGAACTCCATTATAAACATCAGGTCATCGTATTTAATATCGATCAGGAAATCAGCAACCTCGAAGTTATTGAGATTCCAATATTTGTACCACTTCAACGAATTCCACTGAACCATCAGCCATTGCATGAGGTTATCGCGCTTTTGGAACAATTACCTGAGATGGATTCCGCTACAGAAACCAGACCCTATCTTGAAGTAAGGGTATTACTCGAAGGTCCGGAACCTGCACTGCGCCATAAAGTAGAAACCGCACTAGCAGGCAAAAAAGTAAGGCTTGCTAAAATTGATGTAAAATACCCTGCTACCACACAACAAGCGCAAGAATTCATCACACCAGAAAAACTTAATGAGCTACAACCTGTCGACGTTTTCGGCAAAGTATACCAAGCCAGATACAATAGCGAAGTACCCACCGAAATCCTGCAGCTATTTCAAGAGGTAGCCCAGGAAGTAAACCAAACAACCGAATAAATGAAGATACTAGCCATACGCATCAAAAATCTGGCTTCACTAGAAGGAAATACCGAAATCGATTTTACGGCCGAACCGCTATGCTCGGCAGGAATATTTGCCATTACCGGAGCAACAGGTGCTGGGAAATCTACCATATTAGATGCACTTTGCCTTGCACTATACGGCAAAACGCCTCGATACCTGCAAGCGAAAGAAACTGGAATTGAAATCAGAGATGTACAAGGCAGCACACTTAGCCAGGGAGATGTACGCAGTATTTTACGTGACGGCACAGCTGACGGCTTTGCGGAGGTAGATTTCAAGGCTATTGATGGACAAGACTACCGTGCAAGCTGGAGTGTGCGCCGGGCAAGGAATAAAGCTGAGGGCAGCATGCAATCAGACTCCATTACCTTAAAAAACATCACCCTTAATAGTGACATTCCTGGCAAAAAGCAGGAAACCTTAAATGAAGTCGCACGACTTGTGGGCTTAAACTTTGAGCAATTTACCAGATCAGTATTATTAGCACAAGGTGATTTTACGGCTTTTATGAAAGCCAATAGAGACGAAAAATCTTCCCTGCTCGAAAAGCTGACCGGAACACATATCTACTCTGAAATCTCTAAAAAGATTTACGAAAAATATAAACTGGAAGAACAACAACTTCGTGAACTTGAACTCAAAAAAGAAGGTATAGTTACTCTTACAGCAGAAGAACTAAAAGTCCTGTCAGACGATCATGAGGTTTTAACATCGCAGATCATCAATTTAGAAAAAGACCTCGAGAAACTAAATGCGGCAATTGGCTGGCACGAGCAGCTTACCAGGTTTCAAATTGCCCACGATACAGCCCATACTTCACTACAGGTAGCCACAGAAGCGAAAACATTGGCTTTGCCACGCCAACAAAAATTGCTAATGACCGAACAGGCCCAGCAAACCAGAAGCTGGGCAGATGCCTTGAATCACGCACAAGAACAACACACTAATAAAACAATTGTTTTTGAAGAACTTAAAGAAACCATCAACAAGCTAATTGCTCAAAAAGAAGATGTAGAAACAAGGCTCAAATCGGCAGAAAATAACCTCACAGCAAAAAACAAAGCCCTAACCGATGCCATGCCCCTGCTGGAACAGGCGAAAAAGTTGGATACGCTAATAGCCGAGAAAAAAGAACAGGTTGAACAACTTCAGGAAGAGGCTGAACAGGCTTCCATTATTAACACCAACCATCTTACAACGCTAACAACCAGGCAAGAAGAACACAGAAATGTCGAGGCAAATATTAAAGCCATTACAGCCTGGAAGACAGAAAACATAGACCGCAGCGCAATTGCCGAAAATAAAGACCTGATACTATCGAAACTGCAGGATGCTCAAAAGTTTTTAGACATCTTACATTCTTCTGAATTAGATCTAACTCAATTACAGGAAAAGATCAAAACAGACGAAGATCAAAAAACGGCCATTGAGCTTAACTGGAACCAGCAGTTAGCAAGCCTGGAGAATATCAAGAAAAACTATGAGTCCAAAGCCGGGGAACTGTTATTAATCCCAATCGAAGAATTAAACCTGACCAAAACCGAAACCGAACAGCAGGTAGAAAACGCGATTAAGGCACAGGCTCATTGGACATTGTTTTATCATGCCTTTACAGAATTAGAAATCCTCAACAGCAAGCAACAACAAGACCTAACTGATGAGCAAACCAAACAAGAAGCATTAGCTACCCTGGCCCAACAGCTGCCACTCATAAAAGTGCAGAAAGATACAGCCTACCAAATGCTACAGCAAGCCCGTTTGGCATCGGCAGAAAATGTAGAAGCACTTAGGGAGGCTTTGGTTGATGAAGAGCCTTGCCCTGTTTGTGGCAGCACCAGCCATCCTTACGTATCACAAAATCCACAATTGGAAAATGTGTTGACCCAACTGGAAAAATCCTATAAGGAAAAGGAGCAAAATTATCTGCTTGGCCATAGCCAGCATGACACTTTAGTTAAGGAGTGCAGTACACTAAAGCAAGTGATTAAAGACCAAAGTGAAGCTATTGCTGCAAAACAATTGGCATTAGCCGATAACAAGCAAGCTTGGGAAGAATTCGATAGCGCCAAAGAAAGCAATGCTATAGCAGATGCAAAAAAAGCAGAATGGCTCGAAGAAAATTTACAAGCTCTAAAGAGTAAACAAGCCGAATTATTAGCTCAAATAAAAGCATATACCGAGAAAAAGCAGCAACTTGAGGCGACCAGAACCGAGATAGATCAGCTAAAAGATCATACAGACAAACTTGCCAATCAAATAAAGGATATTCAAAACAGGTTAGCGGTTTATCAAGAGCAACAAAGCAGTAAAACAAAAGAGCAAGCTAAAGCAACTACGGATCTTGATGGTGTAGCAACTTTGCTTTCACCTTACTTTACTACTGCAGACTGGATGACAAACTGGAAAATCGCCCCTGTAGCCTTTGTGGAACGTATTGACAGCTTTGCCCGTAATTGGAAAGAAAACGATGAAAAACTAGAACAATATACCCGTCAGCAGGCGGCATTGAATGCCACATTAAAGGAATTGGAAATCCAGGCCAAGAATATTGCTATTGAAGCGGATAAAAAGAGAGAAGCACACTCGGCGCAACATCAGATCTATCTTAACTTAGTTGAGCAACGTAAAGCCATATTTGGCGGACAACCCGTAGCAGTTACTGAAAACTTGCTTAAACAGGCCATAGATGAAGCGCAACAACAATTGGAGCAACTCAAAACCCAGCAGCAACAGCTAACTATCGAGAGCACGAAAGCACATACCCAAAGAGAAGCATTAACCGCTGCATTAATGGCTTTGGAAACGGAAGCACAAAAAGCTGTAAAAAAAATGCAGGATTGGCTTGACGATTACAATCAAAAGAATGGTCAATCGCTCAGCATTGCTACACTGCATGAGTTATTGGCGTTAAGCAACGACTGGATCCTTACAGAGCGAGCGGAGCTACAAACCATTGAAGAAGCAGTAAACAAGGCGAACACTATTCTTAGTGAACGAAAACAAGCAATGGACAACCATTTACAGCATGCTGTGGCTGAACAAGCGCTTGAAGAACTTTTGGTCCTCAACGTCGTTGCCAAAACAGAAGTAGAACAAAAGAAACATCAAAAAGGAGAGAACAGTTTCCGCTTGCAACAAGACGAAGCCAATAAAAACAAAATCGGCGACCTACTAAAAAAAATAACTGTGCAAGCTGCCATTTCAGAAAACTGGAGCAAACTGAACGAAATTATCGGTTCTGCCGATGGTAAAAAATTCCGCCAGATTGCTCAGGAATATACACTTGATGTTTTGTTGGGATACGCCAACATCCACCTACAGGCATTGACCAGTAGATACAAAATTGAACGCATTCCAACATCGCTAGGTCTACAAGTGGTAGATCAGGACATGGGCGATGAAGTACGTACCGTTTATTCCCTTTCGGGCGGCGAATCATTTTTAGTATCGTTAGCCTTAGCCCTGGGTCTTGCCTCATTATCATCCAGCCGCATGAAAGTGGAATCTTTATTTATTGACGAAGGCTTTGGTTCGTTAGACCCTACTACGCTCAATATTGCCATGGATGCTTTGGAAAGATTGCATAACCAGGGGCGTAAAGTGGGCGTCATTTCGCATGTACAGGAAATGACGGAAAGGATTCCGGTGCAGATTAAGGTGAGCAAGCAGCAGAGTGGGAAGAGTTTGGTGGAGGTTGTAGGAATATAAAATGAAAACTAGTTAGCAATACAATTACACAAATGGCCAATCAATCTTTACCACATACCGCAATACCAACATGGAGCGGATTCATTTATCAAGGTAAAGTTGCACTCTACCACATACTAAAACAAGTCGTTGCAAAAACTGAGAATGAAATCAATGAGCTATTAATTCAAATAGATTCCATAGAAGATTTCACCATATTCAATTCAATTGCTGGTGGAGGACTTACTCCGATTTCTATGCATCAGGTTAAGGCCGTCAAAAGTGCACTATATTCTAATTACAAAGATGATTTTGAACAATTAGAAAAAAAATGGACTGATATTAATATCCCAACTGTGGAAGCCTTTTTTCATCTCGCGACTCAAAATGAAAAAACAAAGCTTCAGATTGAAATTTTACATCCAAAGTTTAAAATTTATGAATATGAAAACAATGTTGAATATTGTTCTTTAGATGATATTGATGTAAAGATTAGAGAGCAAATTATCTTAATACTTCAAAAGTATAATATTGTTGGTCATAATAATTCCGACCATGTTCATTTACTAAGCGAAATACTAGAGAAAATTATATCGGATAAGGTGATCTATATTCACTCATTAAATCATGCGGGGACACCTGTCAGAAGGGCTGCATACGATAATCCTATTCCTCTGAAAAATTTCCTAAGTATAATAAAAACAGACATCGCTGCTCAAGTGCAGGATGAAATCTATTTTGAAAATTTAATTAGAAGAAATATGAATCGCTATTATCGAGAGTTATGTATGGAATGCGAAGAAAACCAATTAGATATAGATGTTAAAACTAAAATGGATGCGTACTTATTGCTGTTCTATTCATATGATACAAATGATTTCAAGAATTTTTTACAAAACATTAGGCCACATACAGGAATATCGTATGAAAACATACAGCAATATACTGATCTAAGCCTTAACAATGATGAGATGAAGGATTCGTTTTATCAGATATTACTAAACATTAAAGAATCTAATGAAAGTTATGGAATTGGATGGGTCTGCTCTGAAAATAAAAAGTATTTCCCGACCTGCATAAACTATTCTAACTCTGATACAAACAAAAAAAGAGTAAGTGAGCGTATCGTAAATACTGCTCTCAGCAAAATGGTTGAAGTTCCTTTCAATTCTGATTATTTGATCACCTCCGAATGCAACGTGGAAGACATAAAAGCCTACGCAAACAACATCAGCCATGTCAATCATATTGATACTGAAGAAGTTGAAAATGAAACAAAAATCACCCAATGGAAAAAAATCAGCTTAATTGATTTAGAAACTGCAAAAAACAAATTAAATGATTGATCTAATAAACAGAATATTCCAAGCTGCAGAACTCCAGGAAAAACCTAATACAGATTTCAAAATCTTTGTTTTGAAAGAGAAAAAAAATTACTGGATTATTTCTCAGTATGATGGGGATAATATCAATAACGTGTTAAATGAGCAAATAGAACTTTTTGTGAAAACAAAGGAAATCGTACAGGAACCGACTTTTGATAAAAATGTAAATCTTTTAATACTGAATAAGGTTCCAAAGCCGGAAGATGTTCAATTTGATATTTTGCTACAAATTGAAGAGAATCCATATCACTTCAAGAAAAGTGTCTTGTATTACACCGACGAGGAACTAAAAAATCTAGATCTTTCTATTGGCCAATCAAATGTGCTTACTGCCATTGAAACGCTTATTCTAAACGACGAAATATTTGAACAGCACAAAACGAATTTTGATACTAACTTATTCGAGTCATTGATTTATCGGATAGCTATTAAAATCCCCTTCATTAAAATAAGGATTACAGAAACCAATAACCTGAAATCTCTTGAAGAAATAAATAAAAAGTCAATTGGAGACAATCGACTTAACGAAATTTTGGAGCAGGATCTTTTTTTGCTCAGTGATGAAGATTTTAGTGCAATGGCCAATGAAACTATTATTGAAAAATTAAAAGCAACATTACCAAATGAAGATCAACAAAATTAGAATCCAGAATTTTAAAGTATTCGAAGACACCACGATAAATTTTGAATCTTCTGACATTATTGTATTTGATGGTCCGAATGGATTTGGAAAAACAACTATTTATGATGCAATAGAATTAGTTTTTACAGGAAGAATAAGAAGATATGAAGACCTGAAGGCAAAACTGATTGACGGAAGACAAGTTTTCTCTGAAAATCCATTTCAATTTTCAAACGGAATAGGCAAGGACATTTTAATCACAATTGAGTTAATCAAAAATGACGAAACCTATATATTGGAGCGTTTTGCAGATGCAAGTCGCATAGAGCCGTACATCGATTTTTCATTATACAAACTATTTGTAAAGGAAGAATTTTTGTCTGAAAATCGGACTTCTGTAGAGGATGAAAACCTATTTTTAACAAATCTATTAGGCAAAAATTACCAGTCAAATTTCCAGTTTTTAAACTATGTCGAACAAGAAGAATCCTTATTCCTGCTCAAACACGATGATAAAAAAAGAAAGAACCATATTGGTCACTTATTCGATCTTAAAGAGTTTGAACAAAAGATTAAGCGAATTGAGGACCTAAAAAGGAAAGTTGATACAATTTACGCCAATGAAAAGGAAAATTCTACAATTATTGAGCAGGAAATAATTCAAATAAAAACCAATATCATCGCTGAAGAAACTCCAACTTCTTTTATAAAGTTATTGGAAAAAAAAGATTTTTTTTGGGATCAGGAGGAAATCGATACGTCAACATTTGACTATTCAAATATTATAGGCGCTGATGGAGTTCTTGACCGAATAAAAGTATTTATTGAACGAAAAAACCTATTCATTCAATATCGGAAGAATAAAGCTGTTGATGATATTTTGGGAAATGAAAATCTGGTCAGTAACTTTTTTAGGTTTCATAGTTTTTTATCTAGAAAAGATGAAATAAGAGAGTTACGAAATAAAGTTTCAAGTCTCCAAAATACAATTAAGCAACTGGAATCACTGAGTCATAATACAGTCGAAGAACCAATAGACTTAAATCCGTATGACTTCATTCCAAGTACTTTAAAAACCGCTTTTTCTTCATCCAAGCAGGAACTTATATCTAGTCATAAAGAGCTCTCCGGATTAGATAGAATTTATTCAGACATTTCTAAATCCAGAAATGATTTAGTAGATGAGCTTACCGATCTAAGAGAAGCGGGGGTTTCTAGTGGAGAATGTATTTTATGTGGCTATGACTGGAAAAATATTGAGACGCTACTTTTTCAAATCGGAAATAAATCTGAACAAATGAAGGAGATCAGCTCTGATAAAAACAACAGTCTTCAGGAAACATTTACACAGTTTAAATCTGATACTATTAAACAAATATTAGAGCTGATAAATATTCACCTTTCTACTCTTAATTACAATAATGGATTTGCTTCACAGTTACTAGATTTAGAGGACAATCATTTTAATGATCTTATAAAAGCTCTAAGTATTCTTGAAATTGATTATTCACAATATATAAGTAGCGAACAAATACTAGATGTAGCAAACAAACTAGAGCTATTTAAGAGCGAAATCTTAATTATAAAAGACACCACTAATGCAGAATTGATAGAATCTTATTTTTCAGAATATTTCCGAGAATTTTTCAACAATGAATTTGACGAAGTAAATTCTATAACAATTGAACAAATTGAAGCAAAGAAGAAATACCTATCGCACAAATTATCATTAAGTCAAAATCAAATTTTACAAACTAAGTCTGCGCAATTATTAGAGATAACGATAAAGAGAGACACAGCAAAAGACGTTTCTAATAAATTAAATAATTTGAAAGGCAAGTATAATTCCTCTTTGAAATCTTATCAGAAAAAAATAATTAAAGACATAGAAACGGTTTTTCATATATATTCAGGCAGGATTATGCAATCTTTTCAAGGTGGTATAGGACTATTTATATTTTCCGAAAAAGAGGGAATACGTTTTCAAACTGGATCCCACAAAACCTATGATGCTGTATTTACAATGAGCTCCGGCCAGTTGTCCGCATTAATTATTTCATTCACTCTAGCACTTCATAAAAAGTACTCCCAAAACAAATTAATCTTAATAGATGATCCAGTGCAAACTATGGACGAATTAAATCTATACGGGTTTATTGATTTGTTGAGGAATGAATTCTGCGATAATCAAATAATTATGTCCACTCATGAAGACATGATGTCAGCTTTCATGAGGTATAAATTTAAAAATTACAACCTTTCAGAAAGACGTGTCAATTTAAAAGAACTAGCAACAGAAAAAAGGCGGTAGTTAGTACTCTTTAAAGCTGTGATGATACAAATCAACCCCACCACCAACTCATCTCCATCAAAAGATGGGTTGGTGATTAATTAAGTTCCCACAAACTAACACTACCTTAATCACATGGATACAACAATTTATAAAAGGGCTTGCATTTTGAAATGTGGTATGCTGCTTAAATTGGGGCAGATCAAAGTGAAAAATAAGCTTCGCGAAACATTCATCAGCAAATGAATTGGAAAAATTTCTACTCCGGCAAAGTCAAAAATTATATTCTCATTATTTTCAATACCCTCTATAATAGTATTGCGCACAGCGGAACCAGCCCTGCGGGTGGATATTCCGGACTATGTTGACCCCACCAAGCGGTATCAATTTGCGGCTACCAAAATAGCTTAGTCACGTTGAAACGCATGCCATTCCGGCGGATGCTGACCCCCTTTCAGAGATAGTTGCTCGTATACCGGAGCAAGT
>JAUYSP010000081.1 GCA_030696305.1 Legionellaceae bacterium | reverse complement strand
ATTAAACCCCGATAAATCCATCTTGGAATAAAAAGTAGCAAAATCAAGCGGAGCAAGAGTAATCGCATCTAATCGTCTACGTGGCTCATACACATTAACACTACGATGAGAAACCCACGCTAATTCATAATATAACTCTTGTATCAACCCGCTGCCTAACGACAACGACTTCGATTGACTCTCAAACCAGTACCGTGTGCGCTCAAACGGATAGCTCGGCAATACTACGCTCTCATAATCAGAAGAGGGATAAATCACGTCCCAATCCATACTAAAACCAGCCACATATAATTGGCTCAACGCTTCCATAAACGAACGCCAAGGTGTCTCAGGCGTCGATACACTTCTCACAAAAAGAGCAGGCGTAGCGTAAAATGTCTCATCGGCCACAGCCACCCCAGCCCCAATCTCCAAATACACCGTCACATCGTTGTTGGCAAACGTACGAAAACAATTCTTCAACACCGTCGCCTCGCACAACTGACTAACCCAATAATCAGCATTAATCTCATCGTCTTTGACTTCTTTCCCAGTAAACGAAGATATCCATCGATAACGAGCGGGATGATAGTCTATCTGCGATGCCAACTCTTTAAATTCCGCCAATCCCTCAACTGTCAAATCCAAAGGACGATGATACGCAAGCAACAAACCATCTTCTAAACGCATCACCCCTGATAGCACCGCACAAACATAAGCGCGACTACCAACCCCCAACAGATAATCAGGCTCAATTCCCAACGACAACCAACATTGGGCTAACGCATACTCCAGAACAAAGGGACCCAACTCCGATATCTTACTCGCATCACAACAAGCCCTGCACGCCTCAACCGCCACTTTAAATATCGGACTATCCTCACTCATCCGCTCACACAGCGCGTAAGAATCCAACCCTTCATCTTCATAAAACAGCCAAGCCGTCTTTAATCCTCGACCACGAAAACCCTCACCCCTCACAACTCTACTCAACCTCATTTCATCATGCGTGCAACCCAGCATAACCGCTCGATGAGCCGCCGATAACTGACTGTGTGAGGCGCTGTACGATAGGTCTCCTAGTGACAGCGAGGCGTGGTCTGCTAAATAATCCTGATAACGCTCCACGTAACGACCCAATGCCGCTTCGCTCTTCGCTGAAATAACCAATGCATGCGTCTGATGCGAAGCTCCCTCATCAAACAACCTGCGAGGCCTAGCTTCCGATGAAACCCGAGATATAACCGGAGCTTCTTCTATAATCACATGAGCATTCGTGCCACTAAAGCCAAATGAACTTAATGCCGAACGCCTAATCAAACCTGATGGCCACTCCGTCTTTTCTTGTGGAATACAAATAGATGAGCGTGACCAATCAAACTTTGAAGTCGGTGTTATAAAATTAATGTGTGGATAAATAACACCTTGCTGTAACTGTAGAATCGATTTAATTAAACCCACGATCCCCGCAGCACCTTCTAAATGTCCCATATTGGTTTTAATCGAACCGACAAATAAAGGATTTGTCTCATCATGCGCTTGACCATAAATTGCTTGCAATGCATCCAATTCGATAGGATCACCTAATGAGGTTGCTGTACCATGTGCCTCTACATAATGAACATCCTCTGCTCGTAATCCCGAATCGTATAATGCCGTTCGAATCACACGCTCTTGAGATTGACCATTCGGAGCCGAGTACCCTGTACTTGCTCCATCATGATTCATAGCTGTCCCTTTAATTACAGCCAAAATATTATCTTGAGATTCAAGAGCATCCGATAAACGTTTCAATATAACAACGCCAACTCCTTCACCTCGGGTATAACCATTGGCATCCTCATCAAATGTATTACAACGTCCTTCCGCTGATAACATCCTGGCTTTACATGCCATTTCATAAACTTTAGGTGAAAATATTAAATTTACACCACCTGCAATCGCTAAATCACAATCACCCTGCTTCAAACTTTTAGCGGCCAAACACACGCTCACTAACGACGAAGAACAGGCCGTATCTACTGTTATCGCTGGTCCATGAACTCCATAATAATAGGCCAATCGTCCCGATAATGCCGAAAAACCATTACCCATAACAATTTGGCTATCTGCCGGAGACTCACTCAATAAATAAGTATAATCCTGATTCATTGCTCCAATAAATATACCAGTCAAGCTCCCTTCTATATTCGTTTGATGCGCATGCTGCAATGCTTCCGAAGATGCTTCCAATAACAAACGTATTTGTGGATCCATTAGCTTTGCTTCTCGTGGCGATACGCCAAAATAAGCAGCATCAAACAAATCCGGTGAATCAATAAAACTACCGGTGCGGACGTATATTTTGCCTTCTTTATCCGGATTTAAATCATAGTAAGCGTCAACATCGAAGCGAGAATTAGGAATCTCCTGAATAAATGAAAAGCCAGCCGCTAATTTCTCAGATAAATCATCAGCCGTACATACACCCGATGGCAAAATAAAACTCATGCCAATCACAGCAATAGCATCATCATCTCGCGACAACTGCACAGGAGCGATGTTATACACTGACGATTGAGTATTTCGTAATTGCTCTATAATCGCATGCGATAATTTTGACAACGTGGGATAATCAAATATTTTTTGCACGCTGAGATCTATATCAAATAACTTGCTCAGTCGCTGACTAAATTCAATGGACGTTAACGAGTCCATACCTAATTCAAAAAATCCTTTGTGTGGATCTAGCGATTGCGTCGCATTGTATTGCAATAAATCAGCTAATACATGCGATAAGCGCTCTTGCAATACGTGACTCGCCTCTTGAATGGATAGGCGCTTTAACTCTGAGACCAAATGATCATCCGCACTCAACAAAACAGGAGCACT
>JAUYSP010000080.1 GCA_030696305.1 Legionellaceae bacterium | reverse complement strand
AGTGCTCCTGTTTTGTTGAGTGCGGATGATCATTTGGTCTCAGAGTTAAAGCGCCTATCCATTCAAGAGGCGAGTCACGTATTGCAAGAGCGCTTATCGCATGTATTAGCTGATTTATTGCAATACAATGCGACGCAATCGTTAGATCCGCATAAAGGATTTTTTGAATTAGGGATGGATTCATTAACTGCGATTGAATTTGGACAGCGTATTGAATTTTTATTACATTATAATCTTAAAGTTACTCCTAAGACGCTATTCGACTATCCTACAATAATTCAGTTATCACATTATTTATTGTCTACATTAAGCGAATTACAAGTGGATAATACGCCTATATATTCTAAAGATTCGCGTTTATTGAAAAACGATTTACCCCCTCATGCCTCCATTAAAGAAAATAAAATACCTTTAGCATCCAATCAAAAATCGATTTATTTTTTATCTAAACTGAGTGAATCATCCAATGCTTCGTATAATGAACAATTTATTGTAAAAATAAAAGAAAATGCTGATATAGAAAAAATAAAATTTGCATTATACCTATTAGTTCAACGTCATATTGTATTAAGGTTAAAAGTAGTAGAAGCCCAAGAAGAGCTACATCAAGAAGAATCGCAATATGCCATGTTATCTATAGAAAAGTTATCTGTAGCTGATAAGGAAGAAATAGAAAAAATCACGTTATTTGAAAAAATGAGGGCATTTGATCTCAATACAGCACCATTGGCAAGAGTCTTAATTATTAAAAAAACAGATCATGATTACCATATTGTTTTTACAATACATCACCTTATTATTGATTTATGGTCCATGGTAATATTAAGTGATGATTTTCATAAGATTTATAATGAACTAGCAAATGATATTGAAGCTAAACTGCCAGTCCTTAATGATTCATTTTTAGATTATGTCTTACATAAAAATCAATTTGAATCCACCTCAACTTACCAAGAGGGAATACATTTTTGGAAAACATACTTACATCAATATGAAACATCGTCTTTTATAAAAAACAATTATCGTCTTCAGAATAGCCATTTGATTACCGAGCGATTATCTATAGAGTTTTCAGATTATGAAAAAAATCAAATTAATGATATTTCAAAGAAGCATAATGTAACTACTTTTAGTTTTATAGTTGCAGCCATATCTTTACTACTATCGCGATTTTCAGCGCAATCCGATATTGTAGTTGGATCTATGATATCTAATCGTGAACAGGAAGAATTTAAACGAACCGTCGGTTTTTTTGCAACAACGCTAGCCTATCGTTTTCATATTAACTCAGATCAACTTCTGAGCGATTATTTACAAAATATTTTTAGCAGCATGCTGGATGCTCAACAGCATAGCTTTGTTAATTTTTCAGATATTGTTAGTGAACTGAATGTCGATCGCCGAGTTAATGAAAATCCAATCTTTCAAATCATGATAAACGAAGTAAATTTTTTAAAATATGAACGAAATATAGAGCACAATGATCTTACATTACATAATTCGTACTCTAAGTTTCCATTAAATATTCAAGTACGGATAACAAAAGACTCAATGAAGATTGAATTTATATTTGATCAAGAACTAAATCGCAAAGGAATTATATTTCAATTTGTGGCGAGTTTTAATGTACTTATACATGCAATGCTTATAGATCAAAAGTCTAAAATTGGAAAGTATAATATTTTAACAACAAAAGATATAAAAAAATTATCTGATTGGAACTCAACCGAGCGATCCTATCCAAAGAATAATACTTTGCATCAATTATTTGAACAACAGGTTTTACGTACACCAGATGATACGGCGGTGGTATGTGGTGATGACCATGTAACATATTGGGAATTGAATAGTGAAGCCAATAAACTAGCACGTTATTTAAGAGAGTGTTACGAAAGACAAGGAACCAAATTAGTTGCCGATACGCCTATTGTATTTTGCATGCATAAATCATTATCTATGGTGATTGCTATTTTAGGCATACTTAAGGCCGGTGGTGCCTATGTACCGATTGATCCGCATTATCCGAGTAACCGAATTAAGTTTATGATATCTGATACAAAAAGTTTATGGGTACTTTCGCATGGTGATTTATCAGATAAGTTACAATCCATTCTTGAAAAAAATGTAAGTATCATCAATATGGATAGGAAAGTGTATCAATCCTATGAGCACACAAATTTAATTACTTATAATTGCTCTTCTGATTTAGCATATATCGTTTATACGTCGGGCACCACGGGTACACCGAAAGGTGTTATGATTTCACATCGTAATGCTGTTCAATATATTCATTGGATTTATAATCACGAACCCTATCAAAACGCTTCCGTTATTGATTGTTCTTCTAATATTGCTTACGGTTCCACAGTTAAAGTGTTTTTCCCCCCGTTGGTTTTTGGAAAAAAATTAATTATATGTGGTGAGGAGACTAAGCGTGATACGAAGCTTTATTTTGATTATCTTGAGAAAAATAAAGTAACACTTATTAATGTAACCGCCAGTTATTTATCAGCGTTGATAGGTTATATTGAGTCAAAACAGGCAAGCTTTAAATTACCTCATATTCATTGCCTTATTGTCGGTAATGAGCGAGTAAATCCAAATGATATTATAAAATGGAAGCTACTATTTCCGGCATGTCATGTGATTCATCATTATGGATCAACCGAAATAACAGTGGGTTGTACAAGCTATTCTATTGATGACTCCGTAGATTTGAACTCATTAGATGCCATTCCTTTAGGACGAGTTGCCAGTAATACTAAAGCATTTGTGTGCGATGACAATCAAAATTTAGTTCCTATCGGTGTCATTGGTGAGTTATATATAGGAGGTGCAGGGGTTGCGCGCGGTTATTTAAATCAAATAGATTTATCAAAAGAACGTTTTATAGAAAATATTTTTGCTAGTGCTTCAGAGAAAAAACAAGATTACACTCATTTGTATAGCACAGGGGATTTGGTTCGTTGGTTACCTGATGGCAACCTCGAATATATTGGGCGTAAGGACTTTCAAGTTAAAATTCGTGGATTTCGGGTGGAGTTGAGCGAGATAGAGTATGCTCTGTCACTATTTCCTGGCATTAAGCAAAGTGTGATTTTGGCTAGGAAACGAGAGTCTTCTCAACATTTGATAGCTTATTATACGAGCGAAAAGGTCATTGATAATGAGCTATTAATCTCACACCTATCAAAACATCTCCCGGATTATATGATTCCGAGTACTTTTGTATTGATGGAGTCATTTCCTGCAACAATTAATGGTAAATTAGATCGAGCGGCATTACCTATACCTGATTTTACAGCGAAGCAATCGAGTTATGTGGCTCCGAAAAGGGAGCTTGAGAAAACTTTGTGTATCATTTGGCAGGATGTTTTGGGTCTTGAACGGGTTGGTATTTTAGATGATTTTTTTAGGTTGGGTGGGGATTCGATTCTTAGCATTCAGCTGACCTCGAGGATGCGACAGAAAGACCTCGATTGTAGTGTAAAAGCTATTTTTGAGCATCGATGCATTGAGCGATTAGCCCATGCTTTGGATACGGCGCAGGTTGCAAGAGAGATTCACGGGGAGCAAGGTGTATTAGCCGGTCAATTTGGTTTATTACCCATTCAATCCTTGTTTTTTGAGCGGGCGTTGAGCCAACCAAATCATTGGAATCAGTCTTTTTTGGTAAATGTTCCTGAGCTATCGATGGAACGGCTTGAGTCGATATTACCGATTTTGATGAGGCAGCATGACATGTTGCGTGTGCATTTTATTCGGAATGAGCACGGTGTTATGGAGCAGGCTTATTCAGCATCTATTGACAAAATATTGATAAAACAATTGGATGTGTCGTTGTTGGATGCCGATGCGATTGATGCGACGTTAAGTCTTTGGCAAAGTGCGTTTGATATTCAGGATGGTCCATTATGGCAAATAGGATATCTTCACGGCTATGTCGATAGCAGTGCTCGGATATATTTTGCACTGCATCATTTAGTGGTTGATTCGGTATCTTGGCGCATATTAATAGATAACCTGAAGCAATTGTATGCAGGTGATTCGTTAGCTGAAAAAAGTAGTAGTTATCGTCAATGGGTTAGCGCTGTTCAGACGTATGCGATGACTCATCAAGATGAGATAGATTATTGGTGCGCTCAACTGAACGACTGCCCTGATTATCGTATCCATGCCCTATCGAAAACGGAGCATCATGAATTAGTCCAGCTGGATAAAGTTACCACACAACAGCTTATAGAAGTTGCAAATCGCGCTTATCATACAGAAATTAATGATCTATTATTAACGGCGTTGGCCTATACGTTGGTCGCGTGGCAAGATGATGTCCATCATGTGATTACGCTTGAGGCTCATGGTCGAGAGGCGATTGATGATACGGTGGATACCTCGCAGACGGTGGGTTGGTTTACTACCAAGTATCCGGTTAGATTAGGTATTCAAAAGACACTCGAAGCGAGCATTAAACATATTAAAGAAGATTTGCGTCATATTCCCACAAAGGGCTTGGGTTTTGGTGCCTTAAAGTACCATGAGCAGAATAACGCACTAACTTCGGCCACATTGCCTGCGATTAGTTTTAATTATTTAGGCCAATTTGATAATCAAACGGGTTATTGGCAGGTTGTAGATGAATCATCTGGACAGGCGGTTCATGTTGAGAATATCAATCAAGACTTAATTGACATAAATGGATTGGTGATAGACGGCAGGTTGCAGTTTAGTTTGGTAATGAAGCTGGAAAAAGAAGTCAGCCGGCAATTTGCGGATACGTTTCAGAAGCAATTGATTAGGGTTACTCGTCATTGTGTTGCAAACGTCGAAAACGATCAGCTCATTCATACGCCTCATGATTTTAGTCCAGTGCAGATTAGTATGGCGGCATTAGATAAATTGCAAGCTTGTTATGAACTAGAGGTTTTATATCCGGCAACAAGCTTACAACAAGGTTTTATTTATCAAGCGTTGAGTCAACCAGATGACGATGCGTATCGGGTGCAGCTATTGTTTGATTATCATAACGAACTGGATGTTATTACTTACAAAAAAGCCTGGTCGCTGGTAATAGAAGAATATCCCTCATTAAGACTCTGTTTTAACTGGGATAATGAGCTGATTCAGATAATTACAAAGACGGGAGTGCTTGATTTTACGGTGCATGATATTAGTATGGCCGAGGATAAAGACCAAGCCGTTGCAATGATTCAAGAGAAAGACCGTACAGAACCTTTTGATCTAACCAAGCCTACGTTATTAAGACTGCATTTTATCAAGCATAGTGGGACACATTACACGTTATTAAGAAGCATGCACCATAGCATTAGCGATGGTTGGAGTGGTTTCATTCTAATGAAGCGGGTCCATGGTTATTACTCTCAATTACGGGCGGGAAATGTTCCTTGCATTATCAAAGATACGAGTTATCTGCGAGCACAAACGTATATTACTCAACATCAAGACAAGGCTAATGCTTATTGGCAGGCCAAAGTGAGCCAAGTGGAACATGCGAATGACTTGAATGCTTTGTTTAGTCATTCGGTTGATTTGGATGCGATTAAAGTGTTAAGCCATCCTTGCAATGTGGCTACGACGCTTGAAGGGGATGATTACAATGCGTTAAAAAAATGGGTAAAACAAACTGGCTTAACGTTAACTACTGTAGTTCAGTTTGCCTGGCATAAGCTGATACAGACTTACACACAAGACAAGCAGACTATCGTTGGGACTACTTTGTCCGGAAGAGCACTTCCCATTGCAGGTATTGAGGACAGTGTTGGGCCTTATATTAACACGTTGCCCATAATTATTGATTGGGATAATGGGAGGACAGTGCGTCAGCAGCTACAATTTATTCATAAGCAACTTACCGAATTAGATGAGTATGGTTTTGCGCATTTAGCACGCTTGCAACGAGACGGTATCCGACTATTTCATAGTTTATCGGTTTTTGAGAATTATCCTATTGACTACGTTGCATTTAACGAGCAGGAGGTTGGGATAAAATTTCGAGGCAGTGTTGAGAAACTAGATTATCCATTGGCGTTAATGGCTTATGAAGCATATCAGGGATTACATTGTATATTACAATATGATGAAACCTATTTGACAACGTCAAAAGCTGAGCAGTTACTCACACAATTACAGATCATTATACGTCAGTTGTCGGAGAGGCTGGATAAACCGCAGCATGTTGTGAGCTTATTAAGCCCCCAAGAATATCAACAAATTATTTATGACTGGAATGCGAGAGACTGTACATCCCCAGCAGACAAAACGATTCATGCGCTGTTTGAGGCGCAAGCGGCAAGAACACCAGAAAATATTGCATTAGTGTATGAAGGCGAGACTTTGTGTTATGGGGATTTGGATAAATTATCGAATCAGTTGGCAAGCACGATAAAGGCGCATTACCAGGATGAAGACTTAAGAGACCGATTGATAGGATTATGTGTTTCACGCTCAATGGATATGG
>JAUYSP010000007.1 GCA_030696305.1 Legionellaceae bacterium | reverse complement strand
GATGGTATAGTCGTACTGCCAGAACATATGCATATGACCATGACGTTGCCCCCTGATGATACAAACTATTCACAGCGCATCAGTTTCATCAAGAGTGCTTTTTCTCGTCAGATTGAACCAATGGAATGTATTAATTCATCAAGAAGAACCAAACGTGAGCGTGGTATATGGCAGCGCAGGTTTTGGGAGCATCTCATCAGGGATGAGCAGGACTATGAAAAGCATTTGGATTATATACACTATAATCCGGTTAAGCACGGTCATGTAAAATCACCTTCTCAGTGGCCGCACTCAAGCATTCATCGTTATATTAATTCAGGGATTTTACCCACTAACTGGGCAAGCTCTGGTGTAACAGGACAAGATTCCAAGCTGCAATTTGGTGAATAATTTCAGGTCAAACTTTGTTTTAAAATGTATGACAATGTATTATTTCCCCAGCCTGCTTTCTTGCGTAGAGCTTTTAATCCAACGCCTTTAAATGCATTTTTTGCTTGATTTAACATATTTAAAACAATGTGGCGAACAATGGCCATATTTTCGCCTGCATGTTCTTTGTGAACTCGTGATAAGTCTTCATTAAAAACCACGTCCAGCGTCCAATGTAAATTATTTTCCACCATCCAGTGAGACCTTACTGCTCCGGCAATGAGTTGTGCTTTTGGAGGTAAATTGCTGATAAAAAACCTCTGTTCCGTAGTTAATTTTCCTTTGATATCACATTGTTCTTCAATCATTGCGATTGTATTTAATCCTGCCCAATCTGATTTTTGAGTTAACCAATCAATATGACTGCTGACTACACAAGTCCTTGTTTCAATACGACCATGACCTTTATCAAAATCTTCGTGTTTGTCGTCAATCAATAATGTGGTATTTTTTTGATTTCAGATTCCAAAAATAATCGAACATCTTCGTTCAATGTGCCCTGGTTACCCTTGAGGGCAAGCACATAAAAACCACCAGCATCATGGATTTGCTTTGCTATAGCTTTCTGTGTACCCATTGCATCAATCGTAATGATATTTCCTTTCAAGCTTAACAAATTTAATAA
>JAUYSP010000004.1 GCA_030696305.1 Legionellaceae bacterium | reverse complement strand
GGCTTGTCCGCGGGATCCAGAGATATTGCTCAATACAAAATTCTATTGCACAGCTATAGATCGAACTGGATCCCGCGGACAAGCCGCGGGACGTCGAAATATGAATTGTGAACAGACCCTAAGCTCAACTTGGCTTTTTTTAAAAGCAAGTATAAATACGTCGTCTTTGCGAACGAAGTGAAGCAATCCAGATCGATTTTCAATTGAATTCCGAACTACATTGCTTCGCTAACGTTCGCAAGACGCTTTATTTGCGTATCCTCCCCCAACCCCTAACTTATCGTTCGATGGGTTAACATTTCAACTAAAAGATCAAGTGAATTGGCAATGAGTATTTGATCCGCTTCCGAAATAATTTTAAATTGTTCATCAAGTCGATTATGCAAAAGATGGGGTGATGTACTGACGAATTTTTTTCCATTATCGGTGATTTCTATAAAAATAACACGGCGATCTTCAGTATCTCGAGTGCGCCTGATTAATCCTTTTTCTTCTAATCGATCGATAATTCCGACAAGAGTACTAGCGGTTAAATGTACATGCTTGGATAAAACTGAAAGTGTCATGACACCTTTTTCATAAATTTCATATAAACAAACTAATTGGGGTACTGTAATACCATACTGCTTATCTAGGTTACGTGAATGATGATCCATTTGTTGCATTATTTTACGCAAAGCGAACAAAATTCGCTTTGAATACGGAAATGTAGCAAGCGATATATTTTGTTGCTCGGAATCAACTATCGCCTCCGTTTTATTTTGCGAATTTAATTTTGTTGTATTAGTCATTAATTCATGTCTCAGTAGATAATAATGTGTCCATATAAAGTGACGGTTTTTCTTTTAAAGTTAGAATTGTATTATTGCATGTTGATTTGCAAAATGTTTCTTTAATATAAAAAATTACAATCAATGTAGCACTTATAGCAAGAAGCACCATAATAATAAATGCTTCTTGATAATTTAATAACTGCATTTTTACAGTACTTGAGCGCGATAATACATATCCAATTAATGGAGCATTAACAGCTGATGAAATAACTATCATTGTATTGTTAAGAGCAAGGCCTGCTGCTAGTGAGGCTTCTTTACAATGTTCAGCCATGATTGCAAACCCTATACTCGAACCACCAGCCCCTACACCAAGAAGAGCAAAGCATATCAAGAGCAATTCTTTTTTAATAGGTAAATAAATAATTATTATTAGAGAAAATAATATTGTCAGCGAGCTTATAAGCATAAATGGTTTTCTGCGTTGGCTTTTGTCAGAAAAGTAACCTAAAAGAGGACAGGAAATTGCATATCCTAACCAAGCTACCGTAATCATATAAGATGAAAAAGTTTGTGAAAATCCTTTCTGAACAAGAAATGCAACACCTTCATTTTCTGTTAGATACTCAATGGAAAAGTAGATAAATGCCGAGTAGATTGCAATAAACCAAATTTGTTTTTGTTTAATTAAATTACCTAAACTAGTTAAGAGCGATGTGGAGTGGGATAAAATAATAAATTTACTTCGTTGTGAACGATTATTATCGACATATAAAAATACAAGAATAGTGATAACCAAACCAATTAATGAAAGCGTAAAAAAAACATCTCGCCAACTTACAGTCGATACATACGAAGCGGAACTGAGTGGCCCAGCAGCCATCATGGGGCCGATTGTACCTATAAACTGAGAAATACCAACGAAAAATGCAATGTTTTTTCTTGGCATCCAGTCATAGATAGCAATAAGTAAACAAATAAAACCACAGGATGCCCCAAGTCCCATTAACATCCGGAACAATATTGCTACGGTAAAATTATGCGCCAAAGAAAATCCTAGATTGGCTACCGTACACAGAATAACTGCGCTGAGCAGTGTTTTTTTCAATCCAAAATTATCGGCAAAAATACCAACAGGTATTTGCATCACGCCATAAATTAGTTGAAAAACTGTGGAGCTTAAAAAAGCAAATTGAACCGGTGTTAAATGTAGCTCATCCATTATTGGAGATTGGAAAGTACCCAGTACTGTACGTAATAAAAACTCATACAAAAAAAACAGCGTACAGACTAACCACACGATCGTACCGCTTAGAGTGACTTTATTCTCAGTTATCATAAGCAAACTCTTGGTTATCATTCCACATTTCTAATTCATTTTGAGCTCGACTATTGTCGATAAATGATGCGATTTTAAAAATTGTTTGCCCTTCATGAATTAGCGGATGACGATTAATCCCTACAACGATTCCATCCTGGCTGGCTTGTACTGATTCAGACGAGCTCGAGCTAAACGGATCATTAATACGCCCGATAATTTGCCCCTTAAGAATCATTTGTCCAAGTTCTACTTCACTAAATAAAACCCCACTCCGATGTGCTCTGAGCCAATCTTGATCTTGAGAAAAGACAGGTTTAAAAGAGGTTTCCTGGCTTACCTCTTGCGGCGTACTACCCAATATGCCAAGTGATCGCATGATATTATGAATACCAGATATACCTAATTTAATTGCCGCCTCATTGAAACGCATGGCTTCGCCTGCGCGATAAACCAACAAAGGAATATTCAATTGTTCTGTTATTTGCTGTAGTGAGTTTTTTACCGTATTAATGTTAGTGATTACAGGTGCCGCAAATTGTTGCGCAAGTTTTACTGTCTCAGCATCACTTTGATTGCAGTATATTTGGGGAAGCAGATCATGATTTAGAGACCCTGTTTGTAACTCAATACAATAATTCGCTTTACATAAAATTTCCTGCGTAAAAATATGTGCTAACCGTTCCCCATATGAACCATGAGCCGCACCAGGGAAGCAACCATCGAGACTCATTTCTTGAGGTAACCCTTTTGATTGTGCAACTAATCCAAAAATATTTAATATTGGTACTAAAATTAAAGTTCCACATATCTGTTGTGATAGAGAAAGAAGTAATCTATTAATAATTTCAATACCATTTAATTCTTCCCCTTTTACAGCAGAAAAAATTAATAAACAGGGGCCCTTTTTTCTACCATGCACAACTTTTATCGGCATATAAAAAGAAGTGCATGAATATAGCTCTGGGAGAGGTAGTGCCAAGTGAGCTGTCTCACCTGGGTGAATCGTTGCATTACAAATTGTTAAATTAGTATTTTTCATATTAAGCTCCTATGTAACCAAAATCCCTTAGCTGAACTCGAATTCAAAATTTTTCTTAACTCCACTATTCCGTGCATGCCAGTACCATTTCCAATAGTATTAATAACGTATGTCTCCAAATTAAATTTATTTGTGTTCGAATCATTTGCATAGATAGTAAAATTATATGGATGGTACGTCAAGTTATTAAAAGCGATCACTAAATCAATAATAGGGTCTTATATGGACTCGACCGTATTGTCAAAGGTTGATCTTCGTTTTGTTTAAAAGCTTAAGATTGCAGTCTTATATCCGACATCTGGTAAGGCCCAATTTAATAATTGGTTTTTTTCCTCCCGTGCCCTAATGTTCTACATGACGTTGATATTGTTGTGCGCAATGATCGATTTGCTGCTCGCTAATACCATATTTTGATTTATCGCTCATGAGTAATGTCTAAATTGCCGCTACAGTATTGTCGTAGTATTTGTATTTGCCGATTTTTCGTGGGACAATAGATGTTAATTTAAGCAAACAGGATATTTAATGAAATATTATTGCATTGGAAATGGGATTAAATTGGCTGAGTTGCACGTTCCAACACTCCTTTCTGGCAACTTACATCTTAGAGGTGAACCGAAGTATAGAAAGCTACCTTTAACACCAGATAGAATGCTTGAGGCATTTGAACATTCTGAAGAGCTTGTTTTTTGTAAAAGCTTAGAAGATGCAAATAAATTACGTCATTCTAAAATTATAGTAGGTTATTCAAATGCTAATTTTTTTGCAGAAGCAGTAGCTCCAGGCTATCCTTTAAGTGATCTCGCTATTTATGAAGTTGAAGTTGATGAAAATATTGAAGGTAATTTTACAAATTTAAATGAAACATCAGGAGAGCAACTAAAAAAATTAGTAGCTCCTCATTTATATTCTTTATCTGAAGGCATGAAAAACTTAGCAGCACTACCTAGTATAGAGATTTTTTCTGCCAAGAAATCTGAATTAAATATAAAATTATTGTCTTGTCATTATTTGTCTCCGGTTGACGGTCATGAAGAAATTACCCTCCAATGTCAGCATAATTGTCGCCTCTGATTGAAATAATCAGGGGAACATTGGATGTACAATATCTTAAATAAATACTTATTGGGGTTGGCTGTCATAATTCCACCCCATCCCGAGCAAATATTGAATAATTTATAGTCATTCTCATATAGATATACCCATCTCACCTGAAGATGCGAACTATGCAAAATTGATTTTCTGAAAATCACGAGTTTCGCACTTTCATAAAAATGCATTAAACTACGCGGCATAAATAACTGAGATAAAACTGGTCAAAGATGTCGCGTCATCGATGTACAAAGGAATTATATAAAGCGTTTTTACAAGCAAGTAGTGTGCGTTATTCAGGTCTATCCTTATCAGAAGTAAGTCCTATTCCTTTATCCCACGATAGCATTAGTCGTTGGTTATCTGACAAAAATTTCAGAGATCCCACTACATTTTAAAGCCCTATCCACCGAATAAATTGATTGGACGAACGAACATCAATGGCTGATCTCGCTTCAAAATTAATAGTAAATTTAGACGTTGGTTCCATTTGAATACTTTTAATTTTACCCAAATTTACCACTTTCATTTCAGTGGCATAATAACCTCGTACCATTTTAATTTCAGGAACTACAAAGTGAATACTGTTTTCACTGGCATCATGGTTAGCAATAATTTTTTGCAGCTCATTGCTATTTAATGCAACATATTCCATATCTTGAATTTGACGGCGAAGCATCCGGGTCAATGGGGCTTTGTTATGAAAAATGTGCTGATAGTTTTCTGCTGAGATAACCATAATAGGCGCATTATCCGTCAGTCTATTATTACTCTTCATATCTGCAAATAAAATATCATCCCGCTGTTCAATTTCTTCAATATTTTGACTAACCCCTGTTTCAAAAAATGACGCAGGTTGATAATCGTATCTTAAAAATTTTGATTTAGTAAACCACTTATCATTGGGATAATAAGCAATAAATATAGATTTTTCTTTTATCGTATCAATGATGGATTGCGTCAACTCAGATGGCACAGCAGGACAACCCCAACTTCTTCCCGCACGACCGTATTTTTTTATAAATTGTTCATCAACATACCACCCACCATGCATGACAATTGCTCTATTATCCGCATTATCATTAAAACCATAATCTAAACCGTCTAATTTCAATGATAAACCATGTCGACCATAATATGGCTTATCTGTTTTATAAACACCAATGCTTGAGGCTTTACTATTGTATTTATTGGAAAAATAATTAGATGACAAAACGCCAGAGCGAATG
This sequence comes from Legionellaceae bacterium, assembly GCA_030696305.1. Taxonomy (GTDB): domain Bacteria; phylum Pseudomonadota; class Gammaproteobacteria; order Legionellales; family Legionellaceae; genus JAUYSP01. The sequence goes on along the minus strand of JAUYSP010000004.1, from coordinate 1,435 downwards.
CCATGAGATACATAAGTGTAAAATAATAATTTTTGCGCAGTTAAATCAAATACCCAAAGACGTTTTTGATTACTGGGTAAGGAAAAATCAATGATAGTTAATATTTGCTTATCTTCAAGATGATAATTATCGGCACATCTCAAAACAGATAACACTTTATTGATAACCGGTATTGTTAAATGATTGCTCTTATTGATTAGCATTTTTTGAACTGCTAATAATTGATCGCTTGTGGTTTTTATGTATTCTGGGTTAGTAATAACACTCGGCATTAGCTCACTAACAATACTATGCTCACCATCTTTCCCTTGTAAACATGCCAAAGGACTTAACATATACCCTGCTAAAGCGACTGCCAATACACAAAGCAGCTTCCGTTTCATAGACGTTCCTTATCAAGCGATATGATCCCTTTATTAACACTATAGCTGAAAATTTAAAAAAGCGTAAGTTAGACCGTTTAACAGGGTAAAACCATGTGTGACTATAAATTCAACTATTCGCGGACGAGCCGCGGGATTTCGACAATTAGGCGGAAATAATGATTAAAAATCAATTCGGCTAATTTTTTAGCACTCATGATTTTGCCCTGGGCCGTTTAAGCTTGCCATGGATGATAAAAAAGTAGGCTAATTGGTTTTTTATTTTTAAAATACTATTTTTATGATATAATCCTGGTTTAAATTAAAACAGGAAGGGTAAATTTATGTTAACTCTAGACACCGTAGCTATTGAAGAACCAAAAGAAGAAAATCAAGTGAACGATGCTTCGAATGCAAATCAAACCTTAACTTGCGTGGAGATGTGGTTAGATGGCATGAAAGCAGTCAAAGCAGGTTGTGATCCCCTCTCTGATGTAGTGGCTTGTATAGCAGGCACCTTGTGTTGTATGGCAACAGCAGCCGCACAAGCCGAAGAAAATAAAAAGACAGCGACCCGGGGTGATGTACTTTATGCTAAGCAACATCGTCGAAATGATGCTGCGCAAATGGGATGCGCGTTTGCTATGGGTGCATGCATTGGTGATACACTAATTGATAGTGTAGCCATTACAATAGGCTCTGCAGTAGGTTGTGTTAGGGCCTCTACACTATCAATTTTTGGTAATAATCAGAGACAAAACACGGTGTTTGGTTTCAAAAGAGAATCTATCGACAACGTTGATCTGTTTAGTTCTTGTCGTCCGATAACATCATGCTGTGATGATGAGCCAGAGGTTGTTAATTCAATGACTATGTCTAGATGACGTGTTATTCGGACAATTAAATTCGCTTGTTGCGCCCACCAAGCGCAACACGGTTGTCGCATCAAAATTTGATCAATAAGATGTAGGTTGGGCCTTGGCCCAACAAATCATATTTAATTTGACTAATATTGAACAAAATGATCAAATGCTTCATTTTATTTTATGAGGCAGAGGATGCAAAGGTTACAA
>JAUYSP010000084.1 GCA_030696305.1 Legionellaceae bacterium | reverse complement strand
TTGTAACCTTTGCATCCTCTGCCTCATAAAATAAAATGAAGCATTTGATCATTTTGTTCAATATTAGTCAAATTAAATATGATTTGTTGGGCCAAGGCCCAACCTACATCTTATTGATCAAATTTTGATGCGACAACCGTGCGTTTGCCCTGTATTCTCATTGCTTTTTTCAAAAGAGCCATGCACAATGACGTCCTCATAATCTATAAAATAACAAAAATCAAGGTGAATGATGAGTAAATTTACAAGTGCGATAAGTATTGCTCTTACTTTATGTGGTTCTGCATTTGCAGGGACGATGGGGGCTGTTTGTGAAAAAGGGAATTTAAGTACTCCTTGTGCTAATAACGCATGGGAAATTGGTGGCCAAGCGCTTTATCTTAAAACGGCCTATACAGGCGAATTTTCTTCTTTAGCGGATACTAGACTGTCAACAACTACTTTTCAGAGTAATTATATTTCTCCTAACTGGGGTTGGGGTTTTTTAGTTGAGGCAGCCTATCATTTTAATACAGGCAATAGTTTAGCAGTGAACTGGGCTCACTATAATCAGTTGACATTAACTAACTTTAAATTTCTTACGAATGCAGTGAATGATGTTTATACCATTAATCCGAAATGGAATGCGGTGAACTTAGAGTTAGGGCAAGACGTTCTTATTAGTGAAAAAAGTAACCTCCGTATTCAAGGTGGCATCCAATATGCTCAAATCCGATCGGCATATAATAATTCAGGGCTTGCTCCTGCTGGTAGATCAGGAACGGAATATCTCCGCACGGGATATGATGGGATTGGTCCTCGAATTGGTGCTGATCTTGCTTATAATGTGATTAATGATTTAGCTCTTTATGCTAACGGTGCTACAGCCATCGATGTTGGTAATGGAAGTTTTTCTCACGGCACTACCTATCCTACGACACCCAGGTATGCTTCTGGCACTAAATCACTGGTCGTTCCAGAAGTTGAGTTAAAATTAGGTGCAGGGTATAACCGCGCGATCATGCAAGGTAATTTGAGTGTGGATATTGGTTATATGTTTGTAAATTATTTTAATGTGTTAATCAATAATAGTACTGGCGCTGAAACTAATTTTGCACTGAGTGGTCCGTTTGTAGGTGCAAAGTGGCTTGCAAATGTCTAAATTTCCGGTGTGTTTTGTCTGCCTATGCCCAAAAAATCGGTAGCATAGGCAGGTAAAACACCTGCAATAATTAGACGCGCAAACTATTTTTAGATGAGCGCGGAGATTGCGATAATGTTATCTTTAACTCAACTCCCGACTCATCTTGAAGATTCAATGCTCCGAGATATGCAAATGAATATCCTAATGGTCTCGTGTAACAGCGTAACTGGCAATTTCTTTCAATGCATTTTTATAAATTGATTCGGGAAGTACGTCTAATGCAGCAATTGCTTGTTCTACTTCGGCTGCTGCGATTTGTCGGGTGTAATTAATTGCATCTGTTTCTGCAATAATGCTGAGGATCGTTGGTAAATCATCAATGTTGCTTGTTTCTAAGCTTTGTCGAATGATATGTTTTTGCTCTGATGTTCCATGTTGCAGGACATAGAGTAATGGCATGGTTGCCTTGCCTTCGGCCAAATCATCCCCAATATTCTTACCAATAGTTTTTGCATCGGAACAATAATCAAGTGCATCATCAATAAGTTGAAAGGCATTACCTAAATGCAAACCATATGCATATAAACCATGTTCGATGGTTTTACTCGATTGGCTAATCAGTGCGCCCATTGTAGAGGATGCTGCAAAAAGTAGTGATGTTTTGGAGCGAATCACATCAAAATAATCCTGTATGGCCAGATCATAGTTATGTCTATTAGATAATTGTTTGATTTCACCACAGGTAATTTGATGCGTAATATCGGCTAATAAATGCATGATATTCATATCCCCTACTTGGAGCATCAATTGCAGATAAAGGGTGAAAAAGTAATCGCCAACTAAGATGCTGGCTTTGCTACCCCAAATTGAATTAGCGGTTTCTTTGCCCCGACGGAGTGTGGAATCATCGACTACATCGTCATGTAATAATGTAGCCGTGTGAAAAAATTCAATCATTGCAGCTAAGGTTATGTGTTGACGACCTAGATAATTGCAGGCTCGACTGGCTAGTAATACAATTAGTGGACGTAGCCGCTTCCCACCACTTTGAATAATGTGGTTGGCCAAGTCGTCTATTAAACCTATTTGAGCTTGAATCATGCTGACAATGACATCATTCATCGCTTCAAAATCATCGCTCACCAATGCTTTTAAACGGTGAATTGGCATGGGGTATATCCCTAGAAAAGAAATCGAATGAAATGCTAAGCGGCGCTTGATATATTGTCAAGCTTATTGGTTAGCTAAAAGCGCGTTTGCTACTTTAGATTGGTTTTTTCGACCTAATGCCTTACAAATCATATCGCCTGCAGTGACTACCTTAAAAATGTCAATTCCAGTTTCGATTCCTAATCCGTGCATCAAATATAACACGTCTTCTGTGGCTACATTACCACTCGCCCCTCGAGCATAGGGACAACCACCAAGACCTGCAACGGAGCTATCAAAACGGCTTATACCGCATTCTAATGCTGCATAGATATTGGCAATGGCTTGGCCATACGTATCATGAAAATGCATTGATATTTTATTAAGCGGAATAAATTCGCGTAACTTTTCGAGTAATACAGTGGTTTGTTTGGGCGTGCCTACACCGATTGTATCACCCAAACCCAATTCATCAACGCCAAGCTCCAAGAGTTGATGAGCAACATCTACAACTTGCTTAGGTGAAATATCGCCTTCGTAAGGACAACCTAATACACAAGAAACATAACCACGCACACGAATTTGATATTGTTTTGCCAGAGTCATAACTGGTATAAAGCGGGCAATACTTTCTTCGATTGAACAATTGATATTGCGTTTATTGAATAATTCACTTGCGGCAGTAAAAATAGCAATTTCTTGAACGCCAGCTTGAATCGCTTTTTCCATTCCATGCTCATTCGGTACTAAGGCGGAAAAATGAACATCCGCCGGTTTAATGATGGAACGGAATACTGTTTCGTTATCTGCTAATTGCGGAATAGCTTTTGCTGAAACAAAGCTGGTTACCTCGATGTGTTTTAAACCGCTTTGACTTAATAAATCGATAAGTTCAATTTTATGCTTGGTTGCCAAAAATGTGGGTTCATTTTGCAAACCATCCCGTGGTCCTACTTCAATTAGTGTAACACGCTTCGGATAACTCATGTTTTCTCCAGGGCAGCGAGTGTTGCACCTTCATTCACCTGGGCGCCAATTTCATAAAAAATTGAACTAATAGTCCCATCATTTGGTGCTCGAATAGTATGCTCCATTTTCATCGCTTCTAATACCATGATCGGTTCGCCGATTTTAATGAGTTCGCCTTTTTTCTTTAGAATGGCTACGACGGTACCTGGCATTGGTGCGGTAAGATTATTGTCAGTCTTTTGATGTCCCGTAAGCGCTTGCCAATTAAATCGGGTTACGTCGATTGGTCCAACCGGACTATAAATTGTTATTTTAGTTGTTTGTGGTTGCACAAAAACAGAATGAATCGTCTGCCCATCATCGATGTACAGTTGATCCTGATGCAGCTGTAACTTATAAGATACAGGTGCAGATTCAATCTGTTCCGAATTAATTTCTAATATCACCTCGTTTCGGTTGACTGGTGTGACCCGAATATCGAACCGTTCTTCATCTAATAGATAGCTGGCTTGCCAATGACTGGTTAAATGCATTTGCCATGCAAAGGTGTCGTGATATAACGGTTCACGGTGAGTAGCTGTCTGTAAATAATCAACAGATGCTGCTATATATAACGCAAACACTTTGTCCCATGATGGCGGCGTTATCTGCTCCTGATTTAAAAAATCAGTATTAATTTTATTTTGAATAAATGCCGGGTTAATGATAATAGCTTGTAAAAATGCCAAATTAGTTTTTACGCCACCGATATAATAGTTTTGTAATGCATGCAGTAATTTCCGACGCGCTTCTTCGCGTGTTTCACCCCAAACAATTAATTTGGCAATCATCGGATCGTAGTAACGGCTAATCGTTGCATGACAGGTGATACCTGTTTCAATTCGAACATGTTCGCCGTTAGGTTCTTTTAAAAAAGAGATGTCGCCAATCGATGGCATAAAATCATGTTCCGGATCTTCTGCACAGATTCTACATTCGATAGCATGCCCACGTGCGTGAATTTGTGTTTGATGTAAGGGTAGTGATTCATTGGCGGCAATCCGAAATTGCCATTCAACTAAATCAAGCCCAGTTATCATTTCAGTAACGGGATGTTCGACTTGTAGTCTAGTATTCATTTCCATGAAATAAAAGGTTTCATTTTCATCGACTAAAAATTCGACGGTGCCTGCTCCACGGTATTCAATTGTGCGCGCTACTTCGACTGCTGCTTCTGCAATGCGTTTGCGCAGTGTATCGGTTAGATTGCTTGCTGGGGCTTCTTCGATAATTTTTTGATGTCGACGTTGAATCGAGCAGTCTCGTTCAAATAGATGCACTACTTGGCCATGATTATCGGCCATGATCTGCATCTCAATATGACGAGGCTTTTGAATTAATTTTTCAATTAACATCGTGTCATCAGCAAAACTTGCTTTGGCTTCACGGCGTGCGCTGGCCAAAGCAAGTTCAAATTCGTCTATAGTATAAACAGATCGCATGCCCTTACCGCCGCCGCCGCTCGCTGCTTTTAACAGTACTGGTAATCCAATGTGTTTGGTTTCTTCTAATAGTTTTTCATCGGATTGATCATTGCCGTGATAACCAGGGGTGAGTGGTACATTCGTTTTTTCTAGACGTTGCTTTGCGAGTTGCTTCGATGCCATTGCTTCCATAGCAGGGACAGATGGGCCGATGAAGACAATTCCAGCTTCCGTGCACGCACGAGCAAATTGGGTGTTTTCAGACAAAAAGCCATAACCTGGATGTATCGCCTCAGCACCACATTCTGTTGCAATGGCAATAATTGCATTTATATTTAAATAACTTTCAGCAGCTATTGGTCCACCGACGCAAAAAGCCTGATCTGCCAATGAAACATGTAAACTAGCTGCATCAGCTGTGGAGTATATAGCCACAGTTGCGATACCCATCCGGCGAGCGGTTCGAATAATACGACAGGCGATTTCGCCACGATTTGCAATCAGAATTTTTTTAAACATAGATTCCTTACCATGTAATCTTTTCCTTGTTCAGAAAGGCTTGCAAGGCTTGCTGTCCTTCTGTAGAAACTCTTTTTTTAGCAATGAGTGATGCGGTCAGTGTTTGGAGTGTTTCATTAATCGGCAAATCAGCTACTTGGCGGATTAATGATTTGGCCTCACAGACTGCTTGTGGTGGCAATTCAGTTAACTGAGTTGCGTATTTTAGTGTGTACGAAAGCAATGTATCTTCAGTGACACAGTGTTGAACCAGTTGTAGTTCAAGTGCTCGTTTCGCATCAATTATTTCAGCGCTCATAAATAACCAAGTTGCAGCGCGTTCCCCAATCGCCTTTAATACATATGGGCTAATCACCGCAGGAATTAATCCAAGTTTTACTTCTGAAAAACAAAACTTTGCTGTTTCTGCTGCGATAGCAATGTCGCAGGCTGCGACTAAACCAGCTCCACCACCAAATGCAGCCCCTTGGACCATAGCTATCGTCGGTTTAATGCAATGATAAAGGGTGTACATAACACGGGCTAAAATATGTGCATCAGCTTGATTTTCTGCTTCAGTAAATTGAGCCATCCGCTTCATCCAATTGACATCAGCACCAGCAGAAAAATGGCTGCCGTTACTTTTTAAAATGATTACGCGCACCATTGGATTTTGTTGGGCATTATCTAGTGCTGTTTGTAACTCGGTTAGTAATACATCATCAAATGCATTGTGCTTTTCTGTACGATTGAACGTAATCAGTTGGATGTGGTTTTGTAATTCAACAAGTAAGTTTGACATCAAGTTACATCCTAAAAACGCCAAAGCGTGTCGGTTTTATCGGCGCATTCAATGCTGCTGACAAGCTTAATCCTAAAATTTTTCGAGTATCGTGCGGGGCGATAACCCCATCATCCCATAATCGAGCACTTGCATAATAAGGATTACCTTGGGCCTCATATTGTTCACGCATGGTAGTTTTAAATAATTCTTCTTCGTTTGCTGACCATGTGGTATTACGTTTAGTATGTTTATCTCGGTTGATTTGAGCTAGCACGTTGGCTGCTTGTTCGCCTCCCATGACCGAAATTCGTGCATTAGGCCATGACCATAATAGTCGAGGGGAATAAGCGCGGCCACACATTGCATAATTACCCGCACCAAAACTACCGCCAACTATTACGGTAAATTTTGGCACGTTCGCATTCGCTACGGCGGTGACCATTTTAGCGCCATGTTTGGCAATACCTGCGGTTTCATATTTACTGCCGACCATGAAGCCCGTAATATTTTGGAGGAAAACCAGCGGAATATTACGTTGCGTGCAGAGTTCAATAAAATGGGCACCTTTAAGCGCACTCTCTCCAAATAAAACCCCATTATTTGCAATAATGCCAATAGGGTAACCATATAAATGAGCAAATCCACACACTAATGTGGTGCCATAAAGGGCTTTGAATTCATCAAATTCGGATGCATCGACCAAACGAGCGATCACCTCCCGAATATCAAATGGTTTACGGGGATCTGTAGGAATGATGCCATCCAATTCACAGGAATCATATGCTGGTTCGCGGCTAGTTATACGATGTAATGAGTGCGGTTTGATTCGATTTAAATGAGATATTGTTTGTCTGGCAAGATGAAGCGCATGCGCATCATTTTCAGCATAATAGTCAGCGACGCCAGATTGACGACAATGGATATCAGCACCACCTAAATCTTCAGCACTAATAATTTCCCCCGTGGCTGCTTTAACCAATGGTGGGCCTGCTAAAAAAATGGTTGCTTGATTACGTACCATAATTGATTCATCTGCCATAGCCGGTACATATGCACCGCCAGCAGTGCACGATCCCATAACCACTGCAATTTGCGGAATATTTTGAGCAGATAAATTGGCTTGATTAAAAAATATGCGACCAAAGTGATCACGATCGGGAAATACTTCATCTTGTAAAGGTAAATACGCGCCGCCTGAGTCCACTACATAAATACATGGCAGATGATTTTCTGCTGCAATTTCTTGAGCACGTAAATGTTTTTTTACGGTTAATGGATAATATGTTCCGCCTTTGACTGTGGCATCATTCATGACAATCATGCATTCCTGATGAGCAACGTACCCAATACCGGTAATTAAACCAGCTGCTGGAACTGGGTCATCATATACTTGATAGGCAGCTAATTGAGATAGCTCTAGAAAAGGACTGCCAGGATCGAGCAATTGTTGTAAACGTTCTCGCGGCAATAATTTACCATGTTGTTTGTGCCTATCGCGAGCTGTCTCATCACCACCTAAAGCAATCTTAGCTATAGTTTGTTGTAGCTGGCTCACTAGTGCCTGCATGGCGCTTTGATTAGTTTTAAATTCATCACTTGCTGGGTTCAGTTGACTGATAATTTTGGTCATTACCCTAATCCTTTATTTTACTAGCACTTTACTAAGAACAATCACAATCCAAAACAACCATGTAGCTTCAATAAAATAGGGCATTGGCGAGCCTTTTATCAAACGATAGATTAAAGCGGGTATTCCAGTAATCAATAGTGGGCATAAAACCAAAGCCACCACCTGGCGTAAAGCTAATCCGGAAGGAGAGTGATTAAAAAAAATGTCAATATTTGTGTCGATATAGTGATAAAACGTCACAATAAACAAGCCAACAGAATGCATATACTGTGAAAAAAGAACAACAGTGATGCTTAATATTAAATAAATAAAATAAGGAGTGTATTGCTTAATCATGATCCCTCACTAACTCAATTGCCATTGCAGTTGCTTCGCCTCCACCAATACACAATGATGCTATTCCGCGTTTTTTGTGATGGTGATGTAATGCATGAATTAATGTGACTAAAATCCGCGCACCGGATGCTCCAATTGGATGTCCGAGAGCACATGAGCCCCCATGAACGTTTACTTTGTCGCTATCCAGACCAAGCGCTTTAATTGCGGCCATGGTGACAACTGCAAATGCTTCGTTGATTTCAAATAAATCGACGTCATCTACGTTCCAGTCGGCTTTTTTTAAGACTTCCGTAATTGCAGTAATCGGAGCCGTCGTGAACCATTGAGGTTCTTGAGCATGAGTCGCATGCGCTACAATACGAGCAAGCGGTTTTAATCCTCGTTTTGCAGCATAAGCAGCAGTCATTAAAATGAGGCTAGCAGCGCCATCGGCTATAGAGCTTGAACTAGCTGCTGTGACAGTACCATCAGGGCTGAAAGCGGGTTTAAGTTGAGCTACTTTAGCAATTTTAGCTTGATCGGGACTTTCATCACAACTTATAGTCAGTTCACCTTTTCGAGTACTGATAGTGATGGGGGTTATTTCATTGAGAAAAGCGCCATTTTGTTGAGATAAGAGTGTTCGAGACATGGATTGAACCGCGTAAGCATCTTGTTGCTCACGAGTAAAATGATATTCTTTCGCTGTGATATCGGCAAAACACCCCATCGCAGTACCTGGTTGATACACGTCTTCAAGTCCGTCTAACAACATGTGATCTTTAATTTCTCCGTGACCGAATCGATAACCAGCTCGTGCTTTACTTAATAAATAAGGGGCATTACTCATACTTTCCATACCACTAGCTAACACAACATCAGCTGAGCCTGCTTTGATTAAATCATGGGCAAACATAACGGCTTTCATGCCGGAACCACACATTTTATTTAGAGTCGTCGCGCCGGTAGTATTTGGTATACCTGCCTTAAGAGCAGCTTGTCTTGCTGGGGCTTGACCAATACCAGCTTGTAAAACGCAGCCACTAATGACTTCGTTAATTTCCTTCGGGTCGATACCGGATTCAGCGATAGCTGCACGATGCGCATACGCACCTAATTCGGGAACAGACAATGAAGATAACGAACCCAATAAAGTGCCAATTGGCGTTCTTTTTGCAGCAACAATTACAATGTCGTTTGGATTCATAATTATCCTGATATATACTGAGTCTGATGTGAAGACTATACAGTGCATCAAGATAATTGTGAAGATCAGGATTTATGCAAAATTCTGAGGTCAACGGACCCTAGATTGCTAAATGACCGAATTAAAAAACTAATTTCAACATGGAACTCGGGATTTTACGTAAATTCTGAAGATGAAAAACTAGGGAGTGACGAGTTATGCGAAGATTAGTTCTGTGGGGGCATCATCTTGATGAATATCGCGATATGTTTAATCTATCTGAATCTGATTTAACAAAACGTTTTTTGGAATATGGTTGCGGGGCAACAGCGGTTAATTTTGAGTTCCGAAATTTTGCTTCGAAATGTATCAGTTGTGATCCTTGGTTTGCTCTTGATAAAAAAATCTTAACTCAAGAAATTAATCAAAATTTTGAGCAACGATTGGAAGAATTTAAAAATAAAAATCAAATATTTGATTTAAGCCGGTATCGTACTCTAGATAATTTAATTGCATATCGCCGTGAAGGGATTGCCGCATTTTTATCGGACTATGATCAAGGGCGAGTGGATCAGCGTTATTTGGCTGCATTTGATGCCCCATTGCCATTTGAATACGAGGCCTTTGATTTTGCCTTAAGTGCTCATGAATTATTTGCCGGGTTGGCGCATCAAACAGTCGAATACCATGTGCAAATTATTCAAGAATTAGCCCGAGTAGCAAAAGACGTGAGGATTTTCCCTTTAGTCGATGCGCAGGGTATTCCTTCTCCTTTGCTTGGACCCGTTTTATTAGGATTGCAACAAGCTCATTATGGCGTTGAAGTACGCGATGTATCTTATCACCTCCAGCCTAAGGGTAATGCTATGTTACGAGTTTGGGCACAACAATGTCAGGTGTGATTTTCTTTATCATCTCTTCGGCACTACCTTCCAGATAAAGTGCCTTTTCAACTTGTAAGTAGATTAACTTTTCTTGCGTATTAATAGCGATATCACATACTCCGCGAACTTCAGTAAGTTCTTTTTTCAACCTAACCGGATCAATGAATTGATTCGGAAAAGGAATGGTAATTGCGAATTGATAGTTTAATGGTTGCATGAAGCTTGCGATAACCAGCCAAATGGATGCTACGCAGCCATTCATGATAAAAATGCCTTGGAAACCTAGCCATTGAAAAATGAACCCTGACAATGTGCCACCAACAAAAATACCTAAAAATTGACTGCTGGAATAAATTCCCATAGCGCATCCTCGACTACTGATATGAGCTTGCTTGGAAACAAGAGAAGGAAGGCTCGCCTCTAAAATATTGAAGGAAACAAAATATAAAAACATTAAACCAAATAATGAATATAATGAGTCATGGCTATAAGCTAAACTCCATTGAGCAAGGGCAATGATGCCAATCGCAGCAGTAAATAACCACTTTATTTTCTGTTTTCTTTCGGCAAGGACAATAAAAGGTACCATGATCAAAAAACTAATACACATCAACGGCAAATAAAAATGCCACGAACTACCTAAATGCCCTTGTTTGATTTGTTGTTGCAAGAGCATTGGGATAGCAAAAAAGGTTGATGTGAGCATGAGATGTAGGAAAAAAATACCTGCATCCGATCGTAATAAATGCGAATTACGAATAACCTGTTTAAATTGACTGGTATTTATTCTCGAATTCGAATCAAACGGGATGTGAACAGGATTTGGAATAATGAAATAAACCATTAATAATCCTAGTAGTGCGAAAAATGCAGTGAGATAAAAAATACCTGCCAACCCAAAATGAGTTGTAATCACCGGACTAATAACGATGGCTAGACTGAAAGATAAACCGATGGTAACCCCAATAATAGCCATGGCTTTCGTGCGATGTTCATCAGGAGTTAAATCTGCAAGTAAAGCAATTAATACGCTACCAATCGCGCCAGCTCCTTGAAGTATTCTTGCAATGATCATTCCATAGATTGAATGAGTAAAAGCACCTAATAAACTACCTGAGACGAAAAGCACTAACCCTATCACTAATATTAATTTCCGGCCATATCGGTCGGACATCATGCCAAAGGGAATTTGCAGTATGCCCTGGCTTAAACCATAACCACCCAAAGCGATGCCGATTAAAGTCGGTGTTGCATCTACTAAATGTGTTGCATAAATAGTAAAAACAGGGATAAGCATGAATAAGCCTAACATGCGAAATGAGAAAATCGTAGCAATAGGAAGGGTATTTTTTAACCATGCTTGTTTCATTCGATCGTACTTCATGTGAAAAGATGAGAGCGAATTGTATAAAGATAGGTGATTTAAAACAAGATTAATGTTTCTTTTAATCTGACGTGAGAAGATTTTCTGCGGTATACTTGGTATTTATGAAAATGCAGGATCGAGGTATTCGCAGCAGAACTTACGTCGCAGAAACCTTAGCTAAAAAGGCTTAAAGCCTATAAATCTGTGTGGCCTGCTAGCACATTGTATTACTTCGATTAATGCGTATGGAGGATTAGATGTCTCAAGTTTTTGCAAATAAAGTAGCGTTAATTACCGGCGGTGCGCGTGGAATAGGGCGAGCAACTGCGCTGAAATTAGCCCATTCCGGTTCGGACATTGCGATTGTGTATTACAATAGTTCGGATGAGGCAATGGAACTAGTTAAAGAAATAGAAGGATTGGGGCGAAAAGCGTTCGCAACTCAAGCGAATGTTGCGGATCATCAATCAGTTAAAGATATGTTTCAAATATTCCATCAGCATTTTGATCGTTTAGACTTCCTCATTAGTAATGCAGCGAGTGGTGTGCTCAAGCCTGCGATGCAAATGACAACAAAACATTGGCGATGGTGCCTTGAAACGAATGCATTAGCGTTAAATCATTTGGTGAGTGAAGGCCGATCATTGATGAGAGCGGGCGGACGAGTTATTGCATTATCAAGCTTAGGCGCTCATCGCGCTATTCCCAATTATGCATTCATTGGTGCTTCAAAAGCAGCGCTTGAGGCTTTAGTTCGTTCATTGAGTCTTGAATTGGCCGAACTTGGTGTGACGGTTAATACTGTTTCTGCTGGGGTAGTCGATACGGACGCGTTAAAACACTTTCCAAATAGAGAACAATTACTTGAAGAATATCAAGCGCATGCTTTGTCTGATCGACCACTGACGCCAGCGGATGTGGCTAATGCCGTTTATTTATTGTGTTTGCCTGAAGCGGATATGATCCGAGGGCATACATTGTTTGTGGATGCAGGGTATAGCGTGGTCGGATAATTCAGTATGCAAATTCTTTCGGTCACCCAACTCAATCGACATATTAGGACCATCTTAGAGCAGGATGTAGGAGAGGTTTGTGTCGAGGGTGAAATTTCAAATTTAAGTAAACCTGCTTCTGGGCATTTTTATTTTACAATGAAAGATGCTAGCGCTCAGATACGATGTGTTTTTTTTCGTAATCGCCATACTCCGCTTCATCAACAGTTACAAAGCGGCCAGCAAGTTGTTGCCCGAGGTATGTTGAGTTTGTATGAGGCTCGTGGTGATTATCAGCTGATCGTTAATGAATTGAATGAATCCGGATTAGGTGATTTGCATCAATTGTTTGAATCACTTAAAGTCAAACTAGCTGCATTGGGTTTGTTTGAACAAGCTCGCAAAAAACCGCTACCTCGTTTTCCACTATGCATTGGTATCATTACATCATCCAGTGGTGCCGCATTGCGGGATATATTAAGTACATTGGCTCGGCGTTTTCCGCACGCTCAAGTCGTAATTTATCCAAGCGATGTTCAAGGAAAACTAGCTGCCCCTCAATTAGTATCGGCTATTGAGCGCGCTAATAATGAAAAACGCTGTAATGTGTTAATTTTGGCTCGGGGTGGCGGGAGTCTTGAAGACTTATGGCCGTTTAATGATGAAACATTGGCATATACAATCGCCGGGAGTATCATACCGATTGTCACTGGCGTGGGACACGAAACTGATTTCACCATCGCTGATTTTGTGGCGGATTGGCGAGCAGCTACGCCGACAGCCGCAGCCGAAGCCATAACCCCTGATCAGTTAGAGTTAATTGCTTATTTTCAAACGGTTGTGATTCGACTTTTATCAGCTGTTCGGCGTGATATTCAGCATAAAACATTATTATTAACCCATCAAATTCAAAAAATTACCTCACCGGGTCAATTAATTGCTTCATATTGGCAAACATTGGATTATTTTGAACGACAGATGCAACGCGCGATGAGTCAGTTCTTGACTGCTAAGCAACATCGATTACATCTGATGGTAACGCGTCTGAATGCACAAAATCCACAACTATTATTTGTTCAAGCAAAGGCCCAAATCAATCAGCTTGAAACACAGTTGGGTCAAGTGATGAATACATATCTACAACAATGTAAGCGGCGATTTCAACAACAGTTGGTGACATTGCATGCGGTGAGTCCGTTGGCAACGTTAGATAGAGGGTACGCCATTGTGATGCATCAAAATCAGTTATTATTTGAAAACACAGCCGTCAGTGTAGGGGATGTGATTGATATTCGATTAGCTAAAGGTAATTTGACTTGTGAGGTATTGGGATATGCGGAATAACCAAAATGTGAGTTTACGGGATAAAATTGGCCAAATGTTGATTGTTGGATTTGATGGGACATCCGTTAACGAACAATCACCTATTGTAAAACAAATCAATGCATGCAATTTGGGTGGTCTTATTTTATTTGATTATCATTTTCCATCAAAAACATATGATAAAAATATTGAGACTCCTGAACAAGTGCGTCGATTAAATGCTGATTTGCAACAATTGAATATGCTGGCCAATGCAACATGTGGTCGTCCCTTGCTCCCCTTACTGCTGGCGGTGGATTATGAAGGTGGGGCAGTTGATAGATTGAAAGCACAGTATGGGTTCCCGGAAACTATAGCTGCTAATTTAGTGGGGAAAATGAGCGATGAAGAGGCATTTCAGGTTGCATCTACGATGGCAAAGACCGTAAAACAGGCTGGTTTTAATTTAAATTTTGCACCTGTACTTGATGTAAATGTTAATCCTGATAATCCAATTTTAGGCAAATTAGGCCGCTGTTTTTCTGATAATGCAACTGAAGTTGCGCGTTTTGGTCAAATTTATGCTCAGACACTCAGTGAACAGGGCGTTGCGCCTGCTTATAAACACTTTCCTGGTCATGGCAGTTCTGAGTCTGATTCACATCTTGGGTTTGTCGATGTTTCGCAAACGTGGCAAAAATCAGAATTAGAGCCTTATCGCTTGC
The DNA here is from genome assembly GCA_030696305.1 of Legionellaceae bacterium. Classification (GTDB taxonomy): domain Bacteria; phylum Pseudomonadota; class Gammaproteobacteria; order Legionellales; family Legionellaceae; genus JAUYSP01. Next base: position 16,535 of record JAUYSP010000084.1, on the reverse strand, counting down.
TTTTAAATCAATCTAAAGACTGCAATATGATTATGACTGCCCATATCATTAATCGGCAATTAGATGATTCTGGTCTGCCTGCCACCTTATCTTATAAAATGTTAACAGAGCTATTACGCAAAGAATTGGATTTTGAGGGCATTATTATTACTGATGATATGCAAATGAAGGCGATTTCGGATCAATATGGCCTAGAAGAATCACTTTGTTTAGCTCTCAATGCGGGGGCAGATATGTTTATTTTTGGTAATCAATTGGTAGATGAACCACAGGATCCCACAGTGATTATTGATTTAATTGAGAAAAATGTTCGCTCTGGCATTATAGCCGCTCAACGTATTGATGAGGCATATGCCAGAATTATTGCATTTAAAGAGAACCTTGCTTCCTGAGCTAGTAGTTGGTTTTCTTTATACTTTGAGTATCATCAAATTTAACGTCTTCTCCAAAGAAGGTTGAGTGATCTTCATGGGCTTGAAATACGGAGGTTAGCATAGGGTGAATTGTAACGGACTCAGTTATTTCAAAATGTTCTATGGGTTTAAATTTTGTTGGGCTTCGAGGTGTGTCAATTGGGGTCGCTGCTTCAGAGCTTGTCCCCGATCTTGGTTGCTCGAGATAAATTGTACCGGCTTGAAGCACCATATTTAAGGTCATTTCTTGTATTAATCTTTTTTTACCAGCCGCAGGTAAGCCCAAGTAAAATTGATAGAGCGCTTCTAAATTTGCAGCATCTGTAGCTGGCACAGTTGAGTTAATAAGCTCATCTGGAGTGATTCGTTCCGAATAGCTGAAAAATAATCCGGGGCTTGGCGTGGGATTATTGTTTTTTTGTTTGGCTAAAAAAACTGAAATCTCACTTTTTGCAAGCTCAAGATTCATTGTTTGACTCATGCTGAAATTGATTTCTTTTGTAATCTTTTCACGAGAAAAAAATAGATTTTCAACCAGTTTTACTACATTGTTTTGTTCGAATGCTAACTCTAATTCCCTAAAAAAATCGGAACGTGTTTCGCTATTGGCTTCAAAAAGCTTATGCACTCGCTGATAATATTTAATAAAATTACCCAACGCAACTGCATCGTTGTGTTCTTGTTCTTTTAAATTGGCAAACTCAACTTCCATTCCTAATTTAGAAGGTAACCCCATTAAAAGGGCTTGGTAATTATATTGAAGCGATTCATGGGGGTAGTACGGTATAAATGGGTACTCAGTGTTTTCAAAAAAAACTTGAAAAAGGGATTTTTCCGCATATTGTTCAATTTGATGGGGTTTAATTTTGTAATATTTATTTAAATACGATAATGAGTTCGTTTGCGGCAAGTCCGACTGTCTTTTCACAACTGGCAGTAAAGCCGCTGGTGTTTTATCGCAGATGCCAGTGATTAAAGCTGACATTCTAATTTTTTCAACAAAATCAATATTTGATTCATCTATAACGGGTATGTCTGCCTCATGTGCCAATTGTTCGATTGATTTGAATAAATATGACAAATCCATTGTGCTAATAGGACTCCAGATCATTGTTGTACCTAATGAAGTGATATATTCACTCAAAAAATGAACAGCATTTTTCAGGTGATTAGATAAATTGGGTAATCCTAGCGGTGGTGTTGTTAGCCATTCCGTGATGCGAGCAGCGGTAGCTTGTTCCACACTTCCATAGTGCTGTGGATTAGTTTGTTCATGATCATGGCATTCAATGATGAATCGAATAATTGTGCGTAAAAATATGTCGAAATGATCTGTTTTACTAGCAAATAAGCCGAGATCATGGGTGATGACGGCCATGGATCTATTTTTAATCTCGGAAGCATGTTGTAGTGTGTGGTGTAGTAAATTTGCTGCACTCGCTTGTAAACTAATGTGTGGTAAATAACGCTTACGTAATCGATTAACTATCTGGTGGATATCGGGATTTTCTTGCATAAGATAATTTTTGAGTGATTGCGCTATATTTGCTTTTAACATGGTTTGAATGTGTAAAATTCGTATCACCGCATCAACATGATGCGCTTTTAAAGCAAGTTGTCTATCGTTTGGATTATACAATTCATTTAATTTGACCAGTAATCTATTGAACACGGCGGGATTTTTGTTCGTAATGGTGTCCAAAAATCGCAATGATTCGATGGATAAATTTGTTAAATGAATGCCGGGATAGGTCTGTGGTGTATAAGCCGGTATAGGCGGTATAGGTGGTATATCCTCTATTTGGGTTGATTTTTTGATTGTATGTGTTTGTAAAATTGAAGCTGTGCCGCCCATAGGGGTATCCTTTTAACAAATAATTCTAGGTTCTGTTGACAATACATCATTAGAAGCCTGACGTCCCGAAACTTACGGGATCCGGCGATCTTATATATTATACTGGATCATTGCACAACATCAGATAGCAATGGATCTCGTAAATGAGTTGCGGAACGTCGAAAGTTGAATGTCAACAGACCTTACATGTTTTGTACTGCACCAAAGATAGTGACAAAACTGAAATTGAGAGTCAAATAACTCTGTGATAGAATCGCCGAAATAATGCTATTTTCCCGAGGATTTTGAGATGAATGTAGAAAGTGTTTACCCGAAAGTCAGGACAATTATTGCTGATGTGCTGGTTTTGGATGAAAGTGAGATCACTTTATCAAGCCGCTTAATTACTGATCTTGGTGCTGAGTCAATCGATTTTCTTGATCTTGTATTTCAATTAGAAAAAGAATTTAGCATTAAAATTCCACGCGGACAATTGGAAAAAAATGCACGTGGTCATTTAGCTCAAGATGAATTTGAGCAGGGTGGTGTGATTACTCCAGCTGGTATGCAAGTATTAAAGCAATATCTCAGTGAAGTACCAGCCGATTATTTTAAACCAACAATGAAAATGAATGAAATTCCAATGCTTTTTACCGTGGAAACGTTTTGTAAGCTCATTGTTGCTGCAAGCAGCGAGCAACCTGTGTGTGAACTTGCTAACTGATGAGCTTTTTATTCGTTGATAGAATCCTTGCTTTATCTTTAGGCAAGGATATTCAAGGATTAAAACATATCACCCATGATGATGTCTATTTATCGCATGATGCCCGCGGACATTATTATTTGATGCCATCAGTTATTGGTGAAACATTAGGCCAATTAGCAGCTTGGAATGTGATGTTAGCCTGCGATTTTAAGCAACGGCCTGTTGCTGGCGTGGTTGCCAGTGTGAGACCCCATCGTAATGTATATATTGGTGAAACGCTTTTACTGGAATCATACATCGATTCGTTAGATGACGCAGCTGTTCAGTATCATAGCGTTGCGCGCGTTGATGATGAGGTTGTTTTCACAATAGACGGTGCTTTGGGTCCGTTGTTACCCATGAATGATTTTATTGACACCTCGCTTGTTAAGCGGCAATTTGCAGAAATTAACCGCCCCGGTGAATGGAGCAATGTGGCATTTACTGGTGAATATAATGTTTTATTAGAAACGCCCACGCCTAAATCCGTTGTTCCCTTGTTGTTTGATCGCATTATTGAAAGTCAGTCCGGTGTTTTATTGCGTGCCGCTAAACGCATTACACGTGGTGCGCCTTATTTTCCTGATCATTTCCCCAATAAGCCCGTCCTACCGATGACCGTTTTAATTGAATGTCAGTTGAGTTTAATTAGCGAATTTCTTAATCGAGCGGGGTTTGGTGCTGGCTTTGCAAAACAGTATCATATTCAAGAGTTGCGAAAAATTAAAATGAATGATTTTGTCTATCCGGGTGATCAAGTAGTGTGTACTGTGACAGTAAAACATCACCAAGAAGATGATTTGGTTTTACAATATAAGACAGAAGTTGCAGGAAAGCGTGTGTGTGTAATGGAAGCGGTTTTGTTGGCGGAGAGAGGTATATGACAAACAAAAGACGAGTTGCTATTACTGGGTTAGGTATTGTCTCCCCTTTGGGGCATGATGTGCAATCAACCTGGTCTAATTTGTTAGCTGGTATGAGCGGGATTGCACCCATTCAACAATTTGATGCCTCAGCGTTTCCAACATCTATTGCTGCAGAAGTAAAAGATTTTGTTTTAAATCCTGTGTTACTTACTAAGCACAATCGCTTTTCGTCAAGGTTTACTCAATTTGCTTTGGATGCTGCATTACAGGCTTACCAAGATGCTAATTTTCATGTTACTGATGATGATATGGCACATCGTTTTGGTATTGTAACTGGTAGTGGCATGATGACTGCGGAATTTGAATTTTTACAACGCTTTCAACAAACTTGTGCCGAAAATGGCATGGTGGATTGGGCCAAATTGCAAGAAAAATCCACTGAGTTTTATCGGTTAAATGATTTTGGCAGTACAACATCCAACACAGGTCTAGCGTTATTAATCAAGCAGTTCGGAATTAAAGGATATGCGAATGCAGTACATACTGCCTGTGCTTCTGGTGGCCAAGCCCTAGGTTTGGCACTTCGAGCAATTCGCCGCGGTGAAGCCGATTATATGTTAGCCGGTGGTTTTGATTCGATGATTAATCCTCTGGGCGTATCCAGTTTTTGCTTGTTAGGGGCGCTATCAACTTACAACGATACCCCAAATACAGCAAGTCGTCCTTTTGATGCGACCCGGAATGGATTTGTTTTAGGAGAGGGTGCCGCTTTTTTAATGCTGGAAGAATGGGAACATGCAAAAGCACGTGGCGCATCTATTTATGCTGAATTGGCTGGAGAAGGTAATTCGTTAAGCTCTTATCGAATCACCGACTCACACCCAAATGGTGATGGTGCGATTCAAGCTATACAGGGTGCATTGTCCGATGCAGGATTGAATGCAATGGATGTTGATTATATTAATGCGCATGGCACATCAACAAAAATGAATGATTTAAGTGAAACAAATGCAATCAAAGCGGTTTTTGAAAAACGAGCTTACACGCTGCCTGTGAGCTCGACCAAAGGACAAACTGGACATTTGATTGCGGCCGCAGGTGCTTTAGAAGCGGTAATTTCAGTGCTCTCTATTCAACATGCAACCACTCCGCCGACAGCGAATTTAACGACTGCAGATCCAGAGTGTGATTTGGATTTTATTGTTGATGGGCCTCGTGAGAAATCATTGGGTGTCGTGTTATCTAATTCATTTGGATTTGGTGGTTCGAATAGCTGTTTGGCATTCAAACATCCTGAGTTTGGAGCGTAATACAATGAACCTTACTAATCGTGTATTTATTACTGGTATGAGTGCGCTTACATCTACGGGTGCAACAGCCGATGAAACTTGGTCTGGTTTGCTCGCTGGAAAAAGCGGGCTTGGTGACATTCAACAATGGGATTTGTCCAGCTGGTCGAATCGTTTAGGCGGCGAAATTAAAGCCTATAACCCAGCAACTATGTTGCCCGATCGAAAGCTAATTAAAGTAATTTCTCGTCAAGATGTGTTAGGGATTAATGCTGCGATGCAAGCGGTTGATCACAGCCAATTAATGGCGTATCGAGATACGATTGCAGATAATACGCACGAGTTAGCTACATTTCAAGATAAATCAGGGGTCTACGTTGCGTCTCCTGGCAATAAATACTTACAGCAATATGATTTTTTGCCTTTAATGGCGAAAACGAATGGTGACATGCAGGCATTTGCCGAGCACTTATTTTCTGAAGTACATCCTATGTGGTTGTTGCGTATTTTACCAAATAATGTGCTAGCGTACACAGGTATAACCTATGGTTTTAAAGGCGCGAATCATAATATTACCAATCATGCTGTTGGCGGCATGCAAGCAATTATTGAAGCATATCATGCGATTCAGTCAGGGCAAATTTCACGTGCAGTGGTCGTTGCATACGATGTTGGCATAGAGCCCCAAGCATTATATTATTATGACAAGTTGGGTGTTTTGAGTGCGCGCGACTTAAAACCATTTGATCAAAATCATGACGGCACGGTTTTAGCTGAAGGAGCGAGCGCATTAGTTTTGGAAAGTGAAGCCAGTGTTCGAGAGCGTCATGCACGTTGTTATGCTGAAATTACTGGTGGTTCGGCTGCTACAGAAGCAAATGGATTATTTTCCATTGAAGCTGAGGGTATTGAATTAGCGCGATTAATGTCGGGTGCATTGAAAAATTCTCAATTACACGCTAGTGATATTGGTGTAGTTGTTGCACATGGTAATGGAAATCAAAAATCGGATACAAGTGAAGCCGCGGCTATTCAAGCAGTATTTGGTAATCATGACGTACCGGTTACAGCGTTTAAATGGTCTATGGGACATACATTGTGCGCTTCTGGTGTATTAGATACAGTTTTGGCTACTTATTCGTTACGCCAACAATGTGTTCCAGGAATTGCAAATTTAACAACTTTAGCACGTGATTGCCTTGTGAATGCGAGTCAAGAGATGCGAACGCTTGCAAGCCATAAACCGCATGCTCTGATTATTAATCGAGGTTTTGCGAGCATGAACACGTGTTTATTGATTAAATCATGCGAAGAACACCAACAAGACGTTGAAACGCATGAAACATCTTAAGATAACATTAGGCGGTCGGTTTTTGTATCGTTACTTACCTTACCGACGGCGGGTAGTCATGGCTAATATTCAGCAAGTATTCGGTGAATCTATCACTAAAAAAGAGAAAAAAAATTTAGCTCAAGCGTTTTATTCTCATCTTGCGACCTCGATTAAAGAAACCATTCAACTGCGTTTTTTGAGTGAAAAAACCTTGCGTGAACGAGTGGAAGTTCGTGGGCATCAACATCTTTTAAATGTTGCTGCTGAAAACCGAGGCGTTTTAGTTTTGACCGGTCATTTTGGTAGTTGGGAGTTTGCGCCATTAGGGGGCATATTAAATTTTAAACAATTTCAAGGACACTTTCATTTTATTCGAAAGACTCTAGGAAATAAAACGCTCGAAAAAATATTGTTTCGACGCTATTTTCAAGCGGGTTTACACGTGATTGCTAAACAGGATGCACTGCATCGTGTTAAAGACGCAATGGATAATAACCATGCGGTTGTTTTTGTGTTGGATCAGCATGCGAGCTTAGCAAATCGTGATGGTGTAGCCGTAGAATTTTTTGGTAAAAAAGCGGGGACATATCGCAGTTTAGCTAGTTTATCTCGGCACACGGGTGTGCCAGTCGTTCCTGCAGCGGGTTACCGTTTGCCGAATGGCAATCATGTACTCGAGTTTTTTGAACCCATTCCTTGGATTGAGTACGAAACAACACAAGAGTCCATATATAAAAATACCTTGGCATATAATCAAACTTTAGAACGAATTATTTTAATGCATCCAGAGCAATGGATGTGGCTACACAAGCGTTGGAAAATATAGATTTATTTCCGCCAAAATTGAGGTGTAAATAAAATCAGAATAGAAAAAATTTCCAAACGTCCCGCTAACATGGCAAATATAAGGACCCATTTGCTGGGAGCGTCGAGCTGAGGGAATGACACACTGAATTGACCTATTCCTGTGCCCGCGTTAGCAATACCTGCGGTAATTGCCGCAAAAGCAACTTCTAAATCATGGCCTAAGGCCATAAAAATTAACATTAATAAAATATACGTGGCAATAAATACTGAGGTAAATCCCCACATCGATTGTAAAACCGATTCAGATAAACTTTGTTTGCCTAACTTGATCGGAATGATTGCTTGGGGGTGGATTAAACGTACTAATTCACGTTTGCTTTGTTTAAAAATGAGTAAAGCACGGAGTACTTTAATACCGCCACTGGTTGATGCAGCGCAACCGCCAATAAGCATTAGTATGGTGATGAGTAGCGGGACAAATGTTGGCCAAGAGGGAACTAAATTCAAGTCGAAGCCCGTTGTTGTAACAAATGATACGATTGTAAAAATGCTCGTAACAAACGTATGGGGTGTTATTTGAAATAATTGATGGTTAATTAAAGCTATTGTGACGAAACACCCTGTTATTACTATAATGCCTACATAGGTACGAAACTCTTCGTTTTCCCAATAATATTTGAGAGTCCGTTTTTGATACGCAATAAAATGTAAAGTAAAGCTCGTGCCACTTAGAAACATAAATAGTGATGCAATCAATATAATTGCATCACTATTATAATAAGCAAAACTATTTGAGTGCATTGAGAAGCCACCAGTTGAAACTGTGCCGAAGCTTTCGCCCACGGCATCGAACCAGTCCATTCCGGTTATCCAATAGCACAATGCACATAACAAGGTTAATGATACATAGATAGCCCATAATGCCTTTGCTGTTTGCATAATACGCGGTGTTAATTTGGAATCTTTCATAGGACCAGGTGTTTCTGCTCGATATAATTGCATTCCGCCAACACCCAGCATAGGTAAAATGGATACTGCTAAGAGGACTATACCGATGCCTCCAATGAATTGAAGTTGCTGACGGTAGAATAAAATCGCATGGGGTAATAGATCGATATTGACGATTACGCTGGCACCAGTTGTGGTAATCCCTGAAACAGTTTCAAATAATGCATCGGTCAAATTTTCTGAGTTACTCATAGCAAATAAAAAGGGTAATGATGCAAAAAAACATAATACTAGCCAAAATAATACAACGATAAGAAACCCATCGCGATTTTTTAATTCATGTTGATGTTTACGGAATATAAATCGTAATAAACTACCGGTGCTAAAGGTTAATGCAAAAGCAATAATAAATGGTGTCCAGACATCTTCGTGAAAAATGCCATTGATGATAAGTGGCGTTAGCATGCTCGGGCTAAAAATTATCAACAGCAAACCAATCAATCGAAATGTTGTTTTATATTGCATAGATTAACTCATGAACGTTAAATTAACTTGGAATAATGACTCGACCTGCCGAACATGGCGTTTTTTAAGTAAAAGCAAAATGACATGATCCTTCGCAGAAAGAGTTAATTCAGAACTTGGGATGTGGAACGTACCGTCACGCACAATCGCTATAATAGAACAACTTTGTGGTAATTCAATTTCCTCAATGCGGCGTCCTATAACACGTGACGTTTGCTCATCGCCGTTGATGATCAATTCAATCGCTTCTGCTTCATCATGCTGCAAACGATGTACTTTTATCATGTTACCACGACGAAGTTTAGTTAAAATACTGCCGATGGTAATCATTTGGGGTGATATAGCATAATCAATAGAACTTTCATCAATCAAATCAACATAAGCATCTCGGTTAACTAACGCCATAGCATAACGAGCACCTAATCTTTTTGCTTGCAAACAAGCCATAATATTTGCTTCATCATCGTTGGTGACAGCACAAAAAACATCTGTAAATTCAATGTTTTCGTTTAATAACAATTCACGATCGGCAATATCGCCTTCTAAGACAGTCGTTTTATGCAGATGAGTAGCGAGTGACATGGCTGATTCTGGATCATGATCAATGATTTTAATTCGGTAATTAGACTCCAATGTTTCTGCTAGTCGTGTGCCAATATGTCCGCCACCAGCGATAATAATACGTTGATTGGGCTCGGTGGATCGACCTAACACAACTAACGTTGATTTAACTGCCTTGGATGAGGTAATGAATGCAACGTCATCTCCTTTTTCAATAATAGATTCCGCTGTGAATGGAATCGCTATTTTATGACGAAAAATAGCGATTAAATTGACTTGTTTTATATCCAAAAGATCTCTTATCTGTTGAACGGTTTTGCCAATCATCACACTATCTGCTTGTGTTTTTATTGTCATAAGTAACACAAGACCCTCAGAAAAATCGAGAATTTCGGTGCTACCTGGATAGTCAATCAGATTAACAATATGCTCAGTAACTAGTTTTTCTGGGCTGATACAGACATCGATTGGGATGTAATCATTTGAAAAAAGTCCAGGGTATTGATAATAATTTTCTGAACGCACGCGAGCAATCTTGCTTGGTGTACCAAATAGAGAATAGGCGATCATGCATCCCATCATATTAACTTCGTCGCTATTAGTGACAGCAATGATCATATCGGCTTGTTCAATTCCCGCTTCTATTAAAACGTTGGGATGTGAGGCGCTGCCGAGTACGGTTTGAATATCAAGCCGATGTTGTAAGTCATGCAAACGTGTTTCGTTGGTGTCAATTAAGGTAATATCATTATCTTCATTTACTAAATTCTGGGCTAGGGTGCCTCCTACTTGGCCAGCACCTAATATGACGATACGCATAAACTCTCCATAATTCCATCATAGACAAACACGGCAGGGCCATTTAAATAAATTGGGCCATCCATCGTAGGCCATGTGACAGATAATTGCCCTCCTGGTAAATTGACAATTACTTTTTCGGCCAAATCATGATACAGCCTACCGACTGCAACAGCTGCTACAGCACCACTACCACACGCTTGTGTTTCGCCGCAACCACGTTCATATACGCGTAAATCGATTCGATTTGCATCACGTATATGCATAAAACCAACATTGGTTTGTTCAGGAAATAGCGGATGTTCGCTAATCTGTTTACCTAAATAATGTATTTGACTATGAGATAAATCATCTACGAGTAAAACTGCATGAGGATTACCGACATTAATCGCATGAACGTCATAGGTGTGATTGGGCAGGGGAATGGGATAGTATGTCTTTTTGTTCGGCATTTTGAGCGGAATAGATGCCGGTGTTAGTTGTGGTATTCCCATATCAATAGTGACTGTGTCATCAGGTAAAATATGCAGCTGCATCCGTGTAGTACGAGTAGCGATAGAGATGTTTTTTTTTGTGGTCAGATTTTGGCGCAATACAAAACGCGCTAGACATCGCGCCCCATTTCCACATTGACCTACTTCATTTCCATCAGCATTGAAGATACGATAAAAAAAATCGACATTTGGTTCCGTACTTGCTTCTATCAGTAAACACTGATCAAAACCTATCCCCGTATCACGTCGACTCCAGGCAATAATTTGGTCTGCTGTTGGTTGTATTCGTTGGTTAACACCATCGATGACCATAAAGTCATTACCCAACCCATGCATTTTAGTGAATTGTATCTTCATTATTATTCTTGCTGTTTGTGCTGCTGGTTAGGATCGGGAAGATAAAGTGGTCCCCTTTGCCCACAAGCGCATGATAGTAAGGTTATTAATGTCAATAGCATGATCTGTTTCATCATCATTTTCCTAAGGCTTCTTCGGGAGTTCAAAAATACTGGAGGGGGGGTTGCAATTAGTATAGGGTTTAAATTGATTAGAGGACAAGGATTATTTTTGATTTTATATTTTTTAACAAGAAGTGCTAAAGAAGGGGCTGTTTTACTTGCCATCACTCAGGCCTTTAGAGATAATTTATTTCTTTATTAATGAGTTACAGATCACGTCATGGCTTCATTTGGGATGACGTACCTGTGTACTGAGGATTCACTGTTGGGTACATATACAAAAGAACCACACCTGCCAGCGCAAGCCTGTGTCATTTGGCTGCATGGTTTAGGCGCCGATGCGCATAATATGATGGGAGTGGCCGAGACCTTTCCATCGTCTAGTGCACCTATCCGTCACGTATTTATAGATGCGCCTATACGGCCCGTAACTTTAAATAATCATATGCCAATGCGTGCTTGGTATGATATTGTCGGATTAAAAGAAAGCGATCGTCAGGATCGTGATGGTATTTTAAAATCAGAACAAATAATTCATGATCTGATTGCTCAACAAGAGGCGGATGGTTTTTCATTAAAGCAAATCTATTTAGCTGGATTTTCGCAAGGTGGTGCAATGGCCTTGTTTGCGGGATTACGATCAACACTACCTTTAGGCGGTATAATCAGTTTATCTGCTTATTTACCACTTAAGTCCGAATGCGCTGCTATTCCTTTTAAGAGCGTCCCAATTTTTATGGCAATGGGCGAGCGAGATCAAGTTGTATTTCCAGCCTGGACAAAACAAAGTTATGAGTGGTTACGTTCACAAGATATTCATAATATTTCTTGGAAACAATATCCCATGGAGCATATAATTTGTTATGAAGAAATTCGAGATCTGTCACATTGGCTAAATGAGCAGATTTCTTTGATACCATGTGACGGAGATAATGAATGACGGCAGTTAAAAAATCACGAGTTGTAGCATACTCTTGCAAACAAATGTATGACTTGGTGAATGATATAGAACGTTATCCTGATTTTGTGCCTTATTTTTCTTCGAGTGTCGTTCATCATCGTGATGAAGATGAAATTCAGGCTACATTGAGTATTGCGGCTGCCGGTATGAGTAAGTCATTTACCACTCGCAATCGATTGCAAGCCAACAAAATGATTGAAATGCGCTTAGTGGATGGTCCTTTTAGCCATTTAGAAGGATTTTGGCGATTTGATGAAGTGCTTGAAGGCTGTCATATTTCATTTGATTTAGAATTTGAATTTGCTGGACGTATGTTTTCAATGTTATTAGGTCCAATATTTGAGCAAGTGACAGATAAAATGGTTGATGCTTTTTGTGATAGGGCGGTTGGTGTTTATGGCGCATTATTAAAATAATGATATATGTAGAGGTTATTTACGCACCAGCCGGACAACCAGCTATTCAAAAAAGAGTCGATTACTACGCGGGACTAACAGTTGCGGCTGTAATTAAACAATCCGGTTTAATAGAAATTTGTCCTGAAATAGTAGATTGCTCTGTTGGTATTTTTTCGACACTGGTGAAGCCTGATACTTTAGTGAAGCCAGGTGATAGGGTCGAATTGTATCGTCATCTACTGATCGATCCGAAAGAAAAGCGGCGACAGCGCGCGGTAAGCAATGCGCGCTAGCGTCGTGCCCGTTAAAATCAAATTAAGAGTTCGCTTTATTTTTTCTCAATCCGAATTAAGCGGTCGTTTTGAAAATAAAGAACTAAATTAGATATTAGCAACGGTTTGTTTGCCTTTCGATAGGTATAGGCATAATCCCAGCGATCATTATTAAACATAGGGCTAAGTAAACTTGTGCCCATGAGAATTGCTGCGTCGGCTTTACTCATACCTATTTTTAGATGCGCAATTCGTTTTGATGATAGCAAGTTGCCTTGTTGAACGGAGCGCTTAGAAAAGTCATACGATGTGCAGCTCATCAAGGTTAGTGTTATACTGATTATTGTAAAAAAGGTTCTAATTTGCATCGTTGTTACCTTACTTTTATGATCGCGTGAAGTATATCACGCTATAATCTCAAGAACGAGGACTAACTGTGGAAGAAAGTAAGCAATTAAAAAATGCTGGATTAAAAATAACAATGCCACGTTTGAAAGTTTTGAAAATTCTTGAGCAAGCAAACGACCATCATTTAAGTGCGGAAGACGTTTATAAAACTTTATTGGATATGGGCGAAGATGTTAGTTTGGCCACGGTATATCGTGTATTAACACAATTTGAAACAGCGGGATTAATTAGCCGTCATAATTTTGAAGGTGGATACTCCGTATTTGAACTGTGTCAAAGTGAACACCATGATCATCTTGTATGTGTTAAATGTGGCCGAGTAGAAGAGTTTTTAGATGATGTTATTGAACAGCGCCAACGTTTGATAGCTGAACGTGCTCAATTTAAAATGACTGATCATGTACTGAACATTTATGGAATATGCCCAAACTGTTAAGGGATACGAATGAATTCTCGTTTTATCACTAATCATCCTAATCTGTTGTATATCGCTTCATTTTCTGAATTATGGGAACGCTTTAGTTTTTATATTGTAGAAGCATTGCTCATAGTCTATCTGATTGAATGGAAACATTTACCTCAAAGTTATAGTTATGAGTTGCTCGGGACTTACATTGCCAATTCATTTATTTTGACTGTATTTGGCGCTTATTTTGGACAAAAAATTATAGGTTTTCGCCAAGCCGTGAATCTAGGCGCCTTTTTAATGTCCATAGGTTATGCCCTGTTATTAAACCCGTCTTTACCCTATCTTCACCATGCACTTGCTTTAATTGTTGTAGGCAGCGCTTTTTTTAAGCCAAATATGGCGTGTTTTGTTGGATCTTTATATAAAATAAAAACGGGTGCTCGGTATGGTGCTGCCTATAATATTTATTATGCAGCAATCATGATAGGCGTCATTTTATCGACTAGTATTTCTGGTTATGTGCTGGAGTATTTTGGCTGGGATGCCAATTTTTCAATCGCTTCATTCTGTATGATGTTTGCGTTTATTGTGTTTTGGATTGGAAATCAGTGTTTTCATGCTCGTGAAGATGCAACTTCTGCTGGGTTAAGTAAGCCCTTTCTTAGTTGGTTACTCACCTGTCTAGTTTGTGTTTTACTCTGGTGGTTTGTGCAAACGGCATTATATTTTTCAGCTGTTGCTTATTGGGAAATGGTAGGATGTGTGTTGTTAATCGCTGGTATGTTTGGATACGAATTTAAATCATTACCCCATGAGATGCGGCGAAATTTCATTGCTTGTATTGTGTTACTATTTTTTTCATGCGTTTATTGGGCGCTCTTATTTCAATTGTTCTTTTCTTTTAACATAATGGTTAAACTCATTGTTAATCGTCATTTTCTAGAATTTAATTTACCTTCACCTTTGTTCATGGGAATAGAATCATTTTTCGTCGTTATTTTTAGTCCGCTGTTAGGGGCTCTCTGGATTAAAAAAAGCCAACAGGGCCAGCAGATTGGATTGTTTTCTAAGTATACATTCGCTTTTGTAGCTTGCTCATTGGGAATGTTAACATTGATTATGTCTTTGTATTTTAGTTCAACACCTCATTTTCTTTGGATTATTCTAGCTTACGCATGCATTGGATTAGGCGAAGCCATTTTAGCTCCCACAGCGCTAGCGATGATTGCTCAACTTAATCAACCGGCCTATTTTGGTGTGATGATGGCTGCATTGTATGTTTTTTGGGGGTTTGGAACAAAATTTGCTGATGTGCTTGCGCAATGGAGTATTTTCCCCAGTACATTAAACGATGCAGCTGAGATTGCCCCATATTTTTATCAGGCCATAATTTATTATTTCGGAATATCCATTTTTATGGTCATTATAGCGTTGATAGGTCGAAAGATATTCCGTCTATAAAATAATGTTGATATTTTGTCTGGCTCGGGAGGGATGTAACGGTGGGCTACAATAACTGAAGCAATTCTTCCAAGCTATGAGACAATGCATATGCTACTTCACTTTCTGCTGCAGGGCTAATAAGCAATGCTTGATTGATATCCATTTCAATACCAAGGTAATCGCGTTGAGTATAATGACTACGCAATGTTTTGGTGAAGCTGTCGCTGTTTCCGGGAAAGGGATAATTTAATCGAACGCGATAAGTTGGTGTTTCTTGTAATAATAAACCATGCCAAAGACGAGCAACCTCTTTTTCACCATGGCGCAGAGAATCATATAACAACCCAATACCCGCATTGTGGCGAAAGCCTTTAAGTAAAGGGGCGAATGTATGCACAGATAAGTGTAAAACCTGTTTATTAGCGGCAATATGAGAGTCGATGATGTCTTTAGTTTGTTGACGAAAAGGTAGATAATATTGATTAATCAATAATTTTTTTTCTGTATTGGATAATGATTTAGTAAATTTAGAAAAGCAACGTGAATGCGATAAACTTCGATTGCAATCAATGAGTAGCCGCGTAACCCCGCTTTGTGTCAAATCACAACCCAATTCATTGCTTATTTGTTGAGCAATTCGCGCCGCACCTAAATCAGAAGCTTGATAATTTGAAAGTAGCGATTGGTGTTGTAGAAATACATAATTAAAATCCGGAGGTACCGTGTTGACTGCGTGTTCACAGCTAACTACAAGTACGGTTTGTTTCATGATTGATCCTGTGATTTTAGAGTAACTTCCAAGTTAGATATAATTTTTTTCACGCCATGAATATGATTAACTCGTTTTAAAATAAGTGCGACTGATTTGCCCGATTTAACCTGCCCAGAAATATGTACAATGCCATTCATCGTTTTTGCATTAATCCCTACGAGCGGGATCGATTCGTCATCTAATACTTTGGCTTCTAATACCGCAGCTTCTACTTTAGCCGTAATGTAGGCATCAGCGAATGCGGAATTCACGAGTTTGATATCTAAATGACTTGTATCCACGCCTTTAACACCAGTTGTCGATGTTGCTATGCGCAATGTATCAACAAAGGCTTGTTTATTTTTAGCATGACCACGTAATGTTACGATACCATCATGGGTGGTGACTGATATTTTTAATGGGTTTAAGTTTTTATCTTGTGTTATTTTAGTTTTAATTTTTGTTGTAATAACAGTGTCACTGATCCCTTGTTCAATTTTTTTGAGGTCAGCGGCTTGTGCTAAGAACAAGGTGCTCATTAAAGCTATAAAGATAAAATAACGAGATAGTTTTTTCATAGTAAAACGCAATACGATTAATTGCCTCAGTATAACATATTTCAGGGGTAAGTGTGTTAAAATGGCATATTTAAACAGGGTTGTCCCATTAAATAGCCGTCTTTGCGAACGAAGTGAAGTAATCCAGATCGATGTGACTTAAAAACTCCGATATCTGGATTGCTTCGCTAACGCTCGCAAAGACAATTATGACTGTATAATATCAAAATTAATATTTTATGCTCAATAATTTATAATGGGACAG
>JAUYSP010000082.1 GCA_030696305.1 Legionellaceae bacterium | reverse complement strand
GTACGCTTTCGCTGTACCACCATATTTCTTTGCCATGATCGTTGTGATCGCTGCCGTTAACGTTGTCTTACCATGATCAACGTGTCCAATCGTACCCACGTTTACGTGAGGCTTTTTACGCTCAAATTTTTCCTTAGCCATCGAAAAATCTCCCCGTTATTAATGTTTCTGTGTAATTACACAGCTTGTTATGGTGCCCACAACTGGACTCGAACCAACGACCTCTTCCTTACCAAGGAAGTGCTCTACCACTGAGCTATGTGGGCTTCTATACGTTCAGGCCTGTATTTTGCCTCAGCTCAATGATTCTAACTCGACATTACAGTATTTATTGAAGCTTCTCTACTTGTTTTGGAGCGGGTGATGGGAATCGAACCCACGCTATCAGCTTGGAAGGCTGAAGTTCTACCATTGAACTACACCCGCTAATCAATTCTAAGATTTACATAAGTTATTGGTCCAAACACCTGAACTGAAGGCCTTATGTAGATCTTTTATTATCATTTAAAAATGGTGGAGGGGGAAGGATTCGAACCTTCGAAGGCTGAGCCGTCAGATTTACAGTCTGATCCCTTTGACCGCTCGGGAACCCCTCCAAAAACGCGTATTGTCTTCCATGGAAGAGGTAAAGTCAAGCGATTTACATGTGAACCTATGAATATTTATTAAATGATCCAGTTCGAATTTGGTTATTTAAAACTAAGTATGTAAATGCTCGACTTTCTGCTCTAAATTTAGCATATTTCTATTTCATCAAATCCTTTACTTTAACCTATTTCATGTCATATTAACGATTGTACGGCCTGCACTATTTGCATGTAGACGAACCACCAGAAACCAACTAAATGACTATAATGAGAGTTTATATAAATGACCTTTATAAAAAAATATTTTTATACCCTCGGAAGTATCTTATTAACAGGTTATTTTTTAGTGATTTCCACAAGTATATTTAAGCCACTACTAGCGGCACTTATAATGGCTTTAGTATTAAGATCTTTTGCTACTAAATTGGAAGCCATTAAAATTCCACGTTTAGGTAGTACATTATTAGCTGTGTTGCTATTTATTCTAGTATTTATTGGTATTACAATTTTTTTCTCATCACAAGTAAGACATATAGATTTTGAAATGCAATCGGTTAAAGTAAATTTCAATGTCTTGCCAGGTCAAATACAACATTGGATCACTGAACTTTTAGGTGTGAGCTACGAACAGCAAATTTCTTTATTAAGAGAAACGTTCAATAACCTATTAAAAAATAGTGTTTCTTTCGTGAATCACACGCTTTATATAACGACTAACTTTATAACCTCATTTATAATTTTTATCCTATCTTTGTTTTTTTTCCTTTATTACCGAAGCTTTTTGGTCTCATTTTTATATATAACAATTAAACCAACCTACCATTCAAAATTAGACCGCATTTTGTTCAAGATTCAATCTGTGGTCAATAGTTATATGTTTGGATTATTTTTAATTATTTTAATCGTAGCGGCCCTTAATTCGGTAGGCCTTTTTGCTTTAGGTATAGAAAATGCGGTTCTTTTTGGAGTAATGGCAGCTGTACTCACACTAATACCATACATTGGCATTCTAATAGGTGCTCTTCTACCTGCATTATTTGCCCTCTTAACCAAAGACTCACTGTGGTATCCCTTTGGAGTCGTACTGATCTTTATGTTTATTCAATTTCTTGAAGGTAATTTTCTAACACCGAACATTGTGGGAAGACAAGTTAGCATTAATCCCTTTGCAGCAATTTTAACTCTAATAATTGGAGCGATGTTATTGGGATTAATTGGCGTTATGTTTGCGCTTCCTGTTCTCGCTATTATTAAAGTCATTAGTGATGAGGTTGCTCCCCTAAAACCAATTGGCTATCTTATAGGCAAACCATAGGTTAGGGGATAGTTGGCGTTTTATAGCATGTTATCTATTTCCAGCCGCCTTAACTGCTGGTGCGACCACATTTCCGTGTTCATCTAAGTAACTACCAGGTGGCGGTTCGCATCCTTGCTTGCCAGGATTGTTAGCGAAAAAACTGCTATTGTTTGGTTTGCTAAAATATCCTTTGTTACCTGTGACAAGATTTAAAAAATCAACACCAGTATCTGCTAATTTACCAAGTGATTGAGCAATGTCTCCCATCAACTCACTTGTGGATGGACCATATTCTTTTTTAAAACTGGCAATACGTTCTTGTTCACTTCGTTCAACTTCAACAATAGGATGTGCATCCAAATAGGCTTGAAGCTTTGAATCGTTTGAATGCTCAGTAATCTGATAGGCAAGCTGAACCTCGTCATATAACTCATGATTATCATCAATGTTACAAATATTATTAGCAGCAACAAGTTTTAAATATTCAAAATTGACTGGCATCGTCCTCCCTGCTTCAATACTTTGTTCAGGAAAAATAGTACCACATTGCCTACGGGCTAACAGTGTTACTTCTAGTTTAATGTTATCCCATATTTTCGCAACGACTCCTTGACGTAGTTGATATAAGGTTGATAAAACGCGTGGTATATCGCTCTTTGAACGAACGGTTAATTGCTTTTCAATAACCTGCTGAACAACAGCGGGGAAATGTTTTGCTTCACAAGTCTTAATCCATTGTTGATTATAAGCCTCGTCTTGTGTCAAAGACTCCATATCACGCATTTTTTTATTTAATTCTTCTAATCTATTAAACACACTGCACCCTCGATTAAACATTGAGCGATGATTAAACAAAAATGAGCTGATTATGTCAAGTTTTTTAGCTTTATGATGTTTAGTGGTAAAATAAAAGATTCTAAAATTTAAATCGTTGCGACGTTGTTCGCGATCCGCTCTAGGATATCAGAACCTATCGCCCGCTTAAATTGAAGCGCCACTTAGCTGTTCATCCGTTATATATAATTCATCCATTTTCTTTTCGCCATTAGATCCATCCGTAAATAATTTATACCGATTATCAATTTGTTTTTCTTTATTAACCCAAACATAAGTCAATGCTGTTCCAAGACATGCAATTGCCATAACTGCTCCAATTAGAGGAATAATCGTTGATAATAATGACGAAAAGAAAACAACAGGGACACTAGTCAAGGTAAGCATTAAAACTAAACTAGTTATTGCTATCAATGGCGTTCCGGCATAACCCATTAAATTGCGGTCGCTATTTGCAAGCCAATTTGCTTTATCCTTTTTAGATGAAGAGGTAAGCGCGAGGCCATCAAGTTGATAATCATTTAATGCTCCTATGTCTTTTGCTAAAGCTCGAAAAGACTCTGAATCCCAATCAATCTGATCCAAATCAATAGAATCAGCATCAGCTGACAAACCCAACCGAGTTAGGAGCTCTTGTTTTTTAACATCCGCAAGTAACTTCAAAGAAATACCATTTTTCATGTAGTTCTTTGCAGAATGATTCGCATAAGTATTTGCACATAATGCAAATAAGGGCACCACTACTAAGATAAGTGGTAATATAAATGTTAAAACAGGTGCTGAAGATACCATAACCACACTAATCGTTATTCCAAAAACTAATGATGCAATGACCGCTATAGGCTGAGCAGCCATAATACCCCATCCAATAGCTTGGACTTTTGGATCATTACTGATAAAAAGACTGTGTTGCGTTGCTTGGTGCCCCAATATAAAATAAGGCAGATTTGCCTTTGTTGCGAACATATCGTTTACAATTCCATAGATTAGACCAGCCATGTAAGCTATGGCGGAGGCAAATAAACCAGTAGCAGCAATAATCCAGCCACCACTTAGACCCAAAAGCGCAATGGTAGCGAAAAAAGCTACCGATAGAGTGGCAAACCCAAGACCAATCATTGCAAATCGGATGATCATAGATCCATATGGAGGATTTTCTTTATTATTCCTATCGAATATATCGGCCGTTGTATAATGACCAATAACACCATTATGATACAATATTTGATAAACTCCTGATTTTTGAAAAGCGTCCAGTAATAAGGGACTAATACCTTCATCTTCGATTGATTCAACAAATGTTTTAGTTAATCGAGAGATCTGGTCCTCAAGATAATCGATACGCTTACTTAATTTTTTACCTAGAAATCTACTTTGATTAGGATCACCTCTATTTAAAGAAGGACCTATCCACTCAGTTGAACCGGGATTACCACCATTTTCATCTAGATAAATAACATTTAATTGTTGAGCCTCATCGGCACAAACAGAAATAATCTCAGTAAATTTAGAATTAAACGCTGCTAGTTTTAACTTTAGACGGTTATTTTCTTCTGTGAAAATAACCGCGCTGATCGACATATCTAACTGGGTTTTTAAAAATAATACTTTTTTTAGAGAGTTAATAGGCATAACACAACCTTGATTTAGAGCTAAAATAGACGCAAAAGTATCATTATTACCCTAAAAGATCAATATAAATCACTTGTATGCGTAAATATTGAAATTTACATGATGGTAAAGAGGCACAATAAACTGCCCTATTTGGATAGATGACCATTATTTTTTGATACAGGAATCCCAACTTGGACCACAGATAGAATTCATATTTATTTTGAAATCAATAATATAGTGAGACACTTCGCGTGCTAGTTTTTGAACTATGTACTAAGTGAAGGAAGTGGTGTGAGTGATAGTTGAAAAACATTTCTTTTGTTAGCAAATAGGCATAAAGAATGTTTATAGTAACGTTTTTTTAGATGAATATATTGGAAATAAAAAAGGGCTACAACGGAATATTTCGCTATAACCCCTTGATTTATATGGTGCTGGCACCAGGAATCGAACCCGGGACCTACTGATTACAAGTCAGTTGCTCTACCAACTGAGCTACGCCAGCAAACTGCTGTAGTTGTACATTTATTTGATTGTCAAACAAATAACAACTTAATAAAGACCTGGCGATGACCTACTTTCACATGGGGAAACCCCACACTATCATCGGCGCTCGAATGTTTCACTTCTGAGTTCGGGATGGGATCAGGTGGGTCCATACGGCTATTGTCGCCAGGAAAACTGGTTTAGATGC
>JAUYSP010000077.1 GCA_030696305.1 Legionellaceae bacterium | reverse complement strand
GTACGCTTTCGCTGTACCACCATATTTCTTTGCCATGATCGTTGTGATCGCTGCCGTTAACGTTGTCTTACCATGATCAACGTGTCCAATCGTACCCACGTTTACGTGAGGCTTTTTACGCTCAAATTTTTCCTTAGCCATGTCAAATACCTCTATTTCTTATCAATAATTGCTTCAGCAATATTTGCTGGAGCTTCGGAATATTTAGCAAACTCCATGGTATATGTAGCTCGACCCTGGGTTGCTGAACGCAAATCAGTTGAGTAGCCAAACATTTCGGCTAACGGAACTTCTGCGCGAATTACTCTACCAGCTGGTGATTCGTCCATACCCTGAAGAATACCTCTGCGACGACTAAGATCACCCATCACATCACCCATGTAATCTTCCGGGGTGACTACTTCAACCTTCATAATCGGCTCAAGTAATACTGGCTTTGCTCTATGTGCACCTTGTTTGAAACATTGTGAACCAGCAATTTTAAACGCCATTTCACTTGAGTCAACATCGTGGTAAGAACCATCGAACAAAGTAACTTTTACGTCAACCACTGGATAACCAGCAACAACACCATTTTGCATTTGCTCTTGAATTCCTTTATCAACAGCTGGAATGTATTCCTTCGGAATCACGCCACCCACAATTGCGTTGATAAATTCATAGCCTTTGCCACGTTCCTGTGGTTCAATCTTCAACCAAACATGGCCGTATTGTCCACGACCTCCTGATTGCCGAACAAACTTACCTTCTTGCTCTACAGGTGCCTTTAATGTTTCACGATATGCAACTTGTGGTTTGCCAACATTAGCTTCAACCATAAATTCTCGTCGCATACGATCAACAATGATTTCCAGGTGTAACTCACCCATACCTTGAATAATCGTTTGTCCAGATTCTTCGTCTGTATGAACTCTGAACGAAGGATCTTCTTGGGCTAGCTTACCTAGAGCGACACCCATTTTCTCTTGGTCCGCTTTAGTTCTTGGTTCCACAGCAACTGCAATTACAGGATCTGGAAAGTCCATACGCTCTAACGTAATCACTTTATTCAAATCACACAGTGTATCACCTGTGGTTACTGTTTTTAGTCCTACGGCAGCTGCGATATCTCCAGCCCGAACTTCTTTAATTTCTTCACGTGAATTGGCATGCATTTGCAGCAAACGACCAATTCTTTCCTTTTTACCTTTGACTGGGTTATATACAGTATCACCGCATTTTACAACCCCGGAATAAGCTCTAAAATATGTTAGGGTTCCAACAAATGGATCAGTAGCAATTTTAAATGCTAATGCGGAAAATGGCTCATCATACGATGTTGTACGAGTCGCCTCATCTCCATCTTCATCAAGACCCTTAACCGGCGGAATGTCTGTAGGAGATGGTAAGTAATCAATAACACCATCTAGTACAGCTTGAACACCTTTGTTTTTAAAAGCTGAACCACAAAACACCGGAACAATTTCGTTATTTATTGTACGCTTACGAAGCGCATTTTTAATTTCATCTTCGCTAAGATCCGTACCTTCCAAATATTTGTTCATCAGCTCATCAGAACCTTCGGCTGCAGCTTCGATAATTTTAGCACGCAGCACTTCACACTGAGCTTTCATCGATTCAGGAACTTCCAGATGTTCAAAGGTCATGCCTTTACTAGCGTCATCCCAGTGAATCGCTTTCATTTTAATCAAATCGATAACGCCGATAAATGTTTCTTCAGCACCTATCGGAAGCTGAACAACAACCGGGTTAGATCCTAACCTTAGTTTAATCTGCTCTACAACTCGTAAAAAATTTGCCCCCATACGATCCATTTTATTGACGAATACGATACGTGGTACGCCATATTTATCAGATTGACGCCATACTGTTTCAGACTGAGGCTCTACCCCTGATACCGAATCGAACACTACAACCGCACCGTCGAGAACTCGAAGTGACCGTTCGACTTCAATCATGAAATCTACGTGCCCTGGAGTATCAATAATATTAATACGGTGACGAGCATATTGCTTATCCATTCCAGCCCAGTAGCAAGTTGTAGCGGCAGATGTAATTGTTATGCCACGTTCTTGCTCTTGAACCATCCAGTCCATTGTGGCCGCGCCATCATGAACTTCCCCAATCTTGTGCGATGTGCCTGTATAAAATAAAACACGTTCAGTAGTCGTTGTCTTCCCCGCATCAACATGTGCGGCAATGCCGATGTTTCGATACAATTCTAATGGTGTTGACACGGGGGTTCCTCTCGTTATCTCAACGACTAATTTAATTCCACCTAAAATGCGCAAAAGGTTGATTTGCCTTCGCCATTCTATGCATTTCTTCTCGTCGTTTGACTGCAGCGCCTTTATTTTGCGCAGCATCTACTAACTCACCAGCTAAACGCAGCATCATCCCTTTTTCACCGCGTGAACGTGATGATTGAACAATCCAACGCATGCCTAATGCTATGCTTCTATCCATTCGCACTTCAACAGGAACTTGGTATGTTGCACCACCAACTCGACGCGAACGAACTTCAACAGACGGACGAACGTTATCTAACGCTTGTTCGAAGTATTGTAGAACACCTGCAGCACCGCCGGATGTACCTTGTTTACCATCATCACCTTCGTCGTCTGTTTTTTTCATTTTCTTAAGACGATCTTCCAGAACAGTAAGTGCACCGTAAATGATCTTTTCAGCAATTGATTTCTTGCCGCTAACCATAAGGACGTTAATAAATTTAGCCAACAATTCACTATGGTATTTGGGATCAGGCAACACTTCTCTTTTTGGTACTTCTCTTCTTCTTGGCATGTCAAATTCCTACTTTGAAATTATTTCTTATCTTTCGGTTTTTTAGTTCCGTACTTAGAACGACCTTGTTTACGATCATTAACTCCAGATGTATCCAAGCTACCACGAACAGTGTGATATCTCACACCAGGTAAATCTTTAACCCGGCCACCACGAATCAGCACGACGGAGTGTTCTTGTAAATTGTGGCCTTCACCACCGATGTATGAAGATACTTCAAAGCCATTGGTTAAGCGAACACGTGCAACTTTACGCATAGCTGAGTTAGGTTTTTTAGGTGTTGTTGTATAAACACGCGTACAAACCCCTCTGCGTTGAGGACATGATTGTAACGCAGGAACGTTACTTTTTCGTCTGACGCGCACACGAGGCTTTCTTACTAGCTGATTAATAGTAGCCATGTATTGTTAACTCCGAACTTTAGCTATTGTTTCAAAATATAAAGAGGCCGGATTCTATATAGAACCTATTCGTTTGTCAAGGGTCTATATTAAGAATTACCTCTGTACTCCTAAATAATATTGCAGCGACTGTAGCTAAGCTTTAAAACACTTAGTCCAAGTACTGAAAATATTGTAAGAAAATCTTTAGCCTAGCTGTCACTAGGATAAGGAATATAAGTCGTTCATATTTAACAAAAATGACTCATTTTTCTTATTTGTTGTAACCAAACTAAAAATATCTTTTACCTACAAAATGTCAACTTCAACACTTTAACATCTTAACTATCCATGTACGTCAGAAGGAGCAAAGCAAAGGACCTCATATTTATATAAATCCGAGATCCTTTGCGCAGAATAACTGCGCTCAAGGTGGCGTTTCATGGGTATTACATTTTACTCTTGATTTTGGTTATCGGCATTTAATGCTTCGCTTAGTGCATGCTGAACATCACTTGCTGTCACTTTATGTGAACCATTTTCGATTTCTAAAGCACGCGCACGCTTTGCTTTACGCGTTTGATGGTACGTATAGCCTGTACCCGCTGGTATTAGACGCCCAACCATCACATTTTCTTTGAGGCCACGTAAATCGTCTGTTTTTCCGCTAACAGCGGCTTCTGTAAGAACTCGTGTGGTCTCTTGGAATGAAGCAGCAGAAATAAATGATTCTGTTGCTAACGATGCCTTAGTAATACCAAGAAGAATTGGCGTACCTTGCGCAGGCATTTTACCTTCGGCATTCAGCTTATCATTCTCTTGAAGCATCATTGTTTCTTCAATCTGCTCTCCTACAAGGAATCTAGAATCCCCGCTAGATGTAATAATGCGCTTACGTAACATTTGACGTACAATCGTTTCGATATGTTTATCATTGATTTTTACGCCTTGTAGTCGATATACATCTTGTACTTCGTTAACGATATAATTTGCCAGCGCTCCAACACCTAACAATCGTAAGATATCATGTGGATTTGGTGGACCATCAGCTACAACCTCACCTCTTGCGACATGTTCACCTTCAAACACTGAAATATTACGCCATTTTGGTATCAACTCTTCATGACAACTGTTTTCAGATTGAGTTATCATCAAGCGACGTTTGCCTTTCGTTTCTTTACCAAAATTAATCACGCCTGACATCTCAGCCATTACTGCTGAATCCTTAGGCTTTCTTGCTTCAAATAAATCGGCAACCCGAGGGAGACCCCCTGTAATATCACGTGTTTTTGTTCTTTCTTGAGGAATACGAGCAATTACGTCACCCACACCTACAGGCTGACCATCACCGAAGTTAATAATTGCGTCAACTGGTAAATAATATTGAGCAGGAACATTTGTTCCAGCCAAAAATATTTCCGCACCATCATCAGAAACTAGTTTAACCATTGGTCTAAGATCACGTCCTGCAAGACTTCCGCGTTGTTTAGCATCGATAACTACGATATTGCTTAAACCAGTTAATTCGTCAGTTTGGCGATTCATGGTGATGCCTTCAACCAAATCAACAAACTTTAACTTACCGCTTACCTCTGAAATCACTGGATGTGTATGTGGATCCCAAGTAGCAATAATCTGACCTGCTTCAACTGATGAGTGATCATGCACCGATAATACCGCACCGTAAGGTAACTTATACCGTTCACGTTCACGACCAAATTCATCAAGAATTGTTACCTCACCAGAGCGAGATACTGCAACCAAATTACTATTAGCATGCGTTACTGTCTTAATATTATGTAGTCTAATAACACCTTTATTTTTAATTTGAATGTTATTAGCTGCGGTTGAACGCGATGCCGCGCCCCCGATGTGGAACGTGCGCATTGTTAACTGTGTTCCTGGTTCCCCGATCGATTGGGCAGCAATAATACCTACTGCTTCACCTGTATTGACCAAATGCCCACGTGCCAAATCACGACCATAACATTTAGCGCATAAACCGTAACGTGTTTCACAAGAGATAGGCGAGCGAACAAAAATTTGATCTACACCTAATTTTTCAAGCCTTTCGACCCATTCTTCGTCTAATAACGTACCAGCTGTTACTATTGGCTCGTCATTATTCGGAATATAGACGTCTGTTGCTACGACACGACCTAATACACGTTCATGTAGTGGCTCAACGATATCTCCGCCTTCAATTAATGGCTGCATTAAAATACCGCTTTCGGTTCCGCAATCAAGTTCAGTGATAACCACGTCTTGCGCAACGTCTACTAAGCGTCGAGTTAAATAACCGGAGTTAGCTGTTTTTAATGCCGTATCGGCCAAACCTTTACGCGCTCCGTGAGTAGAAATAAAGTACTGAAATACGTTCAAGCCTTCGCGGAAATTTGCAGTAATCGGTGTTTCAATAATTGAGCCATCTGGTGCAGACATCAAACCCCGCATACCAGCTAACTGTCTTATCTGTGCAGCTGACCCTCTCGCGCCAGAGTCGGCCATCATAAAAATTGGATTGAACGAATCTTGATTACTTACATTACCTTGAGCATCAGTAATTTCTTCGGTTGCTATATTTGCCATCATCGATTTTGCAACCATTTCACTGGTTCGAGACCAAATATCAATAACCTTGTTGTAACGCTCACCATTGGTTACTAGTCCTGAACGGAATTGCGATTCAATTTCACGTACTTCATTATCTGCTTGTTCAATAATGAATGCTTTATCATGAGGAATTTCCATGTCTTCGATTCCAATTGACGCTCCGGCACGTGTTGCGTATTTGAAGCCGGTATACATTAATTGATCTGCAAAGATAACACTTTCTTTAAGACCATACGTTCTGTAACAATTATCCAACACACGTGAAATTGCTTTTTTCGTCATCACTTTATTAACTTGAGAAAAAGGCATTCCTTTAGGTAGAATTTCGGACAATATAGCACGCCCAACAGTTGTATCAACAATCTCGTAAACCATGGGTTCAGCACTCGTATCAACTGGCATACGAATTTTTACTTTAGCATGAATATCAACAAAATCTGCCTCATACCAATTCAATGCGTCTTGAGTGTTCATGAAGACTTTGCCTTCACCCTTTGCATTCATACGGTCACGAGTCAAGTAATATAAACCTAAAACAACGTCCTGACTCGGTACAATAATCGGCTCACCACTTGCGGGAGAAAGTATGTTATTGGTAGACATCATTAATGAACGAGCTTCTAACTGCGCTTCAATCGTCAACGGAATGTGAACTGCCATTTGGTCACCGTCAAAGTCGGCGTTGTATGCAGTACAAACTAAAGGATGTAATTGAATTGCTTTACCTTCAATTAATACAGGTTCGAAAGCCTGAATACCTAAACGGTGAAGTGTTGGTGCGCGGTTTAGAAGGACTGGATGTTCTCGAATAACTTCTTCTAAGACGTCCCAAACCACTGGTTCTTCACGATCAACCATTTTTTTAGCTGCTTTAATAGTTGTGGCTAAACCTCTAAATTCTAATTTACTGAAAATAAAAGGCTTAAATAATTCTAACGCCATTTTTTTAGGTAAACCGCATTGGTGCAATCGCAATGTCGGTCCAACCACAATAACTGAACGACCCGAGTAATCAACGCGCTTACCAAGTAGATTTTGACGGAAACGACCTTGCTTTCCTTTAATCATATCGGCAAGTGATTTCAATGGTCGTTTGTTTGTACCTGTAATAGCTCGTCCACGACGGCCATTATCTAACAATGCATCTACAGATTCTTGTAACATCCGCTTTTCATTTCGAACGATAATATCTGGAGCATTTAGATCAAGAAGACGTTTCAAACGATTATTACGATTGATAACTCGACGATATAAATCATTTAAATCTGATGTAGCAAAACGACCGCCATCTAGTGGTACTAGAGGTCGCAGATCAGGTGGCAATACTGGTAGCACATTCATGATCATCCATTCAGGTTTATTGCCTGACTCATAAAATGCTTCCAATAATTTAAGACGTTTAGTAATTTTTTTAATTTTAGTTTCAGAGCTGGTTGTTGGTAACTCTTCACGTAATGATTTTATTTCATGCTCTAAATCAATTTGACGCAATAAATCGCGAATCGCTTCAGCGCCCATACGAGCATCAAAATCATCGCCATATTGCTCCATAGCATCTAAATAAACTTCGTCGTTTAAAAGTTGTCCTCGTTCTAATTCGGTCATACCAGGATCAACGACGACAAATGCTTCGAAGTATAATACACGTTCGATATCACGCAACGTCATATCCAACAACAAGCCAATTCTTGAGGGTAGTGATTTCAAAAACCAGATATGCGCTACAGGACTAGCTAATTCGATATGTCCCATACGTTCACGTCTTACTTTTGCTAAGGCTAATTCAACACCGCATTTTTCACAGATTACACCACGATGTTTAAGACGTTTATATTTGCCACATAAGCACTCATAATCTTTAACTGGACCAAATGTTTTAGCACAAAACAATCCATCTCGTTCGGGTTTAAATGTTCTATAATTAATTGTTTCAGGCTTTTTAACTTCTCCATAAGACCATGAGCGAATTAATTCGGGCGATGCCAAGCCAATTTTAATCGCGTCAAACTCTTCATTATGACCTTGTTGTTTAAGCATGCCTAATAAATCACTCATAACAGGTGCTTTCATAATTAGATCGTTGCCTACATTGCGTACTATAGCCACGTTAACGCCTCCAAAATGGTCAAACAAGAATGATTAAGAGCTTTATTTCTTATCACATTCAAAGAATTCATTATTAAGTAGCTGACAAAATTGCCAGCTACGCACAAAAATTAATCATGATCCAATTCAATATCGATACCTAATGCCCTAATTTCTTTCAACAATACGTTGAACGATTCTGGCATTCCTGGATCCATTCGATGATCCCCATCCACGATATTTTTATAAATCTTAGTTCGTCCAGCGACATCATCTGACTTCACCGTAAGCATTTCTTGCAGAGTATAGGCTGCTCCATATGCTTCTAGCGCCCACACCTCCATTTCTCCGAAACGCTGACCACCAAACTGAGCTTTACCGCCAAGTGGTTGTTGGGTAACCAAACTATATGAACCTGTTGAACGCGCATGCATCTTATCATCAACTAAGTGATTCAACTTCAGCATGTACATATAACCAACCGTTACAGGATTATCAAATGGTCGACCTGTTCGTCCGTCAATGAGGGTTGTTTTACCATCTAACGGTAAATTAGCTAACTGTAACATTGATTTGATTTCAGCTTCACTTGCTCCATCAAACACCGGTGTTGCCATTGGAACACCTGCACGCAGGTTATTAGCTAACTCAAGTAACTCATCATCATTCAAACAATCTAAGTTTATTCGCTTTATATTATCGTGATTGTATATCTTATATAGATACTCTTTCACTTCGTTTACTGATGCTTGTTTGTCTAGCAACTCGCCAATACGTTGGCCTAACCCTTTAGCAGCAAGTCCTAAGTGAGTTTCTAGAACCTGTCCGATGTTCATACGTGAAGGTACGCCTAATGGATTTAAAACGATATCAACTGGTGTTCCATCTTCTAAATAAGGCATATCTTCAACTGGAACTACGATAGAAATAACACCTTTATTTCCGTGTCGTCCCGCCATTTTATCGCCTGGTTGTACACGTCGTTTAACTGCCATGTAAACCTTAACAATTTTTAATACACCTGGAGCCAAGTCATCACCTTGAACAATTTTTTTACGGCTATCATTGAAACGCTTTTCAATTTCTTTTGTCAATGATTCCAATTGTCGTGAAGATTGCTCTAGTTGTTGGCTAATGTCATCATTTTCCAAACAAATATCAAACCATTTTTCTTGATTAATTTTGGATAGATAAGCTTCAGTAATTTTTGAACCCGGTTTTAAGCTACCAGGACCACTTGTCGCAACCTTATTCAACAGTAAAGTATAAACACGTTGGTAAATATCTTCTTCTCGAATTCGACGCTCATCCACAAGATCCTTACGAACACGCGCTAAATGTTCTTCTTCAATGGCTTTGGCTCGAGCATCTTTTTCTAAACCATCACGTGTAAAAACTTGCACATCGATTACTGTTCCATTCATACCAGAAGGAACACGCAATGAAGAATCTTTTACATCAGATGCTTTTTCACCGAAAATTGCGCGAAGGAGCTTTTCCTCTGGTGTTAGCTGGGTTTCACCTTTCGGAGTCACTTTTCCAACTAAAATATCACCTGCATGTACTTCAGCACCGATAAATACAACACCCGATTCATCTAAGTTAGCTAACGCTGCCTCAGAAACACTAGGGATATCAGCAGTAATTTCTTCTGTACCTAATTTTGTATCACGTGCAATACAGGTCATTTCTTCGATATGAATCGTTGTAAAACGATCATCTTCCACGATACGTTTTGATATCAGTATCGAATCCTCAAAGTTGTAACCATTCCAAGGCATAAACGCAACTAACAGATTTTGACCAAGAGCTAATTCGCCCATATCTGTACAAGGTCCGTCAGCTAAAATATCGCCTCGTGCAATTCTATCGCCTTTTTCTACAATCGGTGTTTGATTGATGCAAGTATCTTGGTTAGAACGGAAGTACTTAGTCAAATTATAAATATCAACACCCGTTTCTCCAGCAGATGTTTCATCATCATTTACACGAACCACAATACGTGATGCATCCACTAAATCGATTATACCACCACGTTTTGCAACAACGGATACCCCTGAATCTGAAGCAACTGTACGCTCCATACCTGTTCCTACTAGGGGTTTTTCTGCCCGTAATGTTGGAACCGCTTGGCGCTGCATGTTTGAACCCATTAATGCTCTGTTCGCGTCATCATGCTCTAAGAAAGGAATAAGCGATGCAGCAACAGACACGATCTGTTTAGGTGAAACATCCATATAGTTAATTTTATCTGGCGTTGTTAACGAAAATTCATTTTCGTGTCGGCAAGGGACCAAGTCAGCCGTAATATTACCATCATCATCAAGGGCAACACTTGATTGAGCGATATACTGATCAACTTCTTCAATCGCTGACAAATATTCTATTTCATCAGTTACTCTACCATCTATAACTTTTCGGCAAGGTGTTTCAATGAAACCGTAATCATTTGTTCTAGCATAAACAGACAATGAATTAATTAACCCGATGTTTGGACCTTCTGGTGTTTCAATTGGACAAACACGTCCATAGTGTGTCGTATGAACGTCACGAACTTCAAAGCCAGCACGTTCGCGTGTCAAACCACCTGGGCCAAGCGCCGAAACGCGTCGTTTATGAGTTACACCAGACAATGGGTTAACTTGATCCATAAACTGAGACAATTGGCTTGAACCAAAAAACTCTTTAATTGCTGCTGATACTGGTTTTGCATTAATTAAATCTTGTGGCATTAAGTTTTCTGATTCAGCTAAACTTAAACGCTCTTTTACTGCACGCTCAACGCGCACTAAACCAACACGGAATTGATTTTCAGTCATTTCTCCAACGCTTCGAACGCGACGGTTGCCTAAATGATCAATATCATCAACCATGCCGATACCATTACGGATATCAATTAAAGTTTTGATAACAGCTAATATATCTTCTTTTGCCAATGTACCTGGGCCTTCATCTGTTTTACGTCCAACACGACGATTAAACTTCATACGACCTACAGCAGACAAATCATAGCGTTCTTCAGCGAAGAAAAGATTTTTAAATAGTGCTTCAGCCGCTTCTTTAGTTGGTGGCTCGCCTGGTCTCATCATTCGATATATTTCAACCAAAGCTTCCAATTGAGATGAAGTAGGATCAATTCGAAGAGTATCTGAAATATATGAGCCATGATCTAAATCATTGGTATAAATCATATCAAACGAGTGAATACCAAGTTCTGGTAATTTATCTAACAATTCCGCTGAAACTTCATCATTAGCTTGAGCTACTAGCTCACCAGTTGTTGTATCCATAATATTTTTAGCAAGTACTTTTCCTACTAAATACTCACGTGGTACAACAAGATCCTTCATATTATATTTTTCCATCATCTTAATATGACGGGCTGTAATACGTCGGCCTTGTTCTACAATAATTTCGCCTGTTTCCGGTACAATCACATCAAACGATGCAATTTCACCACGTAAACGAGCGGGTATTAAATCGATATGAAATTCGCCATTCTTAAGATGGCAAGCTGTTGTTTCGAAAAACTCAGCTAAAATAGATTCTGTTTCGTAACCCAATGAACGAAGCAAAATACTAACAGGTAGTTTACGACGACGATCAATACGCACAAAGACGCAATCTTTAGGATCAAATTCAAAATCTAACCACGACCCACGATAAGGAATGATACGGGCAGAATATAATAGTTTGCCCGATGAATGTGTTTTACCGCGATCATGTTCAAATATTACGCCGGGTGAGCGATGTAATTGAGATACTACAACACGCTCTGTTCCATTTACAACAAATGTTCCAACATCTGTCATTAGTGGAATTTCGCCCATGAACACATCTTGTTCACGAATATCTTTAACTGGCTTTGGATCACCAGATGCTTCTTTATCCAAAACAACTAAACGAATTTTAACTCGTAAAGGTGCTGAATAAGTTAATCCTCTTAATTTACATTCACGGACGTCAAATGCAGGCTCACCCAAACTATAACTAACATATTCTAGTCGAGCGTTTCCAGAAAAACTCTGAATGGGAAAAACAGATGAAAATGCGGCATGTAAACCATTGTTTTGTTGGTTTTTAGATGTACTATCAATTTGCAAAAAATCTCTATATGATTTGAGCTGAATTTCTAGAAGATTTGGAATCTCCATTTTATCAGCTTGTTTACCAAAGCTCTTGCGGAATCGTTTTTTCTCAGCATGCGAATATTGAGGGTTAGCAACTGCTTGGGCCATGGTGGTTCCTCTATAAAATTAAATGTTTTTAAACACGTAAACCCAGCCATGATCACATGGCCGGGTTATCACAAACGAACAATAAAAATTATTTAACGTCAACAGCTGCGC
This sequence comes from Legionellaceae bacterium, assembly GCA_030696305.1. GTDB lineage: Bacteria > Pseudomonadota > Gammaproteobacteria > Legionellales > Legionellaceae > JAUYSP01. Next base: position 3,702 of record JAUYSP010000077.1, on the reverse strand, counting down.
CAGCTTCTTCAAGCTGTTTCTTAATATCAGCAGCTTCAGCTTTAGAAACGCTTTCTTTAATTGTTGACGGAGCGCCTTCAACTAAATCTTTAGCTTCTTTCAAGCCAAGTCCTGTGATTCCACGGACAGCTTTAATTACGTTAACTTTGTTTTCGCCAAAGCTTGTCATAATAACATCAAACTCTGTTTTTTCCTCTGCAGCACTAGCAGCAGCAGCTGGAGCAGCAACAGCAACAGCAGCAGCAGCTGCAGATACGTTGAACTTTTCTTCCATTGCTTCAATCAACTCTACAACATCCATAACAGACATGTTTGCTATAGCATCTAGGATCTCATCTTTTTTCACAGCCATTTCTAGCTCCTAAGTTAAAATTTTAAAATAAAAATTATCGGGGTTTAACTTGCTTCTTTTGTATCTTTGATAGCAGCTATAGTTCTAACTAATTTAGCATGCGGTTCAGCAAGTGTTCTCACGAACTTCTCAATTGGTGCCTTCATGACGTACATCAGTTTAGCAATCGCTTCATCACGAGTTGGTAAGCTGGCAACGAAATCAAGTTGTTGTGCACTATAGATTTGTCCGCCAACAGACAATGCTTTAACTTCAAGTTTCTCAAATGTTTTTGAGAATTCTTTAAGTAATCGTGCAGCATCACTTGGTGCTTCTGTAGATAGAGCAACAAATAACGGTCCAACGAGTTGATCACTCAAACAAGCAAGATCTGTTTTCTCAAATGCACGACGAGCCAAATTATTGGGCACTACACGCAGGTACACGCCAGATTTGCGCGCTTCTGTGCGGAGTTGTGTCATTTGATTAACAGTTAAACCACGATAATCAGCAACAACTGCCGAAACAGCTTTTGAAGCAACTAATGTCACTTCTTCAACTACAGCTTTTTTTGCAGCTAAAGTTAATGTCACGTTACTGACCTCCTAAGTTGTGCAAATCATATTGATTTGACAGTTATGGTGGCCGTCTCAAAATTATACGGAGCATGCTCAGTACAGGAGCCGGTTCACCGTCTGCGCAGGGAATACATAAAAACAACGAGCAAGAGCGTTGATACCATTTACATGATATCAACGATTATTTATTCATAGCATTTTCTGTATATTAAGCTTTTGCACCTGCGGTCTTCGACAGCAATAAACCTATGTCTATGCCGTGAAACTCTTACAAAATGGCAACGAATTCTACACGAGTATTGATGCAGGATCAATAGCTATTCCAGGTCCCATCGTAGAAGACAGTGTAATTTTCTTAATATACACGCCTTTAGAAGTTGCTGGTTTAGCTCGCTTTATGTCATTCATTAATGCTGTGATGTTTTCCAATAAATCGACTGGAGCAAAACTTAATTTGCCTACAGTACAATGAACGATACCATTTTTATCTGTTTTGTAGCGAACTTGCCCTGATTTAGCATCAGTGACAGCTGCCTCTACATTTGTTGTTACTGTGCCTACTTTTGGATTTGGCATTAAACCGCGTGGTCCTAAAATTTGACCTAGCTGCCCTACAATACGCATAGCATCTGGTGTAGCAATGACAACATCAAAATTCATTTCACCAGCTTTTATTTGTTCTGCTAGGTCTTCAAAACCGACTAAGTCAGCTCCAGCAGCTTTGGCTTTAGTAGCGTTGTCACCTTGAGCAAAAACCGCTACGCGAACAACTTTACCTGTTCCTTTCGGCAGTTTGGTCGACAAGCGTAACGCTTGATCTGGCTTTCTTGGGTCAAGACCCATATTAACAGCCACATCAACACCTTCAACAAATTTTTTACTGCCAAATTCTTGTAACAATACAATCGCTTCTTCAGCTTTGTATACATGATTAGGTTTTAATTTTTTTCTAATCGCTGCAACTTTCTTTGTTAATTTTGTCATAGTAGTAACCCCTTACTCTAAATCTTCAACTTCAATGCCCATACTACGCGCTGTTCCAGCGATAGTTCGAACTGCTGCATCTAAACTTGCAGCCGTTAAATCTGGCTCTTTCAGTTTAGCAATTTCTTCTAACTGAGCACGTCGAAGTGTTGCAACCTTTTTAGTGTTTGGCGTAGCACTACCACTTTTAAGTCCAGCCGCTTTCTTAAGTAATACAGATGCCGGAGGTGTTTTGATAATGAATGTAAAGCTACGATCCGTGTAAACCGTAATAACAACGGGAGTAGGCATTCCTGCTTCCAGATGTTGCGTTGCCGCATTAAATGCTTTACAAAACTCCATAATATTAACACCACGTTGACCCAATGCAGGTCCAACTGGTGGGCTAGGATTTGCTTTCCCAGCTTGAATTTGTAGCTTGATATATGCTTCTACTTTTTTAGCCATGTCGACTCCTTTGTGGGTATAACGCTAATTTAAATTAGCTCCCCGGTTTCACATTAAAATACAACTAAGAACATTCAATTGATAACAACCCAGATCGAACTTGATGGCGTTCTGGGCCGATAGATTATCTCAAAAGGTTTAACTTTTTTCAACCTGTCCGAATTCCAACTCAACAGGCGTCGAGCGACCGAAGATTAAAACCGCAACTCTTAAACGGTTTTTCTCGTAATTTACTTCTTCGACAACTCCGTTAAAATCAACGAATGGGCCTTCTTTGACGCGAACAACTTCGCCTGGTTCAAATAATATTTTTGGTCTAGGCTTGCTTACGCCTTCTTCAACGCGCTGCATAATCGCTAGAGCTTCTTTATCAGATATAGGGGTAGGCGTATGACTGGTACCACCAATAAATCCTAAAACACGAGGAATTGCACGAACCATATGCCATGTTTCGTCATTCATAACCATATTTACTAGAACGTATCCTGGAAAAAATTTACGAGTACTTTTACGTTTTTGTCCAGCTCGCATTTCAATTACTTCTTCCGCAGGAACGACAACTTCTCCAAACTTATCAACAAGGTGATGGTGTTCAGCACGCAATTTTATTTCGCGCATAACAAAACCTTCATATCCTGAATAAGCATGAACTATATACCACTGCTTTGATTTTTGTTCTTCCACCGTCATCTCAACCTAATTGTGTAATTTTCCCGATAGCCCACATCATGCCGGAGTCTATCCCCCACAATACAAAGCCTGTAACTGTAACCATTATCATTACGATAAAGGTAGTTTGTGTAGCTTCTTGACGACTAGGCCAAACAACTTTGTCTAACTCAGTCTTTGCTTCTTTTGCAAATAAAAAAGCTTGTTTGCCTTTTCCTGTAAAATAAGCAAAAGTCAACGCAAATACTGTCCAACCAAGCCAAACTAAGGCTAAGATAGGACCTGAAAAATGAAAATAGTATGTTCCCAAGAAAGCAGCAATTGTAATAAGAACGATAGCAAACCATGCTAATATTTCTTGAAATTTCATTTTGGAATTTTGCATAGCACTCTATTTGTTTAATAAGTTGGCAGGCCAGGAGGGAATCGAACCCCCAACCTGCGGTTTTGGAGACCGCCACTCTGCCAATTGAGCTACTGGCCTATTTTTTTGAGATAGGATGAATTATTCATCACCCTATCTCTCTGGTTGTTGCTATCTTACTCTATGATCTTTGCAACAACACCGGCACCGACAGTTCGGCCACCTTCCCGTATAGCAAAGCGCAAGCCTTCATCCATCGCAATTGGTGCATGCAAGTTGATGACCAATTTGACGTTGTCGCCTGGCATTACCATTTCTATTCCAGATGG
>JAUYSP010000070.1 GCA_030696305.1 Legionellaceae bacterium | reverse complement strand
GATAATGATATGGACTCGTCCTCCCTTTTAAATTGCTGCTAGATGAGTCCATATGATTACCTTGGTGTAAATTCGCAAAAACCTAAATGATCGGTGTTCAAAAGTTGTCCGGAAATTTCTGAGGTTTGCGGCTAGCCCCCCTAATACAGTCTCAAACGCTTAAAACCCTGTATGGGCAGGACGTCTCTTTCAAACTAGAGTCGTTACAACCCTCAGGCTCATTTAAATTACGTGGCATTGGTCGATTATGCCAACAAGAGCTCGCAAAAGGTGCTCAATCGTTTGTTGCGTCTTCCGGCGGGAATGCAGGTGTTGCTGTGGCTTACTCTGGCATGAAATTAGGTGTCCCCACGACCGTTTTTATTCCAAGTAGCAGTCATCCCATCTATATTAAAGCGATTGAATCGTTTGGCGCAAACGTCATTATTGCAGGCAACAATGCCGGTGAAGCACAAATAAACGCCATGAGTTTTGCAAAAGAGCATCAGGCTTTCTATATTCACCCCTATGATCATCCAGACATTTGGCATGGGCACGCCTCTATTATCGATGAAGTTGTCTCCGAACATTTACCTATGCCAGATGCCGTGATTGTTTCTGTTGGTGGCGGTGGATTGGCTTGTGGTATTTTAGAAGGCATGCATCGACATGGCTGGAATGAGGTTCCTTTCATGGCTGTTGAAACCATTGGCGCTGATGTATTTGCACAATCGGTTAAAGCAAATCGTTCTGTCAAACTAGAAGCAATCACCAGTAAAGCCACAAGCCTTGGAGCAAGTTATGTTGCGCCAAAATTATTGCAATGGACACTTGAACATCCCATTAAAAATATTGTTGTCAGCGATAAAGATGCCGAACTTGGAAGTATTTCCTTTGCAAAAGACCAGCGTTTATTGGTTGAACTCGCCAGTGGCGCCGCTCTTTCATTGGTATACGCTAACCATCCAATCATTCGAGATTATCAATCCATTTTAGTCATCGTATGTGGTGGAATAAATACCAGTCATTTTAATCTTGAGGAGAACATGTGATGGCCTCTATCTATGAACGCATCATCGCATTATTTAATGAACATCACGTCAAATATACTGAAGCAGAACATCATCAAGAAGGTCATGGAGCACACGTTGCACAATTTCATGGATTAGATGAAACCTGTGGCGCCAAAGCTATTGTGATTAAATTAATAAAACCGGACAGTTACTGCTTGGTCGTCCTACCCTTCACGCGCAATCTTGATAGCAAAGCGTTACAAAAACTCATGGGTGTAAAAGGCGCATCATTTGCAACACATGAGATCAGTGAAGAATTAACCGGTTGCGTCTCAGGCTCCATACCGCCATTTTCATTTCACGACGATGTATTGTTGATTATTGATAATGCGATCAAGGACCATCAAAAAATATTTTTTAACGCAGGCCGGCTCGATCGTTCTGTAGCAATCAATACGAGCGACTATTGTAAACTCGTCAATTCTGCTAAATTTGCAGACATTAGCAAAACCAAATGAAAGATCTCTTGAATGAATAAAAACATAAAACGCATCATGATTATCGGCCGATCGGGCGCAGGTAAATCAACCTTCGCGATGGCTTTGCACAAAAAACTCAACATCCCTCTCTTTCATTTAGACAAACATTTTTTTGTTGAGAATTGGGAGCAACGTGAGTATCAAGCATTTTTGTCCATCCAACAATCTTTTGTGGAAGAGCCATGCTGGATCATAGATGGGAATTCAACAAAATCCTATGAAATGCGCTATAGCCAGGCCGACATGTGTTTGTATTTTAATTTTCCAAGATACATCTGCTACTGGCGTGTTTTTAAGCGACTATTCCATAAGAACCCACATATTGATGATCGCGCATTAAACTGCCAAGAGACCGTTCGCTGGAGTTTATTAACCTATATGTGGGGTTTCGAAAAAAGGGTTTCTAAGCTATTAGCTGAGCTAAAAATAAAATATCCGCACGTGCAATTTGTTGAGCTACAATGTGACAAAGATGTCCTTCAATTTATGCATACATTGGGATAAAAATACCATGCATCTGCGCAAAGCAACGTTAAATGATTTACCTTCGATTATTGCCCTTCTAGCTGATGATGAGTTAGGTAATACACGTGAGCAATCAGACACAACTATCGCTCCGCGCTATTTAACCGCTTTTGAATTAATTAACAAAGATCCCAATCAATTTTTAATGGTGGTTACTAATGAAGCACAAACAGTTATAGGCACCTGTCACCTCACGCTTATGCCATCCCTCACCTATACAGGTTCAACACGATTACAAATTGAAGCCGTACGCATTGCCGCATCATGTCGAGGAAAAAAATAGGTGAATGGATGATTAAAGAGGCGATTGATCTGGGAAAAGCGCATGGTGCCACAATCATTCAATTAACGACGAATATTAAACGCCCTAAAACAAAATCCTTCTATGAAAAATTGGGGTTTGAATCAACACATGTTGGTATGAAACTCCATTTGGATAGGGAATAAAAAATCGTGGATATTCGAAAATTAACAGAAAAAGACTGGGATGCATTTCGCGCATTACGTCTTGAAGCACTGAAGTTAAGCCCTGAAGCATTCGGATCTTCTTATGAGGAAGAGTCGATATTAAGCAGCGAAGACTTTCAACAGGGCTTTAAAAACTGCGACATGTTTGGTGCATTCATCCACAATCAAATCGTGGGATGCGCCGGATTTTTTATTCACTCATCTAAAAAATCCAATCACCGTGGCCAGATCATCGCAATGTATACAAGGTCTGATTTTAGGCATCATGGGATTGGAGATGCCTTGCTAAAAATGATCATCAAGCATGCGGCAAAACACGTTCTCCAACTACACTTAACCGTTGTAACGAGCAATCAACCTGCCATTGCTCTTTACCAAAAAAATGGATTTAAGATTTATGGAACAGAGCCCCGCTCACTAAGGATTGATACAGATTTTTATGATGAACATTTTATGATTTTAGAATACCCGCAGCAAATTGCATTTCAACAAAAGACTCAAGACCATTAAATGTTTATCTCCTAACCATTTCATAACCTAACTGTAACGGCCCACAATCAGCATATAAAACTGGCCCAAATTAAATGCGAATGAGATTTAGATTCGGCTCACTTTAATTGCTACTAGCAGAGAGATGGCCCACATTAATTGCAAATGAACCCAAATTATTTGCGACCAAAAATCAGAGTACATAACCTGATACTTACTCGATTCATGTGTGCTTACACCTCTTTAAGATGTATTTGAAAAATTTAATACTTGCTATTGACCCTCACGTTACGTGATAAAATATACTCAATGACGGAGGGAAAATGAAATACCATAAAATTAAAGATATCAGTCTAATGACGGCTTTGAGCATTCGTTCCTTGCAATACTATGATGATATTGGATTGCTAAAGCCAGCGCAGCGCTCAGAATCGGGTTATCGTCTTTATTCAGATAATGACTTAATTCGGTTACAGCAGGTGGTTACTTTAAAGTTTCTGGGTTTTTCATTGACATCCATTAAAGAAATTCTGGAAAGGCCAGAGTTTCAAGTACTGGCTTCGATGCGTCTTCAGGCAGAGGCTCTAAAAGATAAAGCACGGCGAATCTTTGAGGCATCTGATTTGACGACATATATTGCCAGTCAAATCGAGGCGGGCCAACCCGTAAACTGGAACAGCACGCTGCAGATCATTAATATTTTGGAGACTCATCGTATGAGTGAGACATTAGAAAAAAAATATCAAACCAATCCTGATAAATCCGAGCTTGGGCAAATATCATCCACTGATCCCAGTTACAATCCGGATAGATTATTTGCCATTCCGCGAATAGCCAAACGCAAAGAACTTGGCATTCAAAATCATCTGCCCTTTTTCGGTTTTGATTGCTGGAATCATTATGAAGTCTCCTGGCTTAATGAAAAAGGCAAACCCTGTGTGGCGGTCGCAGAGATAATGTATGATTGCGCCACCCCTTATTTGATTGAATCAAAATCGCTGAAACTGTATTTTAATTCGTTCAACAACACCCAATTTAAAGACATTGATAAAGTTAGACAGACAGTAGAACAGGATTTATCAAAGCGCCTGGAAGGAGATGTGTACGTCAGAATATTATCTTTAAGGGAAAAAGAACTTTCACGGATTCAAACCGCTTTCACAGGAGAATGTATAGATGATCTGGATATAACCTGTAATATTTACCTAGTTAAGCCGGATTATCTTTTTACAGAAGAGAGCCGAGTCGAAGAAACGCTCTACTCTGATTTATTAAAATCTAACTGCCTTGTGACCAATCAACCTGATTGGGGCAGTGTGCAAATTTCATATGAAGGCATGCAAATCAACCGAGAAGGGCTATTGAAGTATCTGGTTTCTTTTCGTAACCACAATGAGTTTCATGAGCAATGCATCGAGCGAATATTTGTGGATATCATGAACTGTTGCAAACCAGATAGACTTACAGTTTATGGGCGTTATACGAGACGCGGGGGATTGGATATTAACCCTTATCGGTCCTCTGAAAAAATGCATCCTCAAAATCTAAACCCACGTTTGGTGAGACAGTAAGTATATTAGATTTTTTTCTGCTTTCAACCCACCAGAAAAACGCTCGTTTTTCTGGTGGTGGAATTCCTGATGAAAAATCGCATGAAATAAACAAAATAACCCATAGAGAAAATCAATATAAGCTGATAGGTATAATTCATAGTATTCTTGTGGATGTAAAGCAAACAAAATAACCGTTAAATGATCTAAACATGCCTTACTGTATATATTTTAGCATGGTGAGCCGAAGTTAAATTTCATTCGCATTTAATCCGGGCCAATTTGATGCTCTGATTGCGGGCCGACGTGTTTATGAAAGCGGGCCGTAACACCTAACACACTAATTAGTTACCGAAACACTAGGTATAAACCCCTCCGCCTGCATTTTCCAAAGCTTATAAAAATGACTATCTTTATTCTCTAACAATGCATTTAACGCACCATCTTCAACTATCTCACCATTCACAAAAACGAGTATTCTATCCATATCTTTTAAAGTCGATAAGCGATGCGCAATCACAATGGTAGTTTTATTTTCCATCACCTGATGCAGTGCCTCATGAATTTCTCGCTCCGTCATGGAATCAAGCGATGAGGTTGCTTCATCTAAAATTAAAATAGGCGCATTTTTAAGAAATGCGCGCGCTATGGCAATACGTTGCTTTTGACCACCTGATAATTTGACACCACGCTCCCCGACTAACGCTTGATACTGCTCCGGCAACTCCATGATAAAATCATGACACCTGGCTTTTTTAGCCGCCTCAATCACGTCCTCATCACTGGCATCCATACGTGCAAACTTAATATTTTCCATAATGGTTCGATGAAATAACTCAGGCTCTTGTGGGATTGTCCCTATTTGCGTTCTTAAGGAATGCTTTGTCACCTCTGTAATGCCTTGATTATCAATTAAGATATTACCTGATTGTATGTCAATTAAACGCAAAATCAGTTTGATAAACGTCGACTTTCCACCACCAGAATAACCAACGAGCCCTACTTTTTCACCAGGATTTATTGTGATCTCAAGGTTCTTAAACAAAGGTTTATTGTTTGCATACTGAAAAAAGACGCGGTCGAATTGGATTTCACCTCTTGTAACCTGTAATGGTCGGGCATTTGGACTATCAATCACTTCATGGGGCTGCTGAATAATACTTAACGCTTGATTACACGTACCCACCACTTTTGAAAACCTCTGCATTTGTTTACCCACATCATGTATACCCCACATGAAGCTTATCGACAACGTTAATACTAATGCAAAATCCCCTGCACTCACCCAACCCTGTTTAACACCGTAAATTAATGAGGTCAGCATGGATATAATCAAAATAGATCCACCCACGCCTTGTACAAAATTTATTTTTAAATTGTACCACTGCAAGGCTCTGTCACGTTTTACAACCCCTTTAAGAGCATGATTAATATGCGACACCTCATGTTCAATATTGCTAAATAATTTAATACTCATCACATTAGATACACTATCAGAGACGGAGCCTGACAATTTAGAAATGCTTTCTGAAAAAGCTCTCGAGTAACCTTCCGAGCCCTTTGATGCAATATAGGAAAGCAAAACGAATATAACGGCCCATGCAAACAATATAAACCCAAACAAGGGATGCACTACTTTAAATAATGTGCCACAGGCAATGACCGCTGCAAAAATTCTTGGATAAAACCATTCATTGGGGATGCTGATGAGTTGTTCAATATTTTCCATCATATCTGTTATCTTTTTAGTAACGGATCCCGCAAATGTATTTTGAAAAAAAGTATGCGAATGATGTAGCAAATAAGAAACCAAATCACTCTCCATTGTGGCGCGAAGATCGGGGTATAAGCGTAAATTAACATAATCGTATAAGCGAAAATTTAAATTGATAATAATGGACATAGACGCATAGACCACCGCAGGAAGTAATATAGCCGCTATCATTCTTGATTGATCTGCCGAATACTTTATCACGGTATCAATGATGACTTTTAACAAATAGGGACTAAGCGACATATCAATTGCCCAGAGCAACCCCACCAGAGTAAATCCGAACAAATGCCATTTTTTATATTTTAAATAATGCCACACAAATGGCATCAATTGCTTAGGTAGACTTTTGACCTCAGAACTATCGTGCATATCCACTTATCTTTTGATTTCAATTTATTAAATCATAGCACATGCCATGATTCATGAGATTTTTATGTGATATCCTACAGGACAGGTGAAATCACTTATTCATAGAGGAGCATTAACATGAGCAGCATAAAACGCATTTTCATTATTGGCCATTCAGGTGCTGGGAAAGGTGTTCTCGCACAAGCTGTGGCTAAAAAGCTTGGCTGGAAATTTATTAATGCAGATATTCTTGGATCTGTGACTCATATTGGACGCACGGTATCCCAAGTTGTTGGTACAGAAGGCGAGAAAGCGTTTAATCGTTGCTTGACAGAAATCTTATCTCATCAAATCACGAAAGAAAATATAGTTGTCACCACGGATGAAAACATCATCTGCGATGTAAAAGCGCGTGAGTTACTAAAATCAGAATTCACTGTTTACCTAAAAGTCAGTACAAATATACAAGTAGAGCGCACCTCAGAAGGTGATTATCGTCCATTACTACCAGTAGATAATTTTGCTGCCCTTTTGGATAAAATGCATGATGATCGAGATGGCCTATATGAACAAGTAGCCAGTTTTTCACTGAGCTCTAACAACGGTGATATCGAAGGACATGCAACCAGTATCATAAATGCTATGAAAAAATAAAGAATAAGCACTGCTAGTCGTATTAGCTCCATCTAGATCTCAGTCAGAGAACCAAATTGAAACATTGGTTCTCTGACTGCGCACTTAAATTTCCGTATTGTTAAATTTAAGAAGCGACCCCAACACTACCACCACCATCCACAAAAAGTGTTTGCCCTGTAATAAAACTCGCTCGCTCATCAAGGAAAAAAGCGATTGCATACGCCACTTCTTCTGGTAAACCGATTCGTCTTAACGGCAACGCCGCGATTAATCGCTGTTCTTCAACGCTACCTTTGGGGTAATTATTTGAAAAGGCTTCTGTTTGTACCGGTCCAGGTGCAACAACATTCACCGTAATATTATACTCAGCAAACTCCAAAGCCCAGGTCCGCGCCAGGGCAACAAGACTTGCTTTGGCAGCACTATAACTAGACCGCCCTACTTTACCCAGTAAAGCGCGACTTGCAATATTGACAATTCGACCCCATCGCTTCTCTTTCATATCCGGCAAGAACGTTTGCACCGCTTGTATTGCAGGCCTTAAATTTAAGTCCATCACTTCAAAAAACGAGTCCATCGTTGTATTTTCTATTAACGCAGGTTGCACATCACCAATATTATTAATAATGCCATCAATAGAATGCTCTGATTTGATTTTAGTTAACACCGCCATCGTTTCATCCGCATTCGTTAAATCAGCACAATATAAAATTCCTGGAAACTCAATATCCGATCTCTTGCGTGCAATACCAACGACTTGATAACCTGATTCGTTTAAGCAACGCGATGTCGCTAATCCAATCCCACGTGAGCAACCTGTTACCAAAAATGTTTTCATTTTTTAATTCTCCACATCGGTGGGTATAAAGTGCCAATTTAATCTTAAACATACTTACTTTTTACGAAATTAGAAAGGTTGCTAGCGCACATGCAATATAGCTTTGAAGCTTCTTTTCTGGCAGTCTATAAACAAGTTCCGCTAACAATGTACTCACTCCAATGACCATAAAATTTAATCACACCATCATTCAATCAAAAAATGCAGAGCTATCTGCGAAATTCTTAAGTGAAATGTTAGGTCTGCCCTCCCCTACCCACTTTGGTCCATTTGTAGTAGTCAAAATGAATAATGATGTTAATCTTGATTTCAGAACCACATCCCAAGAGATCAAGCCACGCCATTTCGCATTCCTAGTCAGTGAAACTGAATTTGATGACATTTTCAACCGAATTGCTACTAAACAAATGTCCTATTGGGCTGATCCAGGACACACAGAACCACAAAAAATCAATCACAATGATGGCGGTCGTGGATGTTATTTTCTAGATCCAGATGGCCATTTTCTCGAAATTATTACACGACCCTATGGCAGTGGGGTTCGCACTTAAAAATCCTTTAAAACCCCTTGACTGTTTATATTTTCCTCGGCATGATGATAATAGGTTACATTAAAAGTCTCGACGGATCTTGACCAACTAACCTAATTCAACTTCAACATAAGGAAACGTGGTCATGAACAATTCAATTCTTATCTTTTTAAAACCCATTCAAAATTCTGTGTCTCATGCACTAAAGGTATTCATTTAGCATCCAAGTTTTGACGCTTGTAAAATTTACACGTCTTCAATCACTGGATTGCTCTATGTTCTATGAGGTGAACGATGAGACAACAAACCATCGATGAATTACTTACGCTTGCATTTGATGCTTACACTGCGAACGAATCATCTGACAAATATGCTTGTAATGCAGCAAGCAAAGCCGCTTCCGATGCCGCCAAAAAACACAGCGAAGAATGCGCTGATTCGGCAGCCATGCTTGGGGCCATGGAGCACTTAAAAGCCTCAGGCCAAGCAACACTATTCTCAGCCAGTGTTGCTGACTCAGCTAATCTTAAATTTGCCCACGATCGGAGTCTTAAAGCGGCAAGACGTACCTTCAGCCACCGCAAAACCCTCGTTCGAAAAGAGGTTGAGGACTTTTTTGCTGATACCGTGGCTGAAATAACGGAAAAAATAAACGCAGCAGATGACCAAAATAACTCACATTATCAAGCCGCTTTCTCAAGAGATGCAACAGAAAACCAAAAAGCAAAACGCGCCGCTTGCTATGTCTATTCACATACCTATGCTACGGCCCGCAATGCTTATGTGATTGCATCATTCAAAGCAAACAAAATTCAAGATCCTTACCAACGAGAACAAACCTTTAAATATCACATCTCTGAAAGACTCAATCACGATTTAACCTACGATCATATTCAACCAAGCTTATTGCTCCAAATGATGTGCAGCACAGCCATGTGTGTCATTGCCGGTATTCTTATCGTCGGCGGCGCTGCTGTCATTTTATGCGCAACTTATGGAGTTGGCACGATTCCATTCGCAATTGGGATAGCCGCTGGAAGTTTATCTGCGGCATCAGGTACAGGACTTTTATTCGGTAGTTTCTTTGCCAAACGTGAGCAACAAAAAATATTCGATGCTAACGAACGAGTCGAGGAAACCAATGCTATTTTTTAAACTTTTATATAAACAATGGAGAAGTTATATGTTGCGCAATCATGTGCCCGTTCCTGAGATAGATGACATTCCTACAGCGATATGTTCAACATTAAATGCTGGCATAAAATGCGTTACTGCATGTTTTTCAGATTGTTATGCTGGTTTTTTTTATACAAAACCAGGTCCTAAATTATTAACCAGTCAAAATGTCACACAAAAATTAAAAGAGTGCATTGAACTAATTGCTTCTCAAGATAACGATATGATTGAGATTCGCACAGCACTAAAAACCTCTATGATCGATGTGCGTGCCTCATATAAGCAAACAACCATGCTACTCACCTCGTATCAATCACAATACATGATCCGACAACCGATCGAATCTTATGATAGAAACGTCGAACAACGATCAGATATGCTCAATTGTTTAAGTGAACTTTTAGATACCTATCCAAAATTAGAACCTGAAGATGAAACTTCATTGGATAGACTAAACGTTTTCTACACTGAACGAGACGCGCATCACCAAAAAGTGATGACACTTGTTGCAACCTATTTACCCGAAACATATGCCGCGTTAAGAGAGGCACAGCCTGTATTAAAAGGTCCATCATAAGCAATAACAAGCAGTAGCGTCAAAGGAATGACCTACAACACCATTTACAACAAATATAAGGATATCAAGCATGAATACTTCCCCACCCTACTCCAATTCGATCATCGTCAGTCAAAAAACTTTATTATATGGAGATCATCATGCTTGAAATCATTTTAGGTGCAATAACACTACCCATCGTTATTGTAGTGTGTGTCGGTGTTGTTTGCTGCGCTGTTGTTGGTACCGTCTGTTATTACGTTGGTCGTTATCAAAGTGACACAGAGAATAGAGAGCAAAGACGACTTCGAGAAGAGTTGAGAGCGAGGGAACAAGAAGTTCGTCAATCAGCCAGCAATCTAGCTGAACAAACGGCTCAAGATTCTAAAGAAATAAAGCAACAAGCCAAAGAGCAACGACAACATATCCAGGCAAATACTAAAAAATTAGATACAAAAGTCGCAAAAATAGAAACTGCGGCACAAAAGTTGGAAAAGACATCTACTGAACTCAATCATGCGGCAAAAGCCGCACAAGCTAAAGTAAGTGATGTAACATCTGAACTGACAGAACTTAAATCCGAATTGACCGAACTCAATCGTCAATTAAAAACGACTAAAGACGCTTTAGTGGAAAAAGAAGAAGCGCTTAAAGAGGTCGTCGCGCGATTGGATGATACACAACAATCTCTGCAACGAAGTACCCAAAGAAGTTCTGGTGAAATAGAAATACTCACAAGACAGTTATCCGAAGCCCAATCGCTATTACAGACTGCTTTAACAAACAAAGGTTCCATCAAAGAGCTCGAAATTACACACCTGCGAACAGACAATCAGCGCTTAGCGAGTACTGTTCAAAAACTAGAATCAACCGTGAATGGATTTAAAGTTGAGTTTAAATCTTTATCGTCAACCAATAAACGTCAACTCAATGAAATCACCGCGTTACATGATGAAAACAAACAATTAACCCAAACAATTACCTTGCTATCCGATGCACTGGAAGCAAAAAAAGAGGCTCCTACAGCCGCGCAATCAACACCCAACCGCGGCATGAGATTGTTCGCCTCTTAAATCAATATAATCCATTTGAGGAATTATCATGCCAAAACCAGAAGATAAAACAAAAACCACTGATACACAAAAGCCACTACGCACATTAGAAGAGTTAAAAACCGATGCCACAGGCCAATTAAAAAAAATTCTAGCGCAAGGAAAAACGATTAAGAATTTTAAATCCAATATAGATCTCATTATCAAACGTTACCATACAAATGACAGCTTTATTGATAATTTAGCCAGCAGTTATGGTGATTTACAATGGTGGGTCAAGCTAGGTATGCTTGCAAGCGTTGTTTCTATCGGTGCGTGTATTGGCATTGCCTGTAATTTGGTGATTGTTTTGGCTGTAGTAACCTTTGTTCTTTACTCAGCATTGGCCTTAATCTTAGAAAGCCATCATTCCGCCATGTTAAAAAGAGACAAGAAACTGGCAGAGGATATCGTTGAACTAGAAGAGTCGCTTGCCGAATCTGTACAACATATCAATGAAATTGAAGAAAGTCTTGAATCTGTATTGACCTCCCTTTGCGAAATGAACCTGCAACAAGCTGAAGACATTCAAGTTTTTGAAGCGCAAATTTCTGAACTGGAAGAACACATTAATAAACTCACGGAAATCAATGGCAAACTCGATTCAACAAAAGACGTTTTAGTAGACAGCACACAACAGATTGGTGAAATTTTTGAAAAAGCAAAAGTATCATTAACCGAACTCACAGACTCGTTAATGAGAAATGCCGCTCAACTTGACTCAACCGATCAAGAATTATTAAAAGGCACAACGGCTTTACTACATGATCAAGATCATCTTAAACAAATAAGCACATCGTTTGATGAAAACAATTCTGCATTATCGAGTATGACGGAGGATCTAGTGGGATTATTAGACACCCTCAAAATTCATTCTGCTGCAACGGAGGCCTTTAATGAAGAGGCACTTGAAAAATTAAGCCAATCCATTAACAAAACACTTACAACCACTTTGAACACAGATCAAGTCGTATCGCAGGCTGATAGCACGGTAGATGATGCAGTTAAACTTCTTGATGAATATAAGGCGGGTAAAAACAAAGTTGACGCGAATGGAACAAAAATTGCAGCTGATTTCAAAGAAAGGGTAAAAACAGCTAATGCAGCATTAGAAAGGGCCGCAAGCATTTTAGCTTCACAAAACAGACCCAGACCCTCAGGATTTTTAGAGTCTTACGCACCGCTATTACTATGATGCTATGCTAACAATTCAGTATGTTGTTATTAAAAATAATCATATTGGATTTTGATAGAAAAATACAAAAAGCCCCGGATGACAATAAGACTTATGCCTTCCTCACAGTCTTGTCCACAGAAATTGTGGATAAGTTTTCGATGTCGACAGTTTAATTTTGCTCATGTTATGGACAAGAAAACATGAACTGAATAACCCTCCTTTCGTAGGTTTTTTATAGTAGTCTAATTAGATTTTCTACTTCATCCACAGACGTAACGTGTATAGTCACCTTACCTTTTCCTTGTTTAGTTAGTTTGACAGATACTTTAGTTAACAATTTAGATGATAAATTTTGGCTCCAATCCTCACATTTTTCATGACCATTATTCGTTACGCCATCATTGGCTCGCTCATGTTGAAATTTCATCGAATTCGCCAAGTCTTCTGCTTCTCTAACATTCAGATGTTTATCTACGATATTCAATGCCACCTGATACTGTTGTTCAGGATCAAGTGTTAATAGTGCTCGAGCATGCCCCATATCTATTTTTCGTTCCCCCAACATTTGCATCACTCGTGATTCTAAAGACAATAGTCGCAACATATTAGTTACTGCGACTCGTGACCGCCCTACCATATTCGCTATTTCATCATGGGTCATTGAAAACTCATCACGAAATTTAGAAAACGCGATAGCCTCTTCAATTGGATTTAAATTTTCACGCTGTATATTTTCAATGAGTGAAAAAGCCAATGCCACACTATCTTCAATATTTCTAATGATCACTGGAACTTCTTTCAACCCTACAATTTTAGCTGCACGCCATCTTCGCTCACCGGCAATTATTTCATATTGATTGAGCTCAAGCTTTCTTACAATCAATGGCTGAATAACGCCTTGTACTTTAATAGAGTCAGCTAATTCATTCAAAACCGCATCATCAAAATGTTTTCTAGGTTGATATTTTCCAGGCTGTAATAATTCCAACCCTAAATGTATAATGTTAAGATTGGAACCATCTCTCCCATTAGAATCAGATAATGAAGTCTCTAAATTTCTTAATAATCTCAATCCCTTAAGCTCTAAATTAGACAAATCAATCCCCTTAAACATTTAGATCCCCGCAAACGTCGCACGCTACCCGTAAACGTCTCGCCCTTGCTCATTTAAACCTAACAAATGCCCCGCAAACGTCTCGACATAACCCGTATATGTCGCAACCTAACCCGCAAACGTCTCTCAATTCCCTGTAAACGTCTCACCTTATAGGCTTAACCCTCTACTAACATTGATATTTTTCACACCTAAACAACATAAGAAACTATTTAAAAAATTAAAACACGTTGTGTTTCTACTGTAAATAGGGAATTTTATAAATTACTTGCATTTTCACAAAATGAGCGATAAATTAATTAAAACATGAAAATTCTGACTTTTAGTAAAAGGATAATATGTTAGACTCTCAAATTATATCTTATGGTACTGACACGCCAGAGCAGCTGATGGATAAATTTTATCAAGCTGGTAACGAAATGTTATTGGCACTCAGAAATTATGTGGTTAGCCCAGATAAAAGAAAAAAACCACGGACCTGGGGAGCAATTGAAGCTGCAAAAATGGTAAAAGTATCTGATCCAACCTTCAGAAAATTACTTGAATCTAATCCAGATATACTAGGTATCATAAATGAAGATTCTGAAACTGGTCGAAAAACTAAAAAATACACCTTAGAAGCGATCAATGTATTACGAGATAAAGCAGGCACTCGATATAAAAGACCGAAAGGATCGAAATCTCTTACTATTGCAGTGTCTAATTTAAAAGGTGGCGTTGGTAAAACAGAAACAACCGTAGATTTAGGTAAAAAAATAGCCATTGAGGGGCTTAAAGTTCTTTTATTGGATTTTGATGCACAAGGTACAGCAACACTAATTAGCTCCGGATTAATACCGGATTTAGAATTAAGATATGAAGATACAATTACAAATGTCTTAATTTCAAATCCCAACAACATCAAAAACGTCGTATTAAAAACGCACTTTGATGGATTTGATATCATCCCTGCAAATTTAGCTATTCAAGATTGCGATTTAATTTTACCAAATGAAAAAGAAAACAATCATGAACGATTAGGCTCACCTTTCATTCGATTAACAGAATCTTTAAAAATCATAAAAAATCAATATGATATTATTTTAATCGATTGTGGTCCAAATTTAGGCTTGCTCACCTTAAACGCCATTATCGCATGCGATGGAATTATTATCCCGATCCCTCCCAGTATGAATGATTATTCAAGCTTTATTATGTATACAGCTACACTGCGGAATATGTTCAAGGAATTACCTACAAAAAAATTAGAATATCTACGTATTTTAATTTCTAAACACAGTGGAAGTAATGAAGCTCTGCAAATGGAAAACATGATGAGAGAACAATTTGGTCGCTATATCCTGACTAATCATATGTGTGAAACCGTGGAAGTTGCAAAAGCCGCTAATGAAATTGGTACTATCTACGATGTTTCAAAGCCTCGAGGTAGTCGCGAAGCATATCGAAGAGCACTTCAGCATCTTGATGATGTAAACATGGAAATCATCAATAATTTCAAAGATATTTGGGAAAAACAAGCTCGAACAACCCAGTTAAATGGAGAAAATCATGGATAATAAAAAAAGAAATATTCATAACTCCGGCCCGCTTGGGATGTTAATGAAAAATGGTCAAATTAAAAAAATTGAATCATCTGAAGAAATAAAAAGGGATGTCACTACTTATGCTAATCATAAGTCTACAGGATCATATTTTAAAACACAGTCAGGTATCGAATTTTCAGAGCAAGAATTAATTTATGTAAATCCGGAAGAATGTGAGCCATGGAAATATGCTAATCGTCAAGAAAGCGAGTTTGGTGATATTGATGGGTTAATTGACTCTATAAAAGCGCACAAACAATTACAACCAGCTTTAATACGGCACCACCCTAACCCACATGGTAATATAAAATACGAGGTTATTTTTGGTCGTAGAAGACATATTGCATGTTTAAAATTAGGAATCCCTTTTCTTGCAATACGTAAAGAAATTCCTAATGTTCAAGATGCTATCGCATCACAAGATGCAGAAAACAAGCTAAGAAATGATGTTAGTAATTATTCTAATGCATTATTATATCAACGATTACTTCAAGATAATGTATTTAAATCAGAAAAAGAGCTGGCGGAGAAATTAAGATTTTCAACATCAACGCTGAATGATCTTATGGCATATGCAAAAATACCAGAAGACATCGTACAACAAATACCTAATATACACACGTTATCAAAGCAATTTGCGGTAAAGATAGTTCAGTTGTTAAATCAATCAAAAGATAATCATGCGAAACTCCTTAAAATAGCAGGTCATATTGGCAAGACGATTACATCGCAAGCCAAATTAGAAAAACTCTTTGACACCAAACAAATAACTACAACAAAAAACACACTAAATTCCGCGGTATCTTATGCGACACATAATGGGAAAAAACTATTTACTTTTAAATCTGATTATCGTGGGTTGCCATCTATTGTTCTTAATAAAGATGTCGTGGATTTAATTAACTTTGAAGATATGTGTCACCATCTTTCTAATTACCTTGAGAAATTTGTTAATGAATCCGAGTACTCGGATTAAAGAAAAATCCGAGTACTCGGATTCATTAATAGTACGGAGAAATCTATGGATAGCATGGCATTAAAGAAAACTAAAACATTTGAACTTAAAAAACATGTTAATGCTATACATTGCTCTAACAACCTAACATTAGTTCAACGAAAACTATTTAATGCCTTGCTCTTTAACGCATACCCTGACCTTCCTCATAAACAAATCTTCGAAATCAAAGGAAAAGATTTATGCACGCTTATCGGATATAACAGCAAAGATACCGGAAAGCTTAAAGAAGCATTATTAGGTTTAATAACCATAGCTATAGAATGGAATGTTATTGATTGCTCAACAGGCCATGAAAAAAAGTGGAAAGCAAGTTCAATTTTAGCCTCTGCTGAATTATCCAGCGGTACTTGTTCCTATGAATACAGTAAGGTTATGAAAGACTTTTTATATCAACCAGAAATATATGGAAGAGTAAATATTGAGTTAGTATCACAATTTAAATCTGGATATGGATTAGCACTTTACGAAAACTGCATCCGTTACAGAGGTTTGGCACAAACACCATGGTTCCCTATAGATGTATTTAGAAAGCTAATGGGGGTTTTTGATGATAAATATCAGGCATTTAAAGACTTTAAGAAAAGAGTGCTTGATATTGGAGTAAGTGAAGTTAATACTCTTTCTCCTATTAAGATTATCCCAGAAATAGAACGTGTTAATCAGAAAGTTACAAAAATAAGATTCAAGCTTACAAAAACAATACAAGACACCCCTCCCCTATCTCAGGAAGACATCATTAATGATGAGTTATCAAACGTATTAATCAATACCTTTGGTTTCTCTCAACCCATGGTAGATGAGACTTTTTCAAAATATGATAGGAACTACATTCAAGAAAAAATAGAAGTAATTGTTCAATCAGAAAGTTTTCTTGCT
This sequence comes from Legionellaceae bacterium, assembly GCA_030696305.1. Classification (GTDB taxonomy): domain Bacteria; phylum Pseudomonadota; class Gammaproteobacteria; order Legionellales; family Legionellaceae; genus JAUYSP01. The sequence continues at coordinate 19,149 of JAUYSP010000070.1, read as the reverse complement.
GGAAAAATAAGAGGATTAGCTGGATATTTGATTGAGGCATTAAAAAAAGATTATAAAATCAGTAAATCAAGTAAAACCATTATAAATGAAAAACGTAAGATTAAAGAAGCAAAAGAAAAAAATAAAAAAGACAAGGAAGCGGCTACTACCGAAAAATACAACGCATATATATCTAAAAAAATTAATAACTACATAACAAATTTAACTTCAGAAGAGCATATTGAGTTGATGAATGAATTTGATAATCATATGAAAAGTCAAAGTAGCATTATATTAAATTGGTATCGTAAACATGGTTTAGAACATCCTGCAGTGAAAGGTATTTTCAGAAGTTACCTAAAAGAAGTGAAAAAAGAATTTTTAGGTAACTTGTTATCAATGGATGAATTGATTGAATTAATTGAATAAAAAATACAGGGTGAGACGTTTGCGGGGACTGTGATGCGATAAGTAGGGCGCGACGTTTGCAGGGACTAAAATTAAGTTTAAATTAACAGAAATAGAAGCTATGCAATGTTAGACATCATCAAAATTATTGTGGTGAATAGTTAATGCCGACGTTCAGATCAAATTACCTCAATACATTTTCGCAAATGCATAAGACGTCGCCCAACGAGACACGAGACATTCTGTGGCGTGGGTTAGAAAACCCAACTATTGAAGATATTCCAGATCAAACCGATAAGCTCGAGACGTTTTTGTATCAATTGGGTCCTGATGAACTGGATGGTAAAACATCTATACCCATCGCTAATGGAGTTGCGAATTTAGTCCAGATATGATCAAATACCGGCATGGAACGACGACTTACAACACAAGAACGTGCAGACTTACAAAATCGCCATACAGGTTATAAAGTATGATTGTTGGGATGGTTTGGTGTTTAGTCGATGGGATCACCTCAATCATTGGGATTCATTAGCGCATGTAACCTTGTTGGGTACAACGGTGTTATCAATTCCTGATATTTCTGCTTCAGTTGCTGAATGGATTGCTAATTGTCAATAATACAATCATTGATATATAATATTTCTCTTTTATGAGAATAATATATAGATATTTTCTCAAATGCCATATAGTATGGCGCGAATCGTTACTAATTGTGCTTATATATGACCAGTTTTTTGCAAGATATACCAAAAAGATTAAAAATAGTAAGAATTGCTGCTGGATATTATTCTGCTAAAAAATTTATAGATGCAAGTGGCATTCCTGCGTCTACTTATTCTCAGCATGAAAGTGGGAGTAGGGCTTTAACATTAGAGAATGTTGCAACTTACGCGCAATTATTTAACGTTGATCCGGCTTGGTTGATGACCGGCCGTGGAAGCCCTTGTGGTGAATTCCATGAAAAAGATTTAGAAGATAGGATACTATTAGAGCAGGAGCGGATGATAAAAACAGGCGAGTTGCATGCGGCTGCTATCCCACTGATCTCTGAAATCAACAAATATTCTAATGTAGATATACCTGTGTTTAAAAAGATATTACAGGAATTGTTGCCGTTATTGAAAAACATCCCTGATCCGAAAATCGGTGATGCGATTGATTTTTGTTTTTTATTGTACAATAAAATCATTGTCGCAAATGCAGAGGGTGATGATAGAGTTCAATTGATTAAGCTGTGTTTTGAGTCTTTTTTTAAAGGTTTAGAAATAAGAATCACGGAAGAGTTCTTAGAAAATATTGCTATGGCTGGCTAAAATCGACGCGATAGTCGAATAGGTGTATTTTAATGGAAAAAATAATGCGGCTGCCTCGCCACAAATCACCGATTTTGCATGAAAATGCAGCAGTAATGTCTTTTGAAAATTGCTATACATTAGCTAAAGTCTATAAAGAAATTATTGGCCTCAATAATGTCCATCATTTTTCGCTCAATGTCGTTGATCATGAGGGGAAAATGTCTATTTTATCTTACAACCCACAAATTGCGTATAATATTTTTAAGGATGGGAGCTATTTGTATAACGGCTCAATTTCACCCAGTTATTATAACAATTTTAATTTTTATACCTGGGATGAAACATATGATCCTCAGTATGCCCGTTTATTAAAAAATACCATGGAAAGAAAGAATGGCATCAATAAAGGTGTTGTTCTTATCAAACGAATTGAAGGGTTAACACTTTTATACTCTTTTGCAACCAAATCCAATGGGGATGATTTTGTGTTACAAATGCAAGATCAGCGCGAATTGTATTATCAAATGGGGGATCATTGTTTTAACCAAATTACACCCATTGTTGATGAAAATATTATTGGATATAACGCTGACAAGAAGGATCGAATAATCAGACTCGAAAATAACATTATTCGGATGACAAAATATGATAAATAAACGATATCTTGGTGCTTTAGTGGGTAACATGATGCAATTTTATGATTTTACCATTTATGCATTTTTGACCACTGAAATAAGCCAGACATTTTTTAATTTTCAAAACAAATTTTTATCTTATTTTGTGGTGTTTAGCATCTTTGCCGGTGGCTATCTGACAAGACCATTAGGATCGCTTATTTTCGGATATGTGGGTGATAAAAAAGGTCGAAGTAACGCGCTTTCTAAAACAATCATCATTTCAGCAATAGCAACATTTTCAATAGGCTTAATCCCTGGTTACCAAACAATAGGGTGTTTCGCACCGATAGTGCTTATCTTATTGCGCTTAATACAAGGCTTAGCTGTCAGTGGTGAAGAGGGTGGTGCGGTTGTTTTATTATTCGAGCGGTATGCTTTTAAAAACAAAGGGGTGATAGGCGCCTCAGTGCTATCAAGTGTATTGGTCGGCGTTATCTTAGGTATTTTAGTATGTACGCTGACAAGTCATTTGATGTCCAATCATACCCTCGATGCATGGGCGTGGAGATTACCGTTTATCCTGTCGTTGCCATTCGGAATCGTTGCAATTTTATTAAGATATTATCTGAATGATTTTAAATTATTTGCTCTTGCTGAAAAAAACAATATTTTAGTGCAACAACCAACAAAAACCCTATTCCGTGAGTACCATTGGAGTTTATTGTATGGTTTTTTAATTGTTGCCATTTACTCGATTACCACCAGTGTGCTCATTGTACACATGCCATATTATTTGAATACGTATCTTAATGTTTCACATGTCACGAGTTTAAGTATAGTTGCAGCAACGATTCTAATCGTTGCTGGGATAACGCCGTTTATTGGTAAATACTGCGATAAGTTTAAGCCGGAAGTCATTTATAATTTTGGTGCATTAGGTATTACGATTGTCGCACCACTCATGTTTTATGCATTATCTACCGGTGATGTTTATTTTATCTTATTCACCATTCTGTTTTTCTCAGTTCTTACGGCCTGTATATCATCAGTGATTTTTTCAATATTGGTTGGCTTGTTTCCTTTTGGCGTACGTTATTCTGGGGTGTCATTGGCATTTAATTTAGGTGTCACTGTCTTTAGTAGTTCCACGCCATTAGCACTGATGGTAGTAGAAAAATATTACACCACCAGTTTTGCACCAGGAATTTATATCAGTTTGTTTTCTATATTGGCATTGATAAGCAGCTATTTCTTAAGAAAAAAGCTGTCTGTTGTGAGATTTGATGAGTGTAAAGAGGAGCGTATGCTCTACCAAAAGGGTTAAGTTTTAGGTTGAAAAAATAACATCAGAGAGGAGTGTAACGATGAATTATAATGCAGCGTTTTTTGGTTTATTTGAAAATGTATTTAAGCTTTTAAAAGAGCAATATGGCGAGGACCAAGCGCTTCAACATTTTGCTACCTTGATGGAAAGAGGGCTATCAAAATCTTACGGAGCAATTCCTCAAAAAGGTAATCCAGCTGAATTTGAGCGTCTGGTTGCAGAGCGAGATAGCTTGGTTGGATTGCGTGTAGAGTTCCCCGTTGTAACCGACGATCAATTGGTCTATCAATTTCATGATGATCCATTCCCAAATTTAAAAGGGTGCGTTGATTCCTCAAAACTGGATCATTGTTATATGAATTTTAAAGTGCAATACATCCTAGGCCCAGAGTGGACTTACAAGACCACAAAGCATCTGTGGAATGGGGATGCTTGTACCGAACATGTCATTTATAAAAAATAATTCACAAATTGAGAATTAGTATTGATCTATATTTCAAATACGGTATTATTCGCTTGAGTCAGTCAGATATAGAACACAGTGAAATTTAATAATCACTGTATGCATTTTTTATCTGGCTAAAAAATAAGGAATGTTTATGAGTAAATTTGCAATAGTATTAGCAGGCTGTGGGCAGCACGATGGTTCTGAAACTCACGAAGTGATTTTGACGTTATTATCTATGGATCAAGCAGGCATTACTTGGGATGCTTTTGCACCTGATGTTAAACAGCCTTGTGTGATCAACCACTTGACGGAATCAGTTAATGCGACTGAAGAGCGTTCAGTGCTTCAAGAGTCAGCAAGACTTGTTCGAGGAAAAATTAAACCCATAACAATGGCCCACGTTGCGGAATATGATGCGATTATTTTCCCAGGTGGATTGGGTGCCGTGACCACTTTATGTGATTGGTTTGAGAAAAAAGCAGACTTTAATTTTAACCCTGAGGTGAAGTGTTTTATCGATGAAGCAGTAAAATTGAATAAACCGATGGGGTTTATTTGTATTGCACCCATGATGATCACAAAAATATATCCTGGGGCTACATTGACTGTCGGTAATGATGAATCAATCGCTGCACAAATCCATGCGATGGGTTGTCAAGCACGGACTTGTTCTGCAAATGATATTGTGATTGATGAAACGCATAAAATCGTGAGTACACCGGCAAATATGGTAGCAAAAAATATTAATGATGTTTATGTCGGTATCAATAAACTCGTGCAAGCGCTTGCACGAATGAGTCAGTGTCATGAAACATGATCGATTAAAATTTATCATTACCACTGTGTCAGGAAATGTTATGGAGTGGTACGACTTCGCATTATATGGATATTTTGCAACAGTAATTGCCAAGTTATTTTTTCCATCTCAAAATGCATTTTTTTCATTGCTGATGACGTTTAGTGCTTTTGCTAGTGGATTTATAGCCAGACCCATTGGCGGCGTTATTTTTGGACACATCGGCGATCGTTATGGTCGTCGTGTGTCGCTTCTTATTTCTATTTCGTTAATTGTTTTGCCGACTATCTTTATCGGTCTTTTGCCATCTTACGCATCGATAGGGATCGCGGCTCCCATATTGTTGATCGTGTTTCGTATGTTGCAAGGCATTGCTGTAAGCGGTGAGCTTACTGGATCGGGTATCTTTTTATTGGAATGTGCTCCGGAAGGGCGGCAAGGGTTTTACGGTAGTTTAGTCATGTGTAGTACATACATGGGGCTTTTAATTGGTGCTGGGGTTAGTCTACTCATCTCTATGTTTTACACCGATGCGCAAATCTTACGTTTTGCCTGGCGCATACCGTTTATGATTTCGTTTCTTTTCGGTCTATGTGCTATTTATTTAAGAATATCGTGTCGAGAGTCACCCGTATTCAAAGCTATTGTTCAGACAAGCAACATCATTAAGATGCCTGTGGTGCAGGCATGTAAACATTATTTACCTGCAATTATTTATAGCAGCCTTATAAGTAGTGTGCTGGCGGTGGACATTTATTTGTTAATCGGATATTTCCCTTCGTATTTTATTGCGAACTTACAGATGAGCATACATCAGGCAATGATAGTGAGTTTTATCGGCTTATTTATATTGACCTTTTGTGTGCCGATCATTGGCTCTTTGGTCGACAGGTTCGGAGCTTATAAGATTTTTGCTGCAGGAGCATGCTGTTTTTTGTTGAGTGCACCGGTGATTTTTGAGTTATTAGTGCGCGGTAGTGTTCTTTCTGCGGTTGGATGTGTGGCGTTTTCGGCTGTTTTATTATCACTGATTGCTGCATCCATTTTACCTATCATTACATCCGTATTTCCTGCGAATGTACGATGCAGTGGTGTTTCGATGAGTTACAACTTAAGTATGTCACTGTTTGGTGGGACCACCCCTTTGATCGCCATGATGAGTTGCCAATATGTAGGGATTGATACCGCACCCATGCTGTATTTGTCTTTAGCTGCCGTGATGTCTTTATTGGGCGTGTATTTGTTAAAGAAAAATACGCTACAGAAGACGTCCTCTTTTCATTTAGAACAACTTGGAATGGAGAGATAGCAGCTATGGGTGTCCAGATACCGTTTATTTTAAGTTTGAAACATCGGCAAGAGATTGAAACATTTTGCCGTGAACTACCTAAAATTGGCTTGGATCATATCGTGATGTATATCGTATTTAATGATGGTAGTCGGTTTGTTTTATCCAATATTTTTCATATGTTGGAATCTTATTATGCCGAGGCATTATATAAAGAGGATTATTGCTTTCGGCTGGAAACGATTATGGGGCTGGATCATTTCTTATGTGACCAAACGGCTGCGGTTTCTTTGAAGTTTAAACAAATGCTTGAAGGACGGTTCGGTGTGCGTCGCGCATATTATATTATTCGTGAGTGCCCGGAATGCACATTTATCTTTGGCGCAATCAAAAAAAACGGATTTGAAAGCTGTGATGAGATTTATCAGAATACGCGATCTGACTTCGAAAATTTCTGTGTTAATTTTACGCATCAGTTTATTGATTTGATCATTCAATACAATCGTGAGTATGCAGGCTCCTTTATTCTTAACAATTCATCTTATCGAAAAGCCGTGATTAAAGGGAGTTATCCAAAAGATGAAGAGCTTAGTGAGCGTGAAAAAGAATGCTTGATATGGGCGGCTCAAGGTAAGTCAGTAAAGGAAATTGCCCGAATATTGGCGATTAGTCCGCATACTGTAGAAACGTATTCAAAAAACATCAAGGAAAAAATGCATTGTACGACGATGATTGAAGCTGCAATGGAGGGGATGTTGCGAGGGGTGATTGGTGCTGCGAATCGATGGGGTACGAATGAGAGGCCTAAGATAGGTAATTTTCGGATTATTAAGTCGATGCAAGATGCACGTAATGAAATTGCCAAAACCAATTTAGCCTTGTTGAATAGTGCATAAGATCTAATTAATCGAGTAACAATTGCATAAATTCAGGAGGAGATACTGGTTTATTAGTGGCCGTTGAAACGCATACGCAGGTGGTTGTGGCAGTTGCAACTAAAGTTTTATCTTTTTTGTAGATGGATTGATGAAATAGAACTTTGAGTCGTCCTTGTTTTTCGACGGTTGCGGTTACATAAAACTGATCATGTTGGCGTAGTGAGTATTTTAAATGTAAATCGATGTGGCGAACGACAAAATTATATCCATTGTTATGCCAGATCTCCCAGTCAATGTTTTTGGAACAGAGGTATAAAACACGGGTGTGATCAAGGTACTGAAGGTAGACGGCGTTATTGACGATCCCTTGAAGATCGAGCTCATATCCGCGTACTTCTGAGTGCCATATAAATGGGGTTTGGTTAGGTATTTCGTTCATGTTTTTTGATCAAAAAAGTAGAAGTTTATTAGTTTAATTATCAAATTGACCTAATGGTTGACGGGCATCCCTGAGCTCAGGGATAGACTCTGTAAGTTAAGTCATTATAGTGTAATTTGGGCCGTTAAAAAATATTAGGCAGCGGTTTCTTTGGAGCCTGAATCATTGAGGTGGAAGTATTTCAAAGAATGCCAACCTATTTTTACAGAAGGAATTGATTGTGGGTATGACAAATCAAAATAAAGCCGATATTTCATATCGGCATCAGCATGCTATTCAACGACTCTTCAAAGAAAATATTGAAGGGGAGTTGAGCATAGATCATTTTTCAATAAACGTGTTTTTTGGTAAAAATGAAAGTATATTTTTGTCGCCAACACCGCAAATGGCTGAAGAGCTGTGTAAAAAAGATTTTGTGAGCGAAGACTCCAATTACAAAAAAGATGTTTATACAAAACATGTTATTTATCCTTGGCGTGCTGCAGAGCAAAATCAAGTTGATTCTGCCATTAATCATCTTAAAGAAGAAAAATTTGGGATGCGTTCTGGTATGATGATTGTGCGCAATCTAGGCCAAGATCGTTATGTCATGTATTCGTTTGCCACGCATAAAAAAGAGCATTTTCCAGGATTCTTTTATTGGCTTTATTATAGTAAGGCCAATCATATTGCTCGCATGGGTGATTTTATGTATAACGAATTGAATCCCATCATTAATGAGTATGCGCAGCAGGAAGATGTATATATGCCGAAGATTGATTTTTTTAGGCCGATTGAATTAGAGCCTGCAATTAAAACTAAGTTGTACCATAAGAGTGAGTTATTGGCTCATGCGGATTGAGAGTAATTGATGACGCCTATAATCATAGAGACCAAACATCTCCATTTACGTCTGTTAACACATGATGATCTGGAATACATTGCAGGATTACATAGTGATCCTGAAGTACGGCGATTTTTTCCAGATGGAACTCAAAATATTGAGCAAACAAAAGCGCGGATGGATTCATTGATTGACTTTTATCAGAAGCAAGGACTGCCTAATTTTGTTATGTTCTTGAAGGCGTCAGTGGAGTTTGTTGGTCGTTGTGGCTTTGGTTTAATTGATACAGGAGAAATAGAGGTTGGCTATTTGCTTCATAAAAAATTTTGGGGAAAGGGCTATGCTTCTGAGGCATTGGCAGCATTGATTGAATGGGCAAAGCAGAATATTAAGACGGAGTCTATTATTGCGTTCGCCCCGGAAGAGCACCTAGCCTCTCAACGTGTCATGCAAAAATGCGAGATGCAGTTTTATAAGCAAGATCTAGGTCATGGAGTTAAGTGTCATTTTTATCGGATAAAATTGAGATGAGCTAACATCGTGATGTCACCGATTTACTTAAAGAAGAGGAGCTTGTATTATTCTGAGCTCAAAATTAGCAGTAATTGTACTTGTTTATTTTCATCATAGCGCAAGTTCCGGAGCGCTAGGCTTACTAAGTTGTGATATGAATAGAATGCTGGTTTGTTTTATATTTAAAGTTGATCACTTTAATGAAAGGCAATGGTAGTCCCCTATGTATGGAAGAAAATTGAAGATGTTTAGAAGATGCAATTTGGTTATGAGTTTAATCATATATTCATGCTTAAGCTTTTCGTCAACCCATACATTTATAGACCACTATGCTAATGTTAATCAGATTCGGTTGCATTATATTGAGCAAGGAACAGGTCCTCTAGTTATTTTATTGCATGGTTGGCCTGAAACATCTTACGAATGGCGCTCATCAATTACGTCATTATCAAAAAAATATCGAATAGTTGCGCCCGATTTGCGTGGACTTGGATTATCTCAACGAACGTTGAGTGGGTACGATAAACAAACGATTGCTAAAGATATTAAAGCATTGATTGGGCATTTAGGTGAAAAACAAGCTGTTATTATTGGTCATGATATGGGTGGCAAGGTGGCCTATATAATGGCGCATCTTTACCCGAATATAGTGAAGAAATTAGTGTTGGTGGATTGTACCATCCCTGGTACGGAAAATGCTGATGCACTTCATGGAGGAAGTTGGCATTATGGATTTCATATGGCTAAGGATATTCCTGAAATGCTAACGAAAGGACGAGAAAAAGAGTATATACAAGCTCAAATAAATAATTGGACGGTTCAGAAAAACGCTATTGATGAGAGTGTCATTGTTGAGTATGTAAAACATTACTCAGCAGAGGGTGGTATGACTGCAGGTTTTAATTATTATAGGGCGCTGAAGGAAGATGCTAAATTTGTTGAAAAGTTTCGGGGGCAAAGTCTTTCCATGCCTGTTTTAACAATAAGCGGTCGTCAAAGTGTAGCAGAAAAATTGCCTGAGGCATTATTAAAAGAATCGCCTGGCTTAGAAAAGGTGATTATTGATGAATGCGGGCATTTTGTTCCAGAAGAAAAATCGAGATTGTTTAATGAAATTGTGCGTCGGTTTCTTGACAACTAAAAAAATCCAGTCGCTTTTTCGTGTCGTAATTTTAGAGAAGGTTCTAGTTTGTTAAAGCATTTTCTCTCCATTAGGTACCGCGTGATCAATCGTAGCAAGACATATCGCGTTATTTTGATCTGAAAAGCCAACTAATAGAAATTGAGACGTGAATCCTGCGATATTTTTCTCGCCTAAGTTGATGCATCCAATGACCACGCGGCCTATAAGTGTTTCCGGCGTATAATGCACTGTTATTTGTGCAGAGGTTTGGAGAATGCCTATATCAGAACCAAAGTCTACCCACACTTTATAGGCAGGTTTTTTTGCTCTTTGGAACGGCTCTACTTTTACAATAGTGCCGGAACGTAAATCAACTTTTGCAAATTCTTCGTAAGCTATTGTCATGTTTGTATACTCTGTTTATTAGGACTTAATTCAACGCCTCTTTATCCTGCGCCGCTTGTTGAATTTTTTTCTTAAAAATCGTGATGGCAAGATTGAGCATCGTTAATTGTTCTTCATGTATCTGACTCGTTTCCAGGATGTCATCGTAAATTTCTGTCGCATAGTGACACGCATACTTAATATCTAATGAGGTGTTCAATTCGTTGAGCACCTGAACGATGTCATTGAATATCCTACAAAATAGAACCGTATTAATGGGCCTTGAGGTTAATGGGGTGGCTGGCGTGGAGGGGATTTTGTAATTCCCGCTGTAGTTAAGTAATTTTAGGTATTCATCTTCGGTGAGGTGTGCATTGGATTCGTTTGTCGGTCCCGGGTAGGGATTGCCTTCTCCCGTGAACAACCATGCCGCATTGATATTTAAAATGGATGCATATTTTTCTGCAATATCTGCAGAAAGTTTGCGTTTCCCGGTTTCATGCATATTGTATGTGGAAACAGGGACCTGATTTTTTTCACAAAAATTGATGGCAGTTCGGTATCCTGCGGCTAATCTGGCTGTTTTTAATCGGGTGTGAGTTTCATCTAATTTAGACATTTGTTATGTAGCCTAATAAAATTATAATTAAATACATAATGTTAACACAAATATTGGTTCATGGCTTTTCTCTATGAATACCACGTCCTAATTATTTTGAGCGAGCAAAGACTGCAAAATAATTTACGCTAATCGCAGTATATATTTATTAAAGCATAAAACAAGCGAAAGTTAAATTCGCAAATCCTACTCGATTTTTTGTATTTCGCATACACGCAGAATAAACGCAAATTATATTTGCTAATTGCGTAAATGTGTAGTAAATTCTACAATTCGCAGAAATTAATCTGCACTAAATAACAATTAATGACGAATTGGCTGTATTTATATGCGTATTTCTATAGAACAATATCACTTGGCGCGTCTTGAGATTGAATCACGATTTTCAGGGCTTCCTCATGTTCATTTTGCTTTGATTTCAAGACTACTTTCAAGAGCAAACCCAAGCACGGGGATCATTGATGACTTAACTTATCAAGATCTTTGTCTTCTGCTTGCTGTGACTGCAGCACCCGGTCGAAAAGATACGGGCGTACCGACAAAATCTACATTACGTAGCATTTTGCGCACCATTGAATCAGTTTGTGGCAACGATTTTAAAATCGTGAGCGAAGGGCAAAACCTGATCATTCGGATCACAGCGTTACCGCATATTTATGCAAAGTATGATCTAATCCATGAACAGATCTCGGATCAGATTGAAGATCTCAACCAGTCAAATAGGCTTGATAAATCAAGCAAAACAGATGAAAAACGGTGTGTACAGATCTCTGATCAAATCATGGAACAAAGCACGGAAGTGAGCGTAATTTTATCGCCTGTAAAGAATATAACTAAAACAAACTTAAACAAACAACAAACAAACATAACAGGCGATGTTTGTTTTCAGGTGGCTAAACAACTTATCCGTAAGGATTTCTATCCAAGTGCCGAGACAATTGCAATGGCTATTTCACAAGGATTGCTCAAAGTCACTGATACAAGCGAAATTCAAAAATTTATTGCCTATAACCAGCAACACCAAAATCGTTGGCAAGATTTTAATCCCATTTTCATCAAATGGTTAGAGCGCGAACATAAGCAAACACTTACACCTCGAGCGACAAGGAAAAATAATGAACGTTATCCCACTAAAGTCGGCAGTTACGAACTCACTATGCAAGCTGTCCTCGCCGCAAACAAACATGCCGGAGCGCCCAATGAAAGCAGCCTTGAGTGCGAAGAAAACTTATTTGCGTATCGATCACATTCAATGGTTGTGGGTTCAAATGACCGCCATTTATGGCCCGTTGTTTGTGAGTAAGCATGGGGTACAAGATAACGGGATTTGGTTAGAAACGTTGCAAGATTTAACACCAAAAGCGATGGAGTCTGGAATGCTTCGATTAAAACAACTTAAAGGTGCCAAGGCTTTTATCGATTTTCCACCCAATTGCTTACAGTTTAGAGCCTTATGCTTGTCATTTTATGAGGAATTGCATTTACCGACGGCAAGCGAGGCTTATCGTGAGATTAAAAGCAAATATTACAGCACAGGGCCTTATTGGAGCCATCAGGTTGTGAAATACATTGCATATCAATTGCCGCAGGATTTTCTCCTCATTGAACAAGAGCAAAAAGCGTATGCACTGTTTGAAAAGCTGTATCGTGAAGTTTGCGATTTAGTCCGGCAGGGACATGAAATACCGGAAGTATGTGAACCTAAACTGTTAAAGCATCAAACGAATCATGCCGTCGGAAGGCATTATATGAAAATAATTAAGGACTCGTTGCGAGGAAACTATGAGCATGGCTGTCATGAAACAGTTCGGTGCTGATGAGATCGCATGCATCTTGAGGCTTTGCGGGAAAAGTCTAGCCGCTGCTTATCAAGTAACGTTAGACAAGGAGCTTTGGTATCGATCGACGTTAGCGCTGCAAGCATCGGAATACTTGATTTATGAAATTCAGAAACGACAACAAGACGATTGGATTCACTAGGAGGGCTTATGTTGGTACTCCATCGGAAAGCGGGGGAACGTATTTTAATTGGTAACGATATTGAGATTCATATCGTAAGTGCTAAAGGATCAAGCGTACAGCTAGCTATTAAAGCGCCGCCAGAGTTTAGGGTTGCTCGAGAAGATAAGGCCCCTATAGAAACAAATGAATTAAAAAACTGAACGATGGAACGATCAGATGGCTTTACAACCTCAATGGAGAACAACATGAAAATAAGCAAAAAATTGGGCCATTGTTTTAAAAAAATGGGTCTCGGACTTTCAACCGCATGCCTGGCCTCATCCGTTTATGCCAGTGATAAATTAGCGGGTGCCATGGCTGGTGATATTCAAGACATGCTCGGTGGTCAGGGGACTTTTTGGAAAGCGTTCATTTTAGTAGACATAATCTTAGCGGCTGCCGCTCTTGTGAAGACAAAAAACCCCATGGTGTTTTTAAGTGTGTTTGCGATAGCTCTCATTCCAGGCTACCTCATCAGTGTTTTTGTGTTCTAGGGACATCATGAATAACCCAACGCCATACCGCATGATTAGCCACCTTGATAAGCCGAAACGCTTCATGAGCTTTACGATGGATGAATTAATGGTGGCACTGGTGGGCTTGATGCTCTTGGTTGCATCAAATCACAAAGTTTTGGTTGGGTTATTCAGTGTCACGCTGTTGAGTACATTAAAACACTTAAAGCGCGGGCAGGGGCCACGGTTTTTGTTGGTTCAGCTGTATTGGCACTTGCCGCGCGCGTTAAGTCAGGTTTTTGTTGTGACGGTACCTCCGTCGCATCTTCGAGTGTGGAGAGGGTAACAATACGATGGAATTTAAAATTTATCAGCATCGATTAAGTGAGTTGGCCGCACGATTTAATTTGATGGTTGCACTGGTCATTACACTCTTGGTGAGCAATGTGTTGTTGGCAAGTTTAAGTGCTTATATGGCTTTTCATCAACGAATTGAAGTCACCCCGTTTTTTGGCAGTCCTGGGTATATCAAGAGCGAAAGCTCGGTTGATTCTACTTACCTGACTCTGATGAGTGAGAATTTTATTTATGCTCGATTAAACGTTACGCCTGAAACCGTGAAGTTTAATCATCAGCAGTTACTGCATTTTATTGATAGTCGTCAATACCCCGTGTTCGAAGGACAGTTGAACAAAGAGGCCAACCTCATCATGGATAAAAAAATCGCCAGTCACTTTGATATCACCGATATTAAGGCTGACTCCCTTCAACTAACGTGTACGGTCAAAGGTATTTTGAAGCGCTCAGTTGGGCTTCGAGAGTTAGCAGATGAACCTTTGCAGTACACGCTCCAATTTCGTTATCACTTCGGACGACTTTCTGTGATGCAATTTACCAAGGAGGCGCTTCATGAAACGCATTAGTCTATTACTCGGTTTGATGATGTCAGCAACCCTGCAGGCACAAACCTCACAGTCTTTTCATGACAATGCGAATGTCAGCATCGTCTTAAGCGATTCCAACTATAATCGTTTGGTGGTGCGGGGAGATAAAATCATCCATGCGCATTTTCCAGAGCAAGCACTGGGGATCAAAAATGAGGAAGATGGCAGTTTGTATGTTATGGTGGCCCAGAAAGAGACTTTCACGTTATTTCTGACAACAGAAGCAGGACACCATCTTTCTGCAACAGTGAATACGGAAAGTAGTTTGGGTAAAACCATTGAATTTGTTCCACAAACGGTCAGTGTCGCTAGGAAAGCAGTTGCAACGCCAATCAATACGCCAAAACCGATAGAAGCAGATGTGATTGAAACGTTAATGTCACATCTCGTGCAACAAAACGCAATGTTGGGCTTTGATATCAAACACCATTATGGCCGCGCTATTCGCTTGCATGAAGGCTTGACGCTATTTCCAAAATTAACCTACAGCGGCAAAACATTAATGGGTGAAGTGACCGAGATTTATAACGGAGGTAAGGTAGCGGTAGATTTATCGGAGCAGTTATTTATGGGGCAAGGCGTCAAAGCTGTCTCGCTCTCAAAGCCAACGTTGTCACCTAAACAAAGGGCCTATGTGTATCGCGTGTTGGAGTCACATCATGGCTAGTCTTAATCAATGGATTGCTAAACAACAAAAACGAACGTTGATTGCCAGTGTGGCTGTGGTTGTACTTGTCTTGGGTGCGGGTATTTTGCTTGTGCCAAAAGCAAAAAAACCTATCAAAGAAGCAGCGACACTTAATTTAACTGGCATTGTCGATGAATCGTTTAGTGAGGCGAATGCAGAAAGCGCTTTGACGGCACAACAGGCGGAACTTGAAAGCTTAAAGCAACAAATGCAAGAGCTAAAAAGTGTGATGGTCAATCATGATAAAGAAGCGGCACAAACTTTATCAACACTGGTTGCTGAAAAATTAAAAGAATCTCAAGCCGTATCACCAACTCAAAATAACCAAGCGATCACCGATGCGTCACCAGCTTGGCAGGTAAGTCACTTGAAACCAACCGTGGCACCTAAACTTCATTCGGTGTCGTTTCATTATGTCAGCAAAACGTTAAAGCAAGATAACCATTTAAGTCCTGCTCATTATGTCCCCAGTGGTACGTTTGTAAGAGCGGTGGTTTTAGGTGGCGCGGATGCTGATGCATCGGTGAATGGTCAGTCTAAGAATAATGGTGTGATGCTTTTTAAGTTATTGCAGCCAGGAACCTTGCCTAATGGCCAGCACTCACATCTTCAAGGTTGTTTTGTAACGGCCAGCTCTTATGGTGATATTTCGAGTGAACGCGCTTATGTCATTTTGGACCGAATATCATGTGCAGAGCCAGGGCATTCGATTATTGATAAAGCAGTTACGGGCTGGGCATTTTTCGGTGGCAAAGTCGGTATTAAAGGTGTGCCTTTAATGCGAGATAACAAAATCATGCAGTGGGCGGGCATTAGTGGTGCGATGTCAGGTATTGCATCTGCAGCCCAGTACGCGCAATCAGTGCAAAGCATTAATCCATTAGGCGCATCGGTCACTGTTCCAAGTACGAGTGTCGCACCTTACGCCGCTTATGGTGGTGCTTCAAAAGCGGCTGAAGTTTTATCGAATTATTACGTGAAACGTGCCGAACAATATCATCCTGTTATCCAAGTAGGATCCGGCAATTTAGTCACGATTGTATTTAAAGATGGATTCTTTTTAGAACCGGATGAAGCGTTGCGCAAAAACAATAGAACTACGCATGCGCAATCGTTTTCAACGGCTGAGTCTTCTAATGAAGACTTTAATGACCTCACGGTTCCCTCGCAAATCTTGAATAAGGTGACTGCCGGCAGAGGAGTTGAGCCATGAAATATACATGGAAGGTGTTCGTTGCAAGTTCAATCATCGCCTTGAGTGCTTGTGCTCCCATTAACACGCAGTTTAGTTGCAATGAAACAGCGGGAGACAGGTGTTTAAGTATAGAGGAAGTAAATGCTATGACGGAAAAAATTGACAAGGATGTCCCCCTTTCAGGGGCAAAGTCAACATGCAAAACCTGTAAATCAAATCGGCAAACCATTTGGTTGGCGCCGTGGCGAGACAGTCAAGGACATTTGCATGAAAACGAAACGTTATTTGCAGATTTAGGCTAAACCACCAAAGGATGACTATGTTATCAGAAGCGATTGATAAAGGAATGAAAGTGCTGGAGCGCTTAACTCATCGGTTGGGCGAGGGTAGGGGTGTTGCCTCGCCAACTTACAAGAAAGCGAAGCTTGCGCGCCAATCGATTACGTTGGATGTCCCAAGCATTACCAATCTGATGCCTTACGAGAGTACCGATGAAGATTTGATGTTTATCAATAAGCAGTCGATGGGGTTTGGATTTAAAATATTACCGATGAGCGGGGCGGATGAAACGTTGGTGAAGGCGTTATCCAATCTTTTGAAAAACAGACTGCCGGTAGATGTTGATTGCACGGTGATGCTTTATCGTCATCATCGCATTAAAGAGCGCTTAGATGATGGGTTTGAAGCGTTAAAAGCACAGGGTGGTATATTTGAATCGTTGGCCAGTTTAAGTCAAGCATATCATGCAAAGGCGGCCACGGATGGTTATCCGAATGGTCGTAATATCGCGGCTAAATTATCCGATTATGAAGCGTATTTATTCTTTTCTAAGCGCGGGTTTGAAAAGGATTTCTTAATCACTTTACGAACAGAGATTGAATCAGAGCTCAATGTTGCAGGCTTTTGCTATGGGCGATTGCAGCGTTTGGAATTTCTTAAATTGATGCGCATGCTGGTTGTACCCAATCTTCATTCCATTGAAAAACCCAAGATAGACGATCTGGACCTACCCCTAAGCCATTTGGTGTCAGAAGGAAATAGCCTGTATACCATTCATGATGCTGGGATTGAGGTTGATGGTAGTGATCAAGACGGGTTGCCTTTTAAAACACGGATTATCAATTGCGAGATTAATAAATGGGGTGAGTCCTTGGCTCTTTGGCAAACACCTGATATTTACGCCAACATGTTAGAACCTCAACATGGCATTCCTTGTTCATTTTTAATCAGCATGACGGTGCGGGGTGTATCTCAAGAACGTATGCTGCAAAAAGCCAAAATGCGCGCGAAGTCGTTAAACGCGAATGCGAATGCCATTCAACTGTTCTTAAACCCCAGTGTGAAAGATGAACAAGCCGATTGGAATTATATTCATGAAGAGGGTAGTCGCGATAATTTAGCATTATTGCCGTTGTTCTATAACGTGACGTTATTTACCAACCCTGAAGACGAACAAACGGCTGTGACAAAGACGATCAGTAGCTTCCGCCAACTTGGTTTTGAATTGCAACAGTCACGTAGCACACAATGGGTGCGTTTTTTAGCAAGTCTTCCCTTCTTTATGACGGAAGGGTTTTTTAAAGACTTCTCAACGTTTGGTCTCATTAAAACACTGACGCATCATAACATCGCAAATCTTATGCCGGTAGTTGGGAGTCATAAAGGTTCAAGTCAAGGATTGTTGCTGCCAACGCATCGGAATCAATTGGCTTATTTGGATACCTTTGATAATAAAAGTTTGCCGATTACGAATTTTAATTTTTTAACGGTTGGTTCTTCCGGTGCCGGGAAATCCATGTTTCAGCAGGCACAAATTTTAAGTGGTTTGGCGCTCGGTGAGGTGACCTATGTGATTGATTTAGGTCATTCGTATAAACATTTATGTGAGTTGGTTGGTGGCACCTACATTGATGTCTCTAATATTGCACTCAATCCATTTACGTTATTTGATTTCGAAGGCAAAACGGAGCTGCAAGATCCGGATGGTCGTTTAAATGAAGTCGCTGACAATATTCAAATTCGCGATCTGTTGGCGTTGATGGCGAGTCCGCATGAGCCGATTAATGATGTACAAAAGGCGTACCTTTTAGATGCCGCACTTTGGTGTTGGAAGAAAAAAGGGCGTGATTCCACCATGGATGATGTGCTCGATGCGTTAAAGAGTTTTGTAGACGACACAAAAGAAGATACGCGGCTTGGGGATTTAATCATTCTTCTTAAAAAATATGGCAGTCGTGGTTTGTATGGGCATTTATTTAATGGCACAACGCCATTGATTCAAAATAAAGGGTTGGTTGTTTTTGAAATGGGTGGTTTTCAAAACAACCCTGAACTTTTATCCATCGTCATGTTTGTGATGATTGTGATCATTCAAGGCCAATTTTATCAAACCGATAGACGGATTAAAAAACGTTGCATCATTGATGAAGCATGGCGTTTTTTATGTGATGGCAGTAATCCTATCGCTGCTCAATTTATTGAGCAAGGTTTTCGAACCGCACGTAAGCACAATGGTGGTTTCGGGGTGATTACGCAATATTTATTGGACACTGAAAAGACCATTCAAGGACAAGCAATTGCCGCCAGTAGTGATATTAAAATCATTATGCGCCAAGGCAATTTTAAAGAGTACGTCAGAGCCTACCCCAACCGGTTTACTCCTTACCAACAGCGAATGATTGAATCATTCGGTGATGTGGTTGGCTCTGGCTTTTCTAATCTAATGATTGAAGCTGGCAATACTTATAGCTTTCATCGTTACTTTGCCGATCCATTTACTCGCGTGCTTTTTTCCTCGAGTGGTGAGGAGTTTGGTGCCATTGAAGCCTTGATGCAACAAGGGGTGTCGTTAATGGATGCCATTCAGGAGGTTGTATGCCAAAAGGAATAGCGCGTTATCTCGGGGGGATTCAATGGGTGTTGATCGCAG
>JAUYSP010000068.1 GCA_030696305.1 Legionellaceae bacterium | reverse complement strand
GGTTGCATTTGAATTACCTAATGAATTAAAAAGCTTATCTGCTGAATACAATGTGACGCACTATACGACTTTACTGACGGGTCTTGCGATTACGTTGTCGCGTTATACAGGTCAAACGGATTTAACGATAGGTACGCCGGTGGCTAATCGCCAACATCCTCAGCTCGAGCATTTAATCGGTTTTTTTGTGAATACGTTAGTCTTACGTATCCAATTGGATTCAAATCACACATTGTCCCAATGTGTCAGCCAAATTCAGAGTGATTTAATTGAAGCACAGCTTCATCAAGATATGCCTTTTGAAAAGCTGGTTGATGAGTTGAAGATAGAGCGAGATACCTCAAGACACCCTATATTTCAAGTGCTGTATACCGTTGAATATAGTGATGTAGATGATAATCCAGAAGAAGACCATATTTCCCTAAACTATGATGTAGCGAAGTTTGATTTAAGTATTTTTTTACGCATTACGCCAAATCAGATTAAAGGCCGCGTTAACTATGCGACTTCTCTTTTTAAACCAGAAACTATCGAGCGTTTTATTACCCATTATCAGCAAATCTTAAATGCCATGCTGACTTGCAAAGAGCAAGCCATTGGCACTTATCCGATATTAACCCAAGCTGAATATCAGCAAATCGTTATCGATTGGAACAAGACAGAAAAAGATTATCCTAAAGACAAGACGATCCATCAGTTATTTGAAGAGCAAGTTAAAAAGACCCCAAACAACATTGCAGTTGTATTTGAAGAACAACAATTAACTTATAAGCAATTGAACGAAGAAGCGAATCAACTTGCGAGATACATTCATAAACAAAATCCAGGCGAATTCGTTGCCATTTGCATGGATCGCTCATTGGAAATGATAGTAGCTATTCTTGGGATTTTAAAGGCTGGTTGTGCGTATGTACCAATTGATCCGAATTATCCAAAAGAGCGGATTGATTATATTCTTGCTGATACAAAAGCAAGTCTTGTCTTGGATAACCGCTTAAAAGATAAACCTTACGCGCAAGAATCTAAAAAAAATCAAGATATCATCGTATATCCTCATGACTTAGCTTATGTGATTTATACCTCTGGTACAACAGGTAAGCCGAAAGGGGTTATGATTGAGCATCAGAGCTTGAGCGCATTCATTCACTTCTTCTCGCGGAGTGAATTATATAATCTTGACAAACCATTATGTACGTTAGCTTTAACGCATTATATTTTTGATATTTTTGGGCTTGAATATGGCATGACGCTCACGCAAGGCGGCATGCTTATTCTATCTGATTTATCTCGTGCAAATGCTGATTTTAATCAACATCCTATAAATTTCATCCAACAAACTCCTTCTCTCTGGGCGCGATTACTCGATATATTACCCGCAAACAAATTAAAAGATGTAATTTGTCTTATGGGTGGAGAAGCGCTGATTGAGTCAACAGCTTCGAGATTGACGCGGCTGTGTTCTACTGTATTCAGTGTTTATGGCCCAACAGAAACAACCATTTGGAGCTCAATATTTGCTCTTCATGGTTCTTTGCCTTGTAACGTAATTGGCAGGCCACTGAGTAACGAAAAGACCTACGTCCTTGATTCCAGCTTCAATCCGCTTCCCATCGGCGTCATCGGTGAGTTGTATATTGGAGGAGTTGGCCTTGCGCGCGGTTATCTAAATCAACCCGAACTCACCAAAGAGCGCTTTATCCCGAATCCATTTGGGGCAGGGCGACTATATAAGACAGGTGACTTAGTCAGATGGCTAGCTGATGGTAACTTGGAGTATATTGGTCGCAATGATTTCCAGGTAAAAATTCGTGGATATCGTATTGAATTAGGCGAAATCGAGCATGTACTAGCCCTGCATCCAGACATTAAGCAAAGTGTTGTGTTGGCCCATGACGCCAAACTGATTGCTTATTACGTGGGTCAAACCAAAGAGCCATTAGAAGACTATTTAAGAAGCAAGCTTCCGGATTATATGATCCCGAGTATTTTTATTGCTATTGAGTCTTTCCCATTAACGATAAATGGTAAATTAGATAGAGCCGCATTGCCGTTGCCTGATTTTAGTCAAAACCAGGAGCAATACGTCGCTCCCCGGGATGAAATCGAATCGATTGCTTGTCAAATTTGGCAGCAAGCTCTTGATGTCCCACAAGTAGGGATAGAAGACGATTTTTTTAGATTAGGTGGACATTCGATTTTAGCGATACAAGTAACCCATCAAATGAGTCGGGCATTAAAACGCAATATATTAGTAGCAGATATTTTCAAGCAGCGAACGATTGCGACGCTTTGTGGTGTAGTCAAAGGGCATGAAACGTTACAACACATCGTGCGTGTTAAAGATAATCCTTCACCACTATCGTTTGCTCAAGAAAGGCTATGGTTTATCGAGCAATATGAGGGAGGAACAGATGCTTATCATATTCCGTTATTATTGCGAAGAGAGGATGGGTTAATAGAATCTTTACAACGAGTTATCCAGCGGCATGCTATTTTAAGAACGCGTTTTGTTATCGATGCTCAGGGTCAATATCTGCAGGAAGTGCATAACGAGGCGTTAGCTATTGAGGAGGACATTAATCCGGATGAATTCCTTCATCGAATATTTGATTTAACCAAGGGACATCCATTACGTGCAGGGCTTTATGAGGATAAGTTACTCATTGTATTTCACCATATTGCGTTTGATGCATGGTCTGGTTCTATCCTACGCAAGGAATTACAAAGCTCGGATTTACCCCCCTTAGAGATTCAATATCAAGATTTTGCGGTATGGCAGCGTAATTTGATTGACTCTAAAAAAGAAGTGTTATTGAGGTATTGGCAAAATAAGCTTTCAGATATTACGTCGCTACAGATGCCGACGGATTATCCAAGGCCTGCCACTATTGATTATAAAGGGGCATCGGTTGCATTTGAATTACCTAATGAATTAAAAAGCTTATCTGCTGAATACAATGTGACGCACTATACGACTTTACTGACGGGTCTTGCGATTACGTTGTCGCGTTATACAGGTCAAACGGATTTAACGATAGGTACGCCGGT
>JAUYSP010000062.1 GCA_030696305.1 Legionellaceae bacterium | reverse complement strand
AAATAGATAAAAGAACAAGTCTTAGGGCTGTCCCATTATAAATTATTGAGCATAAAATACTAATTTTGATATTATACAGTCATAATTGTCTTTGCGAGCGTTAGCGAAGCAATCCAGATATCGGAGTTTTTAAGTCACATCGATCTGGATTGCTTCACTTCGTTCGCAAAGACGGCTATTTAATGGGACAACCCTGGAACAAGTCTTGAGGATAATGGTTAAAATATGCTATACTTATCACCATTAAAATTCTATCAATTTGTAATAATGGAGCTTATATGATGAGTACTCAGTTGCAATTGTCTGCTATGAATCTTCCTATTGGGAGCCTTGATGCATATATCCAACGAGTCAATCAAATTCCCTTGTTAACAGCTGAAGAGGAATATAATTTTGCTGAACGTATGCAAGAGCATGGTGATTTAGAGGCAGCGCGTTCCCTTGTATTAGCGCATCTTCGCTATGTTGTCAGTGTAGCTCGTGGTTATTTAGGATATGGATTACCACTAAGTGACTTGATTCAAGAGGGTAATGTTGGCCTGATGAAAGCAGTGAAGCGTTTTAACCCTAAAATGGGTGTGCGTTTAGTCTCATTTGCGGTTCATTGGATTAAGTCAGAAATTCACGAATTTGTGATTCAAAATTGGCGCATTGTTAAAATAGCGACGACTAAAGCGCAGCGAAAATTATTTTTTAACCTTCGGCAGATGAAAAAACGCTTGGGTTGGGCCAGCCATGATGAAATCAATGAAATTGCAACTTCTTTACGTGTAAAACCAGAAGAAGTATTGGAAATGGAGCGACGTTTAAACGCGATGGATGAGGCGTATGATGCAACTGCTGTTGATGATGACGATTCCTTCCAAAAAGCCGCGCCTGCTGATTATTTACATGACAAAGGCACTAATCCCGCTTATATTTATGAGCAAGAAAATACGGATGCTAATCAGCATGAGCGCTTACACTTTGCTTTGGCTTGTTTAGATGATCGCAGTCAAGATATTCTACAACAGCGTTGGTTGAATGACGATAAAGCGATTACATTACACCAGTTAGCTGAAAAATATGGTGTATCTGCGGAACGAGTGCGCCAACTTGAAAAAAATGCTATGAAAAAATTACGCCAACATATGGAAGCGTCAGCGCATTAAAAATGCTACTGCGATTGCCAGAGAACCTACTTCGAACGTTGATTACTACGAAGGTTGATGTGGATCCGTCGTTTTTTCTTCGTCGTTGTTTTTTTCTTCTTCGCTTGGTTCTAATTGTTCTACGCTCGGTTCACTTTCATTTTTACTCGAGTGTTCAGAATCAGCTTGCTCTGGTCGGTTTTTACTTGATGGGCTTAAATTCGACATAACAGAAGCTGATATGCCTTTGGTCATATCCCAGCCCCACGAGGCCATTTGACTTACAGCAGCAGATGATTTTGTTTGTATAGAGCTTATAGGTGGTAGCCGTTTCCGATTAGGATCTGTTAACGAATTGAGCAGTTCTTGTTTAACCACCTGTACTAAAGTTTCTTTTGCAAGCGTCCCTTCTGCAGGCGTCCTCCCTTCTGGTCTATCGAATTCCTCTGCCACCATAAAAATTGAATAAGTTAATAATTCATTTATTTCAGTTTCATTAAGATTTTGCATTAACTTTGATTCTGCTATATCAATTTCGGTTTTAATTTGTTCTAAAGCTGGTGAAGAATCTTGGTCAATGAGTAATTTCAGATTTTCTAACTGGTGTTGAATGCGTTGTTTTTTGTTAATAAGAGTCAATCTTTTTTCAAACACTGCAATTTTTTCTAGAATAACTCCCAAGTCCGCTGTTCTTTGGGGCGCTGATTGGGATTGTGCAGCGTCACGTTGTGATTGATACTCCATGGCAATTTTGTAAATATCACTTTTAGTTAATTGATCAAATTCTATTTTAGTTAAAAACTTTCTTTTGTTTGGCATCGAATAGGGATAGGCATTTTGCGAGAGAAATGCATGAATTGCTGCTTCAATTTTTTCACTGATAATATCTTCAGGCATGTTTAGTGAAGCAGTGTAGTGATCCAAAAGAGCGAGCAGTTTGTTATCGGTAATTTCTTCTTGCACATATTGACCACCTGATCCTTTTAAACCGATTTGATAGGTCTCATTCGTTTTAATAATTAAAATTTTATTTCCATTTTTTATCTCGTCTATATCAGTTTGGGTCGGCTCTTGTAGCGTTAATTGCACATGGCATCCTATTAACTCATTATGCATAGTCGTTACAAGGTTATGGAAGAGTGGATATTCGGTAGGTTTTAATAAATTATTAAGGTCGCTTAATAGCTGTTCTGCTGTGGGTAAATAAGTTAATTCTGTTAATTGTGTCGATAATGCACGACAGATACCGTGTCGTGAATAGCTTCCTGCTATTTTAACTATTTGTTCATTAAACACACGGTTAATGTCGCTGACGACTTCTAGATCAGTTTTGTTTTCTTCTAACCCTTCTTGTAATTGTTTTTCTAAAAATGCTAAATTTTCAGAAGTTTTTTTAATGATTTCGCCTAAAATCTTAGCTTTAGAATTGATAATCCCGATTTTATCCATGTTTAAATTTAAATTTGCTAACACCGATTGTACGTGATGGCGTTTTGCGATTAAAAAAATGGGCGAATTGATATGTTTGCTAACATCGATACTTTGATTTGATGTTAAATCGATTTCACTATTGACTAAATCGGCGGATTCTTTCTGAATCATAGGCCGCATACGTTTTGCCTTTTTAGGGTCAGTCGAAGTTATGTATTGATTGTAGTTGGCTAGTATTTTTTGATTTTCACTGATTATATCAAGGCGTACGGTGGCTTTTGCTATGGAGTCCTCAATTAATGAATTTTGGGTTTCATCTAAAAAAGAAATTATTTTATCTTCAAGATTAATATCTAATTGAATAAATTCATTAATCAAATTTATTTGTTGCATGTGTGTTTCTATTATTTCAATCGCTTCATTAACTTTAAGAATATCTGCTTTTTCTAAAGATAATTGTTTATATTGTATTAAAATTTGGCGTTCGGCTTGCAAAGACTGACATTTAATATAATACGCAGACAACAATTGTTCTTTTGTTTTATTTCTATTGCTGATGGGAGTCAGTAGTTTTTCTTTAGTGTTTAATTTATTTGTGCTGTTATTTATGATTGAAACAGTAGTGATAAAATAGTCATCATATGCTTTCTGATTTTCTTTATTCGTCACTACTTCTCGAGCAGACAGTGTATGAGCCTGGGTAGCAGTTATTTCTTCATAAACATACCTATTTCCACGGTTCAAGGCGAATGTATCTTGAATTTCGAAAGGGATGGTGTCGATTCCTTTCGTACTTCGGTTTATTTCAGTGAGCTGCCAATTATCGCCGTTAGTATTTCCATATATAAAATATTGTGGTGGTGTCTTCGGGAGCGTTTCTTCCAAACTCTCATCATTTTTTATTTTAATTAATGTTAACTTGTTTCCAAGTGATTTAGGTATTTCCGATACATTGTTTAGAGATAATAAATTGATATTCCAACCGACAATAGGGTGTTTTGTATCTGCTATATCCATCAGTTTTTGTCCATAACATGCCAATACGGCAGATATAAATTCGTTTGCTAGTTTTTGTTTGGCAATGGTTACTTTTTCTTGTTCATCCAATCGTGGACTATCAGGTTCAAAGCGTTTTAATAATTTTTCATAGGCATTTTTTTGAATTTCATTCACAATTGCAATGGTATTGTCATTGAGTTCGGTCAAATTGTCAGTTAGTAAAAGACGAGCTACTTCCTGAGTTACTTGTTGTAATCGTATTGCTGGGTTCTGTTGTGCAAGCTCATACTCTCCAAGGCCATCTTGCTGCTCTAATATTTCGGGCCTGAGTTCTATTTCATCAAACAGGCGACTTAATGATGCTTTTTCTTCTTTTGTTGAAGCTAAGTTTTCCGTTTGAGATTTTTTGGGAGATAAAGACCCTATTAAACCTGATACAGCAGAAATTTGTGGCATTTTAAGACTAAAAAAACTGCTGGCATACGTTTTTTTCTCTGAAGATGGTTTTTCCGTTACTGTCTCTGGGCGTTCTGAAATAGAAGGTTCAGTTTGTATGGGTTCAGCAGGTAGGTTTTTAATAATCCACTTTTGGAAGTAATTACCTTCACCGGGATTATTCGAGTCATACCATACCTTTCCATTGACATAGGCCTCTTTTTCGCCACGGCAATAGGCTTCATATTTCTTCTTAAATGCTCGAGCAAAAAAAGTAGAAGGCTCTAATGAGGCTAGTTCTGCATTATTCGAATTTTTGTCACTGGATTGTTTAGTCATTTAGTCTAAATAAAGTGATTTGTGTATAATAATTGTAGTATTGGATCTCAGTTAATTCAATACTAGCAACTTCTATCGAAACAAGATAAAATTATTCGATTGAGAAAAGTGGAAAATACTATGAATAAGCAGGATATAGATAAAAAATACATTAGTCCCATTGATGAGTTTCTACGCGATTTTGATGAGACGCATCAAAAAACACCCTCACAATTAAAAGAAATTAAGAAATATCAACGAATTTTCGCTTTACGAGATAATAAAGACGAAAAAAAATCGGATGAACTTTGGACGGAATTTTAATTATGGCACTATGGTTTCAACCCATAACGATTGAATTATTAAATGACCGAAGTAAAAACACGATGGCTGATTTTTTGGATATCAAATTTACGGAAGTAACAGATGATACGTTAACCGCAACAATGCCAGCGAGTGATCGCACCAAACAGCCGTTGGGTATTATTCATGGTGGTGCTAACGTCGTCTTGGCCGAAACAGTTGCGAGTACGGCCGCCAATATTGCAGTTGATTTGACTAAATTTTATTGTGTGGGATTAGAAATTAATGCGAATCATCTGCGCTCTGTTCGAGAGGGGCTTGTGACCGCAATTACACGACCTATTCACATTGGTCGAACAACACATGTCTGGTCCATTGAAATTTATAATGAAGAAGGGAAACAGACTTGCATCTCGCGGATGACAGCCTGTGTGTTGTCTCGTAGTTAAAGCAATCTGGGGGTAGCGGATCCAAATTAAGATATCATCCCCATAGCGTAGTTAACACAAGATGTAGGCACTTATAGGAAATAATCGTTAGTAAAGAAGCGGCAGGTAACGTGATTATCCAGGAAGTGAAAATGTTGCGTATGACAATAAGATTTAATGCGCCAATGCCACGAGCTAACCCTACACCCAAGACTGAGCCTACTAATGTTTGAGTAGCTGAGACCGGAATGCCGCTACTGGTAGCAATGACTACAGTGGTTGCCGCAGCTAAGGTTGCTGCAAATGCACGGCTTGGTGTTAATGCGGTGATGGAGCTTCCTACAGTTTCAATTACTTTCCTACCATAAAATAAGAAACCTGATACGACGCCCACGCAAGCAAATAAAATAATCCAAGACGGGTAGCTTGAACCAGAAAATTGTTGATGGGTATTGAGTGCAAGGGTATAAACAATAGTTAACGGACCTACTGCTAATGCCACGTCATTTGAACCATGCGCAAACACCATTGCACAAGCAGTCATAGCCATTAACACCGCAAAATAGCGTTCCACTTGAATAAAATATTCTCTACGTTTCATATTGACGGGTTCTGGAATCCGACGGATGACCAACAAACCAAGTAATGTGATAACTACGCTGGTCCCTATAATGACCATAATATTCTGTTTAAATCCTAAATGAACATGAAAATGTTTTAAACCTTTAAATACGGTGATGAAAGATAAAATGCAGCCAATTAAAAATAAATAAAAGGGCATGTATTGTTTTGCTTTTTCCAGGGGGTTGGCTTTGACAAAAATAGCTTGCTGAATGGTTATAAACAATGCATATCCTGTAATGCCGGCAATGAGGGGGGAGGTAATCCAGCCAATTGCAATATGAGAAACTTGGTTCCAGTGAACGGCATCATGCCCAAGCACAATACTACCAAATCCAACCATTGAACCAACTAACGCATTCGTTATCGATACAGGGACACCTATAAAACTTGCTAGATTCATCCAAACAGTGCATGCAAATAAGACACAGAGCATACCCTGAATCAAAATATCAGGATGGTCTGATAATTGACTGGTATTAATAATGCCATCACGCATTGTTTCCGTGACACCGGTACCACCAAAAAAAGCACCCGCAAATTCAAATATAATCGCGATCAACATGGCTTGTCTGACGGTAACTGCCTTTGATCCCATGGTGGTGCTCATTACATTAGCGAGATCATTGGCACCGACCCCCCAAGTCATGAGAAAACAAAGAAAAATAGCTAAAAGTAAATATACAAAAGAATGTTCCATAGATTATTTTACCGGGCAATAAGAATTTGTAGGCGAGCACCAACTGTTTGTGCATGATCAGCTAAGTCACCGATCCATTGCACCAGTTTGTATAAGAAAATGACTTCAATAGCACTCAAGGTATTTTCAAGTTGAAATATACTATGTCTAATATCGGCTAGTTTATCGTCACTATCGTGCTCGATTTTGTCTAATGTCACAATCATTTCTTCGACAATATTCAATTCACTGCCACGGAAGCCAGTTTCTAATAATTCATCAAGTTCATTGATTGCTTTACACGCTTGTTTGGCTGCATTGAGGCAGCAATCTAAAAAAGGAATAAATGCAGGCGCAACCTCTTTAGGGATGGTCATTTTTCTACCCATTATTAATCCTGCGATATCTTGGGCTTTGTTTGCAATTCGATCTTGCGCGCTAAGCAATTCGAGTAAATCGGTGCGGGCGACGGGAAGAAATAGCCCGGTGGGTAAATGTAATCTTAAATCCCGTTTAATAATATCCGCTTCTTTTTCAAGTATAATAATTTTATCTTTGATTGCGTCAGCAGCAGGCCAATCATGGTTGAGCACGGCTTCAAAAAACGGCGATAGCTGTTTTGCACAAAGGTAGGTCTTATGCATATGCTGTTCAATAGGGCGAATGGGCGATGGCCCAAACATGTTAAAGATATTACCCATAATGAATAGTGCCTTGAATAAATGATGTCATGCCAATTGTATCTAATATTTAATAGTAACTGCAACACTATTATCCAAGAGGTCCGATTATAATAGTTATATTGCAATTAGTTTAATATAAATATAAAATGGACGCCAATTAATTTAATTATATATTTTATGCCCATACTGATACTGTTTATGATTTTTATTTCCACTATTTCAAATGCATATGCGCGTGAGTACCCAGTCAAACTAGGTGACTCGACGGTTACTATTGTGCAAGAACAACATGGAAAAGGTAAATCGTTTATTCATGTTCATCAGAATGAAGTAACAGCATTGAAGGCAGCTCAAGCAATTATTCGTTCGGAAGGTGGGCGTTTGATTACGTTAGTTCATTCGGGACAAAGAAATATAGTGTTTACACTGCATCACACACGTTATGAATTTGATCCGAATCGTATTTACACTGATCAAGGTATTCAAAAAACATTAACGGAATTCGGTCCTTATAGTAAAGAAGCGCATCGGGCTGTTAAACGATTAGCTAATAAAATCAAATACATATTGCCTCCGGGGAAAATCATTGCTGTACATAATAATGAATCCTATTCATTACAGGATTATTTACCTGGGCATCCTTTGGCAAACGATGCCCGTTTATTGCATAAAAATGAACAGCATTATTTCCGTAACTTTTATTTAGTAACTCACAAAAAAGATTACAGACGTTTAACCAAATTAAAATTTAATAGTATTTGGCAAGCAATGAATGCTACGGATGATGGGTCGTTATCTATATTTTTAGCGAATCGACGTTATGTAAATGTGGAAGCGGGCTATGATCAATTAGCCACACAGATTAACATGTTGCGGCATGCCTAATAAACTTAACCTCGATTAATTTGATGTATTAGTGTTCATGGAGTATGCTTATTGTACAGTTATAGTGCAAGGAAGTGTTCATGAAAAAAATAGGATATATTTTATTTGGTATTTCCTGGCTAGTACTAAGCGGTTGTGTTGGCGACTCCGTTCAGGCACAAGATGCTTATAGCCCTGGTTACACGGTTTATACGATTGGTTATGATGGTTATGGTGAGCACCATGACGGCTATGGTCCAGCGCTCTGGGGTGATCGTCACCACGCCTATACTGGTCATGATCGTGGGTACCAAAACTCTTACCCATATAGCGGTCGGTAGTTTATTGTAGTATGTTGGACCAAGACACTAAGTTAAGATTGGATATCAATCAAATCTTAACTTACTATCATTTGGCCAATGCACTGACCTAAATTTAATTTTAGCTATATTTTCAATCAATGATTATTGAACTGATGTTAAATTATTCTTTTGCTCGAGACACATATTCCCCTTTGCGTGTATCTACTTTGATTTGTTCGCCTGTTTGAATAAACAAAGGGACACGAACTACCGCACCAGTTTCCAGTGTTGCTGGTTTACCGCCACCGCCAGAAGTATCTCCTTTAAGGCCCGGGTCAGTTTCTGTAATTGTTAACACAACAAAAGTCGGTGGTACAATCGATATGGGTTCGTTGTTCCATAATGTAACAACACAAACGTCTTGCTCTTTTAGCCATTTTGCAGACTCTTCAACGCCTGCTTCGTTTACAGCGTATTGCTCGAATGTATCAGGGACCATGAAATGCCAATAGTCGCCATCATTGTATAAATATTGCATTTCAACATCGGCAACGTCTGCGGCTAAAAAAGTATCATTCGCTTTATAAGTACGTTCTACTACACGACCTGTTTTTAAATTACGTGTTTTTAAACGAGTAAATGCCTGGCCTTTACCTGGCTTTACAAACTCACATTCAACAATACTGCATGGCGCATCATCAACCATAATTTTTAAACCGTTTTTCAGTTCATTTGTGTTGTAATTACCCATTTGTTCTCCACTATTGCGATTTGGTCGCCTTTTCGTTAAAGTTCGCACAGTTTATCAAGTCTGTGAAATGAATGCGAGATTCAATCCCACGTTGGCAAGACATTTTATTAAAAGGTTTTTCTTCAGCAGCTGAATTACTTGAGTTTTTACAACTTCCTAATGAAGACGGTACGGCTTTAGCAGAGAAAACATTTAAAACCCGAGTTCCACGAGGATTTGCTGCACGTATGGAGCCAAAAAATCGGTTGGATCCTTTATTGTTGCAAGTGCTAGCTAGTCAAGATGAATTAGAGGTGACCTCTGATTTTTCCTATGATCCATTGGATGAAATGAATTCAAATCCTATCCAAGGGTTGATCCACAAATATCATGGTCGTGTGTTATTAACGGTTACTGGTACTTGCGCGGTGAATTGTCGTTATTGTTTTAGACGTTATTTTCCTTATCAAGAAAATAATCCGGGTCGGCAGGGTTGGCAATCAGCGATAGAGTATATCGCTCAAGATCCTACGATTCATGAAGTTATTTTAAGTGGGGGTGAGCCCTTGTTGGCTAGCGACAGTACGTTATCTTATTTATTTGACCAGCTGTCTTTGATTACACATGTGAAAATTATCCGTATCCATACTCGCATTCCGGTCGTTTTGCCTGAGCGTATTCAAGGCGATTTGTTAACGATTTTAAATAATTCACGGTTTCAAATTGTTATTGTGTTGCATAGCAACCATCCAAATGAATTGAATGACGAGGTAGCAGCAGCCTGTGCGGCTTTAAGGCAAGCTAATTGTTATTTACTAAACCAAGCGGTGTTGTTGAAAGGGGTAAATAATCATGTTGATGTTTTGGCTGCCTTAAGTGAGCGTTTATTTGCTTGCGGTGTCTTGCCTTATTATCTTCATTTACTTGATAAAGTGCAGGGTACCCAGCATTTCGATATCCCATCGCACGAAGCGCGTGCGATTTTTGCAACATTGCAAGCGCGATTACCAGGTTATTTAGTTCCTAGGCTCGTTCGCGAAGAAGCTGGAGGAAAAAATAAAACGTTGTGTAGCTAGCGTTCGATTGTAATTCGAATATTTTCAGCATTTTTTACTGCATGTGGTTTACTGACACTCAGTGTGAGTTGTTTTATTTGATAGGTTTCTTTGATTAACTCAGCAACTTGTTCCGCCACGGTTTCAATTAAAGCAAACTGATGTGATGCCACAAATATCGTCACTCGTTGGCATAAATCAGCATAATCCACTGTATTGGCTAAATTATCATTACAGTTCTTAAGATCAAGTGGGATCGTAATATCTAATTTTAAAGGTTGTAGAATACGTTGCTCCCATGCGTGGACGCCAATGTGAGTGTTAATGAGTAGATTCGATATGGTTAATGCGTCAATGATAATTGCTCCGAGTTATAAAGATGCTTGTCATCAATTTTAAGAATTATAAGATGAATTATGATATGATTCCTCTTATTTTTTTATGTCAATGGATAAATACATGTCCAACATCTCTGATTCATTATTAATACGCGCACTCCAACGAAAACCTGTTTCTCGAACACCTGTTTGGTTAATGCGCCAAGCAGGGCGGTATCTCCCCGAATATCGCCAGACTCGCGCGCAAGCTGGAGATTTTCTCAGTTTATGTAAAAATAAAGAATTAGCGTGTGAAGTCACTTTACAACCGTTACGTCGCTTTAATTTAGACGCTGCTATTTTATTTTCAGATATTTTAACCATCCCTGACGCTATGGGATTAGGGCTTTCATTTGTTGAAGGCGAAGGGCCTTGTTTTGCCCGACCGATACGTGATGTAGCAAGTATCGATGCTTTAACGGTGCCTAGCATGCAGGATGAATTAGGCTATGTCATGAATGCTGTGAGGCTAATCCGGCAAGAAATGCCTGCAGATTTGCCGCTCATTGGTTTTTCTGGCAGTCCTTGGACATTAGCGTGTTATATGATCGAAGGACAAAGTAGCCGTGATTTCAAGCGGACGTTAGCTTGGATGTATCAACAACCCGAAGCGATGCACCGTTTATTAAGCACATTGGCTACGGCAGTGAGCGCTTACTTATCAGAGCAAGTTGTGGCTGGTGTCAATGCGTTAATGCTATTTGATACGTGGGGAGGGATTTTAACCACTCATCATTATCATGCTTTTTCATTAAATTATATGACGCGTATCGTGAACGAATTAAAGCGTAAACACCCCAATATTCCCATTACTTTATTTACTAAAGGGGGGGGGCAATGGTTGCCATCTATTGCAGCTACTGGATGTGATGCAATTGGGTTGGATTGGACTTGTGATTTGGCTGCCGCGCGATTGCAAGTAGGTCAACGAGTTGCGTTACAAGGTAATTTGGATCCGACCGTGTTGTTAACTTCTGAATCGTGTATTCGTGGTGAGGTTGAACGTGTATTGACTGAATATGGTCCAAATCCCGGATTAATTTTTAACCTAGGCCACGGTATTACACCTGATGTACCGCCTGATCATGTGGCCGCGTTAGTGGATGCAGTACATGAATTTTCAAGTAAACTATGATTATTGATAGCGCATTCAGGCCGGCCTGGTGGTTAGCTAATCCCCATATGCAAACCATGTTCCCAACCTTGACGCGGCGTTTACGCGCACCGATTGATCTGACAGAGCGTTTGGAATTGCCAGATGGCGATTTTATAGATTTAGCATGGGCTGTGAATGGATTGCATGCAACTGCTCCATTGGTTATTTTGTTACATGGTTTAGGTGGGAGTGCTCAGTCAACTTATGTTGCCGGTCAGATGCACGCTTATAACCGGAATGGTTGGCGCGCCGTGTTGATGCATTTTCGAGGGGCGAGCTCAGAGCCCAACCGATTACCACGTGCTTACCATTCGGGTGAAACTGGCGATTTACATCATGTATTGGAAGTATTAGCAGCACGAGAGCCTGCCACAAAAAAAGCCGTAGTTGGCGTGTCATTGGGCGGTAATGTATTGTTAAAATGGTTAGGAGAGCAAGGAGAGCAATCGTTGATTCAGACCGCGGCTGCTGTTTCAGTCCCATTTTTATTGAATGCTGTTGCTGACAAAATGAATCATGGATTTACTCGTTGTTATCGGAGCTACTTGTTAGGCCGCATGCAAGCCATGTTTTTACGAAAAATACAAAGATACCCCGAAACATTTTCAGGCACCCTGAATTCGACGGATTATAAGCATCATGTTGAGTCGGCCTCTTGTTTTTGGACATTTGATGATCGCATTACCGCACCACTGCACGGTTTTTCCAATGTTCATGCCTATTATCGTGAATCGAGCTCGCGACGCTATTTATCACAAATAAAAACACCAACGTTGATTATTCACGCCTTAGACGATCCGTTTATGACCCCGCAGGTTGTGCCTCAGGCAGATGAGTTATCCGAGCAGGTCACACTTGAGGTAAGTAAACGAGGTGGGCATGTTGGTTTTATCTCAGGCTCGGTACCCGGTAATCCAACGTATTGGTTGGATCAGCGGATACCGGAGTTTTTGCGGGAAACTATTTAAGAAACCGAGGTAAGATGTAGAAATTTCGGTTATTAATTATCCACCGAGGCTTTAGAACCACAGAATTTGTTTTTGCGAGCGTTAGCGAAGCAGATCCAACTCCGAGTTTTTAAGTCACATCGATCTAGATTGCTTCACTTCGTTCGCAAAGACGGCTATTTAATGGATAGCTCTGCTACGGATGCATCGTTTGTTGTTGCTTGTGGAGCTCCAGATCCTCCAAATATATTGTGCATATTGGATGAAAGGTTGACCCCGTTATCTGTTGCTGATAGCTTAGCCGCACTACGTGCGGTACTTTCTTTAGAATGATTACTGTACTGGCGTTGTTCATCTTCACTATAATCAGCAGACCAAATCCAATCATCCTCATCGGCGCGTGCGACTGCTGTATAAGTACTATTATTTGTCATAATGGTGGGGTTAATCAAAAATGTATCAATTAGTGTATAAAAAATACGGGCCAAAAATAACATCAAAGACAAAGGATAGGCACAAGGTGCAATGACGAATAGGTTGACTATAGATAACAAAAGCAAAGGTAGCATCATATACCATGGATTGTTCTCATAATTATGTTTAATATCCTCTATTATGTCTCCTATAAGAAACAAAGTAGTAATAGGTAATAACGCTAGAAGAGAGGCTGTCGCTAAATCATTACTTGAATTCATTGGCAGGAATACCGCTAACAAAATTACTGCATATATGCGAATCAACAAGCCAATTTTTTTGAGCAACTCATGCTCATAGTTTATTTTATTGTCTTTTAGATTAAAGCGCATAATCTCGGAGCGTTGAGCTCGAATCGAATGGATAATTCGATGAGTTGTTAAATCTTCATTTGAAATATCTGATTGGGGATCGGAGCGTTTTTCGAGCTCCCTAAAATAATGCAGCATTTATTTTATCCTTATGAACGAAATTTACTAAATATAGTAACATATATATTCATATTATGTCAAATTTGACCATATTTTGTCTGGATGCTCATTTATTCTTTAGGCAAGAAGAATCAAGATAAAGACTCTACCCCTTGATTTTTAAATATCAGTCCCCATTTTCATGTTAACGAGTTAATTCAGAACGGAGTGGTTTCGATGAGTGAAAAATCAAAAAAAGATTGGAAAGCGTTCAAAGAGGATAGTTTGCGGCAGGAACAGGATGCTTTAGAAGACGAGGATTTAGCGGAATTTCTTGATGAAGATACAGCAACGCCTGCAGGATTAGAACATCCTACGTATCCTGATTTAGAAGAAAAATTGACCTTAGCTGAGCAACAAGCTCATGAAAATTGGGAAAAAGCCACGCGTGCACTAGCCGAGCTAGAAAACGTGCGTCGGCGCGCGGAGCGTGATGTGGTCAATGCTCATAAATATAGCTTAGAACGATTTGTAACTAGCTTACTGCCGGTGGTTGACAGTTTAGAGCAAGCTTTGCAATTAGCTGATAAAGAAACGAATGCAGCGATGCATGAAGGGCTTGAATTGACGATGAAACTTTTTTTGGATGTTTTACAGAAAAATAATGTTGAGCAGCTTGATCCTGTTGGTGACGTTTTTGATCCACAACAGCATGAAGCGATGTCGATGCAAGCATTGGAAGGTGCGGAACCAAATACGATTTTAGTGGTATTCCAGAAAGGTTATAGGTTGAATGATCGTGTTATACGTCCGGCACGTGTTATCGTGGCGAAATAAAATAAAACCGAACACTTGAAATCAGGGTTTTATTCCCCATATAGAAGAAAAGATTAATTGAATTGGAGTGCAACATGGCAAGTATAATTGGTATTGACTTAGGTACAACAAACTCATGTGTAGCCATCATGGAAGGTGGAAAACCACGTGTAATTGAAAATAATGAAGGCCAACGAACTACGCCTTCTATCGTTGCATTTACAAAGGACAATGAAGTTTTAGTGGGACAGGCTGCAAAACGCCAAGCAGTAACAAATCCTGATGATACATTATTCGCTATCAAGCGTTTAATTGGTCGCCGATTTGATGATGCTGTTGTTCAAAAAGACATAAAAATGGTGCCTTATAAAATTGTTAAAGCGGAAAATGGCGATGCATGGGTTCGTGTTAGAAACGAAGAAAAAGCACCGCCACAAATTTCAGCTGAAGTATTACGTAAAATGAAAAAAACAGCGGAAGATTACTTGGGTAAACCTGTGACTGAAGCGGTTATTACCGTTCCGGCTTATTTCAACGACTCTCAACGTCAGGCAACGAAAGATGCTGGACGAATTGCAGGTCTTGAAGTTAAACGAATTATCAATGAGCCGACAGCAGCAGCGCTTGCTTATGGTATGGATAAAAAACGCGGTGATTCAGTTATTGCTGTATACGACTTAGGTGGTGGTACATTTGATATTTCAATTATTGAAATTGCAGAAGTCGATGGTGAACATCAATTTGAAGTTCTCGCTACTAATGGCGATACATTCTTAGGTGGTGAAGATTTTGACTTAGCGTTAATTGAATATTTAGTTGCTGAATTTAAAAAAGATACTGGTATTGATTTACATAACGATCCATTAGCACTGCAACGGCTTAAAGAAGCAGCTGAAAAAGCGAAGATTGAATTATCTTCTTCACAACAAACAGATGTTAATTTGCCGTATATTACTGCAGATGCTTCAGGTCCAAAACATTTAAATATCAAATTAACGCGCGCAAAATTAGAATCGTTGGTCGAAAAACTAGTTGAGCGGACACTTGCTCCATTAAAAATGGCATTAAAAGATGCTGGTTTAACTGTAGCTAAGATTGATGAAGTGATTTTAGTTGGTGGTCAAACACGTATGCCACTAGTTCAAAAAACAGTAGAAGAGTTTTTTGGCAAAGAGCCACGTAAAGACGTGAACCCAGATGAAGCGGTTGCTGTGGGTGCAGCGATTCAAGCAGCTGTTTTATCAGGCGAAGTAAAAGACATTTTATTGCTAGACGTGACACCGCTTTCATTGGGTATCGAAACGTTGGGCGGTGTGATGACAAAACTTATCGAAAAAAACACCACCATTCCAACCAAAGCGAATCAAGTGTTTTCTACAGCTGACGACAGCCAAACTGCAGTTACAGTTCATGTGTTGCAGGGGGAGCGTGAGCAAGCTTCGGCTAATAAATCATTAGGACGTTTCGATTTAACGGATATTCCATCTGCCCCACGTGGTGTTCCACAAATCGAAGTGACATTCGATATTGATGCGAATGGTATACTTAACGTGTCAGCTAAAGATAAAGCAACTGGCAAAGCGCAATCGATTGTAATTAAAGCGTCAAGTGGTTTGAGCGACGAAGAAGTGGATGCCATGGTCAAAGATGCGCAATCTCATGCTGAAGAAGATAAAAAATTCAAAGAATTAGTCGATGTACGCAATCAAGCAGATGGTTTGATTCATAGTACTGAAAAATCGCTGAAAGATTTAGAAGCGGAAATGGCTGATGATGAGAAAAAAGGTATTGAAGCGGCTATTGCTGATCTAAAAGAAGCAATGAAAGGCAATGAAAAAGATCAAATTCAAGAAAAATTAACGGCTTTAACTGATATATCTTCAAAAATGGCTGAACGAGTGTATGCGAAAAAAGCAGCAGATGAGCAACCCGCTCAACCTTCAGCTTCACCAGATGAAGCAGCCGCGCAAGCTGATGCAGGTGTTGTTGATGCTGAATTTGAAGAAGTGAAAGACGATAAGTAAGAAATATTCAAACTTATTAAATACCGATTCCGCGGTATTTAGTTAGCCTGAATTGTGTGACACACAAGCCTACGTCCTGCGGCTTGTCCGCAGGATCCAGTATCGAAGACGTATGTTTTTTTATAACTGGATACCCCGGTCAAGAAGCGGTAAGTAGGCATTGTGCCCAGCCAAAACTATTTTTTAAAAATAATGTGAGTATTCAATGCAACAACGTGATTATTACGAACTTCTAGGATTGAATCGGAATGCCGATGAAGCTGAAATTAAAAAAGCTTATCGTAAATTGGCTATGAAATATCATCCCGATCGCAATTCAGACGATCCGAGTGCCGAAGAAAAATTTAAAGAAATCCAAAAAGCCTATGCAGTCTTATCCGATTCACAAAAGCGTGCTGCTTACGATCAATTTGGTCATGCAGGTGTAGAGGGTTCTATGGGTGGTGGCCCCGGTGGTTTTGGGGGTGGTTTCGGTGGTTTCGGGGATGTGTTTGGTGACATTTTTGAAAATATTTTTTCTCAAGGTCGGGGTGGACAACAACAATCTCGTGCGCAACGAGGCTCTGATTTACAGATTTCTGTTCAACTGACATTAGAAGAAGCGGCTCAAGGTAAACAAGTTGAAATTACTGTACCACGACATGTTGCTTGTAAACCTTGTGATGCAACTGGAGCTAAAAAAGGCAGTAAGCCGCAGCGTTGTGAAACGTGTAATGGCGTTGGTCAAGTCCGCATTCAGCAAGGATTCTTTTCGATACAACAAACCTGTCCGAGTTGCCAAGGGGCTGGTGAGGTGATTACTGAACCTTGCACTAGTTGTCACGGTAATGGTCGAGTACGTGAAAATAAAAAATTAACAGTAAAAATTCCTCCAGGTGTGGATAATAGCGATCGTGTTAGACTCAGTGGAGAAGGAGAAGCGGGTGCCCATGGAGGCCCTGCTGGCGATTTATATGTGCAGGTCAGTGTGAAGCCACATGCCATTTTTAATCGACAAGATAATGAATTGTTATGTGAAGTGCCAATTAGCTTTGTCACTGCAGCGTTAGGTGGTTCAATAGAAGTACCAACATTAGAAGGTCGTGTGACATTGAAAATTCCAGCTGAAACGCAAACTGGAAAATCGTTTCGATTACGCGGTAAAGGAATACAATCTGTACGCAGTCATGCAAAAGGTGATTTGTTATGTAAAGTAATTGTGGAAACGCCGGTGAATTTACAACGTGATCAGAAAGAATTTTTAGAGCAATTTCAAACATCACTTGA
This sequence comes from Legionellaceae bacterium, assembly GCA_030696305.1. GTDB lineage: Bacteria > Pseudomonadota > Gammaproteobacteria > Legionellales > Legionellaceae > JAUYSP01. Next base: position 8,719 of record JAUYSP010000062.1, on the reverse strand, counting down.
AAATAGTAAACACGGTCATTCTCCTCGATCAAGCTCTTGGTTTGATGGGGTTAAAAAGTTTTTTGAAGATATGAAATTTTAGGTGGTATATATTAGCCATGTTTATAGATCAAAATCCAGGAGTTTAGTATGTTACACACACCCGCTCTTTTAGTTCTGGCGGACGGCACAGTGTTTGAAGGACAATCTATTGGTGCTAAGGGAGATGGTGTTGGTGAGTTAGTTTTTAATACCTCCATGACGGGGTATCAAGAGATGCTCACGGATCCTTCCTATGCCGAGCAAATTATTACATTAACTACTGCACACGTAGGTAATACTGGATGTAATAGTGAGGATCTTGAATCCAATAGCGTGTGGGCAAAAGGATTGGTTTTGCGCGATTATTCGCTATTACATAGTAATTATCGTGCTACCCAGTCATTATCTGATTGGCTCATCCAAGAAAACGTAGTAGCTATAGCTGGTATTGATACGCGCGCATTGACTCAACGGTTACGCGATTTTGGATCAATAGGTGCTTGTGTGACAACTAACGTGGCCGAGCAAGATAAAGCGTTGTCTTTAGCTAGGTCGTTTCAAGGTTTGGCTGGTGCGGATTTGGCCCAAGTCGTTTCTAGAAAAGAAATCGAGTATTGGCAGGATGGCCGAGGGGAATGGGCAACAGAGACTAAGCCAGCTCAATTTCACGTAGTTGCCTATGATTTTGGGATCAAACATACTATTTTACGAATTTTACACGATCTAGGCTGTAAAGTGACTATTGTTCCCGCCAAAACATCGGCTAAAGATGTGCTTGGGATGAAACCAGATGGTGTGTTTTTATCAAATGGTCCGGGCGATCCGAAAGCTTGTGATTATGCTATTGCCGCAACTGAAGAATTTTTAGAAGTTGGCATTCCGTTATTTGGAATTTGCTTAGGATTTCAAATTTTAGCCTTAGCTTGTGGTGCTGAATCTATGAAAATGAAGTTTGGTCATCATGGTGCAAATCATCCTGTGATAGAAGTAGGGCAACAAAAACGAGTTTATATTACCAGTCAAAACCACGGTTTTACTATAGATGAAAAAACGCTACCGGAACATATAATAGTTACTCATCGATCCTTGTTTGATCAGAGTTTGCAAGGTATTATGCACCGAGATAAACCAGCGTTTGGTTTTCAAGGCCATCCGGAAGCTAGTCCAGGACCGCATGACATTGAGGTTATCTTTTATCAATTTATTAATCTTATGATGGAGTATAAGGGACGTGAATAATTCAAATGTTTTTACCTCAGAATCGGTAACAGAAGGTCACCCAGATAAAATTGCAGATCAAATCTCAGACGCTATCTTAGATGCTATTATCGCCCAAGATCCTCATGCGCGTGTTGCATGTGAAACCTTTGTTAAAACCGGTATGGTTATGGTAGGGGGCGAAATTACTACAACAGCATGGGTGGACGTTGACTCGATTGCTCGCGGTGTTATTAAAGACATTGGCTATAACAGTTCAGATATGGGGTTTGACTGGGAGTCCTGCGCCGTATTATCTGCAATTGGTAAACAGTCTGCAGATATTGCTCAAGGGGTAGACAACCAACAAACTAAAATTTTAGGTGCTGGCGATCAAGGCATGATGTTTGGTTATGCCTCCCGTGAAACTGATGTGCTGATGCCCGCTCCCATTGCATATTCACATCGCTTGATGGAAAAGCAAGCGCAATTACGTAAAGATGGTACATTGCCTTGGTTACGCCCAGATGGAAAATGTCAGTTAACGATGCGCTATGAACATGGCAAACCTGTTGCTGTAGACACAATCGTTTTTTCTACTCAACATGCTGCGGACATTTCTCATGAAGATTTAGTTCGTGCTGTGCGGCAAGAGATTATTAATCCTGTGTTACCAGAAGAATGGTTAACATCAGCTACACGCTTTTTCATTAATCCCACTGGCCGATTTGTTATTGGTGGTCCATTAGGGGATTGTGGATTAACTGGACGTAAAATTATTGTTGATACGTACGGTGGTATGGCACGACATGGGGGTGGCTGTTTTTCTGGGAAAGATCCATCTAAAGTCGATCGTTCAGCTGCATACGCTGCACGACATGTTGCTAAAAATATTGTTGCTGCTGGTATTGCTGATAAATGTGAAATTCAAATTTCATACGCTATTGGCGTACATGAACCAACATCAATTCATGTGGAAACGTTCGGCACTGGCAAAATCAGTGAGCGAGCGATTATTGATTTAATCAACACCCATTTTGATTTAACCCCTCAAGGGATTATTGATCATCATCAATTATTACGTCCTATTTATCGCCAAACAGCAGCTTATGGTCATTTTGGTCGTGAAAATTTACCTTGGGAACGCTTGGATAAAGTAGCTGCATTACAAAAAGCTGTTTCTGTTTCTGTTTCTGTTTCTGTTTCTCAAAAAAAGGAAAACATATGCTAGTCATGAATGACATAACGACACACGATTATAAAGTTGCTGATATTTCATTGGCTTCATGGGGACGTAAAGAAATTGCGATCGCAGAAACTGAAATGCCTGGTTTAATGGCACTGCGAGCGGAATTTGGTGGTCAACAACCGTTAAAAGGTGCGCGTATTGCTGGCTGTTTGCATATGACTATTCAAACAGCAGTACTTATTGAGACCTTAATTGCTTTAGGTGCTGACGTTCGTTGGTCTTCATGCAACATTTTCTCAACTCAAGATCATGCGGCTGCAGCGATTGCTGAAGCAGGTATTCCAGTGTTTGCTTGGAAAGGCGAAACAGAGGCGGAATATTGGTGGTGTGTAGAAAAAACGGTACATGGTCCAGATGGTTGGACGCCCAATTTATTGTTGGATGATGGTGGCGATTTAACTCAAATCATCCATGAACAATTCCCTGAATTATTAAAAGATATTTATGGGGTTTCAGAAGAAACAACAACTGGTGTAGCTAGATTATATGAAATGGCTAAACTGGGTCAGTTAAAAATGCCAGCTATAAACGTCAATGATTCTGTAACCAAGTCAAAGTTTGATAATTTATATGGTTGTCGTGAGTCGTTGTTGGATGGTATTAAACGCGCAACAGACGTGATGATTGCGGGTAAAATAGCACTTATTCTTGGTTTTGGTGATGTGGGCAAAGGGTGTGCGCAAGCTCTTCGTGGTCAAGGCGCCACAGTGGTGATCGCCGAAATCGATCCTATTTGTGCATTGCAAGCTGCAATGGAAGGTTATCGTGTGGTCACACTTGATGACGTTGCTCATGAAGTGGATATCGTTGTGACTGCAACTGGTAATTTTCATGTAGTAAACCATGATCACATGGCTCGTATGAAAAATCAGGCGATATTATGTAACATTGGCCATTTTGATTCTGAAATTGATATTCAAAGTTTGCGTCAATACGAATGGGAAAACATCAAGCCGCAAGTTGATCATATCATATTTCCTGATGGCAAACGCATCATTGTGTTGGCTGAAGGCCGTTTGGTAAACTTAGGTTGTGCTACTGGTCATCCAAGCTTTGTTATGTCAGCTTCATTTACTAACCAAGTATTAGCGCAAATTGAGTTGTTCCTTCATGCTAAACGTTACTCAAATCAAGTGTATGTATTACCAAAACATTTGGATGAAAAAGTTGCGCGCCTGCATTTAGGTAGAATCGGTGCTAAACTCACTGAATTGACAGAAAAACAGGCTGAATATATCGGCGTACCAGTAACAGGTCCGTATAAACCAGAACACTACCGTTACTGATAAAAAACTGATAAATTCGACGTCCCGCGGCTTGTCCGCGGGATTCAGTTCGATCTATCGCTGTGCAATAGAATTGTGTATTGAACAATATCTCTAGATCCCGCGGACAAGCCGCGTGAAGTAGGCTTGTGGAAATGACCCCTACTTAGTTACACGAGTTATCCCATTAAATAGCCGTCTTTGCGAACGAAGTGAAGCAATCCAGATCGATGTGACTTAAAAACTCCGATATCTGGATTGCTTCGCTAACGCTCTCAAAGACAATTATGACTGTATAATATCAAAATTAATATTTTATGCTCAATAATTTATAATGGGACAGCCCTGGCCTAGTTACAGTTTATTTGTCATTTCCAGCCCAATTTGTATTGGTTTATCAGTAAGCTCTCGTTTTAATTTTTTAAATGTTTTTGCAGCGTATCGTGCATCTATTTCCCGATCGCTATTCGTGGGTCGATATAATCCATAACGATTTTTAGCACAGCTCCATCTCACTTTATTAGCTTGTTCGTGTGCCCCAGTAAATGCTGTTTGTCTTTCCATTAATGGGACTTTTTGTAATGCGTGTTGAATTTCGTGAGCTTTTGTTTTTTGATCTTGATAGAGACGACCAAAACATTTAGTTACTAAGGGGCGTGATTTACCTTGAGATAAGCTAATTATTTGGGTGTTAATTGCTTCGATTTCTTTTGATTGTAACGATCTGAGCGTTTGTTCTAGAGTTAATTTTAGAGTTTCTCTATGGCTTGTTGCTTGGCATAACATCAATGTTTCTATTTGAAGATTAATAAAGCTATCCATCAATCGATCGCTTTGGCCAATTTTACATTGTCTAATTTCTTCAAGTAATAACAGGCATTGTGAGACTAATTCTAGCTCATTTTTTATTTCATATAAGCTACTTTCATCGCTAGAGTCCATAATCCGAAAGGTATACTGATTGATTACACTATGCTTTAAATCAGGATCGATATAAGATTTTTCTTCTATATTATCCAATAAATAAAACAGGTCACAAATGAGCTCCTTTTTATCTGCGATGTCTGCAGAAAATTGGAATAATGCAGTAGAATCAGCCTGGTTCTCTTGCTGAATCAGCGTTAGTTTTTGCAGAATGAAATCGTATACCATATCCAGAGCCGATTCATTTTTGATTACAGTTAAAGCTTGATCTGAAATATAGCGTGACTCTAATCTGTCTTGTACCACATGATTTAGTCGTGTTTGCTCTTCGGTGGAGAATAATCCTGCGCAGGATTTATTCCCGTCAGGGTAAAATAAAGCTCTTTTTAGAGCGAATAAGTCACTACCTACAGGACCTAAAAGCGATTTTTTGTTGAGGACATCTTGGTGTAAAGATTGGAAACTAGCTTGAGTAATATTGATTAATATTTTTAATTGACTGAGGGTTAATTGTTCAATAGGTTCGTTCGTTGGGAAATGGCTGTTAAATAATCTTAATTCATTTTCTGTGACTATTTTTTTTGTAATAAGCGTATTTTCCCATTTATTAAATTGATGAATCGCGTCAGGGGTCCGAATGAAGAGCGATTGAGAATACGTTTGCAAATTCTCCAAGGTAGGTTGTTCGCTCATCCAAATCAACCCACTTTCTGAAGATAATGCATTGGTGGGGTCATACAATTCAGTCGCGGTTTTAGTTGGTTTTATAACGGGAGTATCAAGCAATTGAGCTGAATCAAAATCAAATAATGCGATATGATTGTTTAAATCGATCGCGATATTGCCTAATTTGATATCACCATGGGCGTATCTTGATCCATCAGGCGTCTTTTTCCCGGTATGAAGTAAATGCAAATCCCAAGCTATTTTTCTGGCGATATCTACTTTCTGTTTAAAATTAAAAGAGGATTGCTCAACTTCCTTATCCAGTGACTTACCTAAATGCTTTAATGCCATGTAATGTTTTTCTATAAGCTGTGCTTCGTCCCTAATGCGGGGATCTGGTTGTTTTAGATAAGATAGCTCATCTGATTGAATGAGTTGATAATCAATATCTAGACATAACTCAGGTTCTTTATTAGGAATGATCAGAGTCCCGGGAGCATGGAAGCTTTCTCGAATTTTTACAGCAAAAAGATCTCCCCTGATATTCATGCCATATTTAACGCGACTACCTCCACCTTCTCCTATTTTTCCTTCGGCATGTTTACCATGGCACATGGCAATGATTTTTTTATCATCCCAAACTGCGTTTGCTGGATTCCAATTTAGATACGAGTGTTTTAACTTACTAATTCCTACTCTCTTTTTTCTGCTGAGTTTCACTTCTTGTCGATGTTGTTTGAAATATCTGATAGCCCGGTTGAATTCAGCCTGAGCTTCTATTTCATTTCGGTAGATAAATCCTTTTGTTTGTTTTTCATTCATATAAGCCTCATGCAGTAATGTTTTAAAAACACGCAATAAGGTTAATATTAGCATATAGATTAAATTTTGAACAGATTGATGCGTTCTTTATAGTGATCGCCTGTTGCCGAAAAAATCATTAATATTTGACTTTTATTCCCATAGAAAAACAAATTGTACCTTAAGTGTTCATTTGAATGCAATACGGTGTTTTTACCTTATTGATTTAATTATGGTTGTAACGGATCATTGAATATCCAGATTGGGCTGCAAGCGCGTAGCTATCAAAACAGGCCAAAGTCCAGTTAAACTCGAGTAAAACAAATGGGGAAAATATGACCGAAGAAACACATAGAGAATTCATAAAAAATAATCAGGAATTAATCCAAAAATTTCTTGAAGAGGCGAAACCCTTCGAGGATGAAATAAGCGCCAGTATTCAAGCAACTATCGCACAATTTTTATTGAATACACGTATTGAATTTAACGAACGTACAAATGGCCAAGAGTGGATTAGTACGGAGAGCATTATACAAGCACAAATCACAGTGTTGAGGCGCTGTATAGTAGATTTGGAGCGTTATTATTCAACACTACGGGACGGCGAAAATTTGCAATGAATAAATTATAGGGGCGTTGTTGCATAGATAAATGTTACCGAAGGTTATTTGCTCAGGATTCGACTGTCATGTCTTTAGCCCCTAAATTCTTGTTGTAATGCTTCAGTCAATTGTGGGTATTGAAATTGATATCCTGATGCCAGTAGTCGTTTAGGCAAGACACGCTGTCCTTTGAGCAGTAGGCATTCACCCATTTCACCGAAGAGTAAACGAATGAAAAATGGGGGTATTTTGAGAAAGAGAGTGCGATGCAAACATAAGGCTAATTTCTGGGCAAATTCTTGTTGGTTGACAGGGTAGGGGGAGGTCACATTCACAGCGCCGGTGAGTTCTGGTTTGTTCAATATAAATCTGATTGCACCAACTACATCATTAATATGTACCCAAGATACAGTTTGATGACCATCGCCGATGATGGCACCCAGCCCAACATAAAAGCTGGGAAATAATTTTTTTAGCATGCCTTGATTTTTTTGTAATACTACACCAAAACGAGTAGTAGTTACGGGGATGCCGTAGTCGATGGCAGGTTTTAAGGCTTCTTGCCAACGGATGCCTATTTCACTTAAGAAATCAGGTGGGTTCTTGGTGTTAATGGGGGTATCTTCGTCAAAGGAGGACTGGTCATTATTGTCTTGCAGGCCATAGATACCAACCGCATTGGCACAAATAAAATGTGGTTTAGTATGTTGTTCGATAATCCAATTGATCAATATTGTATTTGTTTTGACACGTGAATCGATAAGTTGCTTTTTGACAGCCTCGCTCCACCTTGATGCGGCGATATTAAAGCCACATAAATTAATTATTGCGTCGAATTTTGTGGCATCTAATTGAGGTAGGTCATCCCACGTGTAACATATCGCGGTGTTTGAAAATTCTTGTTTTAATGTTACTTTATTTCGACCCAATACGGTAATCTGATGATCAGTTTTTAGTGATAGAACTAATGCGTGTCCAATGAACCCAGATGCGCCTGCAATCAAAATATTCATAATTATTGTTTTTATTTAGATGTTTGAAATACGATAACATTTTTTTGAAATTAAGTATGCAGGGCTATCCTGATTCACAGTTTAGACCTTTGTTACTCCATAAAGAGGGAGTGAATATATGCAAAATAGGATTCATCCAGATCCAAATACGTTATATCCCATTGGTGGCGTGACTAGAACCTGTTTTCTAAAAAATATCATTACCAAGCCACAAATTATAGTTGGTGATTATACATATTATGATGATCCAGATGATGTATATAATTTTGAAAAAAACGTGCTGTATTTGTATGATTTTTCGGAAGATAAACTTGTGATTGGTAAGTTTTGCCAGATAGCAACCGGGGTTCGTTTTATTATGAATGGAGGCAACCATCCTATGGATGGCATTTCAACTTATCCGTTTAAAGTATTTGGACACTCATGGGGCTCTGCATCACTGGATGTCGTAAATAAAGGGGATATTGTAATTGGCAATGACGTTTGGATTGGTAATGCAGCTACAATTATGCAGGGCGTTTGCATAGGGGATGGTGCTATCATTGGTACGAACGCATTAGTTACAAAAAATGTGGAGCCGTATACAGTTGTTGGCGGTAATCCTGCGCAAAGGATTCGAAAACGGTTTGATGATGAGACTATTCATTTTTTGGTGGAACTTGCCTGGTGGAATTGGCCTGTTGAAGAAATTACAAAGCGCATGGATAGCATTGTCGCTGGCGATTTGACTCGTTTAAAAAAGCAGCGCCATAAGAATCAAAAGAGTTTGTTCTCGACACAAAAATAGTTGTTTTTATAGTCTCAAAGATAAGTCCACCAGGGTTGTCCCATTAAATAGCCGTCTTTGCGAACGAAGTGAAGCAATCCAGATCGATGTGACTTAAAAACTCCGATATCTGGATTGCTTCGCTAACGCTCGCAAAGACAATTATGACAGTATAATATCAGAATTAATATTTTATGCTCAATAATTTATAATGG
>JAUYSP010000055.1 GCA_030696305.1 Legionellaceae bacterium | reverse complement strand
CTCAATAGCAATAAAAGCACTCGGGATCATATAATCCGGAAGCTTGCTTCTTAAATAGTCATCTAATGGCTCGTTGGTTTGACCTACGTAATAAGCAATCAGTTTGGCGTCATGGGCCAACACAACACTCTGCCTAATGTCTGGATGCGCTGAAAGTACATGCTCGATTTCGCCTAATTCAATACGATATCCACGAATTTTTACCTGGAAATCATTGCGACCAATATACTCCAAGTTACCATCAGGTAGCCACCTGACTAAATCACCTGTCTTGTACAGTCGACCCGCCCCAAATGGATTAACGATAAAACACTCTTTTGTGAGTTCTAGTTGGTTTAGATAACCTCTCGCAAGACCCGAGCCGCCAATATAAAGCTCGCCAATAACCCCAATAGGAACAGGGCTAAGAACATTATCTAACACATAAACCAATTTTCCAGGATATTGCTTTCCTATCACCTGTTCTTTTGAAGTCGCGGTTAATCGCTTGATAGTACTGCCCACAACAGCTTCTGTGGGGCCATACTGATTATACAAAATGATTGTGCTATGTTTGATGATGCGAGCAATCAACCGTTCATCATACGCCTCTCCACCTAATACAATGGTAAGTGGTTGCTTATAGTCAAGCAACTCATCTATAACTCCTCTCAGTAGCGATGGGGTAAAGCGTATGACATTAACATGATGTTTTCTTAACTGATTAAAATAATCTATAGACGATATGTCCAGTAACTCTTTTGTAACAACAACTTTCCCACCGGTAATTAGGCTTGAAAATAATGTTGGCAAAGATGCATCAAAACAATAAGACAACGTAAACGCGCTAATAATCGATTGAGATTGACTGAGTAATGCATTAAATGAATGTTGGTAGAATAAAAAATCCTTGTGCTCAACCATGACCCCTTTGGGCTTGCCGGTCGTGCCAGACGTATAAATCACATAGGCTAAATCATCAGGGCCATTCATTGAAATGAGGTTTTCCTTTGCCTCTCGATAATAAGATGTGGCTTTTAAGCTATTATCTAAAACCAGCTTAGCCTGGATGTCAGCAAGGATATAATCAATCCGCTCTTGTGGGTAATTCGGATCAATCGGTACATATGCACAACCAGCCTTCAAAATCCCAAGAATAGCTACTATCATTTCCAATGAACGATCCATGCAAATGGCAACGAATTCGCCTGGATTTTGTTTATGAATGTATCTCGCAAGCTGATTCGCTTCTTCGTTCAATTGGTTATAAGTTAATTGTTGATCTGCAAATACAACTGCAATGTTGTTTGGCGTCTTTTTGACTTGCTCTTCGAATAATTGATGAATTGTTTTGTCTTGAGGATAATCATTTTTGCCCTTGTTCCAATCAATAACGATTTTTTGATAATCCTTGGCACTCAAATCCTTTTTTTTCATACGCTCTCTTTAAGTTTTAAATCTTTAAAACGATTTATCAACACAACTCATCGGAACCACAATTTTACGCAAACATACAAAAGGATGTCGACCACGCACCGTTAGAAATTATTCCTCCTCTTTTTCATTGAAAAACAATTGATTATGTACGGCACGCTTTTAAAGTATGTTGAAGATCGCCTTAATGATGAGTACACATCATTTTTTGGAATCTGTACCAAGTAAAATCTTTCCACACTCACAACCTCCGATGATTCCCTAGTTACTTAGTTTTTTTCATAAAGGCGGTGTGAAATATATGATAATTATTATCAACATTAACATTAACATATGCATTTGCTGTATCAAAGACGTGGAAACATAATTTTTTTTCCCATCCCAATGTTGCCATGTAATTATAGGCAGTACCGTCATCAGCATCAATGCCTTGTCTATTTGCGGATTTGATATTTTACAATGACATTACCTTCGTCATTTCTTGAAACAAGCTTGATTTTGTCAACTTAAAATTGATTTTTTATCAGTTTTTTCTGCCATTTTAAGCGCTTTAATCAATTGTCTTTTTTGCTCTGTGGGAAGAATACTATCTCATTTCAAAAGCCGTTCTTATTTCTTCTGTCGCTTTTGCTGGACCGACAACACAGCAACGCACTACACCAATTACTAAGCTCAAAACTGCTGCCGTTAAAGCAAGTGCTAATAAACATGCCGCACCAGCTGCAAGCAAACCAATGCTAAATGAGACAATAGTTGCCGCAGTCGCCAACCAAGCTGCTGGGTACATAATAGCTCGCACACCCATAGCAGCTTTTTCTCCGCAAATACCAAAGGGATATTTTATGAAGAACCCCCCGTGAAATAATGTAGTGTCCCGATCTAAAACCCAGGTGTGTAAACGGTGTGAATAGCCTCCATACGCCCCCCCATTTTATCTAATGCTTTATCTAACGCTATTCCTGGTGATGCAATCAATAATACCGTTACAAAACCCAAACTACTGCTCACACACTCAGCTATAAAAGATGTAATTTCACCCAAATCTTGCAACATATATTCCTCTGTTTTCAAATAATAATTTATTTCGCATAAAGCCAATTACTTACCGTATCAGTTAATTCGACTTCATTTTGCGGAAAACAACAACTGTAGGCGAGACGGTTCTGATCCGCATCAAGCAATATTGCAATTCGCGTCACTAAGACGTAGCTACTCTGATGCGAGTAAGCAATTCAAATTTTTAAGTGTTTTTATCCCAATCTAATTAACTTACTAGAAAATATAATTTTATTTGCAGGAACATTAATTGCATATCTATTTGCACTTCCAGGTTATATTTTGAATAACGATGATGAACATGGCTTATGTGTAAATGATTATATGTTGCGCTGTTTAAGTGGACAATTATACGCAATAGGTGCGAATATTACCAATATTGTATTATCAATAATCGCGCCAATCTCTCGTAATATGATAACAGCAATATATGGTTACGATAAAAGCGAAAATAATCAACTAAAAGATAAAAAAATACTTACGGCCACCTCTAATACCTTCGGATCACCCGTTGAAAAGTTTCTGTCTTTTTCAGTAGATCGCTTATTTAAATTAGCAGATGAAGCAAGCGAAGATGTAAATCCCATGTCTTTTTTTGAGGAAGGCTTAACTGTATAAATTTTCATTATGTGTAACCTGGTTGCTAACAACCAGGTTTATTTCCAACTATATCTAGAAGATATGGCTATCCGATTGAGGTTGCTGTAACAGGACACCCAGGGTCCAGTCGCCATCTTTTCCTGCTGGCATTGTGTTTATAATTTGATCTGGATCGAATCCGTAACCACTTACGGTTAAAGCATAATATAGCACCCCGGAGAGGCAGTTTTTTGCAAGATAAGGATCAGTTTCATATTGTTTTTGTAGGAATTGCCAATCTTGGTGGCAATACGTTGTATCCACATAATTTAGCATGTTTTGCGGTGTGATTTGACCATTGGGGAAATATTCTGGCGATTTTTTTGCGAGAAAACTTGCGTTCCCGACTGTATACCATAATGAAGTGGGATTATTTTCTCTCGCAATGTTAGTAATACTGCTAATCGCATTGTTTTGATTAATAATTTGCGTTATATCTTGCTGGCAATTTAAAGCATCACCTTGAGCAATTTCACCGTTTACTAGTGAAAAACCAACGGGGTAGCACGCTCCCGTGTTCTCGAATTTTTTGGCTATTTCAGTTGCGCCTAAACCTAAAAAACTATGCGCAAATAATAATACACGGCGTCCATTTATAGTCACTCCTATAATATCTTGTTTATTAATGTTGTCTAACTTTTCAATAGGAAAAACAACTTGAACGGAGGCTCCGCCAATTTCAATAAAACTCGCTAAGGATTGCTCATCTGGTTGTTGCAGTAAATCTAATTGATAATTCAGGCCTAACCATCCAAATACACCTTCTTCTGAACCTGAGATTGTCCGTGCTTCGATTAACTTCCATTGCGGTTGAGTCCAAAACCATTCTTTTAATATACGATATAAATCTTGTTGTTTTTGGATCGGTAAAAGTCGCATGCCTGCTGTCGCGTAAAAATAAACAGGAATATCTTGCTCAGGAACTTGAGCTAATAAAGTTGATAAATAGGTATTAACCTGTTCTTTTTTAGGTTCTATATCTGCAAAACCCGGACTTATTTTTTTTACATATAGTTCATCAATACGGGAAACATTCTCCTGCTTATCTAGATCATAAGCATATAAATGCGCACGTGATCCAGTGCTACCAGCATCAACAATTAGCATACAATGGCGTAGTTTACAAAGACTAGTCACATCATCCGTTGCAAAACTATTATTAGCAAATAAAAAGAAACCAAGCCCAAAAGACATCAACCTAAATACCATGAATTTCATAAAGACCTCTTTCGAATCGCAACTACGCAAAAAGTGTAGATTATACACTATAATTTAAACTGATGATCAAATATTATAATTTTTTATTTCTTGCGATAAAAAGGTATTAATTACCATTCATTGCGCCACATAAACTCTTCTTCTGTGCTTGGCAGTTTTTTAGCACGGGATTCTCCATAAAAAACAGTTGCTGGTACAGTCAAAACAACTGCTTCTTTTTTTTGCAATGGCATAGTTTGTTCCGGTATATTATTAACTGTCTCTTTTTTAAATTTTTCTGATGTTTTTTGTATTTCCTGGTCCGTTTTATGTCTGTGGAAACCTAGCCATGTCAAAATAGATGAGATGCTATTTTGTGACTCAAGATCAATAGTCTTAGTATTGGTTAAATTATCCGCACCTTCTGAAATAAGATACCGTATAGTAGCCTCATGATTTTCACTAGTCGCAAAATGCAAAGGTGATAGGCCGTCGGCGTCTATTTGATTCACTAGTTCTGGTTGATTTTTCAAGAGTAACTCAAGCATCTCAGTATCACCCTTCCTTGTGGCCGTGTGAATAAGATAATTGCCATTTAAAGGGGTATCAAGGGCTCCTGCCTTAATTAAAGTTTTTACTGCACTTCTACTCTTGTCGTAGCCATGCGCTCGCGCGCATTCCAATACTGTTTTGTTATGCAGAGAGTTATCTTTAGGATAGTTGATTCGCAAATTTATATCCGCACCTTTTGAAATAAGATACCGTATAGTAGGCTCATGATTTTCACGGGCCGCTAAATGTAAAGGTGATAGGCCTTGATCATCTATTCGATTCACTAACTCAGGTTGTTTTTTCAGGAGCAACTCAAGCATATCAGTATCACACCAACGAGTGGCCTGATGCATTAGGTAGTTGTCATCCAGAGAGATATCGAAGGCTCCTTCCTGAGCAATTAGAGCCTTTACCGTAAACTTACTGTAGTTATGTACTTTCGCACATTCCAATACTGTTTTGTTATGCAGAGAGCTATCTGTAGGACAATTGATTCGCATATTGATATTCGCGCCCTTTGAAATAAGGTAGCGAACAAGAAATAGATCATTTCGACGAGCCGCTAAATGCAAAGGGGATAGGCCGTAAGCATTTATTTGGTTCACTAACTCAGGTTGCTTTTTCAGGAGCAACTCAAGCATATCAGTATCTTTGCACGACAAGGCTTTATGAAAAAGGTAGCTACCATCTAAAGGTGTATCGTGGGCTCCTGCCTTAATTAAAGTTATTACCGTACGTTGACTTCCAAGGTAGCCAAGCGCTCGCGCGCATTCCAATGCCGTTTTGTTATGCAGAGAGCTATCTGTAGGACAGTTGATTCGCATATTTATATCCGCGCCTTTTGAAATAAGATAGCGTATAGTAGGCTCATGATTTTCAAGAGCCGCTAAATGCAAAGGTGAGCGACCTTCGGCGTCTATTTGATTCAATAACTCAGGTTGCTTTTTCAAGAGCAACTCAAGCATCTGAGTATCATGCTGCCGTATGGCAGAATGAATAGAATATCGTTCGGAGTTATTTAAAGATGGGATTTGTGTAGTGTGCATAATTTATAGTGCCTTATTTAGATCATCAGTTGCAAAACTATTATTAGCGAATAAAAAGAAACCACGCCCAAAAGACATCAACCTAAATATCATGAATTTCACAAAGACATCTTTCGAATCCAAACTACGCAAAAAGTATATATTTTGCACTATAATTTAAACTGATGATCAAATTATCATTTTTATTGCTTGCGATAACAGCTTGGTTTATTTATATGCCCTTTTGATTTCATCATAACAGTTACCATGCCGCAATCGACAGTATTGTACACTAGAATATTTTTTCGTTTATAGATTTCTATTACAGAACGATGAGGAAAATGATATCGATTATCAAATCCATACGAAACAATGGCATAATGAGGTGCAACATGCGATAAAAATGATAATGTCGATGACGTTTTACTGCCATGGTGTGGCACGACAATAACCTCTGATTTAAGTTGCTGTGAATAAGTGTCGGCTAAATACGTTTCTGCTGGTTTTTCGATATCTCCTGTAAGTAATAACTCACTTGTTTTGTTTTTAATTTGTAATACACATGAGGTATTATTTTTACTATTTTGTCCGGTTTTAATTGGGAAAAAGTGAAATGAAATACCCTCCCAAGTCCAATCTGGATAATCATGGCAAGAACGAGCATGCTTATAAACTTTAGGATTATCAACAATCAATTCTTTAACAACGTATTTTTCCATTAGTGATTTCAGACCACCTCGATGATCCAAGTCAGGATGACTGATGACAACTTTATCTAATTGCCGAATACCTAATGTGCTTAAATAGGGAATAATAACCATTTTCCCCATGTCATTACCTTGATAAAACTGCATACCCGTATCATAAATCATGCGATGAGCCGCCGTTCGAATAACAACAGCTAACCCTTGTCCGACATCTAAGATGTCTATTCTTGCTTCGCCTAAATTAATTTGCTCATGTCGTGGAAATACGCCCACGATAAGTAACAGTATTATTATGATTCGATATTGGCGAAGTGGCATCAATAGTCCAACACACATCGCTATAATCAAGGCTAATGGTGAAATAATTTGTGAGTACGTTGTTGTTAAATTAATACCAGCAAACGAATCAATCCATTGTAAAAAATACAACAGCAATAACGTAGCCTGTCTTAATGCCCAGACTATCCATGGGATAGAAAACCATTGTCCAATTAGCGTCGTAATTAATGATAAAGGCACAATGACAAATCCGACCCATGGAATAGCAATTAAATTAGCAAAAAATCCATTAATTGCACCATAGGAAAACCAAAATAGGGTCAAAGGCATTAAACCCAATAAACAAGCCAATTGCATACATAAGGTTTTACGAACCCCTTCAACATGCAGACGTTGATTCATGACAATAAGGATTGCAACAGCCATAAACGATAAATAAAATCCTGGCATTAATACAGCATGAGCCTCAAAAATTAGCACAATTAATAAAGCATATCGCCATGCTTGCCACATGCTAAAACGTTGGTTTAAAAAATAGCGTAATAACATAAAACCACAGGAAATAAACGATCGCTGCGCGGGTACGGCAAAGCCAGCTAAAAGCGCATAAATTAGTGCCATCATCAGAGCCACAATACTTGCAATGCGTTGCGCTGGTATATATAAGCACATACGTTCCGTTCGACACCACAACCACTTGGCAAATGCAAAACCAATCCCTGCAATTAAGCCAATGTGTGCTCCAGAAATCACCATCAAATGGGTAGTGCCTGTTCGACGAAATAGGTCCCATTCCGCTTTATCAATATGAGTTGTCATTCCTAAAGCTAAAGCCTGTATTATGCCAAGCGTTTTTTCATTAGAATCCAATTCAGCTAATCGATCTGCCATATGTTGTCGAAGTGAAAGTAAATAAAAGGAGCGATTTTTTCTGGTATCTAATTGAAATGAGGCACGTTTGGTCACGCCAACCCATTGGATGTGTCTTGTTTTAAGCCAACTGACAAAATCAAACCCTCCGGGATTTGCTAGATTACGTCCTTTATGTAATTTGGCTTTCAAATCCCAATATTGTCCTAATTTAAAATTGGGACAGTCTTGGTAACACGATAAAAGGATAGCCGCTTGCACTGGTTTGCGGTTTAATCTATTTAATGTAAATTGAAACTGCGTTTTGCCATTTGTAATGATAGGAATAGAAGCAATAAAACCGCTTATATCAGCGTGTTGGACAAGTGATTGATTGGGCATTCCATGAGCACTCACCTGGTGTTGATGATATTCTGCCCAGGCAACACCAACCAAAAATGAAACTATCAGTATCCATGTAGGGCGGAAAAGGTATGCGGCAAGTAAAAAAAACCACGGGAAAAGGCTTTTTGCGTAAACAAAAATCATCCCTGCTAAAAAACAAAGAATTTCCATTTCATTCTGTTGGACTTGAATCAAGGAGTGACTGTATTACAAATTTCACATTTTCTCAAATATTGTTATACTTCATCCAGTTTTACCTATTCAACGTCCTAACGAGCACTAGACATCTCTTATCATAAGGGATCATCACTGCGTTCGAACTGACCTACCTAGAAATTTATACCACTAAAAGGAATGAAGATGATCCAGAACATGATGCGTTCAATTTGTTTAATCGCGGGAATAGCTACAACCAGTGTTTACGCAACCAATACCCATATTTTGCAGTTGGGAAGTGGCATTGAATATATTCTACCAGTTAATCAACCCCAGTTATTAGCTAATCCCTTTATCTGGACAGCAAAAGCTGTATGTACCATTTTAAGTGATAATGATAATAACAAACTTTCAGTTAAAGTGACTCGCAAAACAGGAACATTAAACGGCACTAAATTATCCGTAGGTGATTCAATGACATTGATATTGCACGCGAATGAAAAAATATATATTACTGCTGTGTCAGGTGCTGAAGTTGAATTGCTTAATATTGGAGAAAAAGCGATTCGAGCCGAATGTGTTGTATCCTAAACGCTCAAAGTATGACTATGTTTATACTCTAGTTTAGCCGTTTTTGCTTCACTAGCAAAGGCAGCTAAACTCCAGGGCAAACGCATGAGAAAAACATGCTACTAATGCTCATAACTCATCAGAACTCCTTTCTATCCAAAATGATAAATCAATGACGCTATAAATTGATTTTCAGTATTTTGGAAACTGGTGTTAACCGACAACCCCCTTATTAAAGGCGTTGAGATATTCCAACGATTATAGGAGATATTCTGGTATTCCCCGCGAATACTTAAACGAGGTGTAATGGCAACATCAGTTCCCGCACCTAATACTAAACCAGTAAGCTTCGTGGTGTAACGACTCGGTGAGCCGAATCGTCTGGCAAAAGCGGAGCTATTGTATTGAAAATTTCCGCTTGTAGCTCCTACATCAACAAATAGTCTAGCATTTTGTCCTACGTTCACTGCCGGCATTAGTTTGATGCCATAATTGTAATTTGTCTTGTATACAGATGAAGCTAAGGAATTACTAGCTGCTAGGGTCGTGTTAATGTCATAAAACGTATAGAACACTTCCAGACCAAGGTTAAACCAAGAATTGAAATCATGGTTATAACCTACAAACACATCTCCCAACACATTGCTTTGTCCAAAGTTCTCTATTTGTGAAGTAACCCCAGTGACTTCCGTTCTAAAGTCAAGCGATTGAGAACCAACGCCTAATCCAGCATAAAGCCCATCAGCGAAGACAGTAGTATTCACATCAGACATAGTACCGGCAAAAATGATGGAGGAGGCCATACAAAGCGAGTAAAAAATTGTTTTTTCATTATTAATTCTCCCTAAAAAATGAAGTCCTGATATATCTTAAAAGTGGGTTATCATAGCATGTTACTCTCGAGTTACACACGAATAAGAACACGCCATTAAAACTTAATGTTCCCTAGTTCTTAAAAACTGGATCTTAGGATAACGCTCTTCTGCCATCGACAAATTCACTCGAGTTGGGGCTAGATACATTAATGCATCACTCCCATCCAGTGCCAAATAATCAAATGCTTTAGTACGAAAATCAGCCATCGCCTTGTCATCAGTTGTATAAACCCACCGAGCGCAGGAAACACCAACTGACTCATAGACACAATCAACCTTGTATTCATGCTTCAATCGATGAGCAACCACATCAAACTGCAACACCCCTACTGCGCCCAAAATTAATTGATTACTATTTAAGGGTCTAAATACTTGTGTAGCCCCCTCTTCTGACAATTCAATTAATCCTTTGGTTAATGCTTTACTTTTTAACGGATCTTTTAAGCGTACTAATCGGTATAATTCTGGGGCAAAGTTAGGAATGCCTTTAAATTTCAATACTTCGCCTTGGGTAAACGTATCACCAATTTGAATTGTTCCATGATTATGTAAACCAATAATATCGCCAGCTAGTGCCATTTCTGCCTGAGATCGATCACCTGCCATAAACGTCAGTGCATTAGCGATTTGAACTTCTTTTCCTAAACGAAGATGGCTTAATTTCATGCCTTTTTTAAAAGTACCTGAGCAAATACGTAAAAAAGCGATCCGATCGCGATGCTTGGGATCCATATTTGCTTGAATTTTAAATACAAAACCACTAAAAGCGTTTTCTTCAGGATGAACTGTTCTCTCTACAGCCACTCGAGAAGCAGGCCCCGGAGCATATCGGGCAAAATCGTCTAATAACTCTTTAATCCCAAAATTATTAATTGCTGAACCAAAATAAACCGGTGTCATCTTACCAGATAAATAAGCATTTAAATCAAACGTATGTGATGCTCCTTTTACGAGCTCAATTTCATCGCGTAATTCTTGTGCCATATCCCCAAGATGTGTGTCTAATTCCGGGTTATCTAATCCGTGAACAGCAAACGCTTCTTGTTTTTGGGCATTTTTACCTGATTGGTATAAGTACACTGTATCTTCATACAAATGATAAATACCTTTAAATCGTTTTCCCATACCAACTGGCCAGGTTACAGGCGCACATTGAATTTTTAAAACACTTTCTACCTCGTCTAATAAATCAATTGGCTCACGTCCTTCCCGATCCAATTTATTAATAAACGTCATAATGGGTGTGTCACGTAAGCGACAAACATCCATTAATTTAACAGTTCTATCTTCAACACCCTTTGCCACGTCAATAACCATTAACGCAGAATCCACCGCTGTTAATGTGCGATAGGTGTCTTCCGAAAAATCCTCATGACCCGGGGTGTCCAGTAAATTCATGACATGTTCATTGTGTACAAACTGCATAACCGATGTGGTAATCGAAATACCCCGCTCTTTTTCCATTTCCATCCAATCGGAGGTAGCATGACGAGTGGCCTTACGCCCTTTTACTGTCCCGGCTAATTGAATAGCACCCCCGAATAACAACAGTTTTTCTGTTACTGTTGTTTTACCTGCATCAGGGTGAGAAATAATCGCAAACGTGCGTCGCTTGCTAAAATCATTATAAAAATCAGACATACCTTGGCCTAAATAGTACAATACATCGTGCATTTTAAGTTAAATGACCAATCTTCTCAATCAAAGGCGTATTAGATTACAAAAAACCCTAAAATTAATGTATAATTTAAGAACAAAGAGATGAATTTAGATTGGCTTTAATAATTGGAAGTAAAACATAGGTGTTTAATGGATAAAAAAATCGAAGGCGTTACGAGTGACCAGATGCATAACCTAAACTGCTTCCGATATTTCAAAGCATTGAAACTGCCATCGGATGCCACAAGATTTGCTACATTCATTCAAAAGTTTGGTCAAGAATTTCAACCTATTTTACAAAAAATTTCGAATATTCAAAAAAGCGAATATAATTCTAAAGTTGCCTATGGGGATTGGTTTACTGATTTTTTTAAAGAGCTTGAAGTAGGACATAGCGCAATACAAAAGATTAGGGAAGAATTCTGCATTATGATAGGCCTTGATGACATAGCGCTTTCCGATAAGTATAAAGATAAAAAACTTGAACAAAATAACCTTGATGATATAAAAGAAAAAACTACCCTCACCGAGGAAATACAAGAACAACGAGATGAATTGGACGAATTTATTAACTCTATATACGACAATGAAAATCTAAATATAGAAAAGACCTACGAAGCCATTAAGCATATACCGCAAAACCAAGATCCATCTAAAAGGGCGACCAAAAAACAAATCGCTACATTTTTATCAGATCAATGGATTACCACCAATCGAAAAACACCTGCACAAACAGACACCCGATGGTCGCGCTTTATCACGACAATGTCTTCTCATTTCACACCCCAATATTTTACCAATTTACCGAGCATTTTAAATTACTCATATCAGAAAACGCCAAAACAATTTCGCTTTGGCACACAAGCCCAGCGTATTAACAATCAAGCGCGCGTATCTCCTGCTTATGAACTGTGGTTACAAAATCGAAAAGATATGAAAAAAGGTCTTTTGCTTTATATCAATAATTTAGGATTAGATCGATTGGATATTGAGGGTAACAAGGAGTTTGAGTTAACTAAGGCGTTACATACTCTGGAAAATAGACACCATAATATAGCGGTTATTACACTTCCTGCAGACAAAGGATTAATGACAGAACATCATTTTCAAGAAACATCTCCTACAAATGAAACGTATGAGCATGTTTTAAATAAATTTATGGATATAACAAAAGGTTCCTCTTTAGATAATCCGAACAGTAAGGCCGTAAAAGATTTTTACATTAGCCCTAAGATAAAAGCAAAATTATTTACTGATGGCCGCTCCGAAGAAGCAGTATATAAAGAATTATTAGAATCGAGCTTTGAAGAACTTAATCTCAAAAAAGACAACCTATCCAAAGCAGAACAACAAGCTGTGTGGATCCATTTCATCAAATTTAAATTAACCGACATGATTATTACCAAATTAAAGCCCCAAGCCCTTCATTTTTCTTGCAAAGATGCCATCGATCGAGGGTCTATTTCCTCCGCTTATTATAATTTAATGAAATCGTTATCTTTAGGAACCCCCATCAGTCGCGAAGAATTTGATCGTGTACTACATACACCTGCTGCGATGGTTAAAGGCCGTGGAATGAATAATCACTCCAATCGGATATGGAATGTGGTCGATGCCTATGTCAGTGCTAACGCTTCCGCTCTGACCAAAGATGCAACCTGGCTCATTGAATGGCGAGATGTTAATTGCCCTCCTGCACGAGTAAATGAATTATTAAAGCGTAGGATTGAGGAACTGGTCACAAATACACCTAAAACCTCATCGGAAGTCAATACAGAAAATGCCCCGCTAAAGGCTCGAAACATCTATGAATACATTAAAGAAATGAGCGAAAAAAACATCGGAAATAAAAAGTTGTTATTAACCATCATGGCAATCACGTTAACTTTAGACAAAGATCCTTCCAACAAAGAAGCCCAAAAGCGCTATAGTGAATTAGCTAAGCAACTACCCAATTACTCCGCCGTATTTACTCAATTAGCAGGATATATGTACCTGTTTTTGGCAGCAATTACAGAAAGCGTTAATCCTAAAATGGCAAATAAATACTATGCAATAGGAAAGAATTTTTTAAGAGAGGCATCTTTGGCAGGAGACTTGAGGCAAGAAATGAATAAGAAACAGGACATCTCATCAGATGAACCCCCCTTACCTCGCTGATTAAGGATTACACAAAATATCCAACTACCATTGCCTCAGTAACTCTCGCCAAAGATTGCGGTTGCCACTTAGGTGATTTGTCCTTATCCACTAAAAGTGCTCGTACACCTTCATAAAAATCATGGCCTTTCATAAAATGCTGAACTAAACGGTAATCCATTTTCAAACATTGCTCTAAACTCAACTTGTAAGCTTTTTGCAGTTGCAATAAAGTTATTTTCAAACTTAACGGTGATTTCTGATGAAAATTTGCCTCGATATCTCGACTCCAATCGCTATCAAGCTGTCGTAATTTAGCTATAATGGACTCTATTTCTGAATATTGAAAACATTGATCAATGTCTTTTCGCACTTTGGAAATAGATGAAGATAACTCAGGGCTAGAAAATGACCTCAGGCAGTGGGTAACGCGTGATGAAGCATCAGCGGATAAATCAGCCGCAATTAAAACATGCAGCACGTCAGAAAAATCCGTTGATGTTATCACATGCTTTACCAGCCCTAATTCCCACGCTTCTTGCGCATTAATTCGATTACCCGTTAATCCCAAGTACACACCAACGTGATCAGGGCAACGCGCTAGTAAATAACTTGCACCAATATCTGGAAAAAAACCTATCGTAGTCTCAGGCATAGCAAATACAAAACGTTCACTTGCTACAGAATGCGAGCCATGCAAAGAAATACCAACGCCTCCGCCCATAGTGACGCCATCCATTAAGGCAATATATGGTTTAGGATAATCATGAATTAATTGATTTAATCGATATTCCTGCTGAAAAAATTGCAACTGTTCCGGATTTTCAGTTATGCCAGCATCATACAACCATCGCACGTCACCGCCAGCACAAAAAGCTTTCCCTTCTATAGCACGGACGACCACGGCATGAATATGATCATCATGCGCCCACGCATCAAGCTGATGCTGCATGGCTAAAATCATTGGCAGTGTCAATGCATTCAATGCCTGAGCTCGGTTAAGCGTTATGATTCCAATATGCTTTTCACAACTGAAGATAAGATCGGTTGTCATGATTAATTTCCAGTAAATTCGGCTGTTCGTTTGCCAAGAAATGCCGCAACGCCTTCTTTTTTATCTTCGCTCGCACAGGTGTTTGCAAAATGAAGTGCTTCCAGATGTAAACCATCACTCAATGACATATCATAGCCATATTCAATCGATTCAATAATAGATGCCACCGCCAGTGGTGCCATAGCCGTAATACCTTTTAGAATACGAGTGGCTTCATAGATCAACGTTTCATGAGGCACTACCTCCGTGACCAAGCCCCACTGTTTAGCTGTTTCTGCATCGATAAAACGACCTGTTAAACATAAATCCAATGCTCTGCCCTTACCAATTAATCGCGCCAGGCGTTGCGTGCCCCCATACCCTGGAATCACCCCTAATTTAACTTCGGGTTGACCAAACTGCGCTTCGGTTGCAGCAATACGCATGGTCGCGGCAATGGCAAGCTCGCACCCCCCGCCAAAAGCATACCCATTCACCGCAGCAATTGAGGGCTTACCTAAAGCAGCTAACTGGCCAAATACATCTTGCCCTGTCCGCGCAAATTGATACCCACTTTGAGCATTACATTCTGCTAAACGATTAATATCTGCACCCGCACAAAATGCTTTTCCTTCGCCTGTTAGAATAAGCCCCCTAATAGCCGAATCATTTTTTGCTGCCGTTAATATGTTGGATAACAAAGACAATACATCCTGATTTAACGCATTTAATTTTTCAGGGCGATTTAGTGTAATTAATAAGATCCCATTTTCTAGTTGTTGATTGATAATAGTCATCATTTTTACTCCAGAGCGTAGTCGGCATCTAATACCGCTTTAGCAATAATTTCTCGCATGATTTCATTCGTACCCTCAAGTATTTGATGGACGCGTAAATCTCGGAATATACGTTCAATTTGATAGTCACGTAAGTAACCATAACCACCATGTAACTGCATTGCTTTATCACTAATTTGAAAAGCGACGTCGGTAGCCAGACGTTTTGCCATTGCACAAAACATCGGTGCCCGTGGATGTTCTTTATCTAATGCTTCCGCAGCACGATAAACCATCAATCGGGCTGCTTCAAAATCAGTATACATATCCGCAAAATAAAAACGTAGCGCTTGCATGTCACTTAATGGTTTATTAAATTGTTTACGTTCTAACATATACGATTGAGTTAACCGTAAACAATTCATCGCTCCACCCAATGAGCAAGCAGCAATGTTAATTCGTCCACCATTTAATGCATTTAAGGCAATTTTAAATCCCATGCCTTCTTGCCCTACACGATTTGCTACAGGCACGCGGCAATTTTCAAAAAATAACATCGCGGTGGGCTGACTACGCCAACCCATTTTTTTCTCTAATTTACCAAAACTTAAACCCGGAGTATCTTTTTCAATTAATAAACAAGTGATCCCTTTGTGCAAATCATCGCTGGTTCTCACCATACACAAATACACATCACTCACACTACCACCAGAAATAAATGCTTTTGAACCGTTTAAAACGTAATGATCCCCATCTAATACCGCACGACTTTTTAACGAAGCCGCATCAGAGCCTGATTCAGGTTCGGTGAGGCAGTAACTGGCAAACACATCCATTGAGGTTAATAGAGGACCCCAGTGCGCTCGTAAATCGTTATCAGCATACCGATCGATAAGACTAGTGACCATATTATGAATCGACAGATAAGCACTGGTACTAACACAGCCTACAGCAAGTTGTTCAAATATAATTGCTGCATCTAACCGGGTTAACCCAGTACCACCGATCTCGCTTCGAGAAATCATACCAGCCATACCTAAACCAGCCGCTTCTCGCAAAACGTCTAATGGGAAAAAAGAGCGTTCGTCCCATTCATCGGCATGTGGCGTAAGCTTTTTGCGAGCAAAATCAGCAGCCATGTCCCGAAATGCAAGATGTTCTTGAGTTAATTCAAATTGCATAATCTGTCCTTATATGATTATACTTCGCTGATATTAATATCACTGAGCACGGCAGTTTGCAAATTGAATATGGATAACCAATCTCAACACAGCCTAGCCCCTTTGAATGCACGTAGTATTTTAAAAGATTACTATGGTTTTGACTCATTTCGTCCTCCACAAGAAGACATCGTTAATGATATAGTTGCTGGACAAGATGTACTTGTTCTCATGCCAACAGGCGGGGGCAAATCACTTTGTTACCAAATTCCGTCATTATTACGTTCGGGTGTTGGCATCGTCGTCTCTCCATTGATAGCTTTAATGGAAGATCAAGTCACGGCATTAACCCTTCTTGGGATTCGAGCAGCTTATTACAACTCATCTTTAAATAGCAATGAATCACGAGCTGTCTTAGCTAAATTACACAATAATGAGTTAGATCTATTATATATAGCCCCAGAACGCTTAGTAAGCCAATCTTTTCTTGAGCGGCTTGAAGACTGTTCTATTGCTTTATTTGCTATTGATGAGGCGCATTGTATTTCCCAATGGGGGCATGATTTTCGCCCTGAATATGCATCCTTAGGTTTATTAAAAACGCACTTCCCTCATATCCCTATCATTGCATTAACTGCTACAGCAGACATGCAAACCCAACGAGACATTATCCATCGTTTAAATTACCAACCCAAGCAATATGTTGCTTCGTTTAACCGACCGAATATTCATTACCATGTAGTACCCAAAAAAAATCCCGTTAACCAAATTGACCTATTCCTGCAATCCCAAGCACAGCAATCAGGCATTATCTATTGCGGTACGCGCACGGCGGTGGAAACATTAGCTACAAAATTACAAGCACTTAATTATCGAGCACGCGCTTATCACGCAGGTCTTTCTCACAAAGAGCGTCGAGAAGTACAGTCCTTATTTCGTTATGATCAAATAGATATCGTCGTTGCAACCATTGCGTTTGGCATGGGGATTGATAAACCCAACGTTCGTTTTGTAGTACATCATGATTTACCGAAAAATATCGAAAGTTATTACCAGGAAACAGGACGCGCAGGCCGAGATGGGTTACCTGCCAAAGCCTTATTACTCTATAACCCCGCAGATAGTGCTCGACTACGATCGTGGATTGATGATGTGCCACAAGAAGCCCAGCAGCGGATTGAACACCACAAACTCAATCACATGCTGGCTTTTGCAGAAGCCACACACTGCCGAAGACAAGTGTTACTATTATACTTTAATGAAACATATGATACATCCTGCGGTTATTGCGATATCTGTGACAGCCCGCCTAGAACCGAAGATGCAACAGTGGATGCCCAGAAATTATTATCGTGTATTTATCGATTAAAACAAAATTATGGAATGAATTACGTCATTGAGATTCTTCGCGGCAGTGAATCAGACAAAATTAAGCAAATAGGTCATCAACAATTATCCACCTACGGCATTGGTAAAGATAAATCAACAGCCTATTGGAAACACTTGGCGTGGCAGCTTCTTCATCGTAACTACTGCATCCAAGATATTAGCCATTACAGTGTGATGCGTTTAACACCTAATGCCATACCTGTACTTCGTGGCGAAGAGTCGATTTCACTAACGGTTTTACAAAACACATTAAAATCTGAGTCAAAAAAGAAAAAGAATGTTGCCGTGTCTAATATACCTCAATCTAGCAGTCCTCTTTTTGAAAAGTTACGTGCGCTACGTCGACGACTTGCTGATGAAGAAAACAAACCTTCTTTTTTAATTTTCAGTGATGCAACATTACATGAAATGGCGCGAATACAGCCTAAGACACGCGACCAATTACTTACTGTACCCGGTGTTGGACAGCATAAATTACAACATTATGGTGCTTATTTTTTAGAACTTTTATGCCAAGAAACAGACGAGGAGCACGCATGAATATCGAACAAACTATAGTCCAATTATTTGCGAATATACGAGACCCGTTTCTTAATTACACATTAACTGACATGGGGATAGAACCTATAATTTCCGTAGAAAATAGTGAAATTACTATCGAGTTTCACGCAGGCTTTCCATGCAGTTTTTTGCACGATACTTTTATTCCATCCTTGCAATCAGCCCTTCGCCAAACACTACCACTTTATACCTGCCATTTACTGTTAACCCAGGTTATCAAACCTCATCGTACTCAACTCCTAGGTAAAAGTTTACGCCAGGTAAAAAATGTTATTGCGGTAGGATCAGGTAAAGGTGGGGTTGGTAAATCAACAGTAGCCGTCAATCTTGCAGTCGCACTTGCCCGCGCTGGTGCTCGGGTAGGATTATTAGACGCTGATATTTATGGCCCCAGTATCCCCATGATGTTAGGTGATGTAGCCGCTGTTCAAGTCGAAGGAGATCATTATTTACCCATCGAAGTCCATGGCATTCAGGCGATGTCTATCGGTTATTTAACTGGAAACAACGAAGGAGCACTGATTTGGCGTGGTCCGATGCTTGCAAAATCATTTATTCAAATGTTAGATATCACGCAATGGCATGATTTAGATTATTTGTTTATAGATTTACCTCCCGGTACAGGCGACATTCAATTAAGCCTAGTGCAAAAAATCCCTCTTGCAGGCGCAGTGGTTGTCACCACACCCCAACATGTAGCGACCTTAGATGCTCAAAAAGCAATTCAGATGTTTGATAAAACAAGCATTTATACGCTAGGTATTATAGAAAATATGTCTCAACATATTTGTGGACAATGTGGACACCAAGAAGCAATTTTTGGTCATGGCGGAGCCGAGGGATTGGCAAATGATTTCAAAATCCCTGTACTAGCCCAACTACCCTTAGATGCCCGCATCGGCACAGAATGCGATCAAGGGCGCCCGATAGCACTAACCGAAACCGGGGATATCGCTGAAGCATTTATGAAAACAGCGCTCCGAACTGCAATTGAGTTAAATAAACGTCCATTAAATTATGCGGATAAATTTCCACCCATCGTGACAGGTTCTTGATTATTTTGGCAACAATATTTAGGTTGGATCTAGGGTCTATTGACAATTCAACGAGGGGTGTCCTGGATGGTTTATATTTTTCGCGCGGAGTACAACGAGCACGAAAAATATAAACCATCCAGGACAGGACCCTGAGACACTATACTAAAGTTGATACACGTTTAGGTCAGATCTAATTTATCAATACTCAACGTCGGATCTAGGAGTTGGAGAAGCAGCGGGTTTGCGTTACTATCCCATATATGTGAATTACCCATGTGAACATCAATGACTGAACAATATACCGCGGATGCAATCGAAGTATTAAGCGGACTAGAACCCGTGCAACGCCGCCCAGGCATGTACACCGATACAACACGCCCCAATCACCTAGCTCAAGAAGTAATTGATAATAGTGTGGATGAAGTTTTAGCAGGTTTTGCAAGTGAAATCGTTGTGACATTACACAATGACGGTTCGGTTGAAGTATCTGATAATGGACGAGGGATGCCCGTGGATCTTCACCCTCAAATAGGTTTGAGTGGCGTTGAAGTCATTATGACCCGCTTGCATGCTGGTGGAAAATTTTCTGATAAAAACTATAGCTTTTCTGGCGGCTTGCACGGCGTTGGTGTTTCTGTAGTTAATGCGCTTTCTGATCGCCTCGATGTTACTATCAAACGTAACGGCGTTATCTATCAGATGTCTTTTGCAAATGGCGACAAATTGAGTGAGCTCCAAGAAATTGGCGTAACTAAAAAGCGCGACACAGGGACAACCATTCGCTTCTGGCCCAATCCTAAATATTTTGACACCATACGCATATCAGTAAAGCATCTAACCCACGTTTTGCGCGCTAAAGCTGTTTTATGTTCTGGTTTATCGATGACATTTGTTAACACAGCCAGCACTGAAACAATTAACTGGCGATATGAGCATGGACTTTTGGATTACCTTCGACAATCTTTGCCCACTGACTATCTACCTGAAGAACCATTTACAGGCGAATTTAAAACAGATGAAGCAACTGTTGATTGGGCTTTAGCTTGGGCTACTCATGTGGACAATGCCGTCAATGAAAGTTATGTCAATTTGATCCCAACAGTTCAAGGGGGAACCCACGTTAATGGCTTACGTGCAGGACTTTTTGATGCATTATCTGCATTTTGCGAATTGCGAAATTTATTGCCCAGAGGTGTTAAATTAACCGCAGATGATTTATGGGAACCCTGTCAGTATGTTTTATCGGTCAAAATGAAAGAACCTCAGTTTGCTGGTCAAACTAAAGAACGTTTAAGTTCAAGACAAACAGCGGCTTTCGTTGCTAACGTAGTAAAAGATGCCTTTGCCCTATGGCTAAATCAACATCGTAATCAAGGCGAAATCATTGCAACATTAGCGATAGAGCAAGCGCAAAAAAGACTTCGTCAAGCAAAACAAGTGGCACGTAAACGGATCCATCAAGGTCCGGCCCTACCAGGCAAATTAGCCGATTGTTTACAACAAGACCTAAATCAAGCCGAACTGTTTTTAGTAGAGGGAGATTCAGCAGGTGGCTCAGCTAAACAGGCTCGCAGTAAAGATTTTCAAGCAATTCTTCCGTTGCGCGGTAAAATTTTAAATTCCTGGGAAGTTGAATCATCCCACGTACTTGCCTCTCAAGAAATCCATGATATTTCAGTGGCAATTGGCGTCGATCCTGGCTCCGATGATTTATCAGGATTACGTTATGGCAAAATCTGCATTCTTGCTGATGCGGATTCAGATGGCGCCCACATTGCAACATTAATCTGCGCTCTGTTTATCCGCCACTTCAAACCTCTGGTTAAAGCAGGTCATGTTTTTGTCGCGATGCCTCCTCTTTACCGTATCGATGCAGGTAAAACCGTGCATTACGCATTGGATGATGAGGAAAAAGATAAAATTACCCAGCTGTTATCCAAAACCTATAAAGGTAAAATTAATATCCAACGATTTAAAGGTCTCGGTGAAATGAATCCATTACAACTTCGCGAAACAACAATGGATCCAAACACCAGACGTCTCATTCAACTCACATTAGAGGACGAACCAGCGACTATGGCATTAATGGATATGATGCTTTCTAAAAAACGTGCTGGTGATAGAAAAAGTTGGCTAGAAGCAAAGGGAAATTTAGTGCAAGTATAAGGTTAATGTCTTGCCCGCGCTAGGCGGGCATCCAAGGTTGTGTCGGAGGTTTGGGGGGCATATACAGAGAAAAATAAATGACAAAATTTGCAAAAAATCAAATATAGACAATACTTCATTAACCTCCAACTAAAAAAGGAACCAGTAATGAACGCTATTGATTTTTTAATAAAGGAACATAATAGAGTAAGAACAATGTTTGTAGATATTAGTGATGAATCTCACCATTATGATACTCAAAAGAAAAAATTTGCCATCTTATCCGACGATCTACTTCGACATGAAAAAATGGAACACGAAGTATGGTATCCCCATTTCAAAAGTAAAGTATCAGACACTGTAAAACATTTATTAGTAGAAGAAAAAAATGCAGAAAAAGCGATTAAAAAACTAGATAATCTGAAAACAGAAGCAGCTTGGAAAGAAGGATTTTTAAAATTGAAAGACGATGTTGAGCATCATGCACGAGAAGAAGAAAACGATCTTTTTCCTGAAGTTCGAACTATTCTTTCAGAAAAAGAATTAGAAGAAATAGGGAAAACCATGTATGAATTCAAAAAAAATCATTCTTAGTTGAGTCTTTACCTCTTTGACCATTTAATTACAGTGACCTAGCAATTTAAGGTACTAGTTTAACCTTAATTGCTACGCTTCACTTGTTGGCATCGAATTTTTATAAATTTATAGTGCACAGCCAAATTCGCGATGATAGGCAAGTAATTTTTCAACCAATCCGTTATCACCTACTTGCTCTAAGTAATCAATTAAATCGAATAAATTAATGATTGAACAAACCTGAATCCCTTGAGCCTGGATTTCAGATAGTGTCGATTGATTACCAAGCCCCCGCTCGCAACGATCTAAAGCGATAACCACCGCTGTGACTTCTGCACCTTGCGCACGTATTAATTCAGCTGATTCTCGAAATGCTGTTCCTGCTGTAATGACATCATCAATGATAACGGTTTTACCGGCTAAGGGCGCACCAATCAGTTGCCCGCCTTCACCATGATCTTTTATTTCTTTACGATTAAACGTCACGGTTTTATCAATACCTAATTCAGCAAGCGCTATAGATGTTGCAGTTGCCAAGGGCAATCCTTTGTAGGCTGGGCCAAATAAATGTTGGAAATCAATACCATGCTGGATAATAGTTTGCGCATAAAAATGCCCGAGCTGACGTAAAGCATCTCCGTGATAGAATAATCCGGCATTAAAAAAATACGGACTTTTACGTCCAGACTTCAGCAGAAAATCACCGAATTTTAATACATTACACTGTAGTGCCAAACGAATAAAATCATGTTTCATAACCATTCTCTAATAGGTAAAAAATCCGTATATAATTTAGCTTCCGCACTACCCTCTTCTGGTTGCCAATTATATTCCCAACGCACTTCTGGTGGTAGCGACATGAGGATTGACTCAGTTCGGCCATTGGATTGCAAACCAAACAATGTCCCTCTATCGTAAACTAAATTATATTCTACGTAACGTCCACGTCGGTAAAGTTGAAATGCTTTTTGTTCTGGGCTAAACGGTATGGTTTGTCGTCGTTTTACAATAGGAACATAAGCTTTTAGAAAATGATTACCAATACTTTGCATTAAACCAAAACTGTGTTCAAAGCTTTGCTCATTGTAATCATCAAAAAATAAACCGCCCACTCCTCGTGCTTCGTTACGATGTTTAATATAAAAATAACGATCACACCATGCTTTAAATCGCGGGTAAATATCATCACCGAATGGTTCGCAAGCTTGTTTAGCAGTTTGGTGCCAATGCTGACAATCTTCTTCAAAGCCATAATAAGGCGTTAAATCAAAACCACCGCCAAACCACCAAATTGGGGCACTATTTTCCTTTTCAGCCATAAAAAAACGTACGTTTGCATGCGAAGTTGGAATAAATGGGCTATGAGGATGGATTACTAAGGAGACCCCTAATGCAGTAAAACCACACCCAGCTAATTCAGGACGATTAGCACTTGCTGATGGCGGGAGCTGATCGCCCATTACGTAAGAAAAATTGACACCCGCTTTTTCAAATAATAATCCATTTTGTAATATTCGAGTAACACCCCCACCGCCTTCTGCACGAGTCCAAACATCCTCCATGAATGTACCTCGCCCATCTAATACGATTAATTCATTACAAATTTGCGTTTGTAAGCCTAATAAATAGTACTTAACCAAATTTAATGCATTTTGTGGAATATAAGGCAAATCGACAACCATATCATCAACTATAAAATTAAGATATAATATTATGCAATGTATTCTTTTTAAATGAAAACGTTTTGTGCATCCAATACCTCACTTAATATCACCACTCGCCATCGCGCCCATGATTGATTGGACTTATACGCATTTTCGTGTATTTATGCGAATTCTTGCTCCCCATGCCTTGTTATATACTGACATGCAAACACCTGGAGCGATAAAACACAACCCAACACGTGCCTTAGATTTTCATCCGATGGAAACACCCTTAGCACTGCAATTAGGCGGCTCCGATCGTCACGAATTAGTAACCGCTGCGCGAGTTGCAGCACATCATGGCTATAACGAAATTAATTTAAATTTAGGCTGTCCTAGTGATCGCGTGCAGGCTGGGCGTTTTGGTGCCTGTCTGATGGCTGAACCTGAACATGTGGCCGATTGTATTCGCGCAATGAAAGATGCCGTTAATATACCGGTCACTGCAAAAACACGTATTGGCATTGATCATCAAGATAATTATGATTTTTTTTCAACTTTTGCTCATAGTTTGATTGAAGCAGGCTGTGATAAATTAATTGTTCATGCTCGTAAAGCATGGTTACATGGTTTAAGTCCCAAACAAAATCGCACCATTCCACCGGTACAATATGATTATGTGTATAAAATAAAACAAGAATTGCCGGACACACCAATTGTTATCAATGGCAACATCAATACAATTGACGACATTCAAACACATTTAAAACAAGTAGACGGGGTGATGTTAGGTCGTTTAGCCTGTAACAATCCGTATGCAGTTGCATTGATTCATCATGCATTAGATCCTGATACCCCCCTATTATCGCGCAACGACGTACTACAACAATATTTAGCTTATATTAACTCTATAAATTATGCGGCAGTACCGATGAGTTTATTATTAAAACCACTATTCAATATGAGTCATGGCTTAGAAGGCGCTCGACAATGGAAAGAACAATTGCTGTCTGTTCAACAATCTAGATCAATACAAGAATTAAGTCGTATAATAGCAGGGTTGTCCCATTAAATAGCCGTCTTTGCGAACGAAGTGAAGCAATCCAGATCGATGTGACTTAAAAACTCCGATATCTGGATTGCTTCGCTAACGCTCGCAAAGACAATTATGACTGTATAATATCAAAATTAATAT
>JAUYSP010000053.1 GCA_030696305.1 Legionellaceae bacterium | reverse complement strand
CAGCGCAGGTTTTGGGAGCATCTCATCAGGGATGAGCAGGACTATGAAAAGCATTTGGATTATATACACTATAATCCGGTTAAGCACGGTCATGTAAAATCACCTTCTCAGTGGCCGCACTCAAGCATTCATCGTTATATCAATTCAGGGATTTCTTCATCTTTGTAAATAAATTTATCATCGTTTTTCTGGGCCGACATTACAACCCAAAAAGTTGAATTATAAATTGTTAGTATTTATATATTCATCCACTGATGTTCCATGCTTATTATCAACCGCTGGCTTCATAAATCGATGACGTTCAGTAGATCGCACATTACTCGTTAATAGTTCACTGCGTTCTTTTTTAACAGTTGTTAACTGATTTTGAAAGTCATGGTTATCGTTTAATTGGCCACTCAGAATCACTTCCTCAGCTTTATCCTCACCACACTCATCAGTAAGAGTATCTATTTCCTGTTGAGGATGCTCAACAACCGTTTTCAAATGGGATATCTCTCCTGTAAAAAATCCCCGCTCTAAGCTTAACCAGCCCTTACCTATGGTAATAATAACCGTTTTCGAATCTTTTTCTTCAACTGCTAATAATGGAACCGATTTAAAAACATACTCATCAAAATACTGATTTCGTCTGAAGTTTGCTTGTAACGCTTCACGTATCATAACCATTGCTAATACTATTTCTATTTGCAGGGGTTTAGGAGTTGTTGATTCACTATAAAGCAAATGAAAAGCTGCATTCACTCGAAGATAAATATCCTCGAAGTTGCCCATTTTGCTATAAGAGACTCTATTTTTCATGCCTAATTGGTACCATACAGAATTATCTAACTCAGAATAATTTCGACGAATAAAATTCTGATAGATTGCTTGCATGGCAGCAGGATGAATTACTGTATCATCAAGTAATTCATCCTGCACAAAACTGTTTAAATACTTTTCATTTCTTACATTACCAAATAGCAATTGCTCTACACGTAAATAATTAGGAAGGTGCTCTTTTTTATATTCTAAAACAATCGTATGTTGATTTGTTTCGACTACAACATATGATGATGAATTAACTCTCGGTGAATAATTAGATTCAATATCTACTTTCGGGTGGTGGAAAGGAACCTTTAACACATAAGAATGCATCTCGATGGGTAAAAACGGAGTCATCGACTCACTAAATGACTCGGATTGAATTGAAAATAAACTTTTCTTTCTAGTAAGTAATTCAGGAGGGTTCTTATTCACTGAAATAAGGGACCAACTTAGAGCATAACCCAATCGAGCGGCAGACAAATCTCGCGCAAAAAAACCACCTAAACTCTTTATTTTTACTTGATCCTCTTCAGTAAACGTAGCTAATTCCTCTTCATAAATTGTCAGGGAAATATAACTATGCAATCGATAACAATTAACGCGGTAATTACTGATATTTAATAGCCAATAGAGAGCTGACACCAACCAAGGTAATTGACTAACCCCTTTAACCTGCCCCAAAAGACGCTCTCGCTCTGGTTCATCTGATTTTATAGCAACTGCTTCTTCATATAACGTTTTCATTCCCTCAGTTTTATCAACTCGTAATCCCCAAAGCCAATGATAGGTATAACGGGATAATTGCTGCTCACTTAATGCTGGATAATGCATTTTGTCCTTCCTAATAAAAATGATTACATTATAAACTGTTGTAATTTATATACGCATCATTAAAAAATAAACTCTCATTGTATTTGAGAGTTATTCGCAATAATAACTGGCGTAGTTGAATCATTGGAGTCAGTCTCAATCCTTGTAAAAATACTCACAGGTACAACAAAGGTTGGGTTTTCTCGTGAATTTTCTGCCATTGCTGCATATTTCTTATTAAAATACTCCGGATCATCAAGAACCGCTTGTATTTCTTCTTCTGTTACAGGAGGTAAGCCCGCAATAGCATCCTCTTCATCTAGAATAGCTTTTGTTTCATCCATATCTTGGGATAGTTGTGATATTTGTTCCCTTGTTTCGCGTATGGATTCTCCAAATAGGTATATACCTTCGCCTAATCGTTCCAAACGATTATTTATTTCACGCCATGTAACAAGCTCTTGCTTCCAAAAATTAAGCTCTCCCTTCCAAAAGGCACGCTCTTTCTTAACCAATTCATTAAATTTTGAAAGATAAGCTGCAAAATCAGAAGTCATGCATTGTTTATCTTGACCTAAAGTTATTTTTTCAAGGATTTGATCGTAAGCGCTGGTTACTGCTAAAAATTCAGGCATGCTATCACGCCCTGTTTTATCAGGATGTGTCAGTAACATACTTTTCTTATATGCTTTCTTTAACTCTCTGAAGGTAAATTGTTGTCCAATATTAAGTGAAAAACCTAGTAACTGCAAAGAGTCATATATTTCAGTCGTTACCAACAGATTATAGTCTTCTACCACCTGGGGCATTGCACCTGCCCTAGACTTATTAACAGCCCCATACGTTTTTACCGTAAGTTGCATAGAAGAAGAGGAGGAAGATTCAAAGTTCGCCTCTATATCTTCTTTTTGAGTGTTTTCATATCTTTTCATATCCAACGGTAAATAAGGTTGTAATCGTTGCATAAACCAATCTGATTGGCGCTCAAATGCAGATCCAACTCCATGAAGACTAAAGTAATTTAGTAAATATAGTCCCAAAGCTGTTGTTGTAATCATCACCAACAGTCCAGCTACTTTTTCGACCATTAAGCGATCCGCTGCAGACAGTTTGACAACTTCATCTTCGTAAATCACTAAAGAAATATAACTATATAATTTATAACAATTGATCCGATAGTTATTGATGTTAGCAGCCCAACAGATAGCAAGCAAAACCCATGGTAATTCATTGTATAGAACTACGCGTCCGATGATTTTATCTCTTTCCTCAATATTAGATCGTAAAGATACAGCTTCATCATACAATGTTCTCACACCTGATTTGTCAACGCCTAATCCCCAAAACCAGTGATAACTAAATCGTGATAACTGGTTTTGACTTAATGCCGGATAAACCATGTTTTATTTCTCCTAAGAAATAACTAGTTAAATATTACTATTGGTGGCTCGAGCAGGGTTTGCTGTATCTCCATTGTTTTCTGTAGCTGGTCTCATGAATCGATGCTGTCCCGCCCCTCTAACAGATTGCGTACGAAGTTCATTGTATTTTTTTGTAACATTTGATAATTGACCCTGTGTTGTAATTAATTCCGCAGTTTTTTGAGCCAACTCTCTATCTTTAAGTCCCACATCCTCTATTGCTGCATCACGTTCTATAATAACTTCATCACGTTCTCTAATGACTCCATCACGTTCCTCTGTAAGTTCAGTGATTTTTTCATAAGACTGTTTAAGCTCTGCTTCTTGATTCGCAGCGACAGTTTTATAATGAGATAGTTCCTCAGTAAGTAATCCTTTCCCCAAGCTTAACCATTTATTACTTAAAGTAATCTCAAGAGTTTCAGAATCATCTTTTTCTTCAACAGTTAATAATGGAGCGGTTTTTAAAACATACATATCAAAATACTTATACTTTCTCAAATCAGACTCAAGCGCATCACGAATCATAGCTTCCGCTAATACTATTTCTATCTGAAGGGGTTTTGCTCTTTCAGCTTTTTGATACAATAAATTAAAGACCGCATTAATTTTAAGAAAAATTTGTCTAAACATTTCAATTTTTCTATAAGAAATTTTATTTGAAAGCATAAAACACTTATATAAATAGCTGATCACTTCCGCATGATGTAAACGAATAAAGTTCAGATATATTGCTTTCATGTTGTGGCATGGCTACTCCTTAATAAAATGGCTGGATTGTTGTCACTAATTCTTTCCTTGAGCGAATTTTATATTTTTTGATCACGAATGTCACGTTTATTTGGATTACTACAACCAGAGAAATGTCTTAAAAGCAAACAGGAAATATCTTATGGTGGGAAAAAACACATCGATGGGATTGAAATTTATGGGGAAAATTGAAGATTTAATGTACTAAATGGATGTATAAATGCTGAACTCATACCAAACCAGCAAGCCAATCGAGCTAGAATAGTTCAAGTGTTGCATTATCATATATCAATTATGATTAAAAATTAATAATTCATTATACTTCTTTATCGACGCTTGGCGTAACGTTTCAAAATCATCTTGATTACATTTCAACAGCTCTACCGCCATATTTTTAATTAATGCATTCATCTGAATGATAAGCTGATGACAGTGTTGCTCAACAAAAGGGTTGGATGATGTAGGCTCCTCATCAAAACCACACGTTTATATGAAATCACACAACAGGTTCTTTTTATTGACGATCTCGAGAGAATGATTGGACGTAGTCGAGTCACGCTTCGCAGGTGGTGGCTAATCGGAAAATTTCCAAGACCGGTAAAATTAAATCATTCTACCTTAGCTTGGCATCGCGATGCCATCGAGCAATGGATTAATCAAAGTATTAAACTTAATGAAATATAGAGCCCATCATTCAACGACTCCACGTCAGTACCTTTCATAATTCTTAGCAGGTCATGAGCCTGCTTTTTTTGTCTGCAGATCACAAAATACAGCCGCTTATTTCAAGAAAAAATTAAATGTGAATTTTTGAAGTACCCTGCAAAGTGCCCATTATTCATTAATTAGCCCATGGGTAAATTCTAACTTGAGGTGTAACGTCATTGATTTTAAAAGGTTTTAATTGGTCGGGACGGAAGGATTTGAACCTTCGACCACTAGCACCCCATGCTGTCTAGTAGCGTTTTTAAATGTTTCTAATTAGTTTCAAAATCTATCTATAACCCTTGATACATAAAGGGTTTATCTATATCATCCTTTTCAAATGTTTCCAAAAGATTCCAAGTCGATCCAAGAAAATTTGGATCGTTTTTTGGATCGATGAGAATGGTATGAAAAAAAGTGTTTTTACAGATTCCTATATCAAAGGATTAAAGCCTAGAGACAAAACCTATCGCGAAACTGAAGGTAATGGGTTTTATATTCGAGTTACACCTCAAGGCAAGAAAGCTTGGCTATATCGTTATTATTATGCAGAGAAAGATCACAGTATTACGCTAGGCTACTATCCAACAATGACCTTGGGGAAAGCACGAGCAGCTTATCAAGAGTTATTTGATCTATGGCAATCAAGCACTGATCCCAAAGCTCATTTAGCCAAACTGGAGGAGGCCAAAACCAACACGGTTAAAAAGCTTGTGATCGGATGGTATGAAAATTACATTGAAAAAGAACGCAAACAGCCCCAACAGATAAAACAGCTAATTGATGCGGATATAATCCCACTGTTAGGAGAGATTGAATTAACCAAACTCACCCCTGCCCTAGTGACTACCGCACTTGATAAAATCGTAAAACGTGGTGCACGTATTCACGCTAACAAAGTACTAGCAGCTTTAAAACAAGCATTTAGTTATGGAGTAAGACGAGGCACATTACAAGAAAACCCAGCTATTTTATTGCAAGCAAGAGATGTTGGCGGCATTGAAAAACCACGCGATCGCAACCTAAGTATTACTGAAATTAAAACGCTGTTGTCCTTTCTAGAAAACGGTACAAATCGCATGTCACTACAGACCAAACTAGCTATTAAAATTATTCTTCATACGGGCGTTCGCTCGGGAGAATTACGATTAGCAACGTGGGATGAAATAGATTTTAATAATTCACTCTGGACTATTCCTAAAGAGCATACAAAGCAAGGTGAAGTCATGCGCATTCACCTTACTGAATCAGTAAAAATAATGTTTCAACAGCTAAAAGCAGATTCAAACTGCCAATACGCACTATCTGTAAAGGATAATGAGCCATTAAGCCTTAAAGCATTATCACGCTCCATTAATCGCATACAAGATCGTGTTGGTATTCCTCATTGGACAGCTCATGATTTAAGACGGAGTTTCTGTACCCAGCTTGGTGAAACACTTCATATTGATCCAGTGGTGATTGAAAAATGCCTAGGCCACAAAATGCCTAAAATCATGGCAACCTATAATAGAAATGAAATGCTTCCTCAGCGTAAAGAAGCATTAACAAAATGGAGTAATTACTTAGAGAACTTGTTGCAAGACAATGTAGTGCCAATTTCATTGAGCAAGTGCTCATAAATACGAAGTCTAGTCTGTGACAAGTTGTCACTAACTGAAATTTATCTCTGACATGGCACATGTTCCAAAATGGAACCTGTGCCCGAAAGGGCATTGAACCGCGAAGCAACTATTTCCATTTTGGAAACTGTTCAAAAAGAAAACGAACGTTTAAAAATTAATGGGTATTTTAAAAGAACCATCCGAACAAATATCAAGGAGTTATAATGAATAACAATCCAGCCATTTTTGAAGACTACAAAATTCGACGCGTATATGACGAAGAAACTGAAACATGGTTTTTTTCAGTTATTGATGTTGTACAAGCTTTAACTCAACAATCAGATAATCAAAAAGCCAGAAAATATTGGAACAAACTTAAAGAGCGATTAAAAAATGAAGGAAGTGAAACGGTGACAAATTGTCACCAGTTGAAAATGGTCGCAGAAGATGGCAAGTTGCGACTTACTGATGCGGCAAAAGCTGATACCTTACTTCGTATAATTCAATCGGTCCCGAGCCCCAAAGCTGAACCGATAAAATTGTGGCTTGCCAAAGTAGGCTATGAACGAATGCAAGAAATGGTAGATCCAGCCCGTTCACTCAATAGGGCTCGTGACACATGGAAAAAACAAGGGCGTAGCGAGAAGTGGATCCAGCAGCGAATGATGGGGCAAGAAACCCGTAACAAGCTTACGGATTATTGGAGTGGGCACGGTGTTAATGATGGTAGCGAATTTGCCATGCTGACAAATATTATCCATGAAGAATGGACTGGCGTTAGTGTTAAAGAACACAAAGCAATCAAAGGACTAAAATCTCAAAATTTACGTGATCATATGAGTGAAGGAGAGCTTATTTTTACCGCACTTGCAGAATTATCAACACGGCAAATAGCGGAAACTATC
Source organism: Legionellaceae bacterium (assembly GCA_030696305.1). Lineage (GTDB taxonomy): Bacteria > Pseudomonadota > Gammaproteobacteria > Legionellales > Legionellaceae > JAUYSP01. Next base: position 72,530 of record JAUYSP010000053.1, on the reverse strand, counting down.
AATGCAACGGGAATAAATGAAAATAAAGTAGCTAGTAAAAAAGGTGGCGCTATTGCCAAAAAAGCACGCATAGATTTAGAGCAGCAGACCGACCAAAAAATTGTTACTTCAGATAATTTTCTTAAGCCGAAAAAAACATTATCTCAACACATAAAAGACGAAAAATAGATAACTTAATTAGCTGCTGGCTCTTCTTTATATTGGTGCTACTAATAGGACGGTTATAAATGGAATATTTCCGCATAGAACAGGTGTATGTAGACTTTGACATTGATCGAAGACAATTATTATACGAAATTGAACAAAAAAAACTTATGGTGAGCATAGGGTTGGCATTTATATCAGGACGACTAGGCCAAGGCACTGTCAAAGTCTATGAAGAAAAAAGCGATGCTCTCTCCGGTGAAGTGATAAAAAAATACATACCTCATAATGGATTTGTTGAGCTATACGATACTAGCTTTGTTCAGCCAAGCAAAAATTTGGCTGATTTACTGAATGGAGAAACATTAATTGTTTGGAAAATAAAATGTAATGGTCGGGAATGTTTTTTAGAGCCTGCTATTCACATCAGATCAGTTAATTGTTACATGAACTGTTCTGATGTGAATAAAATTAAAAAGAAAAAATTAACTCCAGTTATTCAAAAAGATGTTGTATCTGAAGCCTTAATACAAAAAATATTTCCCGCATTAAACAAAGATGATTTTCTTATGGAGTCATCAAAATTAGCAATGATATGCTGGGAAAAGCTTTATGATGCATTATTTGCAATAGGTTGTACCAACGTTACCCTAGATTTAAAAGGTGAAAAAGATCATCGTGAATTTACTGCCACACATCGAACACTAACAACACGAGCCAATAACTACCAAGCATTTCGTACACGTCTTCCCTCTATTATTCAGTACTATTTATCTATTACCCCAAATTAAGAATCAACTTCTCGCATAAACTCGCAGGCTGCGAGTTTGTACGAAATAGATGCTCTATCTTTGTGTTTTCAATCAAACATAATCAGGGGCATTTAAAATGAATCAATCTCAAGTAGCACAAATTTCTGATGCTGAAAAAATAACAGGCTTTCATCGTTCAACCCTACGTCGTTGGTGGAATGAAGGTAAATTCCCAGCTCCTCATAAACTCAATGGAACCACCTTAGTTTGGCCAATAGAAACAATTCAAAGATGGATCAAAGAAAACATATCTGAAGCAACCATCTAGTGGTAAGCGAGCTTATCGAATTTAAAGAACATTAGCGGCAACTGTCAAGTTGGCAAACTTCTGATTTGCCGCTAACAATATTCGGGACAACATCATGAATTTTACAACAATTTTAAAAAATACTGTAGTAGCATCCACTAGATCCGGTGTAATGACCACTCAACGATTTAAAAACGTTACGGTCGACAAAATTCTCGATAGACTCAAAACGGTGGAAATTGGGGAAAAAGATGGAAGTCATTTTATAAGAACTACTTTAAAAACACAGCAAGATTCACCCTACTGTCTTTCACGTGCTGATATGAATGCAGAAAATAGTTCGACCTTATTTGTTATAGATTGCGATAAACGCATAGATAGTAATGGTAAAGAGCTCGATGGGGCACCAGATCCTCGTGCAGTCAGTGACAGTTTAAGGGCAGCTGGGATAGGTCATATTCTTTTTGCATCGTACTCTTATTACACTGGGTTAACTCGATACAGAATTTTATTAGTCAGTAAGACTCCTTATTCAAAAGAGCAACTTCAACCAACTGTAGAAGCCATTGTGGCCTTGATTAATATCAATCTTAGCGGAGATTTACTAGCCTGTGCTCCAGAAAATAGCAGATGGACACAACCTTGGTATTATCCACGAAAACCAGCTAATTCGAATATTGAGACGCTTTATATTGAATACTTAGACGGGAATGCCGTAGATGTTGTTGATCCGCAATTACTCGCACCTATAACGCATATCACCACACAAAGTAAACAATTTAATGCAGGTAATATTTCACCAATTTCTGCGTTTAATAAACAAAATAATTTAACAGAATTATTGTCATTTTATGGATATCGGCGTGTATTGGTTACTCAAGATTATGAAAAGTGGCTATCACCTGATTCATCATCGGGAAAAGCTGGTATTACCGTGAAAAATAATAAATTTTTTTGTCACCACAGTAGCGATCCTTTTTATGATGGTTATTGGCATGATGCATTTGATTTGATGCGCACGAAAGAAGGATTAACAGAAAAAGAGGCTGTAATTAAAGCCACGATGAATACAGCTGCTACCAACAGAGTAGCAATTAATGAGCATAATAAAATCCAAATTAGTAAAAAATCAAAAACACCTGAGCCAAAGCCTTTACCAGAACCTAGACCGGATGTTTTGTCATTGCATGCAGATATGCTGCCACTATCCATTAGAGATTATATTTTTGATGTAGCTGATCGTCAGCAAAGCTTACCTGATTTTGTTGCGATAGCCGCGATCGTTGGGCTATCCAGCTTATTAGGTAGAAAAGCTTTAATCTACCCAAAGCAGCGTGATGATTGGGCTGTGACACCCAATCAATGGGGGGCAATTATTGGACGACCTTCAGCGATGAAAAGTCCCAGTATGAAAGAAGCACTAAAACCACTACGTCAATTTGATATTAAAGCAGCACAGCAATTCGTAGAGGATAAAAAAAACTACGATGAGGAATGTCAGTTAATTGAATTAGAAAAGCTCACAGCAAAAGATAAAGCCAAAAAGGCGTTGAAAGCTGACAATCGAGATGAAGCACGAGAAGCTCTAAGATTGGCGGATGGTGTTAATTCACCTGTACGCCAAAGGCTAATTGTAAATGACGCTTCAATAGAAAAACTTGGGGAGCTATTAAACGAGAACCCTAATGGACTTATATTGGTTCGTGATGAATTAGCCGGTTGGTTAGCCAAGCTTTCTAAAGAAGAATATCAATCAGATCGCGCTTTCTACCTTGAGTGTTTTGATGGTAATAGCTCTTTTACCTATGACCGCATTGGTCGTGGAACAATTGAAATACAAAATTGCACACTCTCAGTAATTGGGGGAATTCAGCCTACTAAGATAGCTACATTAGTGCGTGATGCAATAAAAGGAACAGCGGATGATGGCTTAATACAACGCTTTCAATTGGCCATTTGGCCTGATGACATTGGTGCTTGGGATTGGATTGATCGCCTACCAAATCAAATAGCCAAGGCGCGTTATGATGCGATCTTTGGAGATCTTTATAACCTTAGATTTGATACAAATAATAATGAACCTTATTGCTTTCGATTTACTCCTGAAGCTCAAGAGTTTTTTGTTGAATGGATGAGAGAAATTCAGATTGCAGCTCGTAGCATTGATAATCACCCAGCACTTGAAAGCCATATGTTAAAAATGCCCCAAACAATTGCTGGGTTAGCATTACTGTTTGAAATTATTGATGGTGGTCGGGAAACAGTTGGAGTAGAGGCTACAGCGCGAGCATTAGAATGGGCAGACTATTTACTTAGCCACGCTAAACGGCTTTATAGTCTTGCTATAAATCATAGCCTTGATGGCGCACGACTAATTTTAGCACGTAAGAATAAACTGCCTGATCCATTTGGTACTCGTGATGTTCAACGAAAGGGGTGGTCTGGACTCGATAGCATTGAAGCAGTAAACGATGCTCTAAATTGGCTTATCGATTATGGTCATATTCAATCGAACACGCTGAGTACCGCAGATACAAATGGACGACCTAAAATTGTTTACTACTGGATTAACGCAAAGAAATCTAAGGAGAATTAATATGGGGCGTTGGTTGAAAAAACTGGAGCATACGCCTAAATCAGCACCGACAAAACTGACAGAAGTAAGTTGTGTCAGTTTTGTCGGTGACACTTCTGAGCATATTCAGGAAAATAATGCTAAAAAAATCGATTTATTTGATTTTGTTTCGGTGGCCTGTGTTGATTTCCAAGTTAATTCGCAATTAGTTATTGATAGATTGCTATCTGTTGAAGATGATCAAGATATAATCAATGGTCATATTCCTGTAGAGACGTTAAAACTGCACATAAAGATCTGGTGGGAAATAGGGATGCCATATTATTCAGGCAAATAGCTTAGCTAGAAAATCATTTATTCATTAAGGACGGATATGGCAAACTCACGGGAAATTTTAAAAAAAGAAGCCTCGCATCTTGTTAATGATGTTGAGCAGAGCAAAAAAGACTTTATTCAGCATACACTAGCTGAAGGAGCATTGGCTTGTAGTAGCGATATCACGAAAGATGGTTTAGAGCAGGCCAGAAAAATTAGTGAAGATGGGTTAACAGCGCTCGATGCTCAAGGGGGCATTCAAACTTTACTCGCTGTTCAGATGCTTTCTATTCATCATTTACAACAAAAATCTATGTTCTTTGCGAATGGTCTACCAGATGGTGAATCAAAACGATACTTTACAAATGCTAGCATAAAGCTTGCTAATTGCTTCGTTCAACAAACAAACATGTTGGCAAAATTGCAAGGAATTGCAGGGCAAAAGATTACCGTTGAGCGGGTAGTTGTTAATCAAGGGGGACAAGCTATTGTGGGTAATATTCAGGGGGGTAAGATAAAAAAATGAAAACGAGCTCTTGCACCGAGAAAAAATACTATGCTTTTGACAATGCTCCAAGATGTGGGGCTAAAACAAAACGTAATAATGGATCTCCGTGCCGCTCACCAGCAGTACGAGGTAAAAATCGTTGTCGTATTCATGGTGGGGGTAAAAACAGTGGCGCGCAGTTTAAAAATAAAAATGCTATTAAACATGGATTAACTACATCGGAAATAAAGAATTTTAGAAAGGAAGTAAAAGATACTATTAATCAATTTAAATGATTAACCGACATTGACACATTTTTTTTATAAGATAGACTTGCTTTCAGGTTAGGCAGAAACCTTACGCCTGTATATTAAAGCTTGCACTCGAGTACTGCCATTGAACAAAAAAGTTCTCTAAATCATATTAAACTAAACATCACTCATTGATGTTTTGGAGCAGGCGACAAAGCTTTCATGAGTTATATGTGAGGTTTATATGAACAAGGCTATTGTTTCACCGACATTTCTCAAACAAAGAGCTCGGCAGCTAAAAAAAGAAAAATCCTTAAGTCAGCATCAAGCCTATGATGAAGCAGCAAAAGAATCAGGATATGCTGGTTACAAACATTATCGAAATACTTTAGAAACCACTCCCAAATGTAAAGAAGCTCTTTTAGAGAATATATATTCGGAAAAAGACATGTTTAAAAAAGTGGAGCTTGCCGTTGCGTTCGTTCAAAATTTTAAAATTCCCTTTCACGAACAGTTAGATATTCTTAAACTATTCCAAAATTCAGAAGAAGACGCTCAATTTGTATACGAAAAATTGAGTCTGGATAGCGGGTTGCATGATTTAATTCAACCGTGGTTGCAATTTGTTTGTGAAAAATTGAATTTTATGAAAGACGAAATTCAATCTCATTTACTAAAAGACTTTCTTCTAGGTGAGGGCAAAGATGAACTACATAATATTCACCCTTATTTTATAGCAAAAGAAGTATCAATAAGTGAGCTTATGTATGAGATAGCAGAAGATACACTCAGGGTTTTTGAAGCTGATTACAAACTCAAGTTAAAATTTGATTTTGAAAATGTTGAATTTGAGAACGAAGAAGATCGTAAAGATTCGCGTTTCAATGATCGTGAAATGTTTGGTTCATTTGGAGTTACAATCGCTAGAAATAAAGAAATCACCTTTGAGCATTCAGATATTGGCGAAGAATCTGGCGATGGTTTTTTCGAATCGAGTTTTAGATAAAAGTAGTTTTAAATATAATTTACTCAATGAGTCGAACATTCGAGCTCGGCTCATTATCATACTTCAAATGCAGACCTCATTAACTGCCACACCAGACGGCCTCTCCTCTATAATTTGAAAGTGCTCTCTCAGATTTTAATTCCTACACATAATTATTATTAGAAATTTCTATCACTATCAGAGCATGTTGATCCAAGCGTATTTTTCAAATAATTTAGCGTGTATAAAATACCAATAATTCTTTTACTCCAGCAAAGAATTGAAATAAACGATGGTATACCAAGAGTTATACCAATGATCATCCATCCCCCGCCCATATTACATAAATATGCTGCAAAGAAAAAAAGAGCTATGGATAGAGATAAGCTAGTAATCAAAATATGCCATGGCAAGCTTTTTAAATAATCTTCCGCCGGTGTGCTCATAAAATAGCCTTAAATACAAATTTTGATCAGTATACGCTATTTCAAAAGAAATGCATAGGATTCCTAAGTATCAGAAACTCTCAAAAACTTAGATTCTCTAAGCTTGTATTTTAATTAAAACTAACTCATGACTGATTCACCTTTCTGCAAGAGGCTTAAAGAAGCTCGCATATCAGCTAATATTTCTCAGAAAAAACTGGGTATTGAGGCTGGTATGGATCAGTTTTCTGCTAGCGCTCGCATGAATCATTATGAGATGGGAAGACATACTCCTGATTACTCGACTCTAAAACGAATAGCAACTGTACTTAATTTACCAGTAGCTTATTTTTATGCTGAATCGGATGAACTAGCAGAACTTATTAGGATATTTAATCAGTTTAAAAAAACCAAACAAATTACTTTACTTAATGAATTGATATCTAGTGATAATAATGAGCAATAAAAACGCATATACTACAAGGCATTAGATCTTGAGTAAATTTGCATAATTAATGACTTCCTACGACTTCATTTTTTGGATAGATAATTTTATAAATAGGATGCTTTTCTAACACAGCACTTACTTCTATGTTGTACAATAAAGAGCCTTTAGTTAAATCTTCTTGATTAGATTCAAATGTCACTACTAAAGGGTATCCATTGTCCATTTGCCTAAACTGCAATAACTTTAATGACTCCCGTGAGAGAAGTAGACTACCTCCGATTAGAGCATTCCCAGTATAAACAGGTACATTATTAATATGAAATAAATAATTAATATCCTTTTCTTCATCTTTATACTCAAAACGAAGATCATTTCGCAGAATTTCAGGACTAGATCTGTGAGTATGTTTCCACTGTAATAACCACTCTGGTGTACAAAATTGTTCAACAATCAAAACAGGATGAAGTCCTTGCGTTATCATTTGTTGGGAGTGTTGATTAATAGCGACCACATACTCAGATTCATTTTTAACTATAAGCTCATTAATAATCTTTAGGGCGTTTGCTTTTTCTAAAATATTAAAAATCACATAGGGACATACTTTTCTTTCCACGTATTGACGATGCCAATCTATTGTACAGCCGCCTTCATCCATTGTAGGCTCGGTTAAGGGCGCTTTAGAATAGTCCGTATAACCAAATTTATATTCGTTAAGAGGTTCATTCACCCATTTTACTTCTTGGAATAAATAAACAGGGAAATGTCCTGTATCTTTAGTAAACGCTACAGTAGTCGCTCCCTCAGCAATTTTTTTCAACTTAGCCTCAGATATAGGTAACTCTTGTATCCTCTTAATGCGCCAATTTATTATTTTTTCTTTTAATACAAAAAAAACATCTTTGAGAATGTCAAAACCATTAACGGGTCGCGGATTTAAGACTATTTGATTTTTTTGGCTGTTAATTTCGGTTACAGCAGTACCATGTTCGGTAACATCAGAAATTTGTTTCAATATTGACTCATATTTTTCAAGCGTTATTTTATCTAGGACGTTTAAAGCTTGTTCTAATCCACCAATCAGATTATTGCTAATTCTACTATCTAATAATATTTTCTCAAATGATGTGAAAAGACTATATTTATTATCTTTGTTAATGGTGACTATAAGTGCTCCAAGCATTAAATCATGTTGAGCGTTTTCGTTGAATGTACTTTGAGACGAATATATTCGTCCCGGTATTTTTGGAGGCTTTGATAATTCTTCAAGTCGCCTTGATAAAGCATCAAGTCCACTAACATAATTACCATCTCCGCTATAACGTCGTAAAAATGATATAATGTAATCATCAATACTAGTTATAAATCCCTTTCTGCCATCCACGTGAGTATTTAACATCTCCTTGAGCACGTCAAAGCACAACAAACTATGCGAGGTTGGTATTTCGATCCATTTCAAAAGGAGACTTGAAAATGCTAAGCAAGCATCTTTCCAATAATTTTCTAAGATCTCCATAAAAACAAGCTGTTCAGTAATGTTTGCAATTGAGAATTTAGATATATTAGTTATAAGAATTTGAACCTCTGGCCACGATTTATTAAGTAACTCTTCTGAAAGGTAAACTTGCTCACTTTCCCAAAAAATCTTTGTATAAGTGGAGTTTAATGATCTTGAATTATTATTATTCCAACTGATTAATGACTCTATCCATAAAAAAGCAGAATCTTTGTTCCCAGTGAGAACTGATTGTGTAGCAAATGCAAGGGTATACTCGAAATGAGCTCGTAACTCATTAAATATCAAAGTAAACTCTTCCCACGATTTCACTTTTTTAATTTTACCTACCAACTCATACTGTATACTTTCCCAACCTGAAACAAAGGTTCGTAGAGCATCATCATAAACATTTTTATTCGTTGAGGTTTCCCACCATTCATTTAAACGAAACCATAAATGAGCTTGAGTTACTATAATAGGTGTAATACCACTGAACGATGGGTTATCCAACAATTGAGAAATTAGTTTATACCCAACATAACAGCAATCTTTAAAAAACTGTTTATTCTCCGATAAAACGGACGTCGCCCGCTGATAAACATCTTGATATGACCGAGACCAATCCTGGCTTAAATTAGTTAAAAATTTTGCACTAGCGATTGTTGCATAGTTGTAATACTGTCCATCCTCTTCAAATTCACCAAGTTTTACTAATATAATGTGAAAATAAATTTGCTGCTGTAATCCTGCCCGAAAATTTTCCAAATTATTCACTGTAATTGCATCTAAAGTAGACTCCTCAAGAATTCTCATACAGCGTTCAGCACGCGCGAATTCCTCTTCTTCATCAGATTTCAACTTTCTAAATTTAAATGCACTTTTTATTAAAAGTCGCTCCATCTGCGTCAAGTTAGCACCATTATTAATTTGGCATAAAATTGTCTTATTTTTATACTTTTCACCTGGCGTAACTGTAAAAACAAGTGATGCAGAAGATGCATGGCTTAAACCAGAATTAGCATGCGTATGGTTCCTCTCCTTCCATTGAGAAATCACATATTCTAATTTTCTCATATCAATATCATACAATACTGCATTGTTTTTTAAGTCAATCTCGACTTCTATTTTCGCAAAATCATTTATTGATAGTGAAGTATAAACTTGCGAAGTATATTCATTTTTATGTTTTTCATAATAGTCACCCAACATAAAGTAAATATTTCTTCTTAATAAGCTGGCTAGTTCAATTGGATAAGAGTGATTCGCAATATAACGAACAAGTGCATCATTTCTTATTAATGGTCTTAAGAGATCAAAACCTCTCTTAATGAGATAATAAACACCAAATACATTAATTAAAAACCATAATAATAAAAGAGTGGCTAACCCATCATTAAATTGGAAGGCCTGAAATAATTTAATTTCGTTTATATATCGTAAAAATAGTAAATAACATAGAAGCGTAATTGAGCTGATTATCAGTTCAAATACTCTTGTTTCCCTCATAATAACCTGCATAATTTCATCTTTGATGCTGCTATCTTTAAAAGAGGCTCCTTGCAGAAGTGCCGCTATAGGAAAAAAAGCTACAAGAGCAAAAACTAATGCTCCTTGGATCGTAATTAAGTCAGATAGTAAATCTGATTTAATAATAGGATGGAGTACCCCCAGAAGTACAAGTGCTTGTGTTATACAGATTAGAGCGCCTAATATTCCAATAAAAATAATAAAAAAGGACTTATCCGTAAAAAAACTCAGTAATCTGAAGATCTTACTATTCCTGAGTTCACGAAAAGTTTTATTATTTTTTCTTAAATTGCTTATATGTTTTTTTGTGCGGGTCGTTAAGTAATTTGGGTAAAACAGCGCGGTTAGAAAAAATTTAACCTGATATAAGGCATAATGTAACCACGCTGTAATCTTCATAAAGTTGTCTCGTTGAGATATAGGGAGGCGGGGCTTCGTAATCAAAACGGTAAAACAAGCCCAAAATTACGGGGTATTAAAACAAATTTGGATCGTTATTTGGATCGACTTGAATACTACTACAAAAGGAAAACTCTTAAAACCCTTGCTGGGCTTGGTCGGGACGGAAGGATTTGAACCTTCGACCACTAGCACCCCATGCTAGTACGCTACCAGGCTGCGCTACGCCCCGATGTTCAGCGCATGATAGCGTTTATCGTTATAAATCTCAAGTCGTCTGCTTACAAGTATTCAAGAAAATGCACTGATTCCGGTTATATGCTTACCTATAATTAAGGTATGTACATTATCAGTGCCTTCATAAGTAAATACGGATTCGAGATTCATCATATGTCTGATAACGTGATAATCCAAGCTAATACCATTTGCGCCTAGTAAATTTCGGCACATACGAGCGATAGCTAGCGCTTGGCGACAGGCGTTACTTTTTGCTAAAGAAATCATGGTGGGTGTTTCGGCTTGGCGTTCTTTTAAACGACCAATCTGTAAATTGAGGCAACGAGCTTTTATAATTTCGGTATACATTTCAGCTAAATCACGTTGAATTAATTGAAATGAGGCCAACGGTTTCTCAAATTGTTTTCGTTCTAATAAGTAGTCGCGGGTGATATCAAAACACGCCTCTGCTGCTCCCATAGCGCCCCATGCTATTCCGTAACGGGCTTGATTTAAACAAGCAAGCGCGGCACTTAGACCAGGGGCGGAACCGGGTAAACAATTCGCTTCTGGGATAAATACGTCGTTGAAAAACAGCTCGCCAGTAATAGAAGCCCTCAAAGACATTTTTAATCTCAACTCCTGGCTTGAAAATCCTTTAAATGTTTTTTCTACTATAAACGCGCGTATTCCATCATCAGTTTTAGCCCAAACAATTGCAATATCAGCGATTGTGGCATTGGTTATCCAAGTTTTTGAACCATTTAGGCAATAACCACCGGGTACTTTTTTAGCATAAGTACGCATACTGGCAGGATCAGAGCCGGAGTTTGGCTCAGTTAAACCAAAACAACCAATAATATCCCCTGATGCCATAGCAGGTAGAAAGCGTTTTTTTTGTTCTGGACTACCGTATTGGAATATGGGAAACATACATAATGAATTTTGTACTGAAACAAAACTTCGCAAGCCGCTGTCGCCTCGCTCTAACTCCTGACAAATTAAACCATATGCCACGTAGGATACATTCGAACCACCGTATTCTTCTGGCAATGTTAAACCTAACAATCCTAATTCAGCTGTTTGTTTAATAAATTTGCGAGGGAAAATACCTTGCTCAAATAAGTTGGTTATTTTGGGCAATACGTCTTGCGTCACAAAAGAGGCAACGTTATTACGGATAAGCAGTTCTTCTTCCTTCAATTGTTCATCTAAGCAGAGTAAATCATCCATATTAACTCCTTATCGGGTTTATTCGTAACGCGTCAGGATGACGTTACTCCATTGTGGGTAAGATGAATCCAAACTTATCCACAACCTGCGGCGTTACGTTTATTTTTAATAAAACTATCTCTAAAATTTGAAGAATATATAAAAACATGGTTTACTTCTAATACTACTTATTGGAGCTGCACATGAAATGGATCGCGATTTCCCCACTATTTTTTTTACTGACATCATGCATCTTCACAGAAGGAACAATGATCGTTGAGCCCGAAGATATCGCAGTAACGCCTCAAGCATACCAGTTCGCCCCGTTCACGCAATGTGGCGTAGTTGATGTGACAGACGCGACATAATGAGTTTATTTATCATCGTTCCTTGAATACCCACATCCTTCATGAGGGCAAAGAATTTGTCGACCTGAGCGCTTAGTTTCTTTGATAGTCAGAATAGGCCAAGCGCATTGCGGACACGTTTCATCGATCGGCTCATTCCAGAGCGCGTAATTACATTTTGGATAGCCTGCGCATGAATAGAAAATTTTTCCTTTTCTTGATTTGCGCTGAAGAATAGTCGCCGTGTGACATTTTGGACACTGCACGCCTGTATCAGCAGGTTTTTCCAGTGGCTCAATAAATTTGCAATTGGGGTAACTACTGCAACCTATAAATCGTCCGTAACGTCCGACTTTAATATGCAATGGGTTTGAGCATTCAGGACAAATACGCCCTGCTACGACTTCCGGTTCAACTTTTTCCTTTGTTTCCGATTCTAAATCTTGAGTAAAATCACATTCTGGATACGCAGTACAACCAATAAAGCGTCCTCGTTTTCCTAATCGAATTGCGAGTGGCTTGCTACATTTAGGACATTCCTGATCCAATACTTCCGTGGTTACGTCTTTTCGTTGAACCTGTTCATCGATATCATGAATTTGTTTTATGAAAGGCTGCCAAAATTCATCTAAAACAGGAACCCATTCTTTTTCACCACGAGCAATGGCATCCAATGTATCTTCTAATTGAGCGGTAAACTCGTAATCTACATATCGAGTAAAATATTCAGTTAAAAAACGACTAACAATTCGACCAACATCGGTAGGGAAAAAGCGTTTTTTATCCACAATTACATACTCTCGCTGTTGTAAGGTATGAATAATTGAGGCATAGGTAGACGGTCTTCCAATATCAAACTCTTCTAATGCTTTAACTAATGATGCTTCAGAATAACGCGGTGGAGGTTCTGTAAAATGTTGATTTGCTTCAATGTCAGCTAACGAAACGGCGTCACCGACTTCGAATGCTGGTAATAACCCACCTTGAGCATCATCTTTTAAATCATCCTGGCCCTCTTCATATACAGTAAGGAATCCAGGAAATGTCACTGTCGATCCATTAGCACGGAAGACATTACCTTCACCGCAACTAAAGTCGACGGCAACAGTATCCAGGATTGCTTCTGCCATTTGGCATGCCAAAGTACGCTTCCAAATTAAACTATATAGTTTAGCTTGATCAGAGGTAAGAGCCGGCTTAACCATTTCAGGTGTACGCTTAATTGAAGTAGGTCGAATGGCCTCATGAGCTTCTTGAGCATTTTTAGATTTAGTCTTAAAAATTCGAGCAGCTTTAGAACAATAGGTATCGCCATACCGCTCCGCAATATACGATCGGATGTCGTTTAATGCTTCTGATGACAAATGAACCGAATCTGTACGCATATAGGTTATCAAGCCCATTGTGCCGGAACCAATATCAATTCCTTCATATAATTGTTGCGCAACCATCATTGTTTTTCGTGCAGTAAAACCTAGTTTACGCGCTGCTTCTTGTTGTAGCGTAGAGGTGATAAAAGGCGCGGACGGATTGCGTTTGCGCTGCTTTTTTTCAACTTCAGTTACGATCAACGCACCTTGTGCTTGTTTTAACAAAGACGATTGGATTGTATGTGCTTGTTTATCTTGAGTGATGCTAAATTGATGCAGTTTTTCACGTTGGTAATGCGTAAGGCGAGCCTCAAAAGACGTAGCATCATGCGCGCATTGAGCGATTATTTGCCAGTACTCTTGTGCGACAAAACGTTCTATTTCTTCTTCGCGCTCTACAATCAAACGTAATGCAGGACTTTGAACACGACCAGCCGATAACCCCCGTCGTATTTTTTTCCATAGCAATGGTGATAAATTAAATCCAACTAAGTAATCGAGTGCTCTCCTTGCTTGTTGAGCATTCACCATATCCATCGAGATGGTACGAGGATGGTTTATTGCCTCTTGAATTGCAGATTTTGTGATTTCATTAAAAAATATTCGATGAATTTGTTTATCTTTTAACAAATTTTTTGCTTTCATTAATTCAAATATATGCCATGAAATCGCTTCACCCTCGCGATCCGGATCCGTTGCTAATAATAGCCCATCGGCTTTTTTTAATGCTTTCGCAATTGCATCAATATGCCGTGCATTGCGATCAATTGGTGTATACGTCATAGCAAATTGCTGTTCGGGATTAACAGAACCTTTTTTAGGTGGCAAATCGCGCACATGGCCATAAGAAGCAAGGACTTGGTAGTCATCACCTAAATATTTTTGGATAGTTTTACATTTGGCGGGAGACTCTACAACAACCAAGTACTTACTCATGTAACATAGCCCTTTTTAACGGGAAACAGCTTTAATGTAAGGAAAGCCCATCTTCTTTAAAATAAAGAACAAGCTCAAGAAACGCAAGCTGTTCAGCGTCTAGACTTTGTGCAAGCGTATTACGAATAGTCCATTTAGTCTCTTGTAATGATACAAAACGTGAATCAGAAAAGAATAGTCGGTTAATAACCAATTCCATCGTTTGTTGATCAATGAGACCTAAAGATGCCATACGCATTAAAAATTGATAACTTGCCTTTGTAAACTTTAATTGCTCATCACGAGTAAAGACACGCATTCCTTGCTCACTAGCAGGTTTAACAATTTGAACTTCAACCCCTACTTTTTTATCTGAGGTTAACGATTCCAACATCGTTGTTCCCTGAGTAGCACTTGAGTCAGATTGATGTTTTTCTTTTAACTGCGTTAATGTTTTTTCAAACAAACTCAATAACATTTCAAACAAGCCATCTTTCATAGTTCACACCTCATATAGCCGCCGGGAACAGCATTAATCATACCCTGTAATTCTAATTCTACTAACTGACACATAACTTCATTTATTGACAAACCACTACAGGACATCATGTGGTCTATACTTGTCGCTTCAAATCCAATGCACCGTATTAGGTTATCATTCTCGCATGCAACTGATTCATTTGGTAGTACCTTTTTAACAAAAAAATATTCTAAATTTATCTCACTCAGCACATCCTGAGAGGATGTTATTAATTTTGCTCCTTGTTGCAACAACTGATGGCATCCTCTTGCTTGAGGATTATGAATCGACCCTGGAATAGCCAAAACATCGCGATTTTGCTCCAATGCAAAACGTGCTGTAATTAAAGAACCACTACGCATTGCCGCCTCAACAACCAAGGTGGACAATGATAAGCCACTTATTATACGATTTCTACGGGGAAAATGTCCAGCGATTGGCGAAGTTTTTAATGGAAATTCACTCAAAAGCAACCCGTTTTCACTAATTTGACTAGCAAGCAATCCATGTCGGCGAGGATAAATGCAATCTATTCCTGTAGCTAAAACAGCGATTGTTTTACCAGACGCCTCCAAACAACCAGTATGAGCTTGCGCATCTATCCCTAAAGCCAAACCACTCACAATGGTAATGCCTTGTCTCGCTAATTCAAAAGAAAAACGCCGCGCAGTTTCACTTCCTATAACGGATGGATTGCGGGTCCCGACTACGGCAATAGTTGGCTGTTGTAAGCAGGACAAATTTCCTTTTGCATATAAAACAAAAGGCGGATCGTGAATTTCTTTCAATAGTGCGGGATAATTGGGGTGCTCTAAAGTTAACAACTCGTGACCATTTTTCGCTTGCCACTGCAAGTCTGCATCCACTTGATGAAAATCAAATTGGCTGATTGCTTGGGCTGTTTTATCTGAAAATCCAACTGTTTTTAGTTCCGATGTCGATAATCGGAATAAATCCGCTAAATTGGGCCAAAGCTTTAAACATCGAGCAACCGTTCGTGGTCCGACTCCCGAAATCCGATTTAGAGCGAGGAAATATAACGTGTTATTCATGGTTAATCCATTAGGTAATCCAGGTCTTTGGCGCCGTGTTTAGGTTAATTAACGCCCATGACGTAAAGGTTAGTTGCTTCAATCCATTCAATCAGCGATAATATCAGGTATTTATTTTTTTTAAACCCGGTTTATATGACTATACATAAAATTATTTATTTACCTGACGCGCGACTTAGAAAAGTCTCCAAAGAAATTGAAACCATCGATGAGGAACTCCAAACATTGATCGATGATATGTTTGAGACAATGTATGACGCAAAAGGAGTTGGATTAGCCGCACCCCAGATCGGAATCAATATTCGATTATCAGTGATTGATGTCATAGGCGACAAAACACAACAACTAGTCTTGATTAATCCAGAAATTATTGCTTCAGAAGGTGAAGTCGAATATCAAGAAGGCTGCCTATCTGTCCCAGGAGTCTATGATACGGTTACTCGTGCCGATACGGTCACCATGCGAGCACAAGATCGCACCGGAAAGTTTTATGAAATGACTGCATCTGGATTACTTGGCGAATGTTTTCAACACGAAATCGATCATTTGAACGGTAAGCTGTATGTTGATTTACTTTCTCCTTTAAAACGCACGATGGCAAGAAAAAAATTAGAAAAATTCCTTCGCCAAAAAAACTCATGACAGCACTTCGTATTGTTTTTGCAGGAACCCCTGCTTTTGGATTACCATGCTTAGAAGCATTGGCTTCCTCTGAACACCAAATTATCGCTGCTTATACACAGCCCGATCGCCCAGCGGGGCGCGGACGGAAATTGCAAGCGTCCGCAATAAAAGTGTGGGCTGAAGCACACGATATACCAATTTATCAACCCCTACATTTCAAAGCAGAAGAAACCATTCAAGAACTAATAGCACTTGCTCCGGATGTGCTAGTTGTTATTGCATATGGATTAATTCTACCTCGTCGAGTGCTTGCTATCCCCCGTTTAGGTTGTATTAATGTGCATGCATCTTTATTGCCTCGCTGGCGTGGTGCATCACCTATTCAGCACGCCATATTGCATGGCGATAAACAATCGGGGATTACCATTATGCAAATGGATGTAGGCATGGATACTGGCGATATGCTTAGTACGATTGTTTGTGACGTTAGTCCAGATGATACGGCAGAAACATTGCATGATCGTTTAGCATCTTTAGCTGCCGAGCCATTGTTGGAAACACTTAATAAATTAAATAGCAATCAAATATATCCTGAAAAACAACAACATGAATTGGCAACTTATGCCCCCAAAATCAACAAAGAAGATGCCGCAATTAATTGGCAGCAATCAGCTCATGTGATTGACCAGCAGATTCGGGCATTTAATCCTTGGCCAATTACTTACACCCAAATCGGCGATCTGACTTTTCGGATTCATAAAGCACGAATTATTAAACAACTGGCATCGCAAGCGCCAGGAACCATTTTATCTATTAATAAAGAGGGAATTTTGATTAATACCCAACACGATTGCATATTAATTGAAACAATACAATTCGCAGGTGGCAAAGCGTTATCTATCGCCGATTATTTGAATGCTGGGCGCGATCAACTACGTGTTAATATGGTTTTAAAATGAAAAAAACCGAGCGACTTCAGGCTGTTACGATATTAAAATCGGTACTACAACAAAAAACGCCTTTATCTCATGTGTTAAAAACTAATCCAACACCTACCCCTCTCACGAAAGAAATTTGTTTTGGCGTATGTCGTCATTATATCCGTCTTGAGGCACTTGCCAATTCGTTGTTAACTAAGCGGCCTAAAGAAATCGATGTCTGGCTTTGTATCTTAATTGGTCTTTATCAATTACATTTTTTAAATATCCCTGATTATGCAGTCGTACAAGAAACGGTAGCGTTATTGGATCAACTAAAAAAAACGTGGGCCAAAGGGCTGGTTAATGCCATTTTACGACGCTATTGTCGAGAAAAAGATATTCTCTTAAGTAAGTTAGACCAAAACATTGCCTATCAATACGGGCATCCTGCTTGGTTTATAAAACAAATAAAAAACGATTGGCCGAATGATTGGCAATCGATCTTAACTGCTAATGATCAACATCCTCCGATGAGCTTACGTGTTAATCAACAACGCACGAATATAAGAGATTATCTAACTTGCCTACATGAAAACGATATGGATGCAGCACTCAATCCGAACACGCCTGATGGATTGATATTATCCAATGCGTGCTCGGTCCACGATTTGCCTGGATTTGCCGAGGGTCTCGTCTCGGTACAAGATACAGCTGCACAATTAGCCGCGTCTTTACTGGATCTAAAACCGAATTTACGCGTTTTAGACGCGTGTTGTGCACCAGGCGGTAAAACGTGCCACATCCTCGAAATGGAGCCTGAACTAGCCGAGTGTATAGCCCTTGATATTGAACCTCATCGACTCGAACGGGTACGTGAAAATCTCGCTCGATTAATGCTTCCAGTCACATTACAAGAAGGTGATGCACTCTCTCCTACCAAGTGGTGGGATGGTGTACTTTTTGATCGAATTTTGTTGGATGCACCGTGCTCTGCCACAGGTGTTATTCGCCGAAATCCTGATATTAAACTATTAAGAACTCCCGATGAAATTAAGGTAATTACTCAATTACAACAGGGTATATTAACAGCTCTGTGGCCTCTTTTGGCACCAGGCGGTCGATTAGTTTATGCAACCTGTTCTATTATGCCGGTAGAGAATGAACAGCAAATTGCTCAGTTTGTAGAACAGCATGACGATTGTGAGTATTTAACTGATATTAAACCTTGGGGGCATTCCACAGGGCATGGCTGGCAAATTTTACCCGGGGAAGAAAATATGGATGGATTTTTTTATAGTATCCTAATAAAAAAAATATCCTGATTAGAATTATTTCTAACGGCTCTTCGAAGTGAACTGGCTTAAAATCTGTAAACGGACCTCGGGGGATAATTCCGTGAGCGCTAACGTAGCTTGACCCAGCAATTGATAGAGTTCACGTTTTTGATTATCGGTGAAAGTCTCTAAATGCTTTTTAATGATTGTTAAATCTCCCCGTTGAATGGGGCCTGTCAGTGCCGCCTTAGAAGACAATGTATGCTCTAAATTAGTAAGTGTACTTCGCATCAGGTTAAGTGTTAACGGCATCGCTATCTTTTCCTCAACTCCTGACTCCAATAAGCAATCTAATGCCTGTTGTGATAACGTGACCATGTAATTAGACGCAAACACGCCCGCTGCATGATACAAAGCTTTTTTCGCTTTTTTTATCGGATACACAATTGATCCGATCGCCTTAAATAAAGGGCCAATTACAGCAAGTGCTACATCATCACCTTCCATTGCACAGTAAGTACCAGCATAATCAGTAACTCGTATATCTGGCCGATTAACACTGGTCATAGGATGAACACTAGCAATGAAGCAACCTTTTTCTTTAAATGGAAGCAGCGTATCGGAATCCAAGGTACCACTACAATGAAACACAATAGCTTGATTTTTAATATTAAGATTTGAAGAAACTGTTTTTGCAATCTCAGAAATAAATTCATCCGGTGTTGAAATTAAAATGATATCAGCCTGAGGTAACACCATCAAACTATTACAATAAGCTCCTTGACCAATAAACTCAATCGCTTTCAGAGTACTATGTTTCGTTTGATTATAAACGCCACCGATTTGAACTAATTGATTTTTTACCCATAAATGTGCCAAAGTTTGTCCGACTCGACCAGCGCCAATAATATTTAAAATTGGTGTCATTCAGCTCTCGAAATTAAACGTTTGGCTTTTAATGCACCATTTAAATCAAACTCACCAATCCCCATCAGTTTTTTTTCAACATATAATCGCACCAAACCAAGAGTCATATCTAAATCCGGAACGATTTTACCTTGATACAGCATCAACCCTTGATCAACAGTTAATTCTATACGTGGCAAATTTTGAATCGCTCGATCCTCAGGCAATAAACAAGACAATAACTGCTCAGCTGGCATTGCAGTTAACTCATCTAGAGTATGCATCTCTTGTCCTTCAAAGCCGGCCGTATAACATCGATGTAATTGAGTAATGTGTGCACCCACACCTAATTGATCCCCTATATCCTCAATTAAACTGCGAATATAGGTTCCTTTAGTACATGAAACGCTTAATTTAATATCATGACCATCAAAATGAATTAATTGTAACCGGTGAATAGTAACATCCCGCGCTTTTCGTTCTATTTCGATGCCTTTGCGTGCCAATTTATATAAAGGCAATCCTTGATGCTTTAAGGCCGAAAACATGGGGGGAATTTGTTGAATAGGCCCCCTAAACGATTCTAAAACGACTGCGAGGGCCTCATCTGAAATAGTAAAATCCGACGTGGTTGCAATGACCTCTCCCGTCGAATCCCCCGAATTGGTTTTAATACCTAAGCGGCCTGTTACTTCATAACACTTATCCGCATCAAGTAGGAATTGAGAAAATTTAGTTGCCTCACCAAAACATAATGGCAACATGCCTGTAGCAAGCGGATCAAGACTACCAGTATGACCCGCTTTTTTAGCATGAAATAAGTGCTTTACCCTTTGAAGGACTGCATTTGAGGTGAGATTTTGAGGTTTATTAACAAGAATAATACCATTGATATTAACTTTTTCTTTCATTAAAAGAGATCACTCCGCCCAGGAAAACATCCCTATTTAATTTATCATGCGTAAAGTCGCGGTTTATATAATTTAAATTAAATTTGAAAGTTTTGCGTATATACCATTAGCTCGTCGGAGAGCTATTATCATCGTCATGAGGTTGATTTACTTCATCTATCAAACGACTTAACCGAGTACCGTATTCTATTGATTTATCATATATAAAATGCAATTGAGGTACGGTACGCAAGGTAACTGTTCTTGCAAGGGCTGTTCGTAAATAACTACTAGCTGCGTTTAAAATAGATTCCGTTTCAGCAGGATTACCATTAAAAACAGTAAAGTAAACTTTAGAATGGCTCAAATCTTTCGTTACCTGAACAGCAGAAATTGTAATTAACCCTGGCAGACGAGGGTCTTTTATTTCCTGCTGAATCAGTTGCGCCAATTTGCGTTGCATCATTTCTGCAATGCGATCTGTTCTTTTAAAATCACTCATACTTATTCATCACAAATTACGCTTTAATTCGACCGTTTCGAATACTTCAATTAAGTCACCCGCTTTCACATCATTGTAATTTTTTACGCCGATTCCACATTCAAAACCTTGTCTTACTTCGGATACGTCATCTTTAAAACGACGTAACGACTCAAGTGTACCTTCATAAATAACCACATTATCACGTAACACACGAATCGGATTATTTCGCTTGATAACACCTTCGGTTACCATACAACCTGCAATCGCGCCAATTTTTGGTGATCGGAATACATCCCGTACTTCGGCTATACCAACAATTTCTTCTTTGAATTGTGGTGCTAACATTCCTGATAACGCGCCTTTTACCTGGTCAACAATATCATAAATGACGCTGTAATAATGAAGAGGCACAGACTCTTGCTCAGATAAGCGTTTTGCACCAGTATCTGCTCGCACGTTAAAACCAACTAATAATGCATTAGAAGCAAGTGCTAAATGAACATCAGATTCGGTAATACCACCAACACCATTAGCGATAACCTCAACCTTAACTTCTTCGTTCGATAATTTAACAAGCGCATCTGAAATTGCTTCAACCGAGCCTTGCACATCTGCTTTAAGTACAATATTCAATACTTTTACTTCAGCAGCGGTCATATTTTCAAAAATGCCTTCTAATGATGTTTTTTGGCGTCTAGCTAATTTGACATCTCTGAATTTACCTTGTCGAAACAAAGCCACTTCACGAGCTCTTTTTTCATCAGGAACAACTATTGCCTCGTCACCCGCATGAGGAATCGCTGATAACCCTAATATTTCTACTGGCATCGACGGACCGGCACTATCGACCAATGTACCATGATCACTAACAAGAGCTCGAACACGTCCGTATTGAAAACCAGCTAAAATTATATCGCCTTTTCTCAATGTACCACGCTGAACCAATACAGTAGCCACAGGGCCGCGGCCTTTATCTAAGCGCGATTCAATCACGACGCCTTTTGCAGCGCCATCAGTATGCGCTTTTAACTCTAATACTTCCGACTGAAGTAAAATAGCATCTAATAATTGATCAATCCCCAAACCAGATTTGGCAGAAATATTTACAAACATCGTATCGCCACCCCACGCCTCAGGGATGACTTCATAATTTGATAGCTCATTCATCACACGCTCTGAATCAGCACCTGGTTTATCCATTTTATTAATAGCAACAATAATAGGCACTTTAGCTGCTTTAGCATGCTGGACAGCCTCGATTGTTTGAGGTTTCACACCGTCATCAGCTGCAACAATCAAAATAACAATATCAGTTGCTTGTGCGCCACGAGCACGCATTGCTGTGAACGCCGCATGCCCCGGAGTATCTAAGAATGTAATATCGCCCTTTGGTGTACTCACATGATACGCACCAATATGTTGTGTGATACCACCTGCTTCGCCGGCTGCAACCTTTGCTGTTCGAATGTAGTCTAATAATGAGGTTTTACCATGATCAACGTGTCCCATGATTGTCACCACTGGTGCACGTGGCAACTCTTCGCTACCCTTCGAAACGGCATTGTCTAAACTTTCTTCAATAGCATTATCTTGAAAAGCAAATGCTTTGTGACCCATTTCTTCAACTACAATCATCGCTGTTTCTTGATCAATCACCTGATTGATTGTAGCCATTGCTCCAAGGCCAATCATTATTTTGATAACTTCGGCTGCCTTGACTGACATTTTTTTAGCTAAATCAGCAACAGTTATCGTTTCTGGAACATAGACATCGCGTATTGTAGGCATTGTGGGCATTTCAAATCCATGAGTTAATGCTTCCTCTGCTTCACGGTATTTATCTGATTTCTCATTAAATTTACGTTTTTTAGGTTTATGTCGTTTAGGATAAACCCCAGAGTCATCCATTTCATCCCGCAATGGGAGATTAGGCTTGTTTTTAGCACGTTTGTTACGTTTAAAATCTGTTTTCGCTGCTTCGGGCTCTTCTTTGGTAACAACTTTTTTCTTTATTCCCTTGTCAGCAGCTTTAGCACCGTCTTTCTCTAAAGATTCAGGGGCCTTTACTGGTTCAACGGTCGCTTCCGACGTTATTTCGGAAGGTACTTCGTTTTCAACTACAGCGGGCGCTTCAAGCGTTTCTGTTGCTTCAATTTCATTCTGTAATGTTGTGACTTCATCCACTAACGAGCTTTCTTCCGTAGTTGTGATGATTTGCTCTTGATTTTCTTCGAGCAGGGGAGCTTCTTCTTCAACGTCTTCAACAGGCATATCTTCGGTAGGTCGTTTAACGTAAACACGTTTTTTACGCACTTCAATATTAACTTTCTTCCCACTGTGCGCATCATGTCCAGTCACTTGGGATACACTTTTACGGCGTAATGTAATTCGTTCGGGCGCTACTCGCTCAGATCGGTTGGTGCCGCTTTTCAAATGATTAAGAAGCGTTCGTTTTTGCTCTTCAGTTACAGTTTGTTGCTCATCAACAATCGTTAATCCAGCTTCTTGCAACTGATTTAATAAGCGTTCAACAGGGATACCCACGACTTGAGCCAACTGTTTAACCGTCACATCCGCCATAATTTAGTCCCCTCTAAGCCGTTCTTTAAGAGCCGGCTCTATTCATAACTATTAATATACTAATAGTTATGACTTATTAAAATCATTGATTTTATGAGTCATAACTATTTTATTTCGTCATCAGCAGCTTAATACAATTATTATTCTGCTTTTTCCTCTTTAAACCAAGGCTCACGCGCTTTCATTATGAGTGAACCGGCTTTCTTTTCTGTCATTCCAGAAATAACCAACAATTCATCCACAGATTGCTCTGCTAAATCATCCATAGTGTGTACGCCGATCTCAGCAAGTTGCTCAACCAATTTTTCAGTCATGCCTTCCATCGATACTAAATCGACTTCATCTACTGAAGTAGCGTCAGAAGTAAGTGCTTGTGCCAACAAAATGTCATTAGCTCGATTACGTAATTCTTCCACTATTTCATCATCAAATTCTTCAATTGCCAATAATTCATCTTTAGGAACGTAAGCTACCTCTTCTAACGAAGAAAATCCATGGGCAATTAACAATGCTGCAATTTCTTCATCAATTTCTAAAGTTTCTACAAATAACTTAACTGTCTTTGCAGATTCCTCTTGACTTTTCCCTTCGAATTCTTCAACAGTCATCACATTTAATGTCCAACCCGTGAGTTGACTAGCAAGTCTTACGTTTTGTCCATTACGACCAATTGCCTGTGAGAGTTGATCTTTATGTACAGCAAGATCCATTGTATGCGTATCTTCGTCAACAACAATAGAAGATATATCTGCTGGAGCCATGGCGTTAATAACTAATTGGGCAGGATTATCATCCCATAAAATAATATCAACACGCTCTCCACCCAACTCACTTGAGACTGCCTGTACGCGAGCACCTCTCATTCCTACGCAGGCACCTACTGGATCAATCCGACCATCGTTGGTTTTTACAGCAATTTTTGCACGACTACCAGGCTCACGCGCGGCAGCTTTAACTTCGATAATATTTTCGCCGATTTCGGGAACTTCAATACGAAACAATTCAATCAACATTTCTTTTCGTACGCGGCTAATCAAAAGCTGGGGCCCGCGTACATGCTCAACTATATCGTATAAATAGGCTCTAACCCGGTCATTAGGACGAAACATTTCTTGTGGCAACATTTCAATACGTGGCATGAAGGCTTCTGCTTTACCACCTAAGTCAACAATAATATTATCACGGGTAACTTTTTTCACTGTCCCATAAACTAATTGACCTATCTTACCCATGAATTGATCGACGACTAAACGACGTTCTGCTTCACGTATTTTTTGAAAAATAACATGACGAGCCGTTTGTGCGGCAATACGACCAAATTCAATAGAAGCCATTGGCTCTTCAATATGGTCACCGATAGCAGCATTCGGCTTACGCTCTATAGCTTCATCTAGTGTTAATTGGCGATCTGGAAATTCAAGTTCATCATCAGCGACAACATCCCAATAACGGAAGGTTTCATAATCGCCTTGGCGAGGGTCCAATTCAACTCGGATTCCAAACTCCATACCTGAAAGCTTACGTGTTGCAGATTCCAAGGCAGATTGAATCGCTTCTAAAACGACTTCTTTGCTGACGCCTTTTTCATTGGATAACGCCTCTGCGACTAATAGTAATTCTTTGCTCATCATTCGCCTCACTTAGATGTCAAATGTGCTTTCACAATAGTGGAAAAAAGAAAATCCTGCTGCTTATCGTCCATATTGAGCACTAACATATGCTCATCTGCTGAAACAATAACGCCTGTGAATTTTCGCTTACCTTCAATGGGTTTAACTATCTTAATCTCAACCTCATCACCAATATACCGTTGATATTGGTAAAAGTAGAATAACGGTCGTGGAATACCTGGTGATGATACCTCTAAACTATAATTATCAGAAATTGGATCTTCAACATCTAACAACGCACTGATTTGCCGACTAGCTTGTTCACAATCTTCTATTCCAATACCATCTGCTTTATCAATATATATTCGCAGTAACGCATGTCGACCTTGAGGGATATATTGGCATCCCCATAATTCATACCCCATATCCTCAAGAGTAGGTCTGATGTATTCCTCGATCTTATCTTGAATCATGTATTTAGGCTCCTAACATCGAGTAAGATTTGACGTTTTTAGGACAATAAAAAACCCCATAAATGGGGTTCTATAATAGTGGTAGCGGGGGCAGGATTTGAACCTACGACCTTCGGGTTATGAGCCCGACGAGCTACCAGGCTGCTCCACCCCGCATCAACTGAGGCCGATTATACGTATGTTCGGCGAATTACGCAAGTGAATTTGTAAATTAATTCAAATCAATTTACAAATGCGCTAACACACATAGCAATTAGAGCACTTGGAAAAATACCCAGGTACAATAATGATAAACAATTTGCCGAAAATATGATTGTAATTGTTCGAGGTAAACGAATGCTCGAGGTATCAATCGCACGTTCAAAATACATCACTTTAACAATACGCAAATAATAGAATGCGCCGATAACAGCAAACAGTAAGCCCAGTACTGCAACCCATGTCATATGCACGTCGACTAATGCTTTTAATACTAATAACTTAGCAAAGAAACCAACAGTAGGGGGAATTCCTGCCATGGATAGTAAAATAATCATCATCATGAATGCTAACCAAGGATTACGTTTATTTAACCCATTAAGATCACTTATTTGTTCAATTTCAATACCTGAACGTGATAGTAATACCAATAATCCAAACGCACCAACAGACATGATTGCGTAAATTAAAACATAATACAACGATGCTGCATAACCAGCTTGGGTTGCGGATAATATACCAAACAAAGCATACCCCATGTGGGAAATGGTCGAGTAAGCAAACATTCGTTTAATGTTAGACTGCGCAATAGCCACTAGATTTCCTATAATAGTCGATAATAGAGCCATTACTAGCACCATTTGCTGCCATTGTGCAGAAAGATCGATTAAGCCAGTGTTTAATAAACGCAATGCCATACCTACAGCAGCAATTTTAGGTGCTGCACTTAAAAATAAAGTAACCGAAGTAGGTGCGCCATCATATACATCGGGTGCCCACATGTGGAATGGCACAGCAGCTAATTTGAACCCAACCCCTGCTAATATAAAAACCAAACTAAATGCTAACAAGCCATGATGAGTTTGGCTATTAGCAGTAATGGCGTTTGCAATTTCTTGCAAGTCAATGCTTCCTGTCGCACCATACAGCAATGAGAGGCCATACAATAACATCGCAGAGGCTATAGAACCGATGACAAAGTATTTCATAGCAGCTTCTGATGCATCACCATTTGAACGTCTCATCGCGGTCATAGCATATAAAGGTAAAGAAAGAAGCTCTACGCCTAAATAAATTGTCAATAAAGAATGAGCTGAAACTAATGTCATCATCCCTAAAGTAGAAAGCAAGCCCAGCACATAATAATCACCTGACGAAATGTTGCGTTCGTCCAAGTAGACCTTAGAGTAAATAAAACTCAGGAATACGGATAAATAAATAAATAATTTCATCAACTGAGCTAAATCATCACTAACAAATAATCCGTAAAAAGTAATGTGACTAAATTGTCCTAAAAATACAAAACTAACCACTGCTGCCGCAGCTAAGCCAATACAGGCTACAACTAAAGCGATTGATTTCATTTGCCGTTTTAAAAACAAATCACCAAGTAATGCGATACATGCTGTGGCTAATATAATAATTTCTGGTAATACATCGGTAAACATATCAAATATTCCACTCATCTCGATTTAACCCTTTGATTTATCAGTAAGTTCTAAAGTGTGATTAACTGTTTGGTGTACATAAGTTAAAAGCGATTGCGGATAAACACCGATTGCAATAACCATCAATGCCAAAAGGGCATAAGCGCTCGTCTCATACCATGTTAAATCAGTTAGCTTTTCTACTTTCTTATTTGTTATTGTGCCGAAAATAACACGTTTATACATCCATAATGTGTATGCTGCACCTATAATTAATGTGAGGGCAGCCCAAAAGGCGATCCAAAATCCAGCTTTCATACTAGCTAAAATAATCATAAATTCGCCTACGAAACCGGAAGTTCCAGGCAATCCAGCATTAGCCATTGCAAACAACATGAAAAATGATGCAAAAACAGGCATGGTATTCACTATACCTCCAAAATCACTGATTTTTCGGGTATGCATCCGATCATAAATAAACCCCACCCCAGCGAACATACCACTAGAGATAAAGGCATGTGATATCATGACAACGATTGCCCCTTCCAATAACAAACCAGCATCTTTCATGCCGGACTTACTACCTATCAGATATATCGCAAAGCAGCCTAATGTCACAAAACCCATATGGGAAATTGAAGAGTAAGCAATTAGGCGTTTCATATCTTGTTGAATAATTGCAATCAGACCTACATAGACCACAGCAATCAAAGATAAGGCGATCATAATCATCGCATATTTGCTACATGCATCTGGAACGATTGGTAATGCGAAACGTATAAACCCATAGGCACCGAGTTTTAGCAAAATTGCTGCAAGAATAATCGAGCCCCCTGCTGGTGCTTCCGTATGAGCATCCGGCAGCCAGGTATGCACTGGAAACATCGGGATTTTAATTGCAAAACCAAGAAAGAATGAAACAAAAATTAGCGTTTGTGCAGTCATACTTAATTTGACCGCATACAAAGTTTCAATATTGAATGTGCCCGTTTGATATCCAAGATATAGAAATGAAGCCAACATCAACACGGAACCTAAGAATGTATATAGGAAAAACTTAATCGCTGCATACACACGATTGTCCGAACCCCAAATTCCAATGATCAAATACATAGGAATTAGTGTGGCTTCCCAAAATATATAAAATACAATAGCATCCATAGCAGCAAACACACCAACTAATAAGCCTTGCATAATTAAAAATGCGGCCAAATATTGAGCGACACGTGTTTTTATACTATTCCACGTAGCTAAGATAACAATTAAATTAGTGAAAATACTCAATACAATTAATAGTAATGCCAAACCATCAATACCTAACGTGTAACGAATCCCTAAAGATTGCATCCAGGGATAATCCTCAGTGAATTGCATAGTAGCGATACTGACATCAAAACCGCGCATCAATGGAACGCATAATACTAGCGTCAGTAACACTGTAGTCAATGAAAGGAAACGAGAAAGACCAGGTTTTTCATCATTTCCAGTCAATAAAACGACAACACCACCAAAAATTGGTAACCAAATTAAAATATTAAGCAAATGAAGCATACTTTCACCTTGTACAGATTACTGTGCCAATAAAAACCAGCATAAAAACCCAAATAGTCCAAACAACATTATCGCAACATAATGATATAAATACCCGTTTTGCATGATTCGCGCCTTAAATGCAAACCATGAAACTGTTCGACCACTACCGTTAACCATTACACCATCAATTAACGTTTGATCAGTTACATTATAAAAAAATCGACCTAACCCTTTTGTCGTATTCATTAAAATATGTTCGTTGAACCAATCAAAACCGTACTTATTAACCAACAATTTGTAAATCCAATTAAAGCGCGTTGCTAACATGCCTGGGATTGAAGGAACTGCTATATAGCAAATCCAAGCAAAAGCAATCCCTAATAGCGTGAGCCAAAATACAAATGATTGAGGAGCATGTAGCATTGAACTCCAAGGCGAAGTGACTTCCTTAGCTAGTTCTGCTAATACGTTATGCTCAGGGAACACTGTGATGGAACTAGCTAGCAATGCCGGTTTATTAAATAACATTGGCATATATAATATGAAGCCTATAATAATAGATGGTATTGCTAATATGACTAATGGCAACCATACAACCCATGGTGATTCATGGATATGGGAAAATTCTTCTTCTGTCATTCGGGGCTTTC
Source organism: Legionellaceae bacterium (assembly GCA_030696305.1). Lineage (GTDB taxonomy): Bacteria > Pseudomonadota > Gammaproteobacteria > Legionellales > Legionellaceae > JAUYSP01. The sequence continues at coordinate 43,219 of JAUYSP010000053.1, read as the reverse complement.
CATGGAATGTCATGAAAAATGCTCTGAAAGAATATATTGCGGTTATCATCGCACCCAGTGCCACACAGAAATAAGCGTAACTACTACCAGGAGTTTCTGACAATTTAGCTGCTTCGATAATTGTATCTTTTGAGAAGAAGCCCGCAAATGGAGGAATTGCGCATAATGCTAAGCTACCGATTAAAAAGGTTATGTAGGTTATCGGCATTTTTTTGTATAGTCCGCCCATTCTTCTCATGTCTTGCTCATGATGCAAACCAATAATCACTGAGCCAGCACCTAAAAATAATAACGCTTTAAAGCACGCGTGGGTCAACAAGTGAAAGATTCCAGCGCTATATGCAGAGGCACCCATTGCAACCATCATATAACCTAATTGCGACAACGTGGAATAAGCGACAACGCGCTTAATGTCATTCATGACCAATGCCAAGATACCCGTAAATAAAGCACCTGTTGCGCCAATAACTAATATAAAACTCAGTGCCGTAGTAGATAATTCGGTTAACGGTGAAATTCGTGCAACCATAAACACACCAGCTGTGACCATTGTTGCAGCATGAATCAATGCAGAAATCGGTGTAGGGCCTTCCATCGACTCAGGTAACCATACGTGTAGCGGCACCTGTGCTGATTTCCCCATCGCCCCAACAAATAATAATAAGCACATCACCGTTACAACAGACCACGAGTGACCACTAAATAATTCGATTGTTTCTTGCGCGAAGCCTTGTGAATTTTTGAATACGGTTGCATAGTCAAGGCTACCAGCGTATGCAAGTACGAGCCCTATTCCTAAAATAAACCCAAAATCACCTACACGATTCACAAGAAAAGCCTTAAAACTACCTTGATTAGCTGACTCCTTATGATACCAAAAACCAATTAACAAGTAGGATACCAATCCCACGCCTTCCCAACCAAAAAATAGTTGTAAAAAGTTATTTGCAGTTACTAACATCAGCATCATGAAAGTAAAAAGCGATATATAGCTAAAAAAACGTTGATAACCTGGGTCATCGCTCATATAGCCAACACTGTAAATATGTACTAAAAATGAAACAAACGTTACAACAATCATCATAACTGCAGTAAGCGGATCGATTAAAAAACCAATATGGAATGCATAAGGGAATAGATCACCACCACTTGCCCAAGTGTAAAGATGTTGGTCTAAAATTGGTGCTTTTCCTGAAAATAAAGCAAATGCAACATACAGGGATAGAACCAATGACACGCCTACGCCAAGAATAGTAACGCTGTGTGCACCAATACGTCCGATTTGATTTCGAAAAAAGCCAGCAATCACCGAGCCAATTAAAGGCGCCAATACAATTATCAAACAACACTGTAAAATACTCACGTTGCTACCCTTTTAAATGATTCATTTTGTTTACATTGATGTTGCCTCTATTACGATACAGCAACATGACTATAGCCAAACCGATGGCCGCTTCTGCAGCAGCCACAGTAAGAATAAAAAAGACAAATACTTCCCCGGCTGTCCCATTATAATAGTGAGAAAAAGCAACCAAGTTTGTATTTACTGCCAGTAACATTAATTCGATGCAAACTAATAGTAAAATAACATTGCGACGATTAATTACTACACCAACTAATCCCAGGCCAAATAAAACCGCCGATAACATTAGATAATTCATTACTGGTATCATGCTAAGTTCCTCATTCTTTATCTACTTTCATATTAACTAATTCAACACGATCCTGACGTCGCGTCATAATTTGCTTAACAATATTTTGTTTTTTAGAACGAATCGGTGCACGATGAGCTAGCGTAATCGCAGCCACAATTGCAACCAATAAAATGACCGCGGCCATTTCGAACGCAAAACCATAATTAGTGTAGAGCACCATTCCCAAACGTTCGGTATTCGACGACACGTCATTTTCTGGCTCGTTTAAGCTTATGACATGTTGTGTCTGGATTGATTGGGGAACTAATGTTTCAACAGAAAATTCAAATACATTTTTGGGTAATGCTACAAACAGCAGACCAACTAAGCCTGCAACCAACAGCAAACCAAACGGCAATCGACGCAACATTTCTTTCTTCATCGATTCAATATCAATATTTAGCATCATGACGACAAACAAAAATAAGGTCATCACAGCACCAACATAGACTAACACCAAAATGAGAGCCAAAAATTCAGCTTGCACTAAGATCCATAGTACTGAACTGGATAAGAAGGCCAAAACTAAAAATAAAATGCAGCGCACTGGATTATTTTGGGAAATAACCATTAATGCAGAAAAAACAGTTAACGCCGCAAAAATATAAAAAATCACTTGTTGCAATGAATAGTACATGTAATACCCTTACGAATTATCGATATCTCGCATCGGCTGCACGATCTGCTGCTAAACGCTCTTCCATCAGATCACCTACTGCCAATAATTTTTCTTTAGTCAGAATATTTTGACCACGTTCACTAATGTGATAATGATGAATTGGCGTCACAACAATAGAATCCACTGGACACGATTCCTCACACAAACCACAACTAATACATTTAAATGCATCAACATCATAACGAGTCGTTCGACGTGAGCCATCCTCACGAGGTTCTGACTCAATAGTGATCGCTAAAGCCGGGCATACTGCTTCACACAGTTTGCATGCGATACATCGCTCCTCACCATTCGCATAACGTCTTAATGCGAGCATGCCGCGAAACCGAGGAGATAACGGTGTTGATTCTTCAGGGAATTGCACTGTTATTTTTTTCTTAAAGAAATATTTACCTGTCAGTGCTAAACCCTGTAACAAATCCCACAACAAAAAACTGCGGACATAATGTTTTAGATATCTATATGCTGTTTTCATTGAATTACTCATGACGTTAAAACCATGGTTTTAGCCCAGTCAATACCATCAAAGCAGTGACAATTAACCAGACAATAGTTACTGGGATAAGAACTTTCCAACCTAATCGCATCAATTGATCATAACGATAGCGAGGGAAGGTAGCTCTTACCCAGAGATAAACAAAGAGAAAAAATGACGTTTTCAATAGTAACCACACAACGCCTGGTACAAAAAAGAAAAGATTATTTAATGCAGGCATTCCCTCAAATGGCGATAACCAGCCACCGAGAAATAACAGTGATAGGACCACTGAAATCAAAAACATGCTCGTGTATTCGGCCATAAAAAATAAGGCGAAACCGATTGCTGAATATTCAACATGGAATCCCGCAACAATCTCCGATTCACCTTCTGCCAAATCAAACGGGGCCCTATTGGTTTCTGCAAGACCCGCAATCCAAAAGACTAAAAACAAAGGCAACAGCGGTAAGAACCACCAATGAGTTATTCCACCATGCTGTGATAAAACAATATCCGTCAAGTTCATACTGCCAGCAGCAAGTAACACACCAACAAATGAAAATCCCATTGCGATTTCATAAGAAACAGTCTGTGCTGCACTACGTAATGCACCAAGCATGGCATATTTTGAGTTTGATGCCCAACCTGCTATTAATACGCCGTAAACACTCAATGAGCTCATGGCAAATATAAATAAAATCCCAGCATTAATGTTCGACAACACAAGACCAATATCAAAAGGAATAACGGCCCAGCCTGCTAGAGCAGGTGCTAAAGCAAATAAAGGTGCAATGATAAATAAATATTTATTCGAGCGTGTGGGAATAATGATTTCTTTATGAATTAATTTAATTAAATCAGCAAAAGGCTGTAATAATCCTCGAAAACCAACGCGATTGGGACCTATACGACATTGAATATAGCCAATCACCTTACGCTCAGCAAAAGTTAAATAAGCAACGCTGATTAGCAATGGAAGCACAATAATCAGTATTTTAATTACAATCCAAAGTAGGATACCAATATTTTGCAACATTATTATTACCTATTTTATCGTTATAGGAGCATAAGCATGCCCTAAGTCTATCGTCTCTGGCATAGCATTTGCTACCCACACTGTATCAAGCGCTATTCTATCGTCGCGCTGGAGCGGCAATGTTATCTCAATCTCGCCTTGAGATACAGTAGCCGTATCACCTAATTTCAATTTATCTGCTGTAACTGAATGAATTCGAATAAAAGCTGGCTCAGCTGAACCGCAACGCTGTAGTTCCGTTGCATGACGAACGATCATATCACTTTTATATAGAGGCCACTCACCTATTCGCACTAAGTTATCACGATTGATAGGTAATGCTTCAGAATACAATCTATCTTGTTTAATTTCACGCATCATTGAAAAGGATGCTTTCACTTCAGATAGAACTTCTTCACTCGATGTGTATTCAAAATTATCGCAATGCAACACATTAGCAAGGACTCGCAATATTTTCCATGCAGGACGAGCTTCACCATAAGGGGCTATAGCTCCTTTAACCGTTTGCCAAGAGTGATCAATATTAATATAAGTACCAGACGTTTCTGCATAAGGTGCCATCGGTAAAATAACATCAGCATAATCCTTAATTGCTTCATTTTGGAACGCTGATAACATAACAACAAACTCAGCTGCTAGCATTGATTGTCTTGCATTACTTGGATTTGCAAAATCAAAGCCTGGCTCTACACCCATTAAGAAATAACCTTTCAACTTTGCATTTAATGCGGTTTGAACATCAAGCCCAGCGGGATCAATCGCTTTACCCGCAACTCCGCGGTGTGGCAACATTCCGGCTAATGCAGCGCCAGCGCTATTGGCACCTGTTGTAAAGTGCAATGTGTTAGCACCAGAATATTCGGCAATTAATGATACTAACGTACGTAGTAATGATGCGTGCGGATGATTTTCAAAAATTGCTCCGGTCACTATGACTGCTTGTGGAGAAGAAAGTGCTTCGGCAATCGTATTTGTTTTACTATCTGGTTTTAAACCAATAATTAATTTTTGTGCATCAACGGGTAGTTTATTCGAATCAGGCACTAATGATGCGAGTAAACTAGCAAGCTGAATCGGTAGATCTTGCGGAGATACAGTAATGCTTTCTGTAACATTAAAATGAAAGCTATAATCTACCGGATTAATTGCATAAATTTTACCACCGTTGGTTTGAGCTTTTCGTACTCTAATACCAGCTAGAGGTAATTCCCTATCAATATTACAACCAACAACTAAAACTGTATTCTGTTTTTCAAGTTGTGCATACGGCAATGAACTCACTGGCATAATGTGTTGTAAATGTTGGTCGCGAAAATCAGTTTGTTGAAGTCGGTAATCCAAATTATGCACATTTAAATTACGCATCATTTTTTGTAGTAAAAACAACTCTTCAACTGTTGATGAGGAAGACGCAAATGCCGCGAATTGTTCAGGGCCATGCTGTTTAATCACTCGACCAATGCCATTAGCAGCAAAAGCTAGAGCAGTTTGCCAATCTACAACTTCCCATTGCCCATCACGTTTAATCATCGGTTGTGCTAAGCGTTCAGCACTATTCAGTCCTAGGTAACTAAATCGGTCACGATCAGATAACCAGGTTTCATTAATATCTTCATGCTCTTTAGGAACTACCCGCATTAAACTATTTCTACGTGTATGCAAATAGACATGAGACCCTAAGCAATCATGAGGTGCTATACTTGGTGACTGAGTCATTTCCCAAGCTCTGGCTGTGAAACGGTATGGTTTTGACGTTAAAGCACCCACTGGACACAAATCAATAATATTTCCAGAAACTTCAGATGTCATACTGTGCTTAACATACGTACTAATTTGCATCTGCTCACCACGGCCAATACCACCTAACTCAGGCAGTCCAGCGATTTCGTCCCCGAAGCGAACGCATCGTGTACATTGAATGCAACGCGTCATCTCAGTTTCGATTAATGTCCCTAAATCGTCATCAGCGACTGCACGCTTGCTTTCAGAATAGTTGGATATATCACTACCAAAACCCATGGATATATCTTGCAACTCACATTCACCACCCTGATCACAAATAGGGCAATCTAATGGGTGATTAATAAGCAAAAACTCCATCACAGCCTCTTGAGAGCGAACCGCTGCTGGAGATTTTGTAAATACTTTCATGCCATGATTAATCGGTGTTGCGCACGCAGGAACTGTTTTACGGTTGTTTTCAACTTCTACCAAACACATGCGACAATTTGCAGCGACTGAAAGCTTTTTATGGTAACAAAAACGAGGAATATAAATACCAGCTTCATCCGCAACTTCGATGATCATTTTACCGTTTTCTACTTCGATCGTTTTTCCGTCGATTTCAATGGTGGCCATCGTACCCTTCTCTAAAAATTATGACATAATGAATTTATGGCATATTGACATGAGTGACCGTCAACATGCCTTAATTTATTTATTGTTTTATACAATCAGCAAATTCTTGATAAAAATGCTTAACAAAACTTTGCACCGGCCATGCAGCTGCCTCACCTAAAGCGCAAATTGTACGACCTTCAATCCCATTTGCAACATTGACAAGACGTTCAATATCACCTGGTTTGCCATGTCCTTCTTTAATTCGATGCAGCAATCTTACCAACCAACCAGTACCTTCGCGACAAGGTGTACATTGTCCGCAAGACTCATCCATGTAAAATTCTGACAGTCGATATAGGACATCAACCATGCAGGTCGTCTCATCCATTACAATCACAGCCCCAGAACCCAGGCCTGAACCAGCTTTTTGAATACTATCAAAATCCATATCTAAGGTCATCATGATTTCACCAGGTAGAACAGGCATTGACGACCCGCCTGGTATAACAGCTTTAATCCGATGTCCATCACGTACACCGCCCGCTAACTCGAGCAATGTTTTAAAAGGAGTACCTAATGGAATTTCAAAATTACCCGGCTTATTTACATGCCCACTGACGCTAAAGCACTTGGTGCCACCGTTATTCGGTTTACCTAGTTTCAAGAACCAATCGCCACCTTTTTCCATAATTACAGGCACTGAGGCAAACGTTTCAGTATTATTAATCGTCGTAGGTTTACCATACAAGCCAAAATTTGCAGGGAAAGGGGGTTTAAAACGTGGTTGGCCTTTTTTGCCTTCCAGCGAATTAAGTAACGCTGTTTCTTCACCGCAAATATAAGCGCCTGCGCCTAAATGATTATGCAAATCAAAATCAACACCTGAGTCTAAAATATTATGACCTAACAATCCTGATTGATAAGCTTCTTTAAGTGCGGCTTCAACTCGTTCAAACGGCTCCCAAAATTCGCCGCGAATGTAATTATATCCTACAGTCGCGCCCATAGTATAAGCAGCAATTGCCATACCTTCTATTAATTGGTGTGGGTTGTATCGTAATATATCACGATCTTTACACGTGCCAGGCTCCCCTTCATCGGAGTTACAAACGACATATTTTTGTCCCGGCGTATTCCGGTTAATAAAACTCCATTTTAAACCTGTTGGAAATCCTGCTCCGCCCCTACCTCTTAGTGCGGATAGTTTTAATTCCTCAATAATATGTTGTGGTGTGATTTGTTCTTTTAAAATACGGCGCCATGCACTGTAGCCTCCTACGCTTTCATAAGCAGCTAAGGACCATGGTTTTTCCAGATGTAGTGTTCGATAACAAACTTGATTCAGCTCAACCATTACTTCAACCTCTCACTCGTACTGTTCCAAAACAGCACTTACTGTTTCGGATGTAAGATTTTCATGATAATCTCGATTCACTTGCATCATGGGAGCATTCACACAAGCTCCTAAACATTCGACCGCTCGCAACGTAAAACGCTTATCTTTCGTTGTTTCACCTAATTTAATTTGTAAATTTTTCTCTAAATGAGTCACTATGTCAGATGCGCCTCGTAATTTACAAGAGACATTAGTGCAAACATTAATTAAATTACGACCGAGTGGCTCACGCTCATACATTGAATAAAAATTGACTACTTCATATACTGCAATTGCAGGCATTTCCAAATAAGCAGCGACAGCATCCATTGCTTCAGATGTTATATATCCTCGCTCTTGTTGAACGACCATGAGCGCACTCATTACTGCTGATTGCTTTTGATCAGAGGGATATTTTGCAACCCAACTATCAATTTCAGTTATACCTGCTGCACTAACAAACTCTTGCATTAATTTTTTATGTTCCGACATGGTTATCGACCTTCTATCTATCAATTTCCCCAAATACAATGTCCTGACTGGCTAAAATTGCGACGCCGTCAGCTAGCATATGGCCTTTTACCATTTCATCAAAACCAGATAAATGAGAAAAACCAGGCGCACGAATTTTCATACGATATGGTTTATTAGCTCCATCCGACACCAAATATATACCAAACTCCCCTTTGGGAGCCTCAACAGCACTATATACTTCCCCTAGAGGTAAACAAAATCCCTCTGTAAATAATTTAAAGTGATGAATAAGTGCTTCCATATCGTGTTTCATCACAGCTCGCGATGGCGGCGTAATCTTGTGATCGTCAAGCTTAATGGGTCCGGGATTAGCTCGTAACCATTGCACACATTGTCGAACAATTTTATTGGATTGACGTAATTCTTCAACACGGACTAGGTAACGATCATAACAATCACCTGTTTTCCCTACTGGAATCTCAAAATCCACTTTATCATAAGCCGCATAGGATTGTTTTTTACGTAAATCCCAAGCTACGCCCGAGGCTCGTAACATAGGACCAGAAAAACCCCATTGCAATGCTTGTTCTGGGGAAACCACCCCAATATCAACCGTGCGTTGTTTCCAAATTCGATTATCCGTTAACAATGTTTCATATTCGTCAACGCATCGTGGGAATCGTTCTGTAAAAGACCAAATGAAATCCAACAAGCTACCTTGTCGGTTCTCATTCATTGTTTCAACTTCTCGATCACTATGCCATTTTGATGCTTCATATTGGGGCATACTTTCTGGTAAATCACGAGCTACTCCGCCAGGGCGATAGTACGTAGCATGCATACGAGCACCAGAAACTGCCTCATAGCAATCAAATAAATCTTCTCGTTCACGAAAACAATATAGAAATACCGTCATTGCCCCAATATCTATTGCAATCGCACCCAACCATAATAAATGATTCAGTATTCTAGTGATTTCATCAAACATTGTGCGAATGTATTGAGCTCTGACTGGTGCTTCTACACCCAACATTTTTTCGATAGCGCGCACGTAAGCATGTTCATTACACATCATGGATACATAATCTAGACGATCCATATAACCGATGCTATGTAAATACGGTTTAGTCTCAACTAATTTTTCAGTTGCTCGATGCAATAAACCAATGTGCGGATCTGCCCGAACAATAGTCTCACCTTCCAGCTCAAGAACTAGGCGTAAAACACCATGCGCCGCAGGATGTTGAGGACCAAAATTAAGGGTATAGTTTTGTAAATCTAAACTCACTTGGTTGTTCCTTCTAAATCAAGGTAGCGGTTATCTTTGCGAATCACTTTCGGTACAAGTGTTCTAGGCTCAATATCAACTGGTTCATAAATTACTTTCTGTGCTTGCGCGTCATAACGCATTTCAACGTGTCCACTAATTGGAAAATCTTTTCTAAATGGATGACCAATAAAACCATAATCAGTCAAAATACGTCGCAAATCAGGATGACCTTCAAATAAAATGCCATACAAATCATATGCTTCTCGTTCAAACCAATTAGCCGCTTTCCATATTTCATGCACGGATGGTACAACCGGATTACTCTCATGTACAAATACTTTTATGCGTAATCGCTGATTTTTTGTGGTCGAAAGCAAATGATAAACAACTGCAAAACGCGGTTTATCTTGCACATACGCACGTGACTCTTGAGGATCAACTGCTCGAGAAAATCCTGATTCGGTTGCAGCTTCCGTTTCCCAGTCATACTCACCATAACGTAAGTAATCTACGGCACACAAATCCATTAATTGATCAAAAGCGAATTCATTTTGGTCTCGTAATTCATAGAGTAATGGCATCAATGACTCTACATTACATTCGACTGTCACTTCATTATACGCAACACCAATGAATGGGAGCTCATAACGCAGCTTTGAATTTAATAACTCAATTAAAGTGTCTTGTTTTGTCATCTTTCACTATACCTTCACGACTAAAATCCTACTACGTCATCCCGAATGCTACGAGAATCTCCCTCGAAATTTGGAAATATCTCAGTATGCTTGCTCTAACGCACATCTTGGGGAAATCCTTCGTGCTTAAAAAACCACGCTTAGGATGACGTACCTTGGGAGTTACCTTTTACGTTAATAACTTTTTTATACTTAATTTTATTTTGGAGTTGAATAATACCGTAAAGCAACGCTTCTGCTGTGGGCGGACAGCCTGGAACATAAATATCGACTGGAACGATTCGATCACAGCCACGTACTACAGAGTAAGAATAGTGATAATACCCGCCGCCATTTGCGCAAGAACCCATAGAAATAACCCACCGAGGTTCCGCCATTTGATCGTACACTTTACGCAATGCTGGTGCCATTTTGTTACATAAAGTACCCGCAACAATCATAACATCTGACTGACGTGGGCTAGGACGGAAAATAATCCCAAAGCGATCCAAATCATAACGTGCAGCGCCTACGTGCATCATTTCAACTGCACAGCAAGCCAAGCCAAACGTCATCGGCCACATCGAACCACTATGAGCCCAACCTAGCAGCTTTTCAACTGACGTTGTAACAAAGCCTTGTTTTTGCAATTCCGCAGTATGCTCTACTCCCATTCCAATGCACCCCGCTTCCACTCATAGATAAAACCAATTACTAATAAACCAAGAAATAACATCATCGTACTAAATCCACACCAACCAAGTTTACGCAATACAAGAGCCCACGGGAAAAAAAACGCCGTTTCTAAATCAAAAATAATAAATAGGATTGCAACCAAATAAAATCTAACGTCAAACGGGATATGGGCATTTTCAAATGCAGGGAAACCACATTCGTATGGCGAATTTTTTTCAGAATCTGGCTTGCTTGAAGATATAAGATTACCTGCTCCCACCATAGCTAAGCCAAGACCCAAGCCGATAATAATAAAAACAAGTATAGGTAAATATTCTGACAGCATTATTGCACCTCGTCATAACAGCGACCATGATAACCGATTTGTGTGACTACGAAAAGATGCGGAGCATAAAATTACACGAGTATTTAATTATTGAGCGTTGGTCCAATTATTTTTTTTAATTTAGTAGGATTAGTTTCACCATTAATATTAATAATTAGGAGCTCGCCCGCCCCTTTGTTCATTTCGTCAGCAAAATCATAAACGGCCCCTACCACGACCAACTGATGATTTTTAATCTTTTGTGCATATTGCTTTAATGCCTCATCAATCTGGTAATCAACATTTTGTACAACACCCGAAATATTAGATATACCCGGTCGAATGGGAATTGCATTGAGCTCCTTTACAACATCTGTTTTTAAACGTTTATAATGTCCTTTTCTGATAGCTTCTATCGCACCGCATTTAGAGTGACCAATAATTAATAATATCTTTGTATTGAGGTAAGAAACACCGTAGTCAACTGACCCCATCGATGTTTTTAATTGATTGCCAATATTCCTCACCATAAAAAAATTGCCCTCTGGATTATCATCAAACACTTCTGTTTGAACTCGTGAATCAGAACAAGTAAGAATGGTAAACATAGGGGTTTGCCCCATGCTAAGCTGTTTAAAAAAAGAGGGGCCTTTTTGCTTCATATAGATTTGATCATGCACTTCGATACGTTCAATGCTATTTTTTTCTATTGTTGTGAGTTCATTGGCTGGGAATGCAACGTTAGCTAAAAAAAATAATATAACGAATGGAATACATTTTTTAAACACATAATCTCCTGTCAGAGGAAACATTTGTATATGGTGCCGAAGGCCGGATTCGAACCGGCACAGCTTTACGCCACCGCCCCCTCAAGACGGCGTGTCTACCAATTTCACCACTTCGGCATTATTGTGTTTTCTGGTTTAATCTAGGTATCAATGCAGATTTATACCGTCTTTGCGAGTAAAATAAAGCAATTCAGAGACTAGCATAGCACTCTAGATTGCTTCATCGCGTTCGCAAGGGCAGATAAAAACGTTCACAAAGATAGATCTTTATGACAAAGCACTAAATCCATCCTACATTTTATTTATTTTTCTCATTATTTACTGGCAAGGGAATTTTACTTTCATTAGCTGGCAATTGTTGTCCGGGAAGTTGTTGCGAACTATGCTTATACTGAGCTGATACTATCGTTGATAATAGTACACTCGTACAAAAAAACGTGAGTACTAAGCCACCCGTTAATTTAAATAAAAAACTACCTGTTCCCTGACTTCCAAACACTGTATTAGACGCGCCGGAGCCAAATGCAGCACCGATGTCGGCGCCTTTACCATGTTGCAATAACACTAAGCCAATAATGGCAATAGCAACTATCACGTGTACGATTAATAACAATTGATACATTTTACTATTTCCACAAACTGTCGTGCATTCAAAGATGCACCACCAATCAAACCACCATCAACATCTGGCATTGCAAACAACGAGGAAGCATTTTTTTCGTTGACACTGCCACCATATAAAATTGGCAACTCATTAACATAAGATTGTCCAATTTGTCCTAAAAATTTTCGGATAAAAACATGAACTGCTTGAACTTGGTCAGGTGTTGCTGTCTGTCCAGTACCAATAGCCCAAACCGGTTCATAAGCAATAACACACCGATTAAAGACATCCCCTTGTTCAGCGGCGATTGCAGCTACAGCAAGTAATTGCTTCGTTAATGTCTGTTCTGTTAATCCTTGTTCACGTTCGTTTAATGTCTCACCAACGCAAAGAACGGGTATCATACCATGATCTTTCACATGGTGGAATTTTTCCGCAACAAATTTTTCATCTTCATGAAATTGATGGCGACGCTCTGAATGTCCAACAAGTACATAACGGCAACCAAAATCCGCTAGCATGGGCCCTGACAATTCGCCAGTAAACGCTCCCGAATCGTTTGGATAAACATTTTGAGCTCCCCAGCAAATTCCATGCTGTTGTAATATATCCCGCACGTGTTGCAAATAAATCGCAGGAGGCAGAACAACGCATTGAGCCAGTGGATTTTCAGACAAATGTTCTACCAAGTCATGTAACAAAACGGTAATTTGGTCCATACGGCCATTCATTTTCCAATTACCCATAATAATTTTTTGTCTCATGTACACTCCTTTGTGTGGTTTATGCATTATTTTATCCCTGACTGAAAGCCTGGTGGTAAGTAACCAAGCCTAGGGGCTTTTGATAATTCATATCCAATGCCTACGTCCCGCGGACAAGCCGCGGGACGTCAAAATATAAATTGTCAACAGACGCTAAAATTTTGTTCTATTTCTTTAATTTCATCAGTCAGCGTATCTGCATACAATTTAACTTGCTGGTTATCATTGCCTTCTACCATCACACGTAACACAGGTTCTGTACCTGAGGGACGTAACAGTACTCGACCTTCATTTTTCAAAACCGCTTCAAGCGCTCTCACCGCCTGTAATACGCGCGGATCTGTTGCCAGTTTTATCGCATTATGCGTTTTATAATTAACCAAAGATTGCGGAAGCAATGTAATGCCATTCACCAATTCTTGCACTGTTTTTTCTTGTTTAACCATAATTGCTAAAACTTGCAATGCAGCAACGATACCATCCCCAGTGGTGGTTTTATCAAGGCAAACAACATGCCCTGAAGGTTCGCCACCTATTTTCCAATCTTTTTCTCGTAATGTTTCCAAAACGTATCGATCGCCAACACGAGCACGCAAAAAAGGAATATCAATGGCATTCATTGCTTTTTCTAAACCATAATTACTCATTAAGGTTCCGACAACTCCACCGTGTAAAATACCCCGTTGATAACGATCTTTTGCAATAATATAGAGAATCTGATCACCGTTAATTAATCGACCTTCTGAATCAACCATAATCACTCGATCGCCATCACCATCCAATGCCACACCTATATCTGCACCAGACTCAAGAACTTGTTTACGAAGTAGTTCAGGATTTGTGGAACCACAATTTTGGTTAATATTAAATCCATCCGGCTTATCACCAATTACTACAACATCCGCGCCTAATTCCATAAATACTTTGGGCGCGATGTGATAAGTTGCCCCATGTGCGCAATCTACGACTACTTTTAATCCAGATAACCTAGTCATCGAAGGAATTGTAGATTTACAAAATTCAATATAGCGGCCTGGTGCATCATAAATACGGGCCGCTTTGCCTAGTTCAGCAGAAGAAACCAGGCACATTTTTTTCTCCATTTCCGCTTCAATAGCCAATTCAATCGCGTCGGGTAATTTGCTGCCATCAGCTGAGAAAAATTTAATGCCATTATCCTGAAATAAATTATGAGACGCACTGATAACAATACCGGCATGTGCTCGTAGCGTTTGGGTTAAATAGGCAATGGCAGGAGTAGGCATCGGCCCCAATAGGCGAACATCAACACCTGCAGCTGATAGTCCGGCTTCAAGAGCTGATTCAAGCATATAACCGGAAACGCGTGTGTCTTTACCGATTAATACTTTTTTTCGATGACCATTAGCAAGAACTCGTCCAACTGCCCAACCAAGTTTTAAAATCAACTCTGGATTAATTACTTCGGACCCAACCTCTCCGCGGATACCGTCAGTACCAAAATATTTACGCTCACTCATCTACCAATCTCCCAACAACATCGACTATTTTAAGCGTCTGTTTTGTTTCAATGACATCATGTGTTCTGATTATAGATGCTCCCTGCATCACAGCAAGAGTCGTTAAAGCAAGCCCCCCTGCTAATCGATCAGCCAGTGGCTGATCTAAAATATTACCAATAGTACTTTTACGCGAAACACCCAGCAACAACGGTAATTGATGTTGTTTGAATTGATGAAACCGTCGTATTAGCTCTATGTTATGCTGTACCGACTTACCAAAACCAAATCCTGGATCAAGAATTAATCTATCCCGTGCTATTCCAACTTCTAAACAAGCATGAATGCGTTGTTCAAAAAAATAATTAATTTCATCAATAACGTCTGTCTCATAATGAGGTGACTGTTGCATACATTCGGGTTTTCCTTGCATATGCATTAAACAAATGGGTACGTCCAATTGTGCAGCGGTAACTAAAGCATCTTCTGTTGTTAAAGCGCCAATATCATTGATCCACGCGGCACCCGCTTTAATCGCTTCTTGCATAACCATCGGTTTAGTCGTATCAATGGATATACACATGTCAGTCGATGCGCAGATACGTTCGATAACAGGAATAACACGATTTAATTCTTCATCCAAAGAAATAGGCTTCGCACCAGGTTTAGATGATTCGCCACCAATATCGATTAAATCAACTCCGTTATCTATCATAGATTGAGCATGTTTATAGGCCTGCTCACGACCTATAAACTGCCCTCCATCATGGAAAGAATCCGGAGTAATATTGAGTATACCCATTACCAATGAGCGGCGTTGGCTTGCTTTACGCCAAGCAGCAAATTGCTCCTTATTCACTTTAGTGTTCTTTAGCAGGGTTATCTTTAATTCTTTTTTTACTTGAGCTAGTTGGGGCCTTTGGTTGACTTATTGCAGGCTCGTCTTTTATATCTAATTCAACTGTTCCCCAACCTTCTGGCGGAGGAGGTTCTTGACCAGTCATAATTATTTTAATCTGTTCGACGTCGATTGTTTCATACTTAATTAGCGCTTCTGCCATAATATGCAAAATATCAATATTCTTAGTTAAGACATCATGAGCGCGTTGGAAATTTCGATCGATAATTTTGCGCACCTCTTCGTCAATTCGTTGGGCGGTTTGATCAGAGATTTCTTTATTTTGGTTCACTGTACGGCCTAAAAAGACCTCACCTTCTTCTTGACCAAATGTAAGCGGTCCAAGTTCGGATAAGCCCCAATTTGTCACCATTTTACGAGCAATATCCGTTGCTCGAGTAATATCATTTGATGCACCTGTTGTCACACTTTCTAAACCAAAAATTAATTCTTCAGCAACACGACCACCGAACAGACTAGCCAACTGACTTTCTAAACGACGCTTGGTGTAACTATACCGATCTTGTTCTGGTAAAAACATAGTAACCCCAAGTGCTCGGCCACGAGGAATAATCGAAACCTTATACACGGGGTCATGTTCTGGCACGCTCAAGCCGACTATTGCATGTCCTGCTTCATGATAAGCAGTCAATTTCTTCTCGTCTTCACTCATCACCATAGATCGCCGCTCGGCACCCATCATGATTTTATCTTTAGCTTTATCTAATTCAATCATACTAACTTTACGTTTATTAGCCCGAGCAGCAAATAGAGCAGCCTCATTTACTAGGTTAGCTAAATCCGCCCCAGAAAACCCTGGAGTACCTCGGGCAACCGGCATGATTTCCACTGTACCGTCTGTTTGTATTTTACCCAAATGAACTTTCAGAATTTGCTCACGACCTCGAATATCCGGTAGCGGAACGACTACTTGTCGATCAAAACGACCTGGACGTAACAATGCCGGATCCAATACATCCGGACGATTCGTTGCAGCAATGACAATCACGCCTTCATTTCCTTCAAACCCATCCATTTCAACCAATAATTGGTTTAATGTTTGTTCACGTTCATCATGGCCACCGCCTAAACCCGCTCCTCTATGACGGCCAACGGCATCAATTTCGTCGATGAAAATAATGCATGGCGCTTGCTTTTTTGCTTGCTCAAACATATCTCGAACTCGCGAAGCACCAACACCTACAAACATCTCAACGAAGTCAGACCCGGAAATTGTAAAAAAAGGTACTTTCGCTTCACCGGCCACTGCTCGTGCTAATAATGTTTTACCTGTTCCAGGAGAACCAACTAGTAACACACCACGGGGAATTCGACCTCCTAAATTCTGAAATTTAGTAGGGTCGCGTAAAAAATCGACTAATTCTTTAACTTCTTCTTTTGCTTCATCCACACCAGCGACATCAGCAAAAGTTAC
This sequence comes from Legionellaceae bacterium, assembly GCA_030696305.1. GTDB lineage: Bacteria > Pseudomonadota > Gammaproteobacteria > Legionellales > Legionellaceae > JAUYSP01. The sequence continues at coordinate 26,232 of JAUYSP010000053.1, read as the reverse complement.
TTTCACCTGATCCTCACCTAACAAGCGCGCACGTGAACGACCAAACGACATAGCCCCGCGACCGCCTCCGCCTTGCATTTGCCGCATAAAGAAAACCCATACACCAATAAGCAATAACATCGGAAACCAATTAATAAACAAGTGCAATAAAAAGCTTTCTTGCTGCTTTTCCTGACCACTGACGGTCACGTTATATTTTAACAGTTGACCTAATAATGCATTATCATGAACTGGGATATAAGTCACAAAGCGTCGGTTATTTTTAGTAACCCCACGAATAACGCGATCATCTTCTACGCTAACAGTGCTCACAAGACCTTGAGACACTTCAGTTAAAAATTGACTATAGGATATTTTGTCTGTTGCGGCATTGCTCGGGCCAAAGTTACTAAATACAGACACCAATACGACAGCTATAATCAGCCATAAAAACAAATTTTTTACCATGTCGTTCAAAGTAATATCCTCTAGTATAAAAGCAGCTGTTTACTATTATAAGCTACAAAATAACGTTACTACAATTTATAAGCAAGAATTCTTATAACCTTTTGCTAACAAATACGTTTCGCGTGAGCGCGAGCGCGATGCTAACGGCTTACGAATTACAACTCGTTCAAATTGTTTACGTGCTTCTTTCACTAATTCATCAAATCCTGTGCCATGGAAAATTTTCATTAATAAGACACCTCCGGGCTTTAGCATCATACGACCAAAATCAAAAGCGAGTTCAGCTAGATACATTGCCTTAGGAATATCTACCGCTCTGTTACCGCTCATATTAGGAGCCATATCCGAGAGTAAAACATCAACTGAGGCTTTCGGAATTAAGTCTGTTAATTGCTGTAACACAGCATCTTCTCTAAAATCGCCTTGAATAAACTCTACTCCTACCAGCGCATCCATCGGTAAGATATCTAAAGCAATAATGCGACTTTGCATAGTTGAAGTATTACAAGCTAACTGCTCAGAAACATATTCGGTCCAGCCCCCAGGCGCGGCACCCAAATCAACTACCGTCATCCCGGATTTAAACAGATGCTCTTTTTCGTCAATTTCTTGCAATTTATACACGGCGCGACTGCGCTTACCTTCAGCATGTGCTTTTTTCACATAGATGTCATCGAAGTGTTCTTGCAACCAACGTTTACTACTTTTTGTTCGTTTCATAATCTATTTTTCAACCAAAATTGGTACATTATATTATATTTCAAATTGTTCCTTATAACATATCTCAATCATAATAACCTAATCGTAACAACTATCTTTCCCCATCAAAACGTGCAATAATTCATCATTTTTTGGAGCTGTAATTAATGAACACTTCTTTTAAACAGTCGCTTAGAGCAAAGGCTCACCATTTAAATCCAGTTGTCACACTTGGATCAAAAGGATTAACACCTGCGGTTATTGAGGAAACAAATATTGCATTACAAACGCATGAGCTGATCAAAGTCAAAGTAAATGGAGCTGAAAAAGCCACTCGTCAAGAAATTGCAACCAGCCTCTGCACAGCACTATCTGCAGATTTAATCCAAATGATAGGGAACATTATTGTTTTATATCGAAAAAACGATGACAAAAATTAATAACCAAGGTGGCGATTCTATATACAAAAAGATTTTGTTTTGATATCATTGGCTACCATCAATTAGCCTATTGTCGTCATGCCTATACTGGAATCACAAGAAACCGCTTTGCGAAAGGTCCTAATTGATTATCTAAAAGGTGAATCATTAGGATCTATCAAAGATAAGATAGAACAACAATTAAAAAATAACAAAAATGGATACACCCTTTATCACACCATCACTACGTATAGTGATCCGAACTCACCTGCAAGCACACATCCTTTAACAACCGAATTTTTAAAGCATTTAAAAATAGAGTCATACGATGAAGAATATCAATCGCTCGTCAATACACCTAATCTATATAGATTGTTAACCCGCTTAAAAGGTCGTCACGGACATCTAGATAAATTAATAGAAATAATTGATGAGGCAACTGAGTCTACTTCATGGACATATACCGTATTGGGTATTATCCTGGGTTGCGCAGGACTAGGAACATTTTTGTACTTTTACCCGAATATATTTTGGAGTATTGTAGATTGGTTCACTGTTGCTATTCCAAAATTACTTCGTTGGTTAGCACTTGTTTTCTCGAAAACCCGCAATGTGGCATTTCTTGGTATAATATGGCAAGCATTTATACTTATCTGGTATTGGTATGATGCGTTTAAATTTGGTCCAAACGCATCACCCGACAAAGTTAAATCACTGCTATTTAAAACACTCGGTATTAGCTTAAATATTACAGCAAATATACTCCTATATTTCGCTCTAGGTTCCTTAGGACCTATAGCTGCGGTGCTGTTTATTGCGTCGTCTCTCACTGATATAATTGAAACGATTTACATCCTAGTTGTAAAGTATGAAACGCCGAAAATAGATCTCAATAAAAGTGTAAATGCCCTCTCGATTACTTATAAAAGCAAGGGAATGGAGCCAGGAGAACTTTCATTAGAAGAACGAGCGCATAATACAAGGAACATCTACTTACGAGAACGTGATCTTAATGCGCTTTGGGTTAAATTAGCGGCTACAGCATTGATTACTATTTCAGTTACGCTCTGGTGCGTATTAGAACCAGGCATTGCCCTAAGCATATGTTTCTTACTTCTCGGGCTTCTTATTGCGCTAGGCAGAGATATTATCGTTAAAAAAATTAATAATCACTACGCACATGATTTACAAAGTGCCTTACGCGTTGTTTATGCGGATGAAACAAAAGTTGTTGCAGAAATGAAAAATGAATTTTCTAACTATGTATTGGATATTCTTCATGAAAATAATAACTATCCTCCTAAGGTTCAACAAGCACTTAGGGAGAGGTGGGATGACATAAGAACAGAATCCCCTTTTAATTTTGAGTTAGCGAAGTCAAAATTCGACCAATCAGTTCGGGATATAACAGGAACATATCAAGCGTGTCAGTCAATGCGGATTGGGTCAATGAGTAGTGGCGGGATTTTTTCAAAAACAAATGAAATACAACGCAATATCAACCGTAGTGACTCGCAAACCCAAGATGCACTTAATGTGGCGATGGGATAATTATTAACTTATATTCCTAAAATTTCCTTCACAAACGGAATAGTGATTTTTCGTTGAGCAATTAAGGACGCTTCGTCTAAACGATTGAGTAGTCGATGCAAATCATGCATATTACGAGCACATCGATTAATTAAATATTGACAAACTTGGCTTGATAAATCAAAGCCACGTTTTTTTGCATGCAGCTGCAACGTCCAAATTTTGTCATCATCACGCAATTCGTTCAATTGCAAAACCAACCCCCACATCAACCGAGAACGTAAATCGGGTAATTGTATTGGGGAGTAAGTTGGTGGCATGTGGCCTGTAATAATTAACGAACTTCGTTCTTGATCTCTAATTCGGTTGTATAAATGAAATAATGATTCTTCCCAAACAGCATCACCTGCAACCTCATCGATGTCATCAATTGCAATTAAAGCATGTTCACTGACCCCTTCAAGTACTTGAGGGCCCCATTCCTTTAATACTTTTAATGGCAAATAGATAGTAGATTGATTAGTGGCGCCGATTGCTTGACAACATGCCTGTAAAACATGCGATTTTCCGCTGCCAATATTTCCCCAGAGATAAAGTAAACGTTCTCCGTTCCCCGCAACCAATTGCAATAATTCCTTTTGCAATAGCGTATTTCCATTCCAACAAAAGTCGGCAAATATCGCTTCGTCGTTTAAGTGAATGGCTAGGGGTAATTGATAGGTCATTTTGCCCATTCAGCGTGTAGACAAGCTTTTTTTCCCCAGGTCCAAACATAATCAACAAAACTAGCCGATGTAGTTAAAGCTGTTAGAAAAATAAGCACGCTGACCAATTCGGGTGCCAGCACTAAAAACGCCTGATCAAATAAACTAAATGTTACTAACATTAATTGCATGACTGTATTCACTTTACTTAAATATGTAGGCTTCAAATCAGGCTTTTGCTGAATAAAGGAAAACCAAGCGATAACACCAATTGAAATAGTCAAATCCCGTAAAAAAACCAACGATACTAGCCACCAAGGCAATCTACCAATAAGGGCTAAGGCAATAAAACTAGCGGTAATTAATAGTTTGTCGGCTACTGGATCAGCAAACGTTCCAAACGCGCTTTGCCAGCTAAACGAACGCGCTAACCAACCATCTAAACCATCGGTAAAACCTGCTAGCACGAATATATAAAAGGCGTAAGCATAGTCTTGATGATAAAGAAAGATCAAGAAAGGGAATATCAATAATAAGCGGGTTAATGTCAATACATTAGGTATATTTCGTAAAATCATGTGGCAAAATGGTATAAATATACCCTCATCTGAATTTCCTATAGTGGTAAAGTATACTGAGGAGTGAGCTAGCTTTCAACTAGACTAACCAATCCGTTTGTAACCTCTATTCCGAATCATTTATTTCCTCTAATTTACGAGAAATACCCAACTTTTCTTTTAACCGCGCTACAGCATCAGGATCATATTGACGGGTTTGCTTATGTTTAACCGTTACCGACGATATTCGAGGCGACGAGGAAACACTATGTTGGTTACTATATGCAGGTTGCCGTTCTGGGTAGTAAGCCGTAGAGGTCACTTGAACCGGGGATGACGGTACGGATTGATTTGATGTCTTAGGCATACTTGGTAAAACTGTCACTCGCCGAGCATTCTTAATACCTTTTTCTATGCGTTTTTTAATTTTAATTGCCGCACGTTCAGAATCTTCTTCAGTAACCATCTCCGCAACATTACCATTCAGATCTATACGCATTTCACGGGCTTTCAAACAAGCCAAATAATCCAATCGTCTTGTAAATAAAACGACAGCTTCTCGCAATTTACTTTTAGAAATACCATCTTTTGCTGCTTGTTCGGCATGATTCAATATTTCATCCATAATGCCTAAGGTTAATGGTTGAATACGTTCTCTATTATCAAATGCAAGCGGGAATGCTTTCGCAAGCCAGTTCAGGGCCTCGAGCCGAGCTTTTTTTGATTGGTTCTTTTGCTTCTGATTAATCGCCGCAGTCCGTGGATGCAGCACTTGCTTTCTCATGCGATGGTCCTTGTTTAATTAGAATAAATTATCTATATTTATTAGGGTCTATAATGCTTGGGGGTATTTTATCAAAATGAAACGGATTTTACTCTCGATACTTGCAATATTTTTCCCTTGGATTGTTCTTTTAATAGCCGGACAACCGATTGCTGCAATTGCAAATTTAGCGTTACAACTCACCGTCATTGGCACTATTCCAGCTGCTATTTGGGGTTTGATAGCCGTAAAAAAATTGTGCCATCCCCCCGAAAATGCGCCCATTGTAACATTAAACGATGAAGATAATAGCCAACAATTACCAATACCACAACCCTCTCAAAACTTACCAAAAGAGAAAAAAGAAACATGAGCGTCTCTATTATAGTTAATGGATCAAATGGAAAAATGGGAACGATGGCGTGTAACGCTATCGAAGAACATCCTGATTTTATATTGGCGGCGAGACTGGGGCGTAACGACAATGTAACAGACGCCATTAAGGATACTGGAGCAGCTATAGTTATCGATCTGACTCGAGCGGACTGTGTTTATAAAAATACGCTAGCTATTATAAATGCCGGGGCTCATCCAATTATCGGAACTTCAGGTTTGTTAGATGAACAAATTAAAATGCTACAATCATTATGCAATGAACAAAAACTCGGGGGGCTCATCGTTCCAAATTTTTCTATCGGTGCGATTCTCTTAATGCGCTTTGCAGCTGAAGCTGCTCGATTATTTTCCGAAGTGGAAATCATAGAGGCTCATCATCAAGAAAAACTTGACTCACCTTCTGGGACTGCAATCAAAACTGCAGATATGATTGCAGCCGCTAGGCAAAACGAAAAAAAACAATTGCCAGTAAAAGAAATTGTAGCTGGCGCACGAGGAGCAACCTATCAAGATATAAATATTCATTCATTACGCTTGCCAGGTATTTTAGCTCAACAACAAGTTATTTTTGGCAGTGTGGGTGAAACACTCACAATTACTCATAACAGCATCGATCGAAATTCATTTAAATCGGGTCTGGTTTTCGCATGTCAACATGTTCAAAAAATAGATGAATTATATTATGGATTAGAACACTTACTTTTTTAGTTATACGTTTCAACGTATCAGGAGATTGACATGATCTATACCGTTCCTCATTTTATTAATGGAAAGCCCGTCACTGAAGCGCACGATCGAACTCACGCATTACATAATCCAGCAACTGGACAACGAATTGGTCAAGTGTATTTTGCAAGTGAAGCACTGTGTGATAATGCAGTCGCTGCAGCTAAAGAAGCCTCGCCAGGTTGGGCTGAAACCACCCCGGTTAAACGAGCACAAATTTTATTTAATTTTCGAGAGTTATTGATAAAAAATCAGCTTGAATTGGCTCATTTAGTCACTAAAGAACATGGTAAGACAATCGATGATGCTAAAGGTTCTATTGCACGGGGTATAGAAGTTGTCGATTACCACTGTGGCATTATTAATCAATTACAGGGTAGTTTCTCAGCCAATGTATCTTCTCAAATTGATTGTTATACCCTTCGTCAACCATTGGGAATTTGTGCCGGAGTATCTCCTTTTAATTTTCCGGTGATGGTGCCTATTTGGATGATTATTCCCGCGATTGCCTGTGGGAATACCTTCATTTTAAAACCATCCGAACAAGATCCGTCCGCACCAGTTAAACTTTTAGAGCTGCTCAGCGAGGCTGGATTACCACCGGGTGTTGCTCAGTGTATCCATGGAGATAAAGCAACGGTTGATCAATTACTAATGCATTCAGATATTAGCGCATTTACAGCAGTAGCCTCGACTCCTGTTGCCGAAAGCATCTATAAGACCGCGATAGCACAAGGCAAACGTGCTCACACGTTTGGTAGTGCCAAAAATCATTGTGTCGTCATGCCCGATGCCGATTTAGATCAAACAGCCCAAGCATTGGTGGGAGCAGCATATGGCTCAGCTGGGGAACGATGTATGGCTATTTCAGTGATTGTAGCAGTAGGACAGCATACAGCAGAAAAATTACTAGAAAAATTAAAACCACTAGTAGAAAAAATTAGGATTGGAGCGGGTGATTCGCCATCAATTGACATGGGTCCACTGGTTAGCTCAGCGCACCGCCAACGGGTGCTAGCTGCCGTTGACCAAGGAATTGCTGAAGGAGCTAAGTTAATCATTGATGGGCGAGCATTTAAACATGATACGCTCGCTGAGGGTTTTTTCATGGGACCTTGCTTGTTTGATCAAGTCACCGAAGAGATGTCTATCTATCAACAAGAATTATTTGGCCCCGTGCTTATCATGATACGTGTTGAGCATTTAGACGATGCATTGGCGTTAGTAAATAAGAACCAATATGGCAACGGTACTGCTATTTTTACTCGCGACGGATATAGCGCACGAGAATATGCGCACCGTGTTCAAGTCGGTATGGTTGGGGTAAACATTCCCATTCCGGTACCCATTGCTAATCATCCATTTGGTGGTTGGAAACGTTCTGCATTTGGCGATACGAATATGCATGGTAATGAAAGTATTCATTTTTACACAAAAATAAAAACTATTACGAGCAAATGGTTTTTAAATCAGCTTAACGATAACGTATTTGCAATGCCGGAGAATGGATAATGAAACGAATTGGATTTGTAGGTTTAGGTCATATGGGTTTGCCAATGGCAAGAAATTTAATCAAGTCAGGACATACCGTGACTGGGTTTGATTTACAACCAAACGCATTGGCTGTGTTTGCTGAGGCCGGGGGGATCGTTGCGAAATCATTAGAAACCCTTGCGGAAAATCAAGATGTAATTATTACAATGCTACAAACTGGCCAGCAAGTTGAACACGTATGTCTTGGTAACTCAGGATTATTCGCTCATGCGAATAAAAATACCTTACATATCGATTGCTCGACTATCGACGTACAAAGTGCTCATAATATCCACCATCAAGCCAGTTTATTTAATTTATTTTCTGTCGACGCACCTGTGTCTGGGGGAGTTGCTGGCGCAGCAGCAGCAACACTAACATTTATGGTTGGTGGTACTTCTGAGGCATATCATGCCGCCGAAAAAATATTAATTAATCTGGGTAAAAAAATTATTCATACAGGGGATGCTGGCAGCGGCCAAGCTGCTAAAATATGTAACAACATGATCTTGGGTGTTTCAATGATTGCTGTTTCGGAAGCATTTGAGTTGGCTAAACAGTTAGGACTTTCGCCAAAAAAATTACATGAAGTAGTCACTAACGCATCGGGGCAATGTTGGGTTATGAATCAATATGTACCGGTTCCAGGAGTACTTGAGCATGCTCCAGCAAATCATCATTATGAGCCTGGTTTTACCACCGCTATGATGTTAAAAGATCTATGGTTAAGTCAATATTCAGCGGAAGCTATGAAAGTGACTACCCCTATGGGTGCGTTAGCAACTAAATTATATCAAAAAGCTCAAGAAGCGGGCATGGGTGAGCTTGATTTTTCAGTAATTATTAAACAACTTGCGGAATAATTATGGTTCCTAAACCGAAACCGCTTATTGCCACTCAAACCAGCTGTTTAATTGGATAATCAATTCATCTACGCCTTGTTTTTTTGTAGAAGAAAAAGGTTGCACAGTTAACGCTTCTTTCGGCAATAGATTATAATGTTTTTGAACAGCATATAGCGAATTTTGTATTTGGGCTTTACTTAGTTTATCGCTTTTAGTTAATAAAATATGGACTGGTAATTCACGATTTAAAGCCCAGTCAATCATCGTTTGATCTAATTCTTTCAGTGGGTGTCTAATATCCATCAATAAAACTAAACCTCGTAAACTTTGTCGCACTTCAAGATAATGAGCAAGATTTTTTTGCCAATCTAATTTCACTTGCATAGCAACTTTAGCATAACCATAACCCGGTAAATCGACCAAACGACGGTACTCATCTTTGACTGTAAACAAATTTATCAACTGAGTACGTCCTGGCGTTTTACTTGTCCGAGCGAGTTGACCATTTCCCGTCAAACAATTTAAAGCACTCGATTTACCAGCATTAGACCGACCGGCAAAGGCAACTTCCCAACCCGTATCTGCCGGAAGTTGGTTAACCAGTGCCGCACTTTTCAAAAAGACCGCTTGCATGTATGGATTAATCAGCATAGTTTTATGATTTAGTAGAGAAAAAAAGAACAGATAGCATATTACAGATAAAAGTGGCATAATTCCACTTATACTTTCAACGAACGTTGACCTGTGTTTGAAAACAGGACCTCCTTTGCGAAACAGGTCTCTCTGTTTGCTAGCAAAGGAAATTTATTGGTCAATTTACAAGTCCAACAAAATCCAGAAGCTTACTTTATGAAACAAACATTTTTTATATGGATCAACACATTACTCTTATGTTTCGCATTCCTAACAGCTCATGCAACAGGCGATCCCAAAGCAGGTGAAAATAAATCGTTGGTCTGCAGCGCTTGTCATGGACCTCAGGGTATCAGTGCTAATCCAGAGTGGCCCCATCTCGCAGGTCAACACGCTCCTTATTTGACAAAACAATTGCACGATTTTAAAGAAGGTAAATCACGTAGTGCAGTTACAATGAGTCCGATGGTTGCTAACCTAAGCGATCAAGATATGGAGGATTTAGCGGCTTATTATGCTGCCAAGCCCCGTCCCGCAACAACTGATTCCCAAACCGACTTTAAGCGGGGCGAAACAATCTATCGCCACGGTGATACCAACAAAAAAATCACCGCCTGCATTGCATGTCATGGCCCAGATGGTAAAGGAAACGCCCAAGCCGGCTTTCCAATGATATGTAATCAGCAATCAAACTATACAATTCTCCAACTACACGGATTTAAATCTGGTGAGCGGCATAATGATCTTAATTCAATTATGCACGACATTACTGGTCGCATGGATGACGAAGATATCAAAGCAATAGCTGAGTATCTTACAAGTATGGGTAAGTAACTCATTTGCACATTAAATTAAGATTAGTTGACATGGTGGGGAATTACCAAAAATAAACATTCAAGTAATTCGAGCCATGATTATTCTAATTCTTCGGAGGCAATACCCGGATTTTCCAAACTTAAAAATCCTGTTTTAAAGTCATAAGCAAAAATTTCAGCATATCGCCCCCAATCAATCATTGTACGAAGCACACGCTCCGCTTCATCTTCACTTAAATAATCTTCCAATTTAGTTAAAAATCGTTCCTCTGAAACACGATGACCTGTTTTTTCATCTAAGATACGACGGATATAGCGTGCTAGAGGTACTTTTTCTAACAATCGCTGGGCAAATAATTGTTTACGAGCTTGCAGATCCGCCTCAGAAAAATCTTTACCCAATGCACTTAAATGAACATCCCCTTCAGAAATTTCTGCAAAACCCAAAATTTCTAAGGTTTCTAAAATCGGGAACAGGTCGTCAACATTCATCATCAATTCATCAGCAAGCTCGGGCAAATCAATCCGTGATTCAAACGACGTCATGCTTTCAATTAGCCCTGATAATTCAGATGGCTCTACATCAGGTAACCGGTAGCCCAAACCAATTTGGCGCCCACGATGATGTGCGTATCGTGCTTTTTCTTCTGAGGCTGTAATCATTAAAGTATAAATACGATCAACTAAATGTCTAAATTCGGATGATTCTGGATCACGTGGTTGAGGCAGTGAAACTGGCAAATCAGCACGAATATATCCAGGATCACTGCCCAAAATCACGATTCGATCCGCTAACATGGCAGCTTCTTCTATATTATGAGTTACCAGTAAAATACCATTTGTATTAGTTTTCTTCTCTTGCCAAAGTTCTAATAAATCTGATTTCAAATTTTCGGCGGTTAATACGTCGAGTGCCGAAAAAGGTTCATCCATTAATAAAACATCTGGATTAATAACTAACGCTCGCGCAAACCCTACCCGTTGACGCATGCCACCCGATAATTCTTTGGGAAAAGCTGATTCGAATCCATCTAAACCGATAATATCAATCGCCTCAATTGCACGCTGACGACGTTCCGCACGTGAAATTCCCTGAGCCTCCAGTCCTAGCTCTACATTTTCTAAAACCGTCAACCATGGCATCAAGGCAAACGATTGAAAAACCATAGCAATCCCACGTACAGGCCTAGTCACAGGCTGACCTCGATAAGTCACTCGACCACTTGTTGGAGCAACTAGCCCGGCTATAATTCGTAACAAAGTCGATTTACCAGAACCAGATTTGCCTAATAAAGCAACAATCTCGCCTTTGTATAATTTAAAATTAATATCTTCTAATACGTGCAAATCCTGTGCCGCAGTTTTTTTATACGCTTTTCGTAAATGATCTATCGAAATAATCGTTTCAGACATTCGGGCCTCAACTCAAATTAAAACGTTCTTGCGCCACACGGTACAAAGGACGCCATATCAAATGGTTAAACAAAAGGACATACACACACATCATTGCGGTTCCTAGAGCAATTTTAGGAAAATCACCAGCAATTGCGCTAGTTTGAATATATTCACCCAGCCCTGTAGCACTTAAACGAGTATGCCCCCAATTAACCGCTTCAGCAACAATACTAGCATTCCAGGCTCCCCCAGCGGCAGTAATTGCACCAGTAATATAGTAAGGAAAAATACCAGGTAACGCCAAACGACGCCACCATTGCCAACCTGTTACACCGAAGTTATCCGCAACAAGACACAAATCTCTTGGAATTAACGATGCGCCTGCAATCACATTAAACAAAATATACCATTGAGTTCCTAATATCATTAATGGAGTTAGCCAAATTTCTACATTTAAATTAAAACGAACAATAGCAATTACAAATAAAGGGTAAAATAAATTAGCAGGAAACGCGGCAACAAATTGAATAATAGGTTGGATTTTTTGCGTCCAGTATGGCCGTTGCCCAATCCATACGCCAATCGGAATCCAAAGACACGAGCTAACTAAAATAAGAACGATTACACGTATCCCAGTCGCCCCCCCCAGCAAAAACACATGCACTATTTCCCGCATGTTCAACGTGTTTAAAATATAATGCAATAATATATAACTACCGGTGACGATGCTAACTAATGCAAAGATATTCCATATCCAATCCATACGTCTTCGATGCTCAAAATCAACCTCTTTAGGACGGCGCGAACCACTAAATTGAACTATTCTTCCATTGATAAAGCAGTTTTTAAATGCGAGCAATCCCAGTTCAAATCGCTTCATTAATGGACTCAAACGAATTAAATCAATCAACCAGGATTGATATTCTTCTTCCGGTGGCGTTTGATCAATTCTAAATTTTTCAGACCACGCTATCAACGGTCTAAATAAAATTTGATCATATAAAAAGATTACACACAACATAGTTAAAATTGCATAAAGTAACGCGTGCATATTGTGTTGCTCAATGGCTAATGCAATGTATGAGCCTACTCCTGGCAATCGAATATCTTGATGAGCAACAACAATGGCTTCGGACAACACAACAAAAAACCAACTGGCAGACATTGATACCATCAAATTCCACAATAAGCCGGACATTGAACAAGGCACTTCAACTTTCCAAAAAAACTGCCAAGCCGACAGTTGATTCATTGCTGCTACTTCACGAAGATCATCCGGAACAGCTTTCAATGATTGGTAAAAGCTAAATGTTATATTCCATACTTGTGATACGAAAATAGCGAAAATAGAGGCACATTCGGGACCTAATAAACTTCCAGGGAAAAGGTGTATAAAACCCGTCACTGTTATGGCCAAAAAGCTAAGCACTGGAACGGACTGAAAAATATCAATCGCAGGGATAATAAACTGCTCGGCACGACGATTTTTAGCCGCCAAAGTGCCTATTACGAAAGTAAAAACAATAGAAAATCCGAGGGCAATAAACATACGCAGTACAGTTCGTAAAGCATATCCGGGTAAATGAGCCGGAGATAACGAAATAGGTATAGGCTCACCTAGGGCATAAGGCGTAGCCATTTGCTCACTAGTCCAACCTAAAAAAAATAAAATGGATAAGACTAATACTAATAATAAAAAATCCCAGTAATTAAGAAATCGACTGACACTTTCACGATTATCAAAATAAAAACGATTTTGGTTCACAAAACCTCTCCCCATCTCACTCGAGCCCATGCTATACTTTGTGCTCAGCACAGCAGGCACAGAGTATAACAGAAAAAGTATCGAATGATCCTACTGGGACTAAGGACGTCTATGTATAGTAGCTCGCACGCTAAAATAAACCGCATCAACTGGTGGGGTTTTATCTCGTTTATATTTTCTTTTTGGTATTCATCCCTATCAATCGCCAATCCTATTGTCAACAACATTCCACAGGCTGTTTGGGTAAACGAAGCAATTATTACAACCTACACAATGGATTTTGAGCACTTTATTACACAAGAAAAAGAAATCGCTAAATATTTTACTTCCGAAGGTTGGATAAGTTATAGCAAGGCATTAAACGCATCCAAACTACCTGAAAATATTAAAACAAACTCTTATTATGTCAGTGCAGTAGCAACCTTGCCACCTACAATCAAAATGATTGATAAACAAGAATGGGAGGCAAATATGCCCATTCTCGTTATTTATAAAAATCCAGTCTATCAGCAAAAGCAACAGTTAATGATTACCCTGAGATTTATTGCCTCAATGACTCAGGGAGTGCGTGGCTTCGCTATTAAAAGTATTACTTCCACAGAGATAGCACCTCCCTGCAGATGTGCTCAAAAAGCACCTTCGGCAGCAATAGTATAACAGGAGTTAAACGGAATGATTATGCTTGAAAAAACCCCTTTATATGCACAGCATGTAGCACTAAACGCCAAAATGGTTGATTTTCATGGCTGGAGTATGCCCCTACATTATGGCTCGCAATTAGAAGAGCATCATATTGTTCGAAAAAAAACTGGGATGTTTGACGTTTCCCATATGACAATCATTGATGTATTAGGGGCCGGTGATAGACAATTTCTGCGTAAATTACTAACCAATGACGTGGACTTACTTTCACATACTGGTCGAGCGCTTTATACCTGTATGTGTAATGAGCATGGTGGCATTATTGATGATTTAATCGTCTATCAACGCAGCCCTGATAATTATCGACTGGTGTTAAATTCAGCAACTCGTGCCCCCGATTTACATTGGATTCGCCATCAAATTGGCGGTTTTTCTGCAGGATTACAAGAACGAACAGACCTTGCGATGATAGCAGTACAGGGTCCCGAAGCCATTCAAAAAACTTTATCAATTTTGAATCCAAGCCAAGCAGATGGTGTATCAACGCTTGCCCATTTTGAATGCGTGGAACTCGATAACTGTTTTTTTGCACGCACGGGTTATACAGGCGAAGACGGTTTGGAAATCATGGCAACTCCAGACCTCATCACAACCATGTGGGCTTCCCTGCTTACAGCAGGTGTAAAACCTTGTGGATTAGCCGCTAGAGATACCTTGCGTCTAGAAGCAGGCATGTTATTGTATGGTCAAGATATGGATGAAACAACGACACCATTAGAGTCAGGATTAAGCTGGACAGTCAAATGGCAGCCTGAAGATCGTGATTTTATTGGCATGGGAGCATTATTGTCTCAAAAGCAACGGGGTTTAAAACGAAAATTAGTTGGACTAACCCTTGAGGATAAAGGCATTATGCGACAGGGTCAACGCGTGCTTGTTGCTGGACATCCGGATGGCATTATTACGAGTGGTACCTATTCTCCCACATTAAACAAATCAATCGCTCTTGCGCGTGTTCCTATAGAAACTAAGGATCATGTTTTAGTGGATATTCGCGGAAAATTACTCCCCGCACAGGTAGGTAAACCAAAATTTATTACAACAGCATAAAGGATAAATATGAGTTATTTACGCTATACATCAAGCCATGAGTGGCTTAATACTGAACAAGACGACATGGTTGTGGGAATTACTGATCATGCTCAACATTTATTAGGTGATTTGGTATATATCGAGCTACCTACCGTCGGCAAAGAAGTTGCTGCAGGTGACGAAATTGGTGTATTAGAATCAGTTAAAGCAGCATCTGATTTCTATGCTCCAATCAGTGGCACTGTTGTTGCAGTGAACGAACAAGTTGAGAAAAATCCAGCTATCCTAAACCAAGATCCATTTGGATTAGGTTGGTTAGTTAAAATCAAACCTCAACAAAAGGAAAGAGCACTGGAAGAAATCAGCACACTGCTTAAAGAAGATCAATATCTAAGCGAGTTAACCGAGGATATTTAATTATGCCGTACATTCCCCATACTGCAGATGACAAACAATTGATGCTCGAAAGCATCGGCGTACCCAATTCAACTACGTTATTTGATGAGATCCCCGATGCATTGTTGCAAGACCCTTATGCAGGGCTTCCAACTGGATTAAATGAAATGAACATGCTACATATCGCGCAAGAGTTGTCTGATAAAAATCAAAATGGTACTTGTTTTATAGGTGCTGGGAGCTACGATCACCATATTCCAGCAGCAGTATGGGATATTGCAACACGAGGCGAGTTTCTTACCTCTTATACTCCTTATCAAGCAGAGGCAAGCCAAGGCACACTGCAATTATTGTATGAGTTTCAAACGATGATTGCTGAGTTAACCGGCATGGAAGTCGCAAATGCATCAATGTATGATGGTGCCTCAGCGCTTGCTGAAGCTGTTCTTATGGCTGTTCGCATTAATCATCATAGCAAAGTTAAGCGCGTTTTAATTGCCGGCACTGTTCATCCTTTTTTTCGTGAAACAGTAGAAACAATCGTTCGAAATCAACACATTGAAATAATCACATTGCCATTTGATCCCACACAAGGAACTACTACACTCAACTCATTAGAACAATACCGAGGTGAAGACATCACCGCTCTTGTTATTGCGCAACCCAATTTTTTTGGTTGTCTTGAGTTAGTTGATGAATTAACTGATTGGGCTCATGCCAATCAAACCATCAGCGTAGCGTGTGTTAATCCCGTATCACTTGCTCTGCTTAAACCTCCGGGACTTTGGGGTAAAAATGGGGCAGATATTGCTTGTGGCGAGGGTCAACCATTAGGCGCACCGATGGCCTCAGGAGGGCCTTACTTTGGTTTTTTTAGTACACGAATGGAATATGTACGGCAAATGCCAGGTCGTCTGATTGGGCGAACTCATGACAAAGATGGCAACATAGGTTATGCATTAACATTGCAAGCACGAGAACAACATATTCGTCGTGCCAAAGCAACCTCAAACATCTGTACAAATCAAGGTTTACTGGTCACAGTAGCGTGCATCCATATGAGTTTGCTTGGAGCAGAAGGCCTTGCCCAAACTGCTGCTTTTTGTCATAAAAACACACATGATCTGGTAGAAAAATTAACCAGTATTGACGGGATAGATTTAGTGTTCTCAGCACCTTTTTTTCATGAAGCATTAATTAGCTCTGATCGTCCCATTTCTGAAATGCTAACGGTATTAAGACAACATGGTATTGAAGGTGGTTATCCTATTGAAGAACATTATTCAAACTTAAAAAATACATTGTTAGTTTGCGCAACCGAAAAGCGAACTCAAAGTGAAATAACGCACTACATTGACGTGTTAAAAGCTCATATGCGAGGTGAATGATGTTTATTATTCAATTAAGTTACAAAGTACCGCTTAACGAAGTCGATAAGTACCTGCAAGCTCATCGCGAGTTTTTAGATTACCATTATAAACAAGGATTAATACTGATATCTGGGCCAATGAAACCACGCACCGGTGGCGTCATCATTGCAATGACCCAAGACAAAGCTTATTTAGAATCAATATTACATCAAGATCCATATTATTTAGCTGAAATTGCAGACTATCAACTCATCGAATTTATACCGGTAAAACATCGAGATGAAATTAAAAATCTTATTCAAGATACGGAAGGAAAATTATGTTGATTTTCGAATTATCAAAACCAAACAGACACAATCAAGCCCAAGATCCTGGTCTTTGCGACGATAAGTACTCCATTCCGGCTATATTCAAACGCACGAATGCGCCACGCCTACCTGCGTGCTCAGAGTTGCAAGTAGTACGTCATTACACAAGGTTATCCCAAAAAAACTTTTCAATTGATACTCATTTTTATCCATTGGGCTCGTGCACTATGAAATATAATCCTCGAGGTGTGCATAAAGCAGCCTCGTTGCCAAACTTTCTGAATCGCCACCCCCTAACACCCACCGAATCAAGCCAAGGTTTCTTACAAGTATTGTATGAATTACAACAGTATCTTGCGGAAATCACCGGAATGAGTGGCGTATCATTAACCCCAATGGCTGGTTCTCAAGGTGAGTTTGCGGGTGTTGCTATGATTAAGGCATATCATCAGTCGCGTGGTGATACTCAGCGTGATGAAATGCTTATACCTGATGCGGCTCATGGTACAAATCCAGCATCCGCAGTGATGTGCGGGTATAAAATTGTTGAAATACCAACAGGTCGAGATGGTGATATTGATTTAGACGAATTACGAAAAAAAGTTAGCCCCCGCACAGCCGGAATTATGTTAACAAACCCCTCCACTTTAGGTTTGTTTATGCGTCAGATAAAAGATATTGCTCATATTATTCATCAAGCCGGTGGACTCTTATATTATGATGGCGCCAACTTGAATGCCATTGTCGGTAAAGTTAGACCCGGCGATATGGGATTTGATGTGATGCATTTAAATCTACACAAAACCTTTGCAACACCTCATGGTGGCGGCGGTCCGGGTTCAGGCCCTGTTGCTGTTGGCAAACGTCTTGAGCCCTATTTACCATTGCCTGTTGTTATCAAAAAGAATAATCATTATTCCTTTGCAACCAAAGCAGATTATCCCCACAGTATAGGCCGTTTATCAAGTTTCATGGGCAATGCTGGTATTTTATTACGAGCTTATTTTTATATACGGACATTAGGTAAAGAGGGCTTATTACGTGTTTCTGAATACGCCACTTTAAATGCCAATTATTTACTTGCTGAATTAACCAAAGCCGGATTTACGCCAGCTTATCCTGAGCGTCGGGCTAGTCATGAATTTATTTTGACACTCAATCCAGAAAAGAAAAAATATGGTGTTAATGCTATGGATTTTGCAAAACGTTTGCTTGACTATGGTTGTCACGCCCCGACCACGTATTTTCCTTTACTTATTCCAGAATGTTTATTAATCGAGCCAACAGAAACTGAGTGTAAAGAAACATTAGATAATTTTGTCGAGGCGATGACAGCGGTTCGGCTAGAAGCACAGACCAATCCGGAATTATTACATAATGCACCACATACCTTACCCATAAAACGTCTAGATGACGTTAAGGCTGCTCGCGAACTGGATTTAAATTATTACAAAGAATAAATTGTACCTCGGTACATTATCCCGAGTGCAGTGATTGATCGCGCTAGGGTCTGTTGACAATTCATATTTCGACGTCCCGCGGCGTGGCCGCGGGATCCAGTTCGTTATATGGCTGTGGAATAGAATTGTGTATTGAGCAATATCTCTGGATCCCGCGGACAAGCCGCGGGACGTAGGCTCTGTGAAAATGAATTGTCAACAGACCCTAATGAAGTGTGGACTATAAAATATGAAGATCTTACGTAAAATTTAAGATTATTTACGAAAATACTTTTACCTTAAAAAAAAATGAGTTATAAAAGATAAGGTTAGGGATGACATTATTAAAATAATAATAATTTAGGGAGAAAGAATGAATACGAAAGTGTTTTCACAACGCTTTAATAGAGAATTATCTTTAATGGATCTACCCGATGACTTAGCAGAAAAAACCAAAGCCATCGCAAAAGTATTTTCGGTAACACGTCACATGGCTAATGCCATGCTTTTTGGAAACCTCTTGCCTCCAGAAAGTCAACTCGATAAAATAGCAGAAATATTGGATGTTTGTCCTGACTGGTTAAGTGGTAAAACTGATAAACGAAAAGCTTACTCAGGTCGAGAAACAGTAGGAACAGAATAATAATTGCAGAAATGCGAACGGTAACCGCCCTGTGGGCTTAGTTTTGGCCGAAGTGTTGTCCTCACTGCTATTTAAGTGAGGACTGGCCTAAGATATCGCGACGCGCGGATGAAAATGGTTCAATTATCCCTTGCCCAGACAGTCCGGTAACTTCCCCGCTCAACCTACAATGCGGTTTGCTCATAAAATATGGAAAAAGCTCATGGAATGTCTAAGTTATTGTATTGCGAATAAAGTCGATCTAACGCGCTTAGATAATCACTATAAAACTGAATGCTCTGATTTTATTGCCGTTCGTTCACGCGATGTATTAAAAATAACACCAATTAACACGAACGACATCTTAGTATTCGTTTTTAAAAATGGTACTGTCGTTTTTTGGGGCGTCAAACGTCATCAAGTAAATACTTATTTAAATACAATTAAGCTGTATGCTGACAAACCTGTAGCGTTTCGGGTTCGAGATGAATTTATTTTTAGTCTAGGCGACAAGACAACCATTGAACCTCATGATTATTTCGAAGTAGACCGCCTGACTATTGATATTGATCTAGATAATGAGGATCTCAGATTAAGTTTATCTTATGGCTTTTCTCAATCCGTGAAACTACAATATTTTGAAACAATTCTCGAGGCTTTGATCGATAAGTACACCCCCATTATCCATAATTTATCTCATAAGGGTGAAATTGTCGTTTCTCGCAATGAAATTCGAAAAATTGTGGGTGAAATTTTAGGCGCTAAAAGTGAAATGAATTTAATTAGTAATTTTCTGTATCACCCCAAGTATTTTTGGCAACACCCTACACTCGAAGAACACTACATAATGTTAGAACGTTACTTACACATTCAACGCCGCGTTAATGCAATTAATCATCGACTTGATACATTAAATGAAATTTTTGATATGTTAAATAGCTATTTAGAAAATCGTCAATCACATAATTTAGAAATTATTATTATCATACTCATTTCATTGGAAATTGTTTTTGCTATTTTAAACTTTCATTTTTAGAGTCTGTTGACCTATATGAGCCCTAGCCTAATGTGGATGACTCTGATGTATGTAGATCGACTTGAGAACCACTTCGACTTCGTTTACCTGTATCAGAAGATGAACTGCCACTGTGACTGAATATGCCAACAAAACCAACCATTGATGAGCCATCATCCTGTTTTCTCTTTTGCCTGGTATTCATTCTTTCATTTCGAGCATCGTTAGGTGGTTGGACGTGTAATTCCAATTGTGCGATATTATTTTCATACACTTTCACTAATGCATTGCACCTTTTGACCTGCGCACTAGCGGAACTATCTTTTGAAAAGTATTTTTTTGCTTTATGAATATCAAGTAAGGCAGCTTTACAATAATTTAATGCCGTTTCATATCGCTCGTCCTGGCGAAACTCTTCTGCCAAATCAGTACAAGTAATTGAGCGAGAATGATACAAATAACCAATTTTCTTTTGATTAGACGCCGGGTCCTCAATGGTTAAGAGTTGATTGCTATAATCAGCGTATTCGTTTTGTAAACGAGTTTTCTTATCAACTTTGCTCTTACTCATTGTGTTAACTCCTCTAATTGATGCCAACTACAAAATAAGGCCTGCAGCTAATGTGGCGAAATATTATGTTTCATTTCAATGGGATCTGGAGCATGAAAAGTTGCTGGTTTTTCATCATTTATACCAAACAAAGTTCTCATCGGTCCGAATAATTTAGATCCTATATAAAGACCCGCTAAAACTGTCGCACTAATACCAAGCGGCCCGGCCAATAACCCAGGCAGCATTATAAAAGCCATTGTCATAACCCCTATAATCAACAACTCTGTCTTATGTTCTAAAATTGCCCGGCAAACAGGAAGCACCAGACAGTTTCGCAAAGCAAATAATCCAAATAGCGTATTACGCAAAATAAGATACGCTCCAAAGTTTAACCATGTTTGCTGATTATTTTTAATGTGACTATCAAACTCAGTCTGCAAAAAAGATTCTGAACCAATCAATAAACTCCGATTGTTACTACTTACAGCATGAATTCGAGCATGCGTTGTTTTTGCCTTTGTTGTGCTTGCGGACAACCATTGCCCAATTCCAGCTTTTCCCGCATAAGCTAAAAAAGAACCGGCTTTGGCAAACCACTCTAAATCAGCAAATAATTGGGAACTAAAACTTTGAGTATGAGGATATAATGTATCCATAAAAATTAAATGCGGTTGTGGTTTAGACTTAAAGTCATCTTTATCACATTCAGGTTCAAGACCGTAGGCAAATAGGCGTTGATAATCCTTTAATATAAACGCCCCTGGTCCTCGTGTTGGCGTTAATTCAATTGCTTTAACTCTGTACTTTACTAAATTCCATTTTGCCCCATCATCATCAAATTCTGGGATATCATATATGTCATCGGGTATAATGCCGGTAAAAGGCAGTATGCTCAAGCATTTGCTTAATTTTTGTCGTTGCGTTTCCACTGACTCTTGTCCAATGTTTTGTTTCAATCCCTCAAAAATTTGTATAAATGTCGTTCGAAATCCGTTACGCATGCCACGTAATAAAGCAGGGTCTCGCTCCACCATCATCGATTTAAAAGTTAGGACATTTCGTAGACGATACCATGATGTTGGAAGTTCTTGGTCAGCCATTAACGCAAGTAGAGTCTCTTTTACAATTCGCTCTGCAGAATTCGAATGGTGTACTGCTGAGCCAAAAAAATTGACTTGTAAATCAGCGATAGTTTGTTTATCAATCATCATATTGCCTTAATTTTTTGTAATGAATTATACATTAGAAGAGTCAAATAGCAATATTTTGCGCTAAAAGATTATATTTGGGTCGTTATTGTGGTACACTCGCGCTCCCATTATTTTTTCTTAGTTGGACTTGATGATGAAAACATTAATTGAATCATACCGAGCAGGCTTGTTTCAGAAAAAAAATTGGCTACAAAATATTATCTCTGGTGTGATCGTTGGCGTAGTCGCTCTTCCCTTAGCTATGGCATTTGCTATTGCATCTGGTGCTAAACCCGAGCAAGGACTTTACACTGCGATCGTAGCCGGTCTCCTTGTTTCGTTGTTTGGCGGAAGTCGTTTGCAAATTGCGGGACCTACGGGCGCCTTTATCGTTGTATTAGCAGGCATTACCGCCCAATACGGCATTGAAGGCTTGCAAATTGCCACACTTATTGCCGGCTGTATGCTCTTTCTGATGGGGTTACTCCGTTTAGGTGCCGTCATCAAATTTATCCCTTATCCAGTCATCGTCGGATTCACTGCTGGAATTGCCATCGTCATATGGGTAGGGCAATGGCAGTATTTTTTTGGTTTGCCAGCACCCCATAGTGCACACTTTCATGAAAAAATTTGGCAATTATTACAAACCTTTCCGCAAATCAATTGGACAACCACAGGACTTGGAATTGCATCACTTATCGTGGTTCTTTTTTCTAACAAAATCAAACCGTTAAAACGTGTTCCTGGCCCATTAGTCGCGCTTGTTTTCGCTACTGTCTTAGAAACAATCTTCCATTTCTCAGGTGTAGCAACCATTGGTAGTGCATTTGGTGGAATTCCGCAAGGATTACCATCATTTCATGTACCCGCCTTAAGCTTTGAACGAATTGCTGAACTGATAGGACCTGCTTTTGCAATAGCTATGCTAGGAGCGATTGAATCCCTCTTATCTGCTGTTGTAGCAGATGGGATGGGGGGAACAAAACATGATTCCAATCAGGAGCTGATGGGACAAGGTCTCGCTAATATTGTTGCTCCTTTATTTGGTGGTTTTGCAGCAACTGGTGCTATCGCTCGAACAGCTACGAATATCCGTAATGGTGGTAACTGCCCAATCTCCGGTGTAATTCATGCATTAACATTAGTTCTTGTTATATTATTTTTGGCTCCTCTCGCCGTTAATGTCCCTTTAGCTACCTTAGCAGCTATTTTATTTGTAGTCGCATGGAATATGAGTGAAGTAAAACATGCGATTAAATTAATACAACGTGCACCACGTGCTGACATTTTGATTCTAATAGTAACTTTTTTATTCACTATATTTGTTGATTTGGTTGCTGCGGTGAATATTGGCGTCGTGCTTGCCATCGGCCATTTCTTAATACGAATGTCATCCAGTATTGATGTCCAGCAACAAACACCTGATGAAGTCGCTCATGACTTATCACCGCAACAAATGGCATCTTTACCTAAAGATGTCATGGTTTATACTATTGAAGGCCCAGTATTCTTTGGCGCGGTCAAAAATTTTGAACAGGCATTGGCGAGCACACACACCGATCCGAGAGCGCTGATCATTCGTTTGCGCTGGGTACCCGTAATGGATTTTACCGGCTTGCAAGCACTGGAAGAAGCCATTCTTGATTTACATAAACGCGGTGTTCGCGTTATTTTATGCGGTGCAAAACCCAAAATTGCAAGCAAATTACGCAAAGCGGGTATAATGGATTTACTAGGAAAAAACAACGTCTTTGAACAATTCACTCATGCCATGGAGGCGTGTTAGATATTGGCGGGCGATGTGCCCCCAATAGTTGAAAAATATCGTCGTTGTGAGCAAAACCGAGCAATCTAGAGATTCTTAAAAGCGCTAGATTGCTTCACCAAAACTACCCTTCGGCTCGCAAAGACAGTGGGTATTCTTTGTATATCTACAAAAACATTGTTACTCTCGAAAATTATTAAATTGAAGTGGTAATTCAATTGTTGATTTTTTCAAAAATGCGATACTTTCTTGCAAATCATCCCGCTTTTTACCATTAACTCGAACTTTATCACCTTGGATAGACGCTTGAACTTTCATTTTTCCGTCTTTTAATTCTTTCACAATCAATTTTGCGGTAGGTTGATCGATCCCTTGTTTAAATGTCATCGTTAAAGAAAAGGTCTTGCCACTATGTACCGGTTTGTCTTCCATATCAACACCCGAAACACTGACTCCCCTTTTGGTACAATGGTTACGAAACATTTCCTCCAATTGACGAACTTGGAAATCTGATTCGGATTTCAGTGTTACCGCTAGTTCGCTCAAAGCAATACTCGTTTCTACACCCCGAAAATCAAATCGAGTGCTAATTTCACGCTGCGTGTTTTCTACGGCATGACGTAGTTCAACTTCATTCACTTCCGACACTATATCGAATGATGGCATCATAACTCCTCATTAATTATTAATATTGCTTTTTTTGAAATAAGACCGTATCATTGCCCACTTCGTGGAATAGTAGCACGATTTAGCAAGTTTAAAACCAAGGAAGACATCATATATGACCGGATTTTTACCAAGAATGATCTATGGCACGCCAGTACGCCCAAATAAAAAAGCATCAATACAATCTCATTTTACCAGCATAGAGCAATTACATTATCATCCGTCTATTTTAAACGCCTCAGCATTTCATTCCATCTTACCTTATCAAACGATCGATTCGGATTTAATGCTACTCAATAACCAATCGATTGGGTTTGGATTGCATATCCTACCGGTGGTTGAATTAAATCAACAACTTATCTCATCACTACTTGAATTAATCAAACATCAATTACCCAAAGATGTCGACTGCACAATTATGCTGCATAAACACCCATACGTCCATAATCGCTTAAAACATGGCCTGCAACCCATGTTAGCTCAAGTTGATTATGTCGATTTTGCTGAAATGCAATTTGCAACTCATCTAACCACATTACATGATACGCGATGTTATCTTTTTTTATCGACTCATCGGCATTCAAATGACAAAGACATCTTGCTTGATTGCAGAAATCTCATCGAAACAATCTTTACTCAAGCACACATTACACATGCCAGAATCGTAGAGTCTGATTTTTTAATTCTCATACGTTCTATTTTAACTCCTGATTTATATTCAACTCAATGGCCCGCCTTACTCGATCTAGAAAATAAATCATTTAATAATCAAATTATTCCGTCATTAAATACATGGTTCATCTTAAATAACGATAGCGTGGATGTCGAATTTCGTAACGCTCTCAATATCTCCACAAAAACCCGCATTATAAATTGTCAAATTAAATCGCAGTCTAAGGACGATGCCATGCAACAAATAAAAACATTAGACTTAGCATGCCCTTTCTTAATTAGTTTTACTGTTCGTGGGCGAAACAAAGCAGGTACTCACTCAAGTTTTTATAATTTGATGCTATTTACTACAGCAGATAATGAAAAGAACCATCTGAACCAAGCAATACAAATATACCATGCTCTGGGTTTTAACTTAGAACTAGCTCGAACAACCCAATGGTTATGTTTTCTTTCCAGCTTACCCTTTTTCATTACCGAAGGATATTTTCATGAGCTCTATCTATTAGGCTTAATAAAAAAAATAGCCTCAAAAAATATCATCAACTTAATGCCGATCAGTGCGGATAGTAAAGGCTCTCCTCAAGGATTATTACTACCCTCACACAAACAGCAAATTGCATTTTTAAACACCTTTGATTCCCAGAACTATCCTATCAATAATTTTCATTACCTTATTGCAGCTCCATGTAAAAATCATATCGTAGAGCTTCTATCTGCGAAAATAATGAGTGGTTTAGCTTTAGGTGAGCAAATCTATTTATTAGATTTTGATCAATCTTACAAAAAACTCTGTAATAAAATTAAAGGGATCTACATTGACGCAGCTATATTGAAACGCTTCTTCGTTCCATTAGACATGCTCCATAATCATTTATCCGGCAATAAAATTTCTTTTGTTATCAAAAAATTGAAGAAAATTGAACAATTATTATTTCACAGTATTTATGCTATTTCGAAGAACGTATCATTTATTGTCATTGACATGAGTTTGTTAAAACATGCGGCTCACTCATCAACTGTACTTAGTATTGTATTCACTATTTTGCAGTCATTCCAAAAATCAATTTTAACTCAAAAAAAACGTTGTATTATTGATTGCGCACCCCGATCTTTGATTAACAATAATAGACATATGAAATGACCCCCATTGTCTAGACCACGATCTTTAAAATATTTCGGAGCCTTTAGCCCTTTAAAAAATAATAAAAAATCCTGCTATTGAGCTTGTGGGTATGTGGTCGCGAAGCTACCGAGTGTGGTCAAGTTGTGGTC
>JAUYSP010000047.1 GCA_030696305.1 Legionellaceae bacterium | reverse complement strand
TGATGAATTAATACATTCCATTGGTTCAATCTGACGAGAAAAAGCACTCTTGATGAAACTGATGCGCTGTGAATAGTTTGTATCATCAGGGGGCAACGTCATGGTCATATGCATATGTTCTGGCAGTACGACTATACCATCAATCGTGAAAGGACTGGTTTTCATTACCCGTTGAAACGCAATACGCAATTCTTTTATTTTACAAATCAACAAATCACTTCGTCTATCTTGCAATGTTAACGTAAAAAAGTAGCTTGCACCGGGTACAAATACTCGTCGATAATTCATTTGGTTGGACCTCAACAATTCCTTTGTGGACAGATTATACATAATGCTAATCGATGACAAGAAAAGCAAGGTATGAAACTTCACTATGTTGGGCCAAGGCCCAACATACATCTTATTGATCAAATTTTGATGCGACAACCGTGAGGGCAAACGCATCTATGCGTGCCCTATAACGTGTAAAATATCATGTGTATGAGTTAAAAAACGCTTCAGACATTAAATCGAAAATGCATTACATCGCCATCGAGCACAATGTAATCTTTACCTTCAAGGCGTAATTTACCAGCCTCCTTCGCACCCTGCTCCCCATTATTCGCAATAAAAGCATCATATGCGATTACTTCGGCACGAATAAATCCTTTTTCAAAATCGGTATGAATAACGCCAGCAGCTTGCGGAGCGGTGGAGCCTCGAACAATGGTCCAAGCACGAACTTCTTTCACACCCGCGGTAAAATAAGTCTGCAAGCCTAATAGATCATAACCTGCTCGAATGACTCGATTTAATCCAGGCTCATCCAAACCTAAGCTGGTCATAAACTCATCACGATCGTCATCATCTAACTCAGCTAATTCTGCTTCAGTTGCAGCGCATAAAGGAACAACACTTGCATGTTCTTGTGCGGCTAACACTTTGACTTTTTCTAATAATGGATTATTTTCATAACCATCATCATCCACATTGGCAATATATAAAACAGGTTTTGCAGTAATTAGAAATAAACGTCGGCTTTGCAATACTTCATCCGCAGTTAAATCTAAAGTACGCACTGGATGGCCCGCATCTAAATGCAATTTTATTTTTTCTAGTGTTTGCTTTTCAAATTGTGCTTCTTTATTGCCACTTTTGCTCAATTTGTTTGCTTTCAACAGTGCTTTTTCAACTGTATCCATATCGGCTAATGCTAATTCCGTATTAATCACTTCGATATCATGTATCGGATCAACTTTTCCAGCTACGTGAATCACATCATTGTGTTCAAAACAACGCACGACATGAGCTATCGCATCAGTTTCACGAATATTAGCCAGGAATTGATTACCCAATCCTTCTCCACTAGCAGCGCCTTTAACTAAACCAGCAATATCAACAAATTGCATGACCGCAGGAACAACGCGCTCAGGTTTTACAATATCACTTAATGCGTTTAATCGTTTATCAGGAACCGTCACTACACCAATATTTGGCTCAATGGTGCAAAAAGGATAGTTTGCTGCTTCAATACCAGCTTTGGTTAACGCATTGAACAACGTAGACTTACCAACATTAGGTAATCCAACAATTCCACATTTAAATCCCATCGTTAACCTCTCTATTCAATTTGTTCATTGCGATTGCCAAATGTCCTGTAACAATAGTAGGAACAAGTGCAGTAGCGCGATCAATCGCTTCAATTATTAATTGCCGATCATGTTGTGACGGTTTACTTAATACATAATCAGAAACCAGTTCTTTGTGTCCGGGATGTCCGATACCAATGCGTAAACGGTGAAAATCAGAATGACCTAAATGAGCGATCATATCGCGCAAACCATTATGTCCGCCATGCCCACCCCCGGTTTTCAACCGAATGCGACCAACGGGTAAATCTAAATCATCATGAGCAACTACTATTTCATGAGGCAAAATTCGATAAAATTGGCAGACGGCACGTACACATTCACCACTTAAATTCATAAAGGATAACGGCATAAATACTGTGCATGTTACGTTATTGATTAGCAATGTTGCTAATTCACCACGCAATTTTTTATCGGCTTTGAACGAACTATTTTCCATTCGTACAAGCTCTTCCACAAACCACCCACCCACATTGTGTCTGGTTTGTTCGTAAGAAGAGCCTGGATTACGTAATCCGACAATTAATTTAATTGGCGTGGTGGTAATGATATTACTCCGCGTCTACAGCATCACTTGCATTGTCTGCATTACCAGCTTCTGATGATTTAGCTTCGTTGCTTTCAGCTGCTTCATGCTCAGCAGCTTCAGCTGCTTCTTCACTTAATGCAGCTTTACTGATGTGAATGCCAGCAACTGGAAGATCATGATCTGGGTCACTTGGATCAACAGCAAACTCAACATGTTTTGGTAATTTGATTTGAGATAAATGTAACACTTCATCCAATTTTAAATTGATCAAATCTACTTCAATAAATGTTGGTAAATATTGAGCTTGGCAACGGACTTCAACTTGAGTCAATGCATGATTCACAACGCCGCCTGCTTTATGACCAACTGATTGCTCATCATTGATGAAATGCAATGGAATCATTCGAACCAACACATCTTTTGCAGAAACCCGTTGGAAATCCATATGTAAAATAACTGGTTTGTACGGATGACGTTGTAAATCTTTTAATATAACTTGCTCATTTTTACCATCAACAGTTAAATTAAAGACATTTGTGTAAATTTCTTCACTCTCAAGTACTTTATTCACTTTATGTTGTGACAAATGCACTAAATGTGATTCTTTTTCTCCGCCGTATATAATTGCCGGTACTTTATTTTCAAGACGACGCAGGCGGCGGCTCGCACCCTTCCCCTGAACGCTTCTTGTTTCTGCTTCAAGCATAATAGTTGTCATAAATTAACTCCAAAAAAGAAAATAGTATATGCCCACGCTCGCGACCAAGCCTGCACATCAGGGGCCGATTATACAATAGTTCAAATACAACTTGAAGTCGTAATTGAATTTTTATAGAATATAGCACTTTGTTAAGACCCAGTGATGGGTTTTTGTTCTTGGAGAAATAGCTATGTATGCGGTAATTAAAACCGGCGGTAAGCAATACCGCGTAAAAGCAGGCGATCTTCTTAAAATTGAAGAGTTGCGCGTTGAAGTTGGACAAACCATTGATTTTGCAGAAGTATTGATGTTAACAGATGGTGACAAAGTCACTATCGGTACACCTTTTATAAATGGTGGCGTTGTTAAAGCCGAAGTCATAACACACGGTCGTCATAAAAAGATTAAAATCATCAAATTCCGTCGCCGTAAGCACCATATGAAGCAAATGGGACATCGACAAAATTACACGCAAGTTAAAATTACTTCTATTGGGTAAATAGCGTATAAACGAGGCAGATTGAAATGGCACATAAAAAAGCAGGTGGTAGTACCCGTAACGGCCGCGACTCGAATCCCAAGTACCTTGGGGTAAAACGTTCGGCTGGTCAATTAGTTCAGGCTGGCGAGATTTTAGTTCGTCAACGTGGCACCCGTTTCCACGCAGGTGATCATGTCGGCCTTGGCCGTGATCATACATTGTATGCATTAGCTACAGGTAATGTAAAATTTGTTACTAAAGGCGCATTAAAGCGTAAATTCGTAGCAATCGAGCCTGTTGTTGCTGCTGAATGAAATTTGTTGATGAAGCGGTCATCAAAGTCAATGCTGGCAATGGTGGCCGCGGATGCTTAAGTTTTAGACGCGAAAAATTTATTCCCCGTGGTGGCCCAGATGGTGGCGATGGTGGAAACGGTGGATCGGTTTACCTGCAAGCAAACTCCGAATTAAATACATTAATTGATTTTCGTTATCAGCGTCACTACAACGCAGAAAATGGCCAACCCGGTATGGGAGCCAACTGCACAGGTAGACAAGGTGATGATCTCTATATTCAAGTTCCGATTGGCACCGTGGCTTATGATATTGATACCGGGGAATTATTAGCTGACATCCGTAAAGCCGGTGATTGTATTTTAATCGCTCAAGGTGGCTTTCACGGTCTTGGTAATACGCGGTATAAAAGCAGCATAAATCGATCACCCCGGCAAACAACTGAAGGTACTCAAGGGGAAGCTCGGCATATGCGCTTAGAGCTCCGAGTATTAGCTGACGTTGGCTTGCTAGGTTTACCCAATGCAGGAAAATCTACGTTAATCCGCGCTGTAAGTAGCGCAAAGCCTAAAGTAGCTGACTACCCGTTTACGACATTACATCCTAATTTAGGCGTAGTTAGTGTTGCCTCACACAAAAGCTTTGTAATGGCAGATATCCCTGGATTAATCGAGGGAGCGTCCACCGGCGCAGGGTTAGGACATCGATTTTTGAAACATCTATCACGCACATGCGTATTATTGCATTTGATTGATATTGCCCCACTTGATGAATCAGATCCTGTAGAATCAGCTAAAGTTATCATTCAAGAATTAGCCGCCTATAATCCAGATTTGCTGAATAAGCCACGTTGGTTGGTGTTTAATAAAATTGATATGATTCCCGATGTTGACGTCCGAGAAAAGACAATCCAACATATTCTAGACAGCTTGCAGTGGAAAGAAAAATATTTTAGCATCTCCGCTATCAGCGGTGCTGGAACCCAGCCTTTATGTTATGCACTCATGCAATTAATTGATGAGATGAAACAGGTTAAAGAATAACGAGTTTGGCAGATTGTATAGGTTTAACCCTTCTCTACAATCGCCGACCCAAAGCCATTATCGATTAATTTACATTTGCGCTACGCGTTATCAGTTCCATTTTATTTTACTCCTGCTAACTCCATTTACCAAGCATGTAAAAACGCTCGTAAAGAAGAAGTTGATCAAGAGAACAGAATGAAGATTTGATCGTATTGTTGACTAAAAACATCCAGATAAGACGATTTATATAGATCGTTATGTTAAAGACCTTACCACTGCAAGTCATCCCTCGCTTCGCTTGGGATGACTTGAGGAGTTACCTAAATTGTTATGTGTGTATTCAACCAATTAATAATTAACTCCTGCACCGAGTTAGGCGTTTCATCCAAGCTCTGCACACAAAGAAATGCCGCTCGCTTATCTTGATTCGCTTTTGTCAGTCGCGTTTTAATTTTCGTAATAGAATGAAAAGCACCGTTAATCATAATTGATTTTAATCCATTATCAAAGATAGCTCGATTTTTTTTAATATCAATATGTTGCGCGAGGGAAATTGGCCAAATTTGCTGTTTGTTTCGAAATGGATAGCGAATATTATTCAACAACACATCTGGATGTTGTTGGAAAAAATCCACAAACGTTTGCTTTTTTAAAGGAAGCGGCGCGTGAGGTAAATGAAAAAATCGTTTATTGCAGCCAGCAAGTTTTGCGCTTTGCTCTTGCCACATGCGATGATCATTGATCGCTGGAGACTTCTTCACTATTTTTTGGCGTAAACGTTGATACCATTTTTGTTCAGTTTGAGTTTTCCATTCGCCACGTAAAACTAATTTATCTTCTCGAAAAAAATCGCGTGGTTTTGTAGGTCTTAACAGGAAACAATCATCATTGAAATAAATAAAATGTTCCGATAAACCTTCTATTCGCCATAACATCAATTCAATAGTTAGACTGTTAAACACAGGCAGGTAAGCTTCGTACCCCCTAAAAATATCACGATGATCGATGATTTTAATTTTATTAGCTAATTCACGCAGGATTTCATCATGTTGAGTATCCCATGTTATCTCGCGGACTTCAGTGGATCTTTCACCAAAAGGTTTAGTCGATTGAAGCTCAGTAACAAAGTGAGGCGTTTGACCATCCGTCACCAAATAAATTGTTCTTATCCACGGCGCAAAATAACTTATAGATTTTAAGCAATACGCTATTTCGCCACATTGATTAAAACGAGTTGGTTCGATTGATTTTGGTTTATCGATGCCTAAGCGAAGAAAATAGTCGATTATTTTTTGCTGATGCGAGGGATCATATCCATCCACCCACGTAATTACCGCATCAATTGGTTCTGAGATCATAAATCAAACATCTCATTTTACACAAGGGAACGTTCATACTTAATCGATTTTTCACAAAATCCTCACAATTCTTTTAAGAATACATGCGGCACGTGTTGGTTTAACTTCAAACACAAAACCTCGATTAAATCTGAACGTTTTGCCTAAGACTATTCCCTACGGGCTGCAGCTGCAGCCCATAGATAAATTATTCTTGTGTTTGAGTTTGAGTGTCAGCTTGTGGAGCATCTTCTGCAGTTTTTTGTTCATCTGCTTTTGGTTCAGCTGGTTGTTCCATTGTTGTTGTATCAACTGGCACAGCTTCTGGTTTTGTTTCTCTTTTACCACAAGCGCCTAACCCTAGAGCCATTAAACTTGCAGCTAGCAATACCATTAAACGTTTCATACCCATCTCCGTTATTATTTTTATTGAATTCGAAATAGGACAACCATAAAGTCGCTCCCGTCACTATTAGAGTAGAAGAAACATACATGGATGTCTAGTAAAAATTAAAGAAAACAAAGTACAATGGACCTCATCTTAAATGCAAGCCATCCAATTCAGTCTTAAGTTTTTTTTGACAACATATTATGTTCACATTTTGAGGCGCTGTACTTGCAATAAGCCTTTCAAAAATTGCCCAGTATACGATGTTTTACATTGCACCACAGACTCTGGTGTACCAACCACCATAATTTTTCCGCCTTTATTTCCACCCTCAGGTCCTAAATCAATGATCCAATCTGCCGTTTTAATTACATCTAAATTATGCTCAATAATAACAATGGTGTTGCCTTGATCTCGTAGCCGAGCCAAAACACTCAATAACTGCTTAATATCATGAAAATGTAATCCCGTCGTTGGTTCATCTAAAATATATAAAGTAGTACCCGTATCTCGTTTGGATAACTCACGAGCTAATTTAATGCGTTGAGCTTCTCCGCCAGACAATGTCGTGGCACTTTGACCTATCCGAATATAAGACAATCCAACATCAATCATTGTTTGACATTTTCGGGCAATCACAGGAATAGCATCAAAAAATTGACGCGCATCTTCCACTGTCATGTCTAATACATCGTGAATTGTTTTTCCCTTATATTGAATTTCTAATGTTTCCCGATTGTAACGTTTACTTTGACACACATCACAAGCAACATAAATATCAGGTAAAAAATGCATTTCAACTTTAATTAAGCCATCTCCCTGACAGGCTTCGCAACGACCGCCTCGTACATTAAAACTAAACCGCCCGGGTTGATAACCTCGTGCTCTAGACTCCGGGGTATTAGCAAATAACTCTCGTATTGGGGTAAATAGTCCGGTATAGGTTGCTGGATTTGAACGTGGTGTTCGCCCAATCGGGCTTTGATCGATATCTATCACAGATGCACAATGTTCAAGACCGGTAATCTCTTTCAGGCGACTAGTTAAACGCAAACTTGCTCGGTTCAAAGCATTTGCAGCCAGTGGATATAACGTATCATTAATCAAAGTCGATTTTCCTGATCCTGAAACCCCTGTTACGCAGGTCATTAGCCCAAGCGGAATGGTTACGTCGACATCACATAAGTTGTGGCAAGTCACTCCCCTCATGCAAATCACTCGTGTTTCATCTACTGGTTTTCGCGAAGCTGGGATAGCAATGGATTGTTTTCCTGATAAATATTGGCCTGTTAACGAATCAGGGCAATTCATCACCTCATCCGGTAGACCATAGGCTACAATCTCACCACCATGCACACCCGCACCTGGACCAACATCCAAAACAAAATCTGCAGCGCGAATCGCATCTTCATCATGCTCCACTACAATGACCGTATTACCTAAATTACGTAAATGTTCTAACGTTTTGAGCAATCGCTCATTATCACGTTGATGTAAACCAATAGAAGGTTCATCTAAAATATACATGACACCGACTAAACCAGAACCGATCTGACTGGCCAAACGAATGCGTTGTGCCTCACCCCCAGATAAAGTTTCGGCACTTCGTGATAACGATAGATAATCCAGGCCAACATTAACTAAAAAACCTAGCCGCTCGACGATTTCTTTATTAATTTTTGCAGCAATTTCCCCTCGATAACCAGGTAAATGCATATGTTTAAAAAACGCATAACAATCTTCTATAGAGTAAGCCGCCAACTCTGGTAAATTTTTACCTTCAATAAATACATGACGTGCTGATTCGCGTAATCGTTGCCCAACACACGTTTGACAAGGACGAGAAGACAAATACCCTGCTAAATCGTCACGTACAGCAGAAGATTCGGACTCACGGTATCGTCGTTGCATATTTGGAATAATGCCTTCAAAAGGATGTTTTTTAATGATTGTTCGGCCGTTTGGTCGTTGATAATGAAAATCAATGGACTCTTTTCCACTACCATATAAAACCAGATCTCGGACTGATTGTGCTAAATCACAAAAAGCTGTATCCACCGAAAAACCAAAATGATTAGCTAAGGATTCTAATAAAGAATGATAATAGGTAGTACGACTATCCCAACCCCGTATAGCGCCATCTGCCAAACTACGATTTTCATCATGTACTACGCGTTCGGGATCAAAATATTGATCGACCCCCAATCCATCACATTCAGGACAAGCACCCACAGGGTTATTAAATGAAAATAAACGTGGCTCCAATTCGCTTAAACTGTAACCACATTCCGAACAAGCAAATTTTGAAGAAAAAACAATATCAGGAAATGATCCATCTAACGAGGCAACTATAACCAATCCATCGGCTAAACTAAGCGCATTTTCAAACGATTCACTCAATCGTTGAGCTAAATCATTCCTAATTTTAAACCGATCAACCACCACTTCGATCGTATGTTTTTTTCGTAAAGCCAATTGTGGAGGCGAATCCAATTCATATAAATCCCCATCAATTCGTGCTCGAATATAACCTTTAGCTTGTAGTTGCTGTAACAGTTGAACATATTCCCCTTTACGCTCTCTGATAACAGGTGCCAAAATCATCGCCCTACTATCCTCAGGTAAAGCCAAAACCTGATCGACCATTTGGCTAACCGTTTGTGCGTGCAAGCTAACACCGTGTTCGGGACATCGAGGTTCGCCAACTCGGGCAAACAATAAACGTAAATAATCATAAATTTCAGTAATAGTCCCTACTGTGGAACGAGGATTATGAGAGGTTGCCTTTTGCTCGATTGAGATAGCGGGAGAAAGCCCTTCTATCGAATCCACATCAGGTTTTTCCATCATCGATAAAAACTGCCGCGCATAAGCAGACAATGATTCAACATAGCGTCGCTGACCTTCTGCATATAACGTATCAAATGCCAATGACGACTTTCCCGAACCAGATAAGCCAGTAATAACCGTTAATTGATTACGCGGTATATCCACATTAATATTTTTTAGATTATGAGTTCTTGCGCCTCGAATACGAATAGTCTGAATCGATGAAGGATGCTCGGACATATAAATTTTAAACTCAATGAAAAGAATAAATAGTATACTATCATTCATTACTAGATGACGTGTATCTAACCGTTAAAATAAAAAACCAAAAAAAATCTTTGTACAGAACAATTTTTAAGTGTTACAATACGTTTCCAGTTAATTAGGATAATAGAAAATGTCAGAAAAAGTTCGTGGTACAGTAAAATGGTTTAACGAAAGCAAAGGCTTTGGTTTTATTGAAAGTAATGGTAAAGATTACTTTGTTCACTTCAGCGCAATTATGGGCTCTGGATTCAAAACATTGACCGAAGGTGCAGCAGTAATGTTCAAGCCTGGTCAAGGTCAAAAAGGTCCTCAAGCTGAAGAAGTTGAAGTCGTTTAAATATAAACGATATTTAACTTTATTAGAAAACAGTTATTCCTGTATTTGATATCTGATTATTATTAATGTAATAAATTAACCATATAGTTAGTCTTAATGGTAATTTATTACAAAATAACAGATTAAAATTTTGGTTTAGCTGTTTTTTTTCGCCTAAAAATATTGAACCTGTTAACATATATAGGCTCTGCCAACTTCTTTCAATTAGCCATAATTTTTATTCTCTTCATCCCGCGGCCATAATATTACCTACAAGCTTAAATCGAAGCCGCTATTAGCAACGACCCTGCAAAGTATACTGATACGCCTAACACTTACTGGTTAGAAGGAGAAGGAGCCGTAGTTTGAGGGCCAAGCTCGCTCTCAGGCTCAAGCTCCGAAACACCAAAACCCACCGTAGCTGTAAGTGCAGTTAATTTCTCTTCCTCAGCATCTAGTACTTTTAACTTCTCTTTTAATTGAGATATTTCCGGTTTAAACCATGTATTATTAACAACAGCAGCACCTACGCACGAGCTGGCAAAAGGCAGTATCATTGCCAAACTTATAAGTGACAGTATGAAAGAGAACAATCCAGAAATAAAAGCTCCCAGGCCTATTGGTAGACCGATTATTGATGCGACACTCATACCCCCTACACCGACCATCATAAGCCCAAAAATCAAATTTTCTAGCACTTTAGCTATCCCCAACTCCTCAAGAATAATTTCTTCTAGCAACTCTTGGGCTGTATTCATTTTTAACTTCGCTGTTTGTCCTTCCTCAATGTGCTCTTGATTGGTAATGTGATGAAAAACATCTGAAGAGGATAAATTAATAGATTGACCCGCTTTAAAATTTTTACCTAGTTTAACTTTTGCTATACTTAATAACTTTTTTTGAGGCGTGGTGGTGGTATAAGGATCTAATGTAATATTTTCCCTTACCCATTCTTCTTTTGTACCTTTAACAAAACGATATAAAGAGTTATCCTTAATATTTAAGTAAAAATGACCTGAATCATGTTTTGTTACCTTCTTTGCATCTGTTATCCCGTCTGTTAACGTTAATTTATAACTATCACGCAAATAATGCTTTGCTATCTCTGAATCTGGATCAATTGCTATAGCAGCCATCATTTCTAACATTTTTTCCCGCTTTTCGATAGGAAGCAACTCACTTAATAGCGCTCCTCGTCTTTGCCACCATGCAGGCTGATCAGCTATTTGGCCTAAAAATTTCTGTGCCTCTTCACATCGAGTAATAAAATCGGGCGAGACTGATGTGTTGAGTTCTAGTGTTAATTTATATTCCGTAATAATGGGTAATAATTGTGTTAATCTATCTTTGTTCGTGCCTTGAATATCATTGGGCTCAATAATAGCTGGGGTAAACGACAGATCTCCCTCTATATTTATCCCAAAACACACGTATTTTCCAACTGTTTGATCAAGACCTAAGTACAAGACACCGCTTTTAATATTAAAAGGCGGTGGTCCATTTTTTTTGATAGCCCATCGTTGAAATGCTTCATATTGATAAGAATCAACAATCTCTGTTCGGTAATGATTTTCCAGTATTTCAGCAGGAGTTTTATTTTCCAAACGTTCACGCCGCTGAATCAACAAACGAGTGAGTCGAAGTGAAACTTCATCACAAACGTATTTATCCAATTGCTCATCATACACAGTAGCCATGAGACCTACGTCTTTAGTCGCACTGCTGATTGCATCGTCCAATTCTTGGTTGATAGTGACGATAGATTTACTTCTAATTGGAATACGTGTGGTGCTTTTTTTCGATTCAAGATAGGTATTAAGGCCTTCAATTGCATCACTTGATTTGCTTTTGGTGAATAAAAAATTACTAAAAGCCTGATTAGATTTTATCGTAGCTATATCATCAATTACAGCTTCTTCATACGCATTATCCTTCTGGTAACATATCGTATATATTGGATTATCTTTATCTGTTGAATCGACAAAAATCAATACATTACCATCTTTCACTATTTCTTCTATCCTTTCCTTATTCTTTTTATCCTTTAGAATTTCCACCCCATAAAAATCAACCATCCCACCAGGTACCCGATGATTAAATCCAATTTCTTGCCATGCCTCACCTCGCTTTATTATTGACGGATCTTCAACCACTTCTAACATGCTGTATAAACCGTTGCAAAGCTGTTGGGATGTATCAGCGTTATCTTCATATCCACGCCAGTCTATTGCCAGAGCCTTAGCATAGCGTTTGGTTACAATTGGATAATCTCCCGAGCGATCAACAAAATATAACGCCTTGTAAGGATCATTTTTGTCCTTCGCAACTAGTATATATAAATTTTTACCTTTACCTTGAAGCGCAGCATTATCATTTTTTGGAGGGTCACTCCATAACTCAAAACCGCACTCCTTTTTATTCATGCGTTGATTCACGATCAACTCACCACGCGCCATTTGACCTGCTTTTCTAACTGCGTCAATACGCTCAGGTGTAATTTCGCTGCTCAGATCGTGATAAGTTGCACGTTGGACTTCTCGAGCAATCCGATATTTTTGCATCGAGTCAAACCAACCTTCTTTTGTCTGCGATTTGGCAAAAACCGTTGTGGGATTCAATTTTGGCATCAGTAACCCAGATTTACTCATTTGCAATTTGCCTTTATGAACAAACGATACATATTTACCAAAACGAGGCATTTGAGCATTAACTGCTTGCAAATACTCCCAATATGACGTGCCTTTCACCGCTCGTTGCAACATCGCGCTAGCTCGATGAAGTTTAGGATCCTCTGGAAAATCATCGCCTAAAAAGTCTCTCATTTGTTTTTCGGAGTAAGTATATTCTGGGCCATAGAAGCTATCCCTATCTTTTTTATTTACGTAAGAAATAAGCTCACAATCATTCACCACTACCTTTGAAAAACATCGCATCATACCATCAGAATTAATGTGATAAAGCTGGCTATTGTATTGAAAAAAACAATTCCTACCTTGCGCTTTAATCTCGTTAAATTTATCTTCATCTGTAATTAGATAAAGCTTTGTTTGTAACTCATTGCGAGCCTGTTTTACTTCCATCTCGAATGTATATTGATTTACTTCTTTAGAAAATTCCTGAAAGAGTGTTTTAAAACGCTCATAATCAGGCATAGTCTCAGCATCAATAGGTAATGCATCCGCTTTAATTACTTTTTTAGGAGCATAATCACTGAGTGATGAAGTATTATCCTCTGTTGCCGCATATTCAGTAATCGCCGTGCCTTTAGCCCAAGTTGTATCAAGAAACTCTCTGAGACGCCTTAATTGTAAAATTGTGTATTCTACTTCCCTGTCTTTTGACTGGAGTTTTTTCATTATTTTCTTTGCTAACTCTATCGTTTCTTTTGGGTATTCGGATGACTCGTTATCCAACAAACTTTGTATATCCTTACGGGTCTCTTGGATGATATGGTATTTCATTTCTTGATTAAATGCGGCGCGTTTGCCTTGTATACTTTTGCTAAGGTTACTCTTCGTATTTGATAACAAACCTGCTTCTGCATAAGCAAGATAATATTTTAAAATTTCAGAGTTTGACATCACGCGCTCAATTCCCACGTGCCCTTCTTGGCTGTTTAGCATATCGAAAAACTCTTTATTTTCAGAGCGCTTTTCAATTACAGGTTTAGGAGTCGCGTCAAATATAGGGTCCAATCCTTCGTCATAACGATTTTGCAGGCCCGCCACTAATCCTTTTGGAATTTCATCTATTGCAAATGTAGGGTGACCTGGTACTAATGTTGTGATCCAATCACGTTGTTCTACAGTGGTTTGGGTTAATTGGTCATCATTTAGAGCCCCACAAGCTTTCTTTAATTCTAAGTATTTACTGTGATGCTCGGCTTTGTGGGGAATTAATGTAAGTGTTTTAAGATTAGGATCTGCTAAATATAAAATATCATCATTAGTTCTAACGACTGTTTTATTAGTAGTGTGCACTAACGTTTTCAAATCATCAAAGGCAATACACCTAACTCTTTTACTCTTTTTTTCAGGAATTTTAGATGCAATATTTACGTTTATCAGTGCGCAACTCGATAAACGAATCGTTCCATTTACTCTTTGATCCATTGCTGCTTGAATTGTGTAAGTGGCTTCGACTTCGTTTGAGTCTACGGAAACATGTAAAAATGGACCAGTTGTAGTAGTTGTATTAACAGGTGGACTCTTTACTAACGAATACTTCCTCCGTGCCGGAGGAGATAGCCAATCCACATCCGAGGATAACCAATCATTTTCTCTTTTGGACTTCAGATCCTTTATTTCAATATTCGTTGGAAACCCTGGACTTTTTGTCTTCGACGCATCAAAACTAGTCGTATTATCTTGTTTTATCGCATCAAACACACCACGAATGCTTGCTCGCGCTTTTCTTGTCGCTTCATCCTCGCGAGAAACAACAGACTTGAGTTTATCAAATTTACCATAACTCATATGAAACCAAAGAAAACAAGTTGTGCTTTAATTATATACCAATGACCGGTGAAAATGCAATTTAAACACCCTGAGTAAACTCTTAGACACACGCAACCTACCCTTTCACCGTATTTACTTGCAATTGCTTAATTTGTGCTTGTAAATCAGTTTGCATTTGCTTCATTTGTTCATTCACTTTTTGAATTTGTGCTTGTAAATCAGTTTGTACTTGCTTGACTTGGGTTTGTAATTGCTTATTTAAGTCATTAAGCTGTTTTTGCTGTGTTTCTTGCACTTGTTGAAGCTGAGATTGAAGTTGCTGATTTAACATTTGTATTTGCTTGGATGCATCATCCGCGTAGCTATTTGTTGTAATCCCGAAACCAATCGCTAGATATATGCTCACTCGTATCTTTTTATTCATTACCACTCCTATCAATACGTAAGAAACATTTGTCAGACATTACCAAAGTCTATATTATCACTATCAGGAAAAAACTCGCAATGGATCAACATGGATGTATTACACGGTACAGCAAAGCTGCTCGTCCAGCGACAGTTATTGACTGAAGCAGACGCATTTCACCATCAGCGCGTGGCAATTGAACTATCGCTACGTTTGATTCCTTATTTGGTTGCCCACACAGCCCTTTCTGCTAAAACAATCGCACTAACATTAGCCGAGCATTTTAATATATCTTATATTGATCTTGATCACTATGATGAACTATTCCATGCTGACTATGTAATTCCTGAATCATTATTACAAAAACATTGCTTACTGCCTTTATTTTGTCGTAACAATCAGTTGCATGTTGCGGTGGATGACCCAAGCGATCGTGTCGGATTGCAAGCACTTCAGTTTCATACCGGATTACATGTGATCCCTTTGGTAGCTGAAACAACTCAGCTAACAAAACGAATTAATACTTTGCTTGTTACAAAGGAGCAACAGCGGCTCACCCAGTATTTTGCTGAAGCATCAGCAAGTGAACAATTGTCAGTCAGTCATTTGCATGAGGGTGATGAAGCCCCAGTCGTACAATTTGTGAATCGAATTATCAATCAAGCTATCGAAAAAGGAGCTTCTGATATTCATTTTGAACCTTATAATAATCATTACCGCATCCGTTATCGACAAGATGGTTTATTGTATGAAGTGGCAACACCAGATCAACAAATTGCACCTCGTATCACTGCACGCTTAAAAATCATGGCTCATTTAGATATTGCAGAACGCCGTGTTCCTCAAGATGGTCGCTTCAGTATCTCTGTGCAATCGCACACAGCCGTAGATTGCCGTGTCAGTACCTGCCCGACAGTACATGGCGAAAAAATTGTTGTTCGATTGTTGAATACAGGCTTTAATATTCAGCCCGAAATTGCATCTTTAGCTTTAATGCCTCGGGATAAAACCTGTTTTTTACAAGCGTTATCTAAACCCCAAGGTTTGATTTTAGTCACAGGGCCCACCGGCAGTGGTAAATCGATGACGTTATATGCGGCTTTAAATCATTTAAATACGCAAGAAAAAAATATTTCGACTGTTGAAGATCCGGTAGAAATGACCTGCTTTGGCATCAATCAAGTGCAAGTTAATCCCAAAATAGAATTGACGTTTGCTAACGTACTACGTTCATTTTTACGTCAAGACCCGGATGTGCTCATGATCGGAGAAATACGTGATTTAGAAACAGCCGAAATCGCCATCAAAGCATCTCAAACAGGCCATTTGGTGTTATCCACATTGCATACTAATAGCGCAGCTGAAACATTAATGCGGTTAATTCACATTGGCATACCGCCGTTTCATGTCATTAGCAGCTTACAGTTAATTATTGCCCAGCGTTTAATTCGAAAATTATGCGAGCAGTGCAAAGTAGTCCGAACTGATTTAACTTCCGAACAATTATTTGAATTGGGCTACTCACACGCTGTAGCCACTCATCATACTTTTTATAAAGCTCAAGGATGCACTCATTGCACACAAGGTTATCGAGGGCGTATTGCATTATTTGAAGTCATGCCAATGTCGATGGCCATCAATCAACTCCTCATGATGCCTGAACAGCCCATTTCCAAAATAGTCGAACAAGCACAGCAGGATGGTATGTTAACTATTTATCAAGCAGGGTTAGCTCACGTATTAGCTGGAATCACAAGCTTTGAGGAAATCAATCGTGTTTCTTAAAAATACAACGCATTCCGAGTATATTTATTATTGGCAAGGAATCAATCCTGCAGGTGAACACAAACAGGGGCAATTAAAAGCGCAACATCTCATGGCTGCAAAACAACAATTACGCTATCAATCTATTATTGTCCGTTCCATTAAAAAAAAACGACAAACACACTTATTCCGTTACTCAAAATCAATTAAATCATATGATATCAGCTTATTCTTTCAACATATGGCAACCACGTTTACCACAGGCCTTTCGTTAGTCCAAATTCTCGAATTAATTGCTAGTAGCCAAACCAATTTACGCTTGCAACGGTTGATTAAACAATTGCAAAATGATTTACAAGCAGGCTTAACCTTGGCTGAAGCGTTACGTAAACATCCTAAATATTTTAGTCAATTAATATGTAATTTAATCGCTATTGGTGAAGAATCCGGCACCCTCCGCGATATCTTGAATAAAATCAGTCGCTATCTGGATAATAACGAGCAAATCAAACAAAAAATGCGGCGAGCCTTAACTTATCCTACAGCAGTCATGCTGATTGCAGTGGCAGTGACGGTTGGATTATTGTGGTGCGTGATCCCTCAATTTGAATCGTTATTTCGAAGCTTTGATGCCGATCTGCCTGCTATGACGTTATGGATTTTGCACTTATCTCACGCGCTTCAACACCATGGTGTGGTTTTAATCGTTTCTGTTATTTTGTTATTAACATTACTACGTTATACCTACCATCAATCACCATATTTTATCAAAATACTAAATAAATTATCTTTAAAATTGCCCTTTTGGGGAAGTTTATTACAAAAAAAAATCATGGCACAATTCGCCAGCACGCTATCTATTACTTATTCTGCGGGTATTCCCCTGGTCGAGGCATTAGGATCAGTGGCGTTAATTACTAGTA
This sequence comes from Legionellaceae bacterium, assembly GCA_030696305.1. GTDB lineage: Bacteria > Pseudomonadota > Gammaproteobacteria > Legionellales > Legionellaceae > JAUYSP01. The sequence goes on along the minus strand of JAUYSP010000047.1, from coordinate 29,270 downwards.
ACGTATGGTATGTTGAAGCCATATTACAATTGCGCCATTCGATTTTACAGGGTGAGTCGTTACGAAAAGTGTTGCAAGATAATAAATTATTTCCTGATTTTGTGGCTCAGATGATTAATCTAGGTGAAGAAACAGGCACAATAAACACGATGTTGCAACATATAGCACGGTATTACGAGGAGACAATCGAACACGCAGTTCATACATTAACTACTGTATTCGAACCGTTAATCATGGCACTATTAGGTGTTCTAATTGGTGGACTTATTCTCGCAATGTACTTACCCATTTTAAAACTAGGATCCATCGTATGATATCGTTTATTAATAGCATCGCTTATCAACAGCCTTTTATCTTGTTTATCTTCCTTGGCATCATAGCCCTTTTGATAGGTAGCTTTTTAAACGTCATTATTTATCGATTACCATTGATGATGGAGTATGGCAACTCCCCCCAGAAGCAATCGATTAATCTCTGTTTTCCTCGCTCTCATTGTCCGGGATGCAAACAAATGATTCCCGCGTGGCATAATATTCCGCTACTCAGTTATCTGTTGTTAAGAGGCCGATGTCATGCGTGCCGACAGCCTATTTCTTGGTATTACCCAACAGTTGAATTGTTATGTCTAACCTTGTCCTTAGTTGCCGCCTATCTAATCGGCTTTAACCTGACCCTGGTATTTGCTTTACCATTTATTTGGATATTAATTTGCTTAAGCTTTATTGATTTACAGCATCAGCTATTACCGGATACCTTAACACTGGGGTTACTTTGGTTAGGTTTAATTGCCAACACACAATTCTTATTTGCCTCCTTACCAAACGCTGTATTGAGTGCGGTAGGCGCTTATCTAATTTTATGGGTGTTTATCAAACTATTTTATTTATGTACTGGCAAAATCGGTATGGGACATGGTGACTTCAAATTATTTGCAGCGCTTGGCGCTTGGTTTGGTTGGCAAGCTTTATTACCCATTATCCTCAGCTCATCCATTTTAGGGACCATCATTGGCTTGATTTATTTGGGTATTAGCCGAAAAACAAAAGAAACACCCATCCCTTTTGGGCCATTTTTATGTATTAGTGGTTGTGGGTATTTATTTTTTACGATGTTGAAATAACTCGGAAAAAAACGACGATTTGTTTATTCCTAATTGAGAAAATATCTTTTGGACCCTGTCCCAACTATTTTCTTGTTCTATACTAGCGACAACTAAATCAAAACCAGTGTCTTTATCAACCGGCACACCCCATCCATTAATATAACATAAACCGCGTATACGTTTGGCATTAATATGTTGCTGTTTTTCAGCGGCTAACAAAAATCCATGCGCCTCTTTGTATAACTCGTGCATAAACAAGGCATTACTTTCCGACGAAAACAGTTCTCCTTGTTGTAGCGCATCACGTAGTTTGGCTTCTTCTAATAACTGTTTACCCAAAGTAAATTGTGCTGGTGCATCATTCAAAAGCGCTGCGGCACGATAACACGCCAACGCTTGCTCACGAGCAAAAGGAAATTTCTTTTTACCATGCAATTGTTCATATAGTTCAGCTAGCTTGGCATATGTAGCAATTTCCTTTCGAACTAACTCATCACTCGCTTGATTTTGCAAACGAGTTTGTTGCATTGATTTCAGTTGCTTCAACATACGTTTAATTTTGAATCGTTTAAACCAACACATAATTGGCCTCGCTATGAATAATTAGGCGTGCTTGAAATAGCCCATTGAAACAATCGGGCCGCAATAAATACTAAAACAATAATCCCCGCAATTTTAAAAATAAGCTGGTTGGATTCTTTAATAGGGGCAATATCCTGTTCTTTATTTGCAATTCGTTTAGGCTGAATTCCATGAATTTCAGCATCGATTCGATTAGATAAAATGTCTGCAATAACAGCAAAGACAATGGCAGGTACAAATAGAACTAAAAATAGTAACCAAGAAGAAGCCTCATCACTTAATTGATAATACTGTTGTAAATCATTACCCCAAATCGGTATAAACTCAGGAATACTGTAATGCCAGCCCAATACTAAAAAAGGAAAAAGGTAAAAACTGAATGCAAACAAGCCGATACTAATAATCAAACATAAAATCCCAACAATATAAGATTTTTCATCTTGTACAAAACGATCTGGTTCCATAATCCATTATTCACAATCTTTTATACGTTATAAATCAACATAGCAGATAGCCTGTAAATGTCAACTTAAGGCAAACGGTAAGTGTAGTGTGCTAAACACAAGGTTAATGTACATAAATTTTATATCATATTAAAAAAAAACACTATGTGGATTTGCTTTTTACAAGAAAATCATTAAAATAACAAACTTATTGTATTTGTCACAATACATTCTTTCCGTAGATAAGCGATGAAACATAAAATGGGTTGTATATTATGAAACGTAAAAATGAATTAAAATACCGCGTTATATCTGGCCCGGAAATAGAAACTTTAGCTGACTATTGGGGGCAAGGAAAGCTGGGGGTGTCATATTACACTGGCTTTGATAAAACCAAGAATGAATTTCATGCACTAGCCTATGCATACGATAATTTAATTGCGAAATCAGAGGATCCCGATAGTCAATTATCTATGTCTACCGATTGTAATCGCTCAGGAAATGGCAATCGATTTCCGTTGCGTATTGGTATTGAATTTCGAGCTGATCCGGGCTCAGAAAGGACCAATGAGTTATTACATTTGGTCAATGCGTATGATACTTGGCTCACACAAACAAAAGCAACACTCCGAACTCAAAAATATAGCAACTACAATAATCCATCCCGTATAGAGGAGCGTCCTCATGACGTATCTTTAAATGACTTTATAGATTATTACAATGGATTAGATACAACAAAGGAAAAATTAATTATCCAAATTCCAAGAGATGCATGCACTCCAAGTTCACTTCTGGAATTCAAGTTTGATTTTCCAGAAGATGCCGAATGGGTTCTTAGGTTTGAACATAAGGATTTAAACCCAGAATACCATCCAATCTTTTATACCCAATATAATTTAAGTATTCCGGTTGGCTTTGTTTTTGATCCCAAAACAAAAAATACATTTCGCTTACAAAGCAAATTTGATTTGGTTTTGAACGAAAAAGAATTTGCCGATGATTTTAATGAAAGCAGACCGCATGCTAAATTTTTCGATTATGAACGACAAATCACTCAACAGAGTGTCCAACTGGCCGATAAATTTTTTAATGATATTAAGGCGCCAAATTGCGCATTCGGAATAAAAGACTTTTTGCGTGGAATGGCGTACGAAATTGGTATGATCTCAACTAGTAAAAACCATTTGATAACGCTTTTTCAAGATGATGCATTGTGGACATTGCAAAACCAACAAGAATTAAAAAACAACTCAGAAATAACTTATACTGAAACTCAGAAAATCTATAAAATAGCAGAAAACATATCTAAATCTTTGAAGAAATCGTTATTTCCTTATTTTATGAAAGCAACATTAGCAACATTTTTTAAACAGTTACACCCTTACGAAAAAGAATTACTTCGCAATGTTACAAAAAATCAAATTAAACGTTTTTGTCAAAATGCGGTAATGCTTGCCAATGGTGGCGAAGGAAACAATGATAAGCACCCTTCGCATTTTATTATTAAGGGTAAATGCTTCATGGAAAAATTTGGAGATTTCTATGAAGAAACTTTTTCAGGAAACTTTTGTCCGGAAAACGACTTGCGAAACGATCCCATTGGTTGGCTATCTTGTCGTTTTATTGAGCCAGAAAATATCGGATTATCTCATTCCCCCATCAAAGCAATGGTAGTTGAGGTGAGAATGCCAGAGCAGGGAAACCAGCAATACCCTGCGCTAGCAACACTGTGCGACCAATATCCTAAAAAACTTGAGAAATTATTAGCAACCAAAGTACCCTATATTAGAACATGCCGTAATGAATTAAATGAACTATGGAAGAATAAAAAAATAAATAACAAGAAGACCGAGCAAAGAATTCATAGTACTACTTATGCCAACTCAATGATCCTATTAAATAGCCGGGGCAATGCGCCTAAATCAGAACCAAAACTTCCTAAAAAAACAAATTCCAATCCCCTGAAACCAATAACAAAGCAACACACCAATAAAGAAGAGCCATCATACGAGAAATTTTATATTTGGCACTCTAAGCGGAAACATGATGAAATAAGCTCTCGTACACGACAATCGACAAATACGCGCCGTCGGTTAAATAAGTAGTTAAAAATATTGAGTATGATTAATGAATAAACCACACGACTATCTGAATCAATCGTTCAACATCGGTTCATTCACCTGCCAAAATCGCCTCATTCAAGGACCATTAGCCGGTTTTAGTTGTGCGCCGTTTCGAAAACAAGTGTATTGCTACCTACCTCCTGCATACTGTGTTTCGGAAATGATTTCGGCTCATGATGTGTTGCATAAACACACCATTTCCTCTCGATATCTTTATCGTGCTGCTGAAGAACAAGCATTATGTTACCAATTAGCCGGTAATGACCCGGTGGTGATCGCTACTGCTGCTCAACGATTAGAACAATTAGGTGCCGATCTAATTGATCTCAATTGTGGCTGTCCAAAAGCAAAAATTCGTAAAAAAAAGGCAGGTAGTGCGTTACTTGAGGATTTAACCCATTTAATCCGTATTATTGATAAAGTAAAACAAAATCTTTCTATTCCACTGACTATAAAAATCAGAATCCAGGGTGATGAGCGCGATACCATATTAGCTAAGGCAATTGAACAAGCCGGTGCGGATGCGTTGATTGTCCATGGTCGTCGCTGGCAAGATGATTATTCTATTGCTTGCAATATGCAACAAATTGCTCATATAAAACAAGCAGTGACCATTCCTGTCATCGCCAATGGTGATATAGCTTGTGCGGAGACACAGCAACGCATGATAAACATGACTGGCTGTGACGGATTCATGATTTCGAGGGCAAGCACAGGAAATCCCTGGTTATTCCAACAATTAGTTTATATAAATTCACCCCTAGTGATCAGTCATGCAGAGCGAGTAGATCGTTTTATTCAGCACATAGAAGATCTTGCCGCATTAGACACTGAACACCAAGCGGTCCTTCAGAGTAAATCGCTGGTTCGTTATTATTTCAAATCAGCACTTGATGTCGAGCAATTAAGCGAATTTTATAAATTAAAAAGTATTGCTGAGATTTTGGACTTTGGAAAAACCGGGTATAAGGGGAGCTAGAAAATGTTATATCTTTCGCTCAATCTTCACTATAGACATCACTTTAGTAGCGATTTCTTCGATAGAAAACGTAGTGGAGTTAATATAGGGGATACCTTCTTCTTTATACATGATTTCAACATTGGAGACTTCACGCCGACATTGTTCAGCTGAAGAGTACGGTGTATTAGGACGACGCTCGGTGCGAATTTGTTGTAATCTTTGTGGATCAATGGTTAATCCAAATAGTTTACTTTTATAAGCCCTTAGTGCCTCTGGTAGGCGATAACCTGATAAGTCATCATCTGTAAAAGGATAATTGGCCGCAAATACACCAAATTGCAAGGCCATATATAAGCAACTTGGGGTTTTTCCACAACGGGATACCCCTATTAAAATAACATCTGCTTGTTCATACCCTTTAATCTTAATCCCATCATCATATGCTAACGCATAATTAACCGCATCAATACGTAAAGTGTAACGCTCATTATTTGCTACAGCATGCGCCCGACCAACGGTATCGGAGGCTTTTGTGCCTAATTCAATTTCTAGAGGAGATAAAAATGTATCAAATAAATCAAAGACACAGGCGCTGGATTTTTTAATTACTTCACACAAAACGGGATTTACCAAAGTCATAAAAACTAATGGTTTCTGATCCCCTGTAGCTTGATTTATTTTAGCGCAAACTTGCTCTGCTTTTTGTTCTGTATCTATAAATGGAAAAATTTGCTTTTCAAATGAGATCGATTCAAATTGCGACAACAAGCTATTACTTAACGATTCAACCGTAATACCCGTTCCATCAGAAATCATAAATACAGATCGCTTCATAGTCATATTGTTCGCTCTAAATTCACTCACACCACAACGCCATAAAATCAGTTACTGACATATAGGCTAATTGGTTCACGTCACTCATAGCCTGCACAATCGACTCCACTTTAGCAGGTGCAAAGCGCGTACTCAAATTATGTTTAAATTTTGCCAATAATACTGGTAAGCCTTCTTCTCGGCGACGTTTATGTCCAATCGGATATTCAATTGAGATTAAATCGGTTTCACTGCCATCATGAAAAACAACTTTTATACTGTTTGCAATCGAGCGTTTTTCAGGAGCATGATAATCTATAGAAAACTGTTTATTTTCAGTTACATACATTTTACCCCGCAATTCATCAATCCGAGGATCCTGTGCTATATCATCTTCGTAATGTTCAGCACGCAAATCACCGAATAACAAACCTATTGCAACCATATATTGCAAGCAATGATCACGATCTGCAGGATTATGTAATGGACCTTGTTTACTAATAATTCGAATAGCCGATTCATGCGTTACGAGTTCAATTCGTTCAATTGTATCCAGTTTATCTTTTACTTGTGAATGTAATAAAACTGCACATTCTACGGCTGTTTGTGCATGAAATTCAGCAGGATAAGATAATTTAAATAGCACATGTTCCATCACATACGAACCCAAAGGTCGTTGAAAACGAAATGGCTGACCACCAAATAATACGTCATAAAAACCCCATTTAGGAGCAGTTAAAGCGCTGGGATATCCCATTTCTCCAGTCATGCTAATTAAGGCCAGACGCACAGCGCGTGAAGTAGCATCACCAGCAGCCCAAGATTTTCGCGAACCAGCATTTGGAGCATGGCGGTAGGTTCGTAGACTTTGACCGTCCACAAACACCTGCGAGATCGTACGTTGTATTTGATCTTTGTCTGCACCTAATAAAGCAGCAACAACCGCACTACTTGCTAACTTAACTAAGATGACGTGATCAAGGCCTTTCGCATTAAAACTATTTTCCAATGCAAAACAACCTTGAATTTCATGCGCCTTGATCATCGCGGTTAATACATCTCGCATAAGTAAAATAGGTTTACCCGCACGCTCTTGTTGACGGGCAAGATAATCCGCAACAGCTAAAATACCACCCAAATTATCCGAAGGATGCCCCCACTCCGCAGCCAGCCATGTATCGTTAAAATCGAGCCAACGTATCATCGTGCCAATGTTAAATGCTGCTTGCACCGGGTCTAACTCGTAATTAGTGCCCGGAACGCGTGCGCCACCAGACATATCAGCACCAGGAACAACTGGCCCTAATAATTTGGTGCATTCACGAAAATTCAGCGCTAACATGCCACAGCCCAAGGTGTCCATCAAACATAGCCTCGCAGTGTCATAGGCGAGCTCGCTGGTAATCGGCGTGCTGAGCACATAATCAGCAATATCAGAAATCACAGTATCGTAATCTGGTTTTACATTTTCTTCGACAAATAAGGACATGCTACTATCTCGCATCAATCATAATAAATTCTTTTAAATCAGGCCCAATATAATCAGAAGTCGGACGAATCAAACGATTATCGGCGCGTTGTTCAAATACATGCGCCGACCATCCTGTAATTCGAGACATCACAAAAATAGGCGTAAACAATGAGGTAGGAATACCACAGTAATGATAAGCCGATGCACTATAAAAATCTAAATTAGGGAATAATTTTTTCTCACGCCACATCACTTCTTCAATCTTTTCAGAGACTTTATAAAGCAATAAATCATCGTTCGCTTTGCCTAATTTTTCCGCCCATACTTTAATAATATCCGAACGTGGATCACATGTCTTATATACCCGATGACCGAATCCCATAATTTTTGCTTTATTATCCAGCATCACTTGCAGTTGTTGTTCTGCTTCTTGGGGTGTTTTGAATCGTTGAATCAATTCCATCGCAGCTTCATTTGCACCACCATGCAACGGGCCACGTAGGGTACCAATCGCACTGGTGATTGCCGAGTAAAAATCCGACAGTGTGGCAGCAGTCACACGAGCCGCAAACGTAGAAGCATTAAATTCATGTTCTGCATATAAAACCAGCGAAACATTCATCATGTCTCGTTGTATTTTAGGTGGTTTTGAGCCGTGCAACATAGCAAGGAAATGCCCGCCAATTGTCGACTCATCACTTTCACCGGTAATTTCTTTACCAAAAAAATGAAACGAATACCAGTAACATAAAATACCAGGAAACAAGGCCAATAAACGATCTGCGACATCATGTTGTTGCGAAAAATCGTGCTCTGGTTCTAGCGTTCCAAGCATTGAACACGCGGTTCTTAATACATCCATCGGATGGGTATTTTTAGGCGTTAATTTCAAAACCTTTTTTAGTGTGTCGGGTATGCTACGTAAGCTTATCAATTTGCTCACGTAAGTTTGTAATTCAGCACATGTTGGTAATTGGCCATAATTTAACAAATAAGCCACTTCCTCAAATGAAGCATGAGCAGCTAAATCATCAATAGAATAACCACGATAGCTTAACCCCTTTCCCGATTGGCCAACTGTTGCAATAGCTGATTTACCTGCAATAATCCCCTCTAATCCTGCTGACTTACTGACCATCCTGATCCTCCGCAAACTTATCTAATTTCTTTTCATATTCACAATAACGTAAGACACGATATAAGTCATCACGTGTTTGCATGTTATTCAATTCAGCTGCTTGTGTTCCTTGTTGCAAAATAGTGCGATAAACTGTGCTTGCAGCTTGAGACATCGCTCGAAATGCACTGAGAGGATAAAGAATAAGACCAACCCCCACTTGGTGCAACTGGTCACGTGTAAATAATGGCGTTTTACCAAACTCAGTAATGTTTGCAAGGATTGGAACATCTAAGTTAGCGGTAAACGATTGGTATTCTTCTAGCGTAGTTAGTGCTTCAGGGAAAATCATATCAGCGCCTAATTCAACACAATAAGCCGCTCGATCTAATGCTGCATTCATCCCTTCTTTTGCATAAGCGTCCGTTCGGGCCATAATTACAAAATTGCTATCAACGCGTGCATCCACAGCAGATTTGATCCGATCACCCATTTCCTGCTTAGAAACGATGCTTTTATTCGGACGATGTCCACAACGTTTTGCAGCTACTTGATCTTCAATATGAATCGCAGCGACCCCTACTTGTTCCATCAGTTGAACCGTACGAGCAATATTAAACGAATGTCCCCATCCCGTATCCACATCAACTAACAATGGCAACGATGATGCCTGAACAATACGTCGCGCATCATCTAATACATCGCTGAGATTTGTCATACCTAAATCAGGTAAACCATAAGAAGCATTGGCTACACCAGCTCCTGATAAATAAATTGCTTGTGCTCCAGCATCTTCAGCTAACATCGCTGCATAGGCGTTAATTGTACCTAATAATTGCAGTGGCGCTTCGGCACGGACCAACTCCCGTAATTTTTTTCCCATTGACTGTGTCATCAGATCACCAAATATCCTTTTGAATACCACTTACAATACCCTGAAATTAAAACGTGGTCATCAAATACCTCGCAAAATACATCACCCGTTCGAGTTGATCCTTGTTTTGCGTGCAAGCTACGTTTATTTAATCGCATCGACCAGAATGGCCCTAATGTACAATAAGCAGAACCAGTGACTGGATCTTCGGGGATATTATATTTAGGATAAAAACAACGTGAATAGAAGTCAAAATCTTGGCAACCAGCAGTAATAATTAATCCGCGTTTGCTCAGTTTTTGTAATACATTCAAATCAATCTGCGCATTTAACACATTAATTTCATTAGATAGCAAAACTAAATAATCCAAGTCACTTTCATAGACTTCGAGACACGATTTATTAATCACCGTTGACAAAAAGGCAGGCGGTACAATTTGATGAAGCGCAAAACGGGGAAAATCCATGGTCAAACGATTTTGTTTTTTACGGACAGAAAAAGGGCCGCTAACACTCATAAATTGAACCACTTCACCAATGGCTTTACCCAATTCAAAAATTAAAAACCCAGCCGCTAACGCCGCATGGCCACATAAACTGACCTCCCCTTTAGGAGTAAACCAACGAATTTCAAAATCATCTTTTCGTTCAATCACAAAGGCGGTTTCAGATAAATTGTTTTCTAGGGCAATCGCTTGTAGCAATTCGTCATTCAACCACTCATCCATTAAACAAATTGCTGCTGGATTACCGTGAAACATTTTATCAGTAAATGCATCAATTTGAAAAATCTCGATCCGTCCCACCACACACTCCATTGTCTTTCAATTCATGGCTGAAGAGTAGCGAGAGGAGGAGGAAATAGCAAGAGACAGGTCTGGACGATAAATATCCACCATTGCTTGTTTATAGTCATATTGACATCAATTTGATTGAAGTATATCATGCGTTAAGTTTAAAAAAGGTACTTAAAATGGCAAATTATGCGGATAAAACAATCGGAGCTATAGGTGGCGGCGTTTGGGGACTTGTAAAAGGAGTTGGAAAGGTCATTACCTCACCATTTTTCTATCTGTTCTACGCTGCTCGTATCGTGGCGAGTACGCCTTATTTATTTTATAAACGCTTCCGAACTCAAGGCTCTAATCCGATTCTTGCTCTGGTTCTTGCCTTTTTATCTCAAATAGCATTCTCGGTCATTTTAGTCTTGTATACAGCCATGATCATCCGAGAGTCTATTTTGTATTCACTATTGATTGTACCTTATCTCGAATTCAAAAAAGGTTGGAAATTAGGTCTAACAGGACTGTTATCAGCTATGAGCGATGATATAATGTCCATACCTACCCTCTTTGAAGACAGCGCTTTATATAATAAATTGTTTTTAAAAGTTTATAAATTTGTTGAATTTTATTGTAAATATTCTGCAAGCGACCAAGAAACACTTAGTTCACAAAGAGAGCGGACCCAAATATTTGTTGAGGTATATGAAGTAATCAACGATCTCAATAGAAGGTCTCCCGGAGACAGTCCATTTAAAACCGAGCAGGTATTAGAGCAATTACGAACAATAGACACTGCTGCCTTATCAGCATTGATGGACCATGCCCTTGAAAACGACCTAAATAGAGACACCTATGTGGATATACCTATAAGCGAAACAAAAAGTGAATTAAACAGAGCAACCAGAATACTAAACACTTATCAACAAGAATCAAATGACTATTTGTCAGACTTTGTTGCAACTACTACACCTGATGCACGACAACAACTTCAGACAAACATAATAAACTTGCGCCGACCCATACGAGAATTACGTGAAGGAATTGAACAATTAGCAGGTGCGTTTCAAACAGTCAAAACCATCCAAGAAAAAATATCTCAAAACACGCTCGCCCCTGATGCTAATACTCAGCGCCAACGAACTGCGGCTATACGTATATTAACTACCACAAAAAATCAATTGCATGAGATACGAAATAGAATATCAATGCGATATCCACTAAATCAATTTAGAGGGGTTCCTAGAGATTTAGGATCAATAAATTTCAATAATTTAACAACAGACATCCTTCAGCTAATGAGAACAGGGCCATCCCATCCAATACAAGAACGGATGTCTCCCACTGAATTTGCTAATTTCGGGCTTACTACAACTATACAAATTTTATCTAAAGAAGAGTTGTCATTTTATAAACAACATCAGCATCAAGCGGTTTTACCATTAATTGAACGGTACGAAAGCATTCAAAACGAACTGAAAGCAATAGAAAATGAGCCATGCGTTATGCAGCTAAACGTACCAGAACCTAAAGACAAGATAGTATTGGTCAAACAATATTGTATCGCCAGTATGCTAGGAACGCGTGAACAATGGCGAGCAATCCCCAATAGTTCAATAGCCAACAGCTCAATCATTTGTGATAGAGAATCATTGAAAAGTCTATGTTGTGATACACATGTGGGTCAAACCCAACTAAAAAACCCACTAACCCGCGACCCCTTGTTGCACCCAGCAAAATATAACCTAAATAACACGGAATACAAAACACGCTATCGCTATCATGATTTTTATGTGAATGCAGGAGATATTGAAACGGGTGACAGTGAGATTTTCAGCCCAGAGTTAGCTGAGATTGCAGCAGAGTTGCGCACGATATCGCCAATGACTAGCGCAGCAAATAGCTCGTCTTATGTCGCTATGTCCATCGCAGGGTTAGGTCTCACTCCTAATAAGACTCAGACAAATACGACTGCCCCCCTCAGTACGAACGAAGCGACGCGTAATGCATGGTCAAATAAATATCCGACGAGTCAAGCTGCCACCAACGATACACAGGTCGTTCATAATGCAGAGAATAGTAGCCAAGCCCAACCAGAAAGCACAACGCCAGCATTCGCGTCGAGTTAATACTGGCGTTTGAACAGACTATAAATTCTCCAACAGATCCATTATCATTTGCTTTTTCAGACTGATGCAAAGGATAGCACGAAGTGGACAGTCGCGAATACCAAACGCTAACTCAGTTAGCTCATACTGATCTTGAGCAATTTTGGGCTAACCAAGCTAAGCAATATGTCTCTTGGTTTTCACCCTGGTCTCACGTTCTTCAAGGTGATTTCAATACGCGCGACAGACATTGGTTTGTCGGCGCTACATTAAATGCATGCTATAACTGCGTCGATCGTCATTTGGAAACACGAGGCAATCAAGTTGCAGTGATTTGGGAAGGAAATAACCCCAACGACGCCACTACCCTCACCTATCACCAGCTCCATCAGCGTATTTGCCAATTTGCTAATCTATTAAAAAAACTAGGCATAACAAAAGGTGATCGCGTTTGTATTTATCTTCCGATGATCCCCGAAGCCGTCGTTGCCATGCTGGCCTGTGCTCGTATTGGAGCTATTCATTCAGTGGTATTTGGCGGTTTTTCCACTGATGCTCTGAAAACGCGAATTTTAGATGCAGATTGTCGATTATTAATTACCGCAGATGAAAGTATCCGCGGTGAAAAAACTATTGCACTGAAACAGCATGCAGATGAAGCAGTGGCGCAATGTCCTAACTTAAAAAACCTCATTGTGGTAAAACATACTGGCAATACCATTCAGTGGAATCCACAACGCGATATTTGGTATCACGATGCAATCAAAAATGAATCTATAGATTGTCCAGTGGAACACATGCAATCAACTGATCCCTTATTTATTCTTTACACGTCTGGTTCCACTGGAAAACCCAAAGGTGCGTTGCATAGCACGGGGAGTTATCTCGTCTACGTTGCGATGACCTTTCAGCAGGTATTTAATTATCAACCGGGGGATGTGTATTGGTGCACAGCAGACATTGGCTGGATTACCGCCCATTCTTATTTAGTTTATGGACCCTTAGCTCAAGGCGCAACAACCTTATTATTTGATGGCGTTCCGAACTATCCTTCTTTTTCGCGCTACTGGCAAATTATCGATAAATATCAAGTAAACCAATTTTACACCTCCCCCACTGCCTTGCGCGCGTTGCGACGAGAAGGTGATCATTGGGTTCAAGCTAGTTCACGTAACAGTTTAAAATTACTTGGCTCCGTCGGCGAACCGCTTAATCCTGAAGTGTGGACCTGGTTTAATGAGGTGGTTGGGGAAAAACGATGTGAAATTGTGAATACGTGGTGGCAAACTGAAACAGGTGGAATAATGCTCACGCCACTACCAAATATCACCCCACCCGCTCCAGGCACGACAGGCGACCCTATCCCCGGTGTATTCCCAGAAGTTGTAAATCACCAGGGACAATCCGTTGACCCAAATCAATCCGGGCAGCTAGTCATTAAAAAACCCTGGCCGGGTTTGATGCAAAGCATTTATGGTGATCATCAGCGTTTTATTGACACCTACTTAAAAGAAATTCCCGGCTGCTATCTTACTGGTGATGGGGCGTATCGGGATACGGAGGGTCGTTATTGGATAACAGGCCGCAATGACGATGTACTCAAAGTATCTGGTCATCGCATCGGTACTGAAGAATTGGAAAGCGCTTTTATTTCTCATCCAGCTATTGCCGAAGCAGCGGTCGTAGGCACCCCGCATGAAATAAAAGGCGAAAGCATTTATGCATTTGTCACACCCCGTGCTTCTGTTGTACCATCAGAGACATTGAAAAAAGAATTGTTACTCCATATTCGTAACAACATCGGTCCGTTTGCCACACCGGACACAATACAATGGACCACTGCACTCCCTAAAACACGGTCGGGAAAAATCATGCGGCGCATCTTACGAAAAATAGCCAATCATGAATTGGATAATCTTGGTGATATATCAACTCTTGCAGATCCAAGCGTGTTAGAGAAAATTATTCAGGAAGGAAACCCTCAAAAATGAGATCAAACGTATTTGTCAATCGAACATTAAATTTGAAAAAAATTAAATACATCGGATTAGATATGGATCACACCCTAATTCGTTATCAAAGTAAGAACTTTGAATCGTTAGTATATCAATTTGTGATTAATTACCTGATCGAAAATAAAAAATACCCAAAAGCAATCAATGAGTTAACCTTTCATTATGATCACGCAATTCGCGGCTCAATCGTGGATAGTAAAAATGGTAATATTTTAAAACTTAGTCGATACGGAGCTATTCGGCAAAGTTACCACGGTACCCAGCCCATTCAATTTACAGAGCAAAAACAGATTTATCGTAGTATTTATGTGGATTTGAATGAGCCCAATTACATTGCCATTGATACCGCGTTTTCAATCGCCTTTTGCGTACTATTTGGCCAGCTTATTGATTTTAAAGACAAAAACCCCGGGGCATTACCGAGTTATGAAACCATTGCATTTGATGTTTTATATTCTGTTGACAAAGTGCATGCCGCAGGCGATTTAAAGCAATACATCAGTCAGCATCTTGATGAATTTGTTATCCTTGAACCTAATGTAGTCGAAGGGTTACAACGATATAAACACCTTGGAAAAAAGATTTTTATTTTAACTAACTCAGACTATTCCTATACCAAAATCATGTTGGATTATGCCATTACACCGTTTTTACCACCCGGTGAAACATGGCGAGATCTTTTTGAGTTTGTCATTACCTTATCGAATAAACCCCGTTTTTTTTATGATAATTTAAAATTTTTACAGATTGATCCGGCCGATGGATGCATGACGAATTTGAATGGTGCAATTGTTTCAGGTATTTACCAAGGTGGTAATGCTAAAAAGTTTACCGATGACTTAACTCTAAATGGCGATGAAATTTTATATATTGGTGATCATATTTATGGGGATATTTTACGCTTGAAAAAAGATTGCAACTGGCGTACAGCATTAATTGTTGAGGAGCTAGGTGCGGAAATAGAGGCGCAACAAAAAGCATTACCAATCGAGCGTCAAATCACAGCTGCAATGGAAATAAAAACCGGCTTAGAGCAGCATTATATTGATGTCCAAACCAAAAATATTCACAAGCAAAATGCCAAATATCACCATGAATTACAGCAACTACAAACAGATATCTCAGCAATTGATATGAAGATAACCAACTTGTTACAGGAACAAAACGCATTTTTTAATCCAACGTGGGGACGTGTTTTCCGAGCTGGGGCTGAGGAAAGTTATTTTGCATATCAAGTAGAACGTTATGCCTGTGTGTATATGGAAAAATTATCTGATTTGCTAGAGCATTCTCCCTTAACCTATTTCCGTGCTTACAGACGAAGGCTAGCCCATGATACCGAATGATTTTGCTTTAGAAATTACTAACCTAAAGAAGACATATAGAAATGGCATAGAAGCATTGAAGGGGATCGATTTGGAAGTGCAAAAAGGAGATTTTTTTGCATTACTTGGTGCAAATGGCGCTGGAAAATCCACTACGATTGGCTTAATTAGTACTTTGTTAACCAAAACATCAGGAAAAATAACCATTAACGGTTATGATTTAGATAAAAACCCAGAAAATGCCAAGTCGTCATTAGGATTAGTTCCCCAAGAAATTAATTTAAACATTTTTGAAAGTTGTGAAGAAATCCTGATCGTTCAAGCAGGATATTATGGTTTGTCTTCAAAACTAGCTATTCCAAGAGCTCATTATTTATTAACACAATTGGGGCTCTGGGATAAGCGTTCTCATCCTGTACGACACCTATCCGGTGGAATGAAACGCCGTTTAATGATCGCTCGGGCCTTAATGCACCAACCTTCTTTACTAATTTTAGATGAACCAACCGCCGGCGTTGATATTGAAATTCGTCGCAGTATGTGGGAGTTTTTAAAACGAATCAATGCTGAAGAAGGCACCACCATTATTCTAACCACGCATTACTTAGAAGAAGCAGAGCAACTATGTAATCATATAGCAATTATCGATGAAGGCAGTATCATTGAAAATACAAGCATGAAAAATTTGTTACATTCACTCCACCATCAAACGTTGGTTTTAACCACCTTAGAACCAATTAGCATTCTTCCTGATTTGGCTCCATTTTCGGGTACCAAGGTAGATTCCAATACGATTGAATTACGCGTTGATAACCGTTACGCACTCAATGATATCTTTGCTATGTTTGATAAACTAGGGATTCGTATTCACAGTATGCGAAATAAAACCAATCGATTAGAAGCATTATTTATGGATTTAATTCATCATGAATCTTAAATTACAATGGGTTGCTTTAACCACTCACCTAAAACATGAAACCACTCGGATGTTTCGTATTTGGCTGCAAGTATTTTTACCTTCCGTGATTACAACTTTGCTCTATTTTTTAATTTTTGGTGCCATCATCGGTAAGCGCCTAGGTAGTGTAGATGGTGTTCCATATGGTTTATACATTGCGCCAGGCTTAGTCTTAATTGCAGTCATTACTAATACATACTCAAATACCTCATCCTCATTATTTTCTGCTCGTTTTCAACGTAGTGTAGAAGAGCTTCTTATCAGTCCAATGTATAATATAGTTTTTTTATTAGGATACGTATTAGGTGGCATCATTAGAGGATTCATTATTGCGCTTTTAGTATTATCGATCGCAGCGCTATTTGTCGAACTTCATTGGAATAATTTGCCGTTTACCATGTTGTTAATCGTATTATTTTCCAGCCTATTTTCCTTAGCTGGATTCACTAACGGCATGCTGGCACGTACGTTTGATGATGTAACTATTGTTCCCACTTTTATTTTATCGCCGTTAACCTACTTAGGGGGTGTCTTTTACTCCATTAGTATGTTGCCCCCATTCTGGCATCACATTGCCCTTTTGAATCCTATTTTCTACATGGTAGATGCCTTGCGTTGGGCCATGATAGGTCAAAAGAATCCACATATCACACCGGCTATGATCTTTATTTGTGGATTAGTTATATTTTTACTTGGATTGAATTTAGTCTTGTTGAAACGAGGGACGGGAATAAGGGACTAATCACTAAAAAAAGTAGACAGTTGCTATCGATATGGTCTCAATTTGAAACAGACGCTTCCGGAAATCCTTCATTGCTAAAAGCAACTCCGGCTCGCGCGCCGCAATCACAACCTGGCCAATCAGCCAGTAGTTGGACCGTCGATAACTAGCTGTCTATACTTAATATATAGACCATAATAAACAGTTTGTCAAATTTACAGACAATTTATGGATAAATCACTCTTAATGGAACTCCCCCAAACTGAAGCGACGTCATCCCGAACGTAGTGAGGGATCTCCGGCATTGGGCACGAGTCTAGTCACTCAGAGATCCCTCACGACGTTCGGGACGCTCCTGGGTATTACCTTTGGGTTTATAATCTATAACGCTCGCAAAACGACCTATTTTTATAACCACTGCCTGTGTTAAAATCTCGCTAATTTTATTTCACGCAGAGCTTGTCGATGACACCCCCTCATACCCCGATGATGCAACAATATTTACGAATAAAAGCAGATTATTCTGATATGCTGTTGTTGTATCGAATGGGAGATTTTTATGAGCTATTTTTTGATGACGCAAAACGTGCCGCCGGTTTACTCGATTTAACATTAACCCATCGCGGGCAATCCAATGGCAGCCCCATTCCGATGGCTGGCGTGCCTCATCATGCGATTGAAAATTATTTAGCCCGTTTATTAAAAAAGGGTGAGTCGGTAGCCATTTGTGAACAAATCGGCGATCCTGCTACGAGTAAAGGTCCTGTAGAGCGTCAAGTTACGCGGATTATTACCCCAGGAACAGTCACTGATGAAGCGTTACTTGAGTCTAAGCGCGATGTGATTTTACTAGCTGTGCATCAGCAGCGGCATACTTTTGGACTAGCTTGGGTTGATTTGAGTGCCGGACGTTTCCATTTGTTGCAAATTAATGATGAAGCACAATTATTGGCTGAAATTACGCGACTACAGCCCGCCGAATTATTATTGAAACAGCCCTTAACATGCATTTCTTCTCGAGAATCGGGCGTCATTAAAATTAGACCTTCTTGGGACTTTGATAACCAGCGGGCACATGAGTTACTGTGTCAACAATTTCAGGTCCGTGATTTACAAGCATTCGGTGAAACAACTTGCCCCATTGCTTTACCTGCCGCCGGTGCTTTATTGTCTTATTTGCAAATCACCCAACGCCAAGCACTGCCTCATCTACGAACAATGACATTGGAGCAATCTCATGATTATCTCCATTTAGATGCAGCAACCCAACGCCATCTCGAATTATTTACCAATAATCAAGGCGAGCAACACCATACGTTATTAACCTGTCTTGATCAAACAGCGTGTGCCATGGGTAGTCGACTCTTGAAGCGCTGGTTAGGTCGGCCGTTACGTAATCATACCCAACTTCAATTAAGACAAGAGGCTATCAAAACGCTGATTGAAAAAAAACAACACACCAACTTACATCAATTGTTGAAACAAGTATCCGATGTCGAACGCATTATCGCTCGAGTCGCCTTAAAATCGGCAAGGCCTCGGGATTTAGTACAATTGCGACAAACACTTAACTTATTGCCTGAGCTACAGGAATCTATAGTAAATAATCATGCTGTCTTAATTAAATCTATAGTCAAACAAATCACCCCGCTGCCCACCCTGTGTGAGATACTAATCAACGCATTAGTTGATAATCCACCGATGTTAGTACGTGATGGTGGGGTCATTGCTCAGGGCTTTGATCAGGAGCTTGATGAACTCCGTGATTTAAGTCATCACGCAACGGATAAATTACTCGAATTAGAGCAAGCAGAAAAAACACGCTCGGGCTTATCTACCTTAAAATTTGGTTACAACCGAGTACATGGCTATTACATCGAATTATCTAGAGCTCAAGCAGACAAAGCACCACTACATTTTCAACGCAAACAAACTTTAAAAAATGTAGAGCGTTACATCACCCCAGAATTGAAAGCCTTCGAAGAAAAAGTCTTAACCGCAGAAAGCAAAGCATTGAGTCGAGAAAAATGGTTATACGATTGTTTATTAGACGAAGTTCGTCTCTACTTGCCACAGTTAACTGATATCGCCAACGCAATCGCTCAACTCGACGTATTAAGTAACTTGGCTGAGCGGGCTGAGTCATTACAATGGTGTTGTCCGATATTACAAGAACAAGATGGCATTCAAATTAATCAAGGTAGACATCCAGTCATAGAACATATTTTACAAGAACGCTTTATTGCAAATGATCTAAACTTACAACCGTCAGAACATGTATTACTAATTACCGGCCCCAATATGGGAGGCAAATCAACGTACATGCGACAAAATGCATTGATTGTATTATTGGCTCACATTGGTAGTTTTGTTCCTGCTAAAAGCGCTAACATTGGTCCGATTGATAAAATATTTACTCGAATTGGTGCCAGTGATGATCTTGCATCGGGTCGATCGACGTTTATGGTAGAAATGACTGAAACAGCGCATATTCTCCGCCAAGCAACGTCTAACAGCCTAGTGCTAATTGACGAAATTGGCCGCGGCACCAGTACATTTGACGGTATGGCACTAGCATCAGCTTGCTGTGCTTATCTAGCAAAGACCATTCAAGCGTACACTTTATTTTCGACGCATTACTTTGAGTTGACTACTTTACCAAATGAATTAAATTGCATCAAAAACGTTCATTTAACGGCTACGTTAACTAACAATCAAATTGTATTTTTATACCATGTTGAGCCAGGTCCAACCAATCGCAGTTATGGGCTAGAAGTAGCCGCATTAGCCGGCATACCCAATGAGGTATTAACATTAGCAAATCATTATTTAGCAAAACAAATGGAGCAAACGCAATGAAGTATTCTTTACCATTACGACTAAAGCGATTACGCCGCACCCCCACTATTCGAGATATGGTTCGCGAAACACGATTGAGTCCTCAACAATTTATTGCACCATTGTTCATTAGCGAAACATTACAAACGAAGCGCGAAATTAAAGCCATGCCGGGTCAATTTCAGCTGACATTAAATGATCTGCCAGCAGAAATTGAAAGCTTAGCCGCTTTAAATATTCCAGCGGTATTATTATTTGGAATCCCCGCCCATAAAGATGCGCAGGGAACAGCTTCATTGAAATCAACAGGTATTATTCAACAAGCGATCCGCACAATTCGCAACATCAATTCAGAAATGACGATCATTGCAGATGTGTGCCTATGTGAATACACAGATCATGGCCACTGTGGCGTATTAGAAGATAAAATCATCGATAACGATGCAACACTAATGCGTTTAGCTGAGCAAGCAATTAGTTATGCAGATGCCGGCGCCGATTGGATTGCTCCAAGTAGCATGACGGATGGCATGGTACAAGCTATTCGACAAGCATTAGATAACGCGGGGCATCAACAAGTTGCGATCTTAAGTTATGCAGTCAAATACAGTTCAAGTTTTTATGGACCATTTCGAGAAGCAGCAGAAGGCGCGCCTAAATTTGGTGATAGGCGCACCTACCAGATGGATCCCGCAAACGCGCAAGAAGCCATTCGTGAAGCGACACTTGATTTAAACGAAGGTGCTGATCTTCTCATGGTTAAACCAGCAATGAATTATCTTGATGTAATTTATCGAATAAAACAACATTTCCCAGAAGTTCCTCTTTGTGCATATCAAGTAAGTGGGGAATATTCAATGATTAAAGCTGCCGCAGCGCAAGGTTTAATTGATGAAGAGCAAGCCATGTTTGAAAGTTTAATTGCTATTAAACGAGCAGGAGCGGATTTAATTGTTTCATATTTTGCAAAAGATATGGCCAAAAAGTTGAGGATTGATGAGGGACATAGTATGGTTATCTAAACTTATGTTAAAAATACTTATCAACTGACCAATGAGCTAAACTGCATGTTAATTAGTACCAAGATATTTACTGAAAAAAATGGCTCCACCACTTTGGATATAGATTTAACAGAATATCTGCGTCTCGTAAAAACGATCAACACATCAGATATCTCGCTTTACTCTACAAAATATAAACGATATCTAAGGTTATACAATGAACTTTCTGAAATCACCAATCCAGTTGGCATGCTACAAGATAAAATGACAGACGGTGTTTTAACTAAATTTACAGAAGAAGAACAACAAATTATTTTTGCTTCACCAGGATATAATTTATTACATGACAGCTTTTTCGAGATATTAAAAAATGCCATTGATGCGGTTATAGAATACCATTTGAAGGATCATCGCAATGATAATACCCATGTATACTTAAATTTTAATATTGAAATTTCAAACAATGAAATAATAATGACTTTTTTGGATGCCGGTCCTGGATTTCCACCAGACTTTTTATTAACAGTAGAAAATGAACGTCAACAATTAAATTACCTGATCAATAATCACTGGGGTAACAGCGATAAAAAGAAACGAAAACTAAAAGGCTTGTTAGGTGGTGCGGGACAAGGCGTGCACCATTTGATTTTTCAAATATTAACGGGTCGCGAGTTTAACTCGCGAATTGCACCAGTACGCTCTCCGGATTTTTCATCCGCAATTAAGTTTTCTAACAATGGAGCAAGCGGCTTTCCTGGAGCAAAAATTGAAATAACTACACAAAAATCACCTTTCTTGATCAACGAAGTGAATGGGAGCGATGACACGCTGAGCGAAGATTTACACACCGTGATATTACGGTCGTTTTCCGATGATTCGTTGACCCGATCTAGATCAACCAGCGGGACGACGACCATCGAATCGAGTTCCAGTAGTATTCCAAAGAAAAGTGATGCTTCATCGTCAGAAGACAGTCCTAACTGCCCAGGTAATAATGGTTTTTTTTACAATCCATTACCCTCCCCCAACCCTTTAGAAGGAATGTCAGATACCGAAAATGAGGATGACTTACAGCACTCTATAAAAAAATGAATTAAGTACCATGCCGAATAAGCACTTTTTGATATAATTTCTCATACTCTGCAACCATTTTACTACTTGTAAATAAATAGCGATAACGCGCCGCGGCATGTTTCCCCATCAATTTACTTTCTTCAGGATGGTTCCAAATAAAATCCATCGCCTGCCTGAGTGCCATCGGATCGGCCGGTGGGACTACGATGCCGGTTTTTCCGTCGATATTAATAAAGCTTGTACCTGTGCCAATTTCCGTTGAAATTAGCGGTTTACCGAACATAGCGCCTTCTAAAAGCGATACGCCAAAAGCTTCTGAGCGCAGATGTGACGGAAACACCATTGAAGTCGATAATTGCAATAAAGCATTCTTATCGCTATCCGATACACGTCCTAAAAAATGCACATTAGTTAGTTGTAACTTATTGGCTTGGCGTTTCAATTCGTTTTCTATTGGCCCAGTCCCCACTATCACCACAGGAAACTCAGCATATTGTATTGCTTCAAGTAATATATGCAACCCTTTGTAGTAACGCATCACACCAACAAATAAAAAGAAACGCTCGCCTAAACGCTTTTGCCAATACATTTTTCGCTCCTGCGAAGGAAGCACATAATTGGCCTTACTGATTCCGATAGGCACTACTTTCGTTTTACTTTGATACGTTTGTAACACGGGACTAGTTTCTAAATAATTGGGTGAAGTAGCCACCAATAAATCTACGGAGCGTAAAAAACGATGCATCAGAGGTGAGTATAAATAGGATAATTTCTTCTGTCGCACAATATCAGAGTGATAAGTCACAACTGATGGCTTTTTAATTTGCCAAAAAAGATGCATCATATCCGCAAACGGCCATGGGAAATGATAATGAATCAAATCATATTGACTTACTAACGACCGAAAATCACGGAACAATGCAAGCGAAAATGAGTTCGAAGCAATTGAAAATTGCTCTTTGTAACGGAGATTTTTAACCCCCGCAAACGAGGTATCCACATCTGAACAGGTTGGTGACAATGAAAGCACGTTATGCTCGAAATCATCCAAATTGCCTGTTTTAACAATATTAGCAATAACTTGTTCCACACCACCTATGGTGTCATTAATAAATGTCTTATAAACATGTAAAATATTCATGCCGCGATAATACTCGTAGTCTTAGATTTTTTCTAGTACATCTTGTAAATGTTTAACCGCAAATACCTCGATATCCATCGCCTGTTTAGGAGCGTTCGCATGCGGAACGATTGCATATTTAAACCCATGTTTAGCAGCTTCTTTTAAGCGTTCATGGCCACTTTGCACTGGTCTAATTTCCCCAGCTAACCCTATTTCACCAAAAATAATCGTTTCAGAATTAAAAATCCGATTACGCAAGCTTGAAACTACGGCAGCAATAAGCGCTAAATCACTCGCAGTTTCCGTAACTTTTACTCCGCCCACCACATTAATAAAAACATCTTGATCAAATGTGGCTATGCCACCGTGTCGGTGCAATACAGCCAATAAAATTGCTAGTCGATTATGCTCTAAACCCGCGGTTACTCGCCTGGCTTGCTGACCATGAGCCTCATCCACTAAGGCTTGAACCTCAACCAACATAGGGCGAGAACCTTCCCAAGTAACCATCACTGCACTGCCGGGAGTTGGCTCTGGCTGTCTTGATAAAAAAATTGCGGATGGATTTGCTACTTCTTTTAAGCCACGATCAGTCATAGCGAAAACACCCAATTCATTCACCGCACCGAAGCGATTTTTAATCGCTCGAATCACTCGAAACCGGCTATCGCTTTGTCCTTCAAAATACAACACACAATCAACCATGTGCTCTAATACACGAGGCCCAGCTAAAGCCCCTTCTTTTGTCACGTGGCCTACCAAAAAGACAGCAGTTTGACTCATTTTAGCAAAACGAACCAATTGTGCTGCTGCCTCACGTACTTGCCCAACACCCCCGGGTGCTGAAGCAATTGTTTCAGTAAAAATTGTTTGGATTGAATCTATCACGATCACACGCGGCTTTTCTTTCTGAGCATGATCTATAATTGCTTCTACTTGCGTTTCGGCCAATAATCGTAAGCCCTGCAAAGGTAATTGCAAGCGTTTAGCTCGCATCGCAACTTGCTGCAATGACTCTTCGCCAGTGACATACAATACACGTTCGTTGACTGATAAATTAGCTAACGTTTGTAATAAAAGGGTTGATTTTCCTATTCCAGGATCACCGCCAATTAAGACTACAGAGCCATCAACTAAGCCCCCTCCCAAAACACGATTTAATTCAGACAAACCGCAATCCATACGAATTTCGCGATCAATTACCACATCTTCGATCAGCGTGATTGCTGAACGTTGATTCGCATAATGACCTCGAGCCCCCCGCACATTTAAGGAAACACCTTCTTCACTAATCCCATTCCAAGCGCCACATTGAATACACTGTCCAGACCATTGAGAATACGTTGCCGCACAATGGGCACAGACAAAACGTGTTTTGACTTTCATAAAATAAATACCTCTTTCTGCAATCCTTAGGTATAATCCTCAGAAAATTATAACCTAATTTTGTGATTCGATGACTAAACCTATACAATTTGAAACATCTATTGCCGAATTAGAAGCAATTGTCATGCAATTAGAAAAGGGCGAGTTATCCCTAGAAGACTCATTAAAACAATTTGAGAAGGGAATTACGTTAGCTCGTACCTGCCAAGAAACACTCAACAATGCTGAGCAAAAAATTGAGCTGCTTTCTATCAATCCATCGACAAATGGTTCTGATAATGAATAACCCCACGATTATCCACTATAAAGCACGCCTCGAACAAGTACTTCATGATGTCGTCTATGCAGCAGATATCCCCGCAAGGCGTATCAAAGAAGCTATTTTTTATTCGCTATTTCCTGGTGGTAAGCGTTTACGGCCGATTTTGGTTTATTTATGTGGCGAGCTATTCGACACCAATGCTCGTGCTTTAGATACAATTGCCGCAGCCATTGAACTAGTTCACTCGTTTTCATTAGTACATGATGATTTACCGGCCATGGATAATGACGACCTACGTCGTGGTATACCAAGCTGTCATCGCGCATTCGATGAAGCAACTGCAATTTTAGTAGGCGATGGCATGCAGGCATTGGCTATTGACACCTTATTGTGTCAATTACCACTATCCCTGACGATGCCTCAGGTTGTAGCCGTA
Source organism: Legionellaceae bacterium (assembly GCA_030696305.1). GTDB lineage: Bacteria > Pseudomonadota > Gammaproteobacteria > Legionellales > Legionellaceae > JAUYSP01. Next base: position 3,755 of record JAUYSP010000047.1, on the reverse strand, counting down.
GCTCATGAATTATTATTAGCCTCAGGCCCTTCGGGTATGGTCAGCGGGCAAAGCTTAGATATGACCGAGCTGACCAATCCGAACATCAGCGAAGCCCAATTATGTGAAATTCATTTACTCAAAACGGGTAAATTGATTCTCGCGTGCATTAACATGGTGTTAGCGGCCAGTGAAACGTCTGAAGCATCAGCTAAAGCACTTCGTCAATTTGCTATGCATTTAGGCCTGCTTTTTCAAATGCAAGATGATTATTTAGATCGCTATAGTCACTCCGATTCATTGGGCAAAGGCCGTTCGTCCGATAGCGCCAATGAAAAGCAAACATTTGCTAATTTATATGACGAAGCCCGATTAGCCCAGTTAATTCAAGATCACATCGACATGGCTCGACAGGCCCTAGCACAGTTTGGAACCAAGGCTCGCAACCTTCTCGACTTATTATCCTATGTGCAAAATCGCATATCAGAAAAAAATTGCAAAATCTGATTATAAATCCTTGACAGGTACCGACTAACTCTCATATACTGCGCGCACAGTTTGGGGTTATAGCTCAGCTGGGAGAGCGCTTGCATGGCATGCAAGAGGTCGGCGGTTCGATCCCGCCTAGCTCCACCAAGCTACCTAAACAAACCTTAGTCCCCATCGTCTAGAGGCCTAGGACACTGCCCTTTCACGGCGGCAACAGGGGTTCGAATCCCCTTGGGGACGCCAATATAATTAATACATATATTGGCGTCGTTATTTTGATTGGTTTATTTGTAACTCCCCCACATCACCCGAGCGAAGCGAGGGATATACCTGCAGTGGCAGATATTTCTGATAAGTACGATTCTTTCATCTTCCGATTAAACACTTTCCTTATTCCACTACTCTTCGTAAAACGAAGTATTCTAACCATTCTATTTAAATAACGTATTCCTCTAATGTCCTCGGAATTGCTTTCTGTTAATGTGGCTATAAATCAGGAAAACTACGATAATATCTTTTTCGGCACGTTGATTTTTTTCGATGTGAGTCAACGAGTTAGATGACTATAACATAATTAAAGTGCCCCTATATTTGGCGTATAACCAAAATATCAGGGGCACTCTGCGCTTTGCTACTTGCCGGCTAAGATGGTTTAGCAACATAGAGAAGTAATTACCTCCAGGATCCTAATAAAAACCACCGTTCATACAATCCGGTTAATAAATGTGGCCGGGAAAAATAGTACTACTCTATTGGTGTCGAGCTATAGACATCCGATCAGCCTCTGCCTATACAATGTAGTAACGGATACCTAATAAAATAGAGTCAAGCGTTGTGTTCCGTGTATCTATAAAACCATTCTGACTCGTTGCTGATATTGTATAGGTAGCTTGTAAATTCGTGCCAAAAACATGCATATATGCTAGTGATAATGCAATATTGTTATTCAGGTTATAAATTCCTCCAACCTTAACTTCTGGTAACGATTGAGTCGCGTTATATTTTTGTGTCAAAACACCCGAAAATTGGCCTCCGCTATTTAGAGATAAATTTTGTTTTAAAGTAACCCGCCTGTTTTGCGACATGACACCGACACCGCCAAATAAATCGAACGGACGTAAACCATATATAGCACCAACTAACAAATCATACCCATCTGTAGTGGCTCTGCAATTGTAACCAACAGCAGGTGCTATACCTGCTTTTTCACCATAATATCCGCCACCAAACTCGGCACTAAGTCGAACAGTCTCGGAGATAGGATAATTAAAACCTGCTGCTAATCGCCCACCCCATGGCTTCGAGGTAAGAAAAGGGGTACGGTTATTTATAGAATATCCTTTTGCTTTAATCCACGTATAAGAACTATCAACACTGAGATAAGGCTTCACACCTGAAACCACTTGCGGAGAAGTAGAATCGGCCCCAATTGTACCTGCCTGCCCTATAGCAAAGTATCCAGCCCCCAAAATAAACGCAATCACACTAATTTTTTTCATGAAATCATCCTTGTCCTATTAACCTATTATTTGATATAACCAATCAGTTTAGCTACCCTACCTTCATTTAAAAGACGCAGTGCCTTATTAAGGCAACGGACTTACTACTACTCATAATCCCTTCAGAAATGACGATACCCCTTACCCTAGGTTCTGTTCTAGCAACAAAGCAACCTTTTCCAATAAGTATTTGAATATGGTTTCTCCAGCTCACAAACATTGTTGCATTATGTTACCATCGGATTATGAAGCATGACAAGCCAGGTAATTCCCCAAAAAATACAAATACACGTCTCTGATATGAAAAAGTACTCGTTTCAAACTAGTAAGAGCAGCGTTCGACCGAGGTTTCCAGATCCCTCCAATCACTTAGAACCTCAATTTTTCCTGGCTCAACAAGGCCATTCCATAATCTCAGTAAGCATCGTTGGTCATTTTTATGGAATGCGGTTCTACTATGCAATACACGGCAATTATCTACTACCAATAGTTCATGTTTTTCTAATTTAAATCGATATTGATTTACGGGATCATGTATAAATTTATTGATTGCTAGTAGCATATTGCTACCAGTTTCACTGGTTTTAACATTGAACATTACTGGCCAATAAGATAGACCTATTTCGTTATTTTCCAGTCTAAAAAAGAGTTGTTTGCTTATATTTCTACTATACATTGTGTCGATTTGAAGAAAGTTTGGTTGTAAAAAACTATAGATTTCTTCATTAAATTTCTGATACAAAGATTCCAACAATTCACGCACACTTACAATAGTACTAAGACCGCCATTCAATGCTGGCTGCACACAGTAAAAAGAAACAAACCGAGGGAATATTGGAAGATGTCCTCCATCAGTGTGGAGCGGCTCTGCAAATTCACTTGCCGTATATGTTCGAAATCTCCCCTTTATTTCGGATTTTCTGATTCTAGAAATATAGCCAGTTCTGCCTCCAGCGGTATTTTTAATAGGCTTTCCAAAAATTGATTTTATTAATTTTGCTGTAATTAATAATGATTTTCGACGACAATTAATAACAACTAACCCATGCTGCTTAATAGCAGATTGTATCGCCTGAGTATCATCAAATTCAGCTCTAAATGAAGAAGGAATTATTTTTTTCCCAGGGTGCTTACCGTAACATTCGGTATTTACATGATCATGGATTTCTTTCAACAACATGATAAACACAGTGGCTGAGTTTTAATAAGTGAATCGATCAGTTCATCATTGTTGCTGTCATCTTTGTTATCAATAACGATTTTTTCTTGATGGATCCCATCTCTATAGTATCTGTAGATTGATCATCTGTCCTTCTATTTGTGACAGTGTTAACAGTTCCCATGATTTATGTCCTTAATATTAATTAATCCATAGGGTACGACAACAATAAAACCCCGCTTAAAAAATTTAATCACACTAATTTTTTGCAGAACAAGGTATCAGAATTCATAACTTATCATTTTTATATGACTTAGATCAATATATAGGTATTATTACTCCACGGTTGTCGCATCAAAATTTGATCAATAAGATGTAGGTTGGGCCTTGGCCCAACAAATCATATTTAATTTGACTAATATTGAACAAAATGATCAAATGCTTCATTTTATTTTATGAGGCAAAGGATGCAAAGGTTACAACACAACGGATTTGACATTCATTTTTCAGAGTTATCCGACCCCAGAATTTCAAGATCCAAATTATACCCACTCATTGAAATTTTATTTGTTGTCTTGTGTGGTAGTATCTGCGGCGCGGAAAGTTGGCGTGATTTTGTATTATTTGGC